>JADFYI010000021.1:0-18870 GCA_015233145.1 Candidatus Omnitrophota bacterium
GGCTATGAGAATAATAAGAAGTGTGAATGGTATTTCTGGTGGACCGTTGAGAGGTGCAAGGAAATTGACCCCAAGCCTATTGTGATGTTATGCAGGGATACGGTCATCCGGGGAGACGCTGTCTCTTTTTTAAAGGATGAGCGCTACAAGACCCTTGAGGTCATACAAACCTGGTCTGTGGATTCCTGCCAGACATGGCTTGCGGGCTGGGGGCATGTGCTGGATAATTATCCTGAAGCTGAGAGAATTGTCCAGATACCGGGCGATATTGATTTCGTGGCCGAAGATGTAGCCTTTTATGATAATCTCGGCCGCTTCATTGAAACAACGACTTCAGATATTGTCATAGGAGACTTCCGGACGGGCGATCAGTACAGCGCCAAAAGCCTTGTGGATACTTACGGCACTTACTCGCTTCTGGCCAACTGGTTCCCCGAGATTTCACGAAGCATAAGGTCGCTGCCTTTAAACAGGCCAAGATCCGAGTTTATTAATATCAAAACATCTGTTTTGAGAGATCTTATCATCAATAACAGAAATTTTGCTTATGAACAGACCCTGAACTTTCTCATCAGGTGCTGGAATAATGACGAAACAAAATGGAGATATGATATCGCCCAGTCTTTTTTGGGAACTTTGTCTGACAATAAATCTTTTAGAAGCTACAGGGCATGTATCGACCAGATCGAGCGGACGGAAAGGATGCTTTCCTTATTGTGGCGGGAGATCAAGGCGCCTAAAAAGAAGGACACTGTCAGCGATAAAGAATTTGAAAAACAATATATCGTGTTCAGCAATGAATATGACACGCTCTGCACTAAATCAAAAGGTATTATGGACACGGCCAGAACGACCCTCAGGGCCCTCTTGGGTGTCTAAAAAACGTGACGTGACATTGTTTTTTTGATTTTTTTTCCTGCCTTTTAACAAGGAAACGGAATGAAGATATCCACGATTTTGGTTCTTTGCTTCTGTTTTTTGGCCGTAGGAGGGTGTTCGGCCAGGCCCTCCACAAACCAGATCGAAGTCTGGCACTGGATGACCGACCGCCAGGACGCCCTTCAGGCTCTTGCCCAGAAATACGAACAGGAAACCGGCGTTAAAGTCAAGCTCGAGCTCTTCGCACCCTCTGATGCATATACCCAAAAGATCACCGCAGCCTCGCAGGCCAATGTTCTCCCTGATATTTACGGCATCCTCGACAAAAAATCCATTTTGGCGCTTTTTATCAAGTCCGGGCTGGTGGCCGACCTGACAGAAGAGCTCGAAGCAGACCATGCGGCATGGGAATCGAGTCTCATCCCCAAGGCCGTGGATGTCAACCGTTTTCCCGTCGGTAATAAGGACGGCGTTCCCCCCGGGATTTACGGGGTTCCCATTGATGTGACCAATATCCAGATGGTGTATAACAATACTTTGCTCAAAAAAGCCGGGCTCCTCAAGCCGCCCCAGACTTTTGGCGACTTTTTGACCGCAGTCGACGCGTTAAAGCGTGTCGGGGTATCTCCCTTTGTTACGGGTTTTGGCGAGATGTGGATTATTGATTGTTTTGCTTCCAATTATGCGTTTAACATGATGGGCGAAGACAAGGTCATGGCCACGTTTCGCGGGGAAGTGAAGTATACGGACCCTGACTGGATTAAAGTATTTTCTGTTTTTCAGACCCTGGCCAGGAAGGGCGCTTTTATCGAGGGCATTGTGACCAAGGGCAATAAATACGCAGAGCAGGACTTTGCCTTGGAGCGGGCCGCTTTTTCTTTTGACGGGTCGTGGGCAGTCAATATTTACCGCAGCATGAATCCCCGGCTGGACTACGGCATATCGCCTTTACCAGCCATTAACCCCGACCGACCGATGAAGGTCTGGGGAGGCGCGGGCTCATCTTTTGTGGTCAATGCAGCATCCCCGAACAGGGCCAAGGCCGTGGCCTTCCTTAAGTGGTTGACCGCCGAGGAACAGCAGGTGTTTATCGCGGAGAAGACCAACAACCTTCCCGCGAACCGCGCGGCCATGATTGCGACCCCCAAGGTGCTGCCTGATTTCTCCAAAGCCATGGACCAGACAACGCATCCGAGTGTCTGGCCCGTCAACGAGGACGCGCTTGTGACCGAGGCGTTTGATAAGGGCATCCAGTCGATCATCATCGGCGAAAAGACTCCGGAGGCTGTTGCCGGCGAAGTGCAGAAGATCAAAGACCGTGAAATGAAAAAAAAGGCTGAACAATAAATGCTGTTGAACCCTGATATCCGCAAAGACGCTTTCAAGAATTTTCTTTTTGTCCTGCCGGCGTTCATGATTTTTACGGTGTTTTATATTCTCCCGTTCATGAACCTGATCTGGATATCGTTCCATTCCTGGCCCGGCATTGGCCCCATGCATTTTGTAGGGCTCCGCAATTTTCAGGAACTCGCTACAGATACCATTTGGTGGGATTCCATTTGGCATGCCGGGTATATCACCTTGATTGCCCTGATATTTCAAAACGCTTTGGCGTTTTCGCTGGCGCTGGCGTGCGACCGTGAAATCCGCATGAAGCGTTTTTATTCCGTTGTTTTCTTTATTCCGCCGATTCTCTCGGAAGTCGTGGTCGGGATCCTCTGGAACTGGATTTTAAACGCCGGCGTTCAAAACGGCCAGCAGGTCGGGCTGTTAAACCACTTTTTGGCCCAGATCGGTTTTCCCAACCTTATTCACAGCTGGTTATCAGACCCCAAAACCGCGCTTACCTGTATTGCCGTGGTTCATTCCTGGAAAGGGTTTGGATGGGGATTCATCATACTTTTGGCCGGCCTTCAGACCATTGACCGCCAGCTTTACGAGGCGGCAAGGGTGGACGGCGCCACGAGCTGGCGCATGTTCTGGAACGTCACAATCCCGATGATGATGCCCATGATCATGGTGGTGGTTATTTTAACCATTCTGGGCTCCATGCAGGTTTTTGTGCTGATCGTGTCTCTCGTAGAAAACGGCCTCGCGCACCATACAGACGTTCCGGTGACCGTGATCCTCGGCTCCATGCACGGGTCCAAACAGTTTGGCCTGGCCTGTGCCCAGGCTGTTATTTTCGGCACGATGCTGATTGCGGTTTCTTTTGCGCTCAAAAAGCTTTCTAACAGGGTCAAACAGGTGTAAAAGATATGCAGTTCAATAAATATGTTTTCAACAAAGGGCTTAAGGGCGCGCTTATCCATATTTTTCTTTTCACGGTGGCGGTCTCATGCCTTTTCCCGCTTTTCTGGATGCTGCGCAGCTCTTTTATGTCGAACGAAACCATTTTTGTGAACCAGTCGGTTTTTCCGACGGAATTCAACTGGCAGAATTATGCGACAGCCTGGACCCAGGCCAATTTTGCGGTTTATATTTTTAACAGCGTCATTTATACCGCGAGCGTTGTTTTTGTGATCGTGATTGTGGCGTCTCTGGCGGCCTTTGCCTTTTCCAGGCTTCGCTTTCCCGGGAGGAAGGCGCTTTTTTATGTGTTCGTGGCCGCGATGATGATTCCGCTCCCCGGGAGCTTTGTGCCGCTTTTTGTCATGATGAGCAAGCTGAACCTTGTTGACAAGCCCGTGGGCTATATCCTGTGCATGAGCAACGTCGGGCTTTCCGTTTCGATTCTGCTTTTAAAGACATGCTTTGACCGGATGCCCCTGGATTTGGAGGACGCGGCCCGCATCGACGGGTGCAATTCCCTTCAGATCTGGTGGCATGTGGCCATGCCTTTGGCCCGTCCGGCGATAGCGGTCGTGGTCATTTATAACGCGCTTAATGTGTGGAATGAGTATATCCTGGCGTTCCTTCTTTTGAATAATAAAAACCTGATGACCCTGCAGACAGGCTTGATGCGTTTTAATGGGTCTTACCAGGTTGATTACCCGGTGCTCATGGCCGGGTTGACAATGACGGCTGTTCCTATTATTATAATCTATCTTGTCTTGCAGAAGCATATCGAGAAGGGCAGCCTTCTGGCGTTGTGGTCGGTTTAAAATAGTTTCTAAAAAAAGGAATAATGTATGCCTGTGAATGTGACAGTAAGGGTTTTTTTGTCGTCGGTAATGCTGTTTTCTGTCATTCTTTTCAATGCGTCTGCTTACGCTGAAGAAAAACCGGCCCCTGCCACAGTCACGTCTGTTGTCCCGATCGAGGCTGTGCGTGAAGACCTTTCTCAAAAATCATTAGATGAGCTTGTGAAGCTTGCCTGGGCTTCCTCGGGAAAAGACGATTATAAGGAAGTCAGCGCCATTGTGAATGCCATATTTGTGCGATTTGAGCCCAAGGCCATGGCGCTTCATTCCAACCTCACAGGATTTCCCCCCCGCGATAAAGTTGAAGATTACAAAGTGATGAACGATGTCGCTACAGCGCATTTTATTTTGGCGGAAGCGCTCATGCATCAGGGAAAAAGTGACGAAGCCGTTGCCCTTTTTAAGGAAGCGATCCAGCAGTTTCCTTATGCCCAGTCCTGGGATCCGAGCCGCGGGTCGTATTGGTCGGTGGCGGAGAAAAGCCAGGCCAGTATTGATGTCATTAACGGCGTTAATAAAAAAGAAGAAATGAAAAAGAATGTCCCGGTAACTCTTCCGCACCTGGCCACTCCCGGAACAGACAAGATTATTGATTATACCAAGTACGGCACTTTTACAGGCATTGGCACGCGGGATTACAAGTTTCATGTGAAGAACCCGACTGTTTTGTCAAAGGCTATGGGGGAGGCCATTTATCCCAACACCTGCGATGTTCTTAAAGATCCGCGCTATAAAGAGGTATATAAGGAAGGCCGCCTGCAGGGCAGTCATTGGGATTTTGTCAATACCACTGACCTTGAGGCCGCGGTGTACAAGTGGGCCATGGCGCCGGAACCTCCGGGGCTTAAACTTTTTTATACAGGCCTGATTTTTGAAAAGGCAGGGATGTATCTTGAGGCGATCAAGGCGTATCACGCGCTGGTGGTATTTTTTCCTGAGACTGTCGCGTGGACCTATTGGCAGACACCGTGGTATCCGGCCCAGGCCGCTGTTGCCAAAATCAGGTATATCCTCCGCATGCATCCGGAGTTTGGGCTGGCCTATAAGGGCGGCAAGGTGGAGGTGTTTAACGGCTTTGACAACGACATCAAAAATGATGTTTATGTTACCAATCCAGGAACTATTGAATCCCAGCGGGCACTGAGCGCGTCGGCACAAAAGGCCCTCGCGCATAAGCGCGAGGCCTCGCTCGGCAAGCCCGTGCGCTGGCTCGGCGGGAAAAAAGTTTATTTTGCGCAGTATAAAAACGGCCACTGGCGCATGTTTGTGGACGGCCAGCCGTTTATCATCAAGGGCATGAATTATTCGCCGTCCAGAATCGGAGAGTCTCCGGATAAAGGCACCTTGGCCAACTGGACGACCCAGGACACCAACAAGAACGGCAAGGCCGACGGCCCTTACGACGCCTGGGTTGATAAGAATGGAAATAATACCCAGGACCCTGATGAACCGACAGTCGGAGATTTTCAGCTGATGAAAGATATGGGTGTTAATGCCATACGTTTTTACCATCAGCCGCATGAGCCGGACAAGGACGTTTTCCGCGACCTGTATAACCGTTTTGGCATCAAGGTTATTATGGGCGATTTTCTGGGAAAATACACGCTGGGTTCCGGTGCTGACTGGGCCACGGGCACGGATTATGAAAACCCCGAGCATTTAAAGAAGATGATGGAGAGCGTTGAAAAGATGGTGAAGGATTACAAGGACGAACCTTTTATTTTACTGTGGCTTTTAGGCAATGAAAATAATTACGGCGTGGCCAGCAATGCCGATAAAAAACCTGAGGCGTATTACAAGTTTCTTAATCAGGTGGCCAAACGCATCAAGGAGCTTGACCCCGATCATCCGGTGGCCGCGTGTAACGGCGACATCCTTTATCTCGACAAGATGGCCAAATACGCGCCCGAGGTTGACGTGCTCGGCGCCAATATTTACAGGGGCGATTACGGGTTTGGTTCTTTCTGGAACGAGGTCCGCCATAGCCTTGAACGCCCGGCCTTTATCACAGAGTACGGCGCTCCGGCATATGCTGGCGCGGGGTTTACGACTGACCAGTCTGAAGGCTTTCAAGCCGCGTATCATAAGGGCAACTGGCTTGATATTATGGAAAATTCCGCCGGGTATGAAGACGGCGAAGGCAATGCCGTGGGCGGCGTTCCGTTTGAATGGCTGGACGAGTGGTATAAAAATTACGAGCCCTTGAAGCATGACACCAAGGCCGACGTTATCGGCCCGTTTCCCGGCGGGTATTATTATGAAGAGTGGTTCGGCATCGTGTCCCAGGGCGACGGCTCCCAGAGCCCCTTCTTAAGGCAGTTAAGGAAGGCGTATTATACTTATCAGGAAATGTGGAGAGCCGAGAGTTTGAAGTAAGGAAGACTCTCGTCAATAAATGTTGGCAAAATTTGGGAAAGTGTGACATACTTTTTGGCATGTCATGTCTGTAGTGGCGAGCGTTTAAGTCCGCCTTTAAGTTAATTCAAATCAACAGGAGGTAGTAGTATGATGAAGAAAGTAGTAACCATCTGCGCATTGATTTTTGCAGCGGCCGGCACTCAGCTTGCTTTTGCGCAGTCTCAGGCCGCGGCTTACAATTTCGGAGATTACAAATCTTCGACATTGGCAGGGAAGGCCTGGCAGGCTCTCAGCGAGAAAAACCTTGATTCAGTTGTTGTTTACAGCAACAAGTGCATCGAGCTTTATGCTGACAAGGCCAAGGAAATGCAGGCCAATCTTAAGGAACCTGTCACTGGCGATCAGCAAAAGATTTTTTCTCTCTGGGCATTAAATGACGTGGCCACAGTCCTTTACATTCAGGGTGAGGCTTACCGTCAGGCTGGCAAGAATGATAAAGCCAAAGAAGCTTTCAGCAAAATTCTTTCTGACTATAGCTTTGGCCAGACATGGGATCCGGCACAGAAAATTTTCTGGAAACCCGCGGATGCCGCGAAAGACAGGCTCGACATGATTTCCAAGGGCCTCAATCTTGATTACGGCGATATGTCTTCGGCCTCTATTGTTAAAGGCGCTTGGGGCGCTCTGGCGGCCAAGGATATTGAGGCTGTCAAGGCTTACGTGGCCAAAGTCACTGAACTTTACGGCGCGAAGGCCAAGGAAATGCAGGCAGGCATGAAAGAATTTGCCTGGGAGTCCAAAGAGAAAATTTTCTCTTTCTGGGCCCTTAACGATGTCGGCACAGCCTATTTCATCCTTGGCGAGGCTTATCGTCAGGCTGGAAAAAATGCTGATGCTACCGTGGCATTCCAGAAGGTTGTCAATGAATTCGGTTATTCCCAGTGCTGGGATCCGCAGGGTTGGTTTTGGAAACCTGCTGAAGCTGCCCAGCAGAAGCTGATTGAGCTCGAAGCGGCCTCAACACCTGCCGCGATTCCTGCTCCGGCTCCGGATAAGAAATAAGAATCGTTTTTTCAGGACTTCATGAATCGTTTTTTAATCTTAATATGTCTTTGCGCCTCCCTTGGTTTCGTTGGCTGCTCTTCCAAGAGCTCCGACGAAACCAGGGAACGCGCTGTTTCGAAAAGCCCTGCGGTTCAGGCCAAGAATGTGCCTGCGGTCTCACCCGGCAGTCCCAAGGCGTTCCAGCCGTTTTATGTCTATCAGGACAAGAACACCAAAAACCGTTTTACTCCTTCCGGTTACATGCCTACGGGCGAGTGCATCAGCCTGGATGACGGCTGGCAATACGACCCCCAGGAAGGCCGCACCTGCACCCGCGTTGTTTATGACGTGACCTGTTCCCGGGAAGGCCGCAAGTGGGCAGGCATTTATTGGCAGAACCCTCCGGATAACTGGGGCAGCAGAAAAGGCGGATACAATCTGACCGGTGCCTCCAGGCTTGTTTTCTGGGCTAAAGGAGAAATTGGCGGTGAGCGTATCGAAGAATTTCGTGTCGGCGGCATGGGGCAGGGGCAAAATTTTCCTGACTCGGACACGGCTTTTATAGGCCCCGTGTTACTGACCAATGAATGGAAAGAATATTCCATCGACCTTCGCGGCCACGATTTGTCTTATATCAGCGGAGGTTTTGAGTGGGTGGCCAATGTTGACAACAATCCCCATCACTGCACTTTTTACCTGGATAATATTCATTTTGAATAATTTAATCTTTAATTTGTTATATAGAAAGGCAGCCTTTGAGCTGCCTTTTTGCTGTTATTTCATTTCCGACGAGGATCCTCAAGCCGCGCGTATCCCTTAAGAAAATTTTCTTGAAAAAAGATGCTTTTTTCCTTGAGCCGGGCATTTTCCTTTGTTATATTCTTAATTGTTTGAAACTAATCAAGGGAGAATTCATGTCCAAGACTATCATGCAAGGCCTCGTAGTCCTTCTGGTGTTATTACTTCTCAGTCTCGGTGTTGTCGGTTTTACTCTCTACAAAAAGCAAAAGGTTGAAGAACAGAATCGTTATCTTCAGGGGCAGCTTGATGATGAGCAGGGCAAAGTAAAAAATCTGACGCAGAAAAATCAGGATCTTGGCACCCAGGTTAGCAATGCCCGCGCTGAAATCGAAAAGGAATCCCGCGAAATTGATTCTGCCCAAAAACGTTCCGATGATATCCAGAAAAAATACGATGCCATCTCCATGGATCTTGATAAAGTCCGTTTGGAGAAAAACGACATTGATTCCCGCCTGCAGAATATCCGCACAGACCGCGATGCGTTAACCAAGCAGCTGGCCGACCTTAAAGCCCATCCGATTGAAAAAATTGTGGAAAAGATTGTTTACCGCGACAAGCCTGCGGAGGGCGCCGAAGGCGGCGAAGCTGGGGCTCCTGGCGCTGATAAGGATAAAGCCAATGGGTCCAAGATTGTTATCGAAAACAAGGCCAATGAAGATTACTGGGCCGGCATTGTGCGTGAAAAGGCCGCGCTTCAGCTTGAGTTAGATAAAGTGAAGAAAGACATTTCCACGTTCCAGATCAAGATCGCGGAATTGACCAAGGCCAACAGCGATTATGAAATCGAGCTTGGCCGGCTGAAGAACGAGAAAGAAGAGATCAGCCGCAAGATCAAATATGGAGAAGATCTGGCAGACAGCCTTTCTATAGAACTGGCGCGCGCCCGCAATGATCAGAAGATGACGGCTGACCGCGCGGATAAAGTGGGCCAGGAAAATCTCGCGCTGCGTTCTGAGATCAAACAGCTCACCACCACCAAGGTGGCGCTTGAAAAGAGCATTGCGCGCTTGTCTGATGAAAAGGCCGGAACCGAGAAAAAACTTGTGGAAACCGAAAGCGTTATCCAGAACAGGATTGAAGAAATCTGGAAGATTAAAAAGGATATTGACGGCCGTTTTGATGCCCGCGGATATCAGTCGTCTTCAGGAGAGGTTGAGCTTCCTCCTATTGTTGTTAATGGCGGCGCGGCTCCTTCCAAGGCCGCTGCAACAGCGCCCCAGGTCAGCAGGAAAACAGGGACCGTTGTCAGCATCAATGAAGACAACAACTTTGTGATCATTGATGTGGGTGAAAAGGCTGGTATTAAGGCCGGAGATTCTTTCAGGGTCTACCGTAACGGCAGCGTTATCGGCGCGATCCAGGTCATCCAGGTTCGTCAGGATATTTCGGCCGCAGACATTAAACAGAAGTCGTCGGTCTTCAAGCCTGGCGACACGGTGAAATAACGACGTGACCACAAAAAAAATCAGCATAAAAGATGTTGCCTCCCGGGCGAAAGTGTCCATCACGACTGTTTCGCGCGTTATCAACAAAGTTCCCACCGTCAATAAAAGAAACGTAGCGCGCGTCGAAGAAGCTGTCCTTGCCTTAAAATACCGCCCTAATATCAGCGCCCAGCGCCTTGCCAGCGGTTCCAACAATACGATCGGCCTCATCATGCCGGGTTATCCGGGCATTTTTCATTCGTTTTTTGCCATTGAGCTTATCCGCGGGGTGGGGCATGCCTGCGAATCCTTGCGGCTCGACATGGTTTTCCATATTTCCGATGGCAACGCGCCTTTGAGCATCAATTACCTGGGCGGGATTGTTTTCGCGGACATTATTGAAAATAGAAAACAGGTCGAATCCGCGATTGCCGACAATATGCAGTGCATGGTCATCAACAATGTGGTGCAGGATTTGGATGTGAGCTATATCGCGGTCAACAACCTTAAAGGCGGCAAGCTTGCCGCGGAATATTTGACCGGGCTGGGGCATAAGCGTATCGCGGGCATTACGGGAAATTTGAAAACCCAAGCCGGGTTTGACCGGTTTGACGGGTTTATGAAGGGGCTCGATGAGGCCAAGATCGATGTCCCGAAAGAATATATTTACAGGGGCGATTATTCCCGCCGGAGCGCCAGGCAGGCCGCGGAATTCTTTTTTTCCATGGATCCCAAGAGCCGGCCCACCGCGATTTTTGCCCAGAGCGATGACATGGCCCTGGAAGTGATTGCCGTGGCGTATGAAATGGGCATCCGGGTGCCGGAAGATGTTTCTGTGATCGGCTTCGACGATAATCCCCAGGCCATTTACGGCCCTGTGGGCCTGACCACCATCCGCCAGCCTATTTTTGAAATGGCGGAACGCGCGGTCCGCACGCTCCACGAAATGATGAGCGGCAAGCGCGAAGAAAAAATCAAACAGGTCCTTGACCCTGAGCTTGTGATCCGCGATTCCTGCGCCGCGCCTTCAAATTCTTAATCCAATTGCTTTTTTTATAATATAATGTTCGCCGGCTTCGCCCGACCGCGCAGGTCGGACCTGCGCGGTCGGGTGGGTTTTGTTGTTTTTTTATCAAATTTTAGGGTTGGGTGGGTATGAAAGAGTACGATTGCATCGTTATAGGCGCAGGGCACGCCGGGATTGAGGCTGCGTTGGCGCCGGCGCGCATGGGGGTAAAAACCCTCATGGTCAACTTTTCTTTCGACACGATCGGGCTTATGAGCTGTAACCCGGCCATCGGCGGGATAGGCAAGGGCCAGCTTGTGCGCGAGGTTGACATCCTGGGTGGGGAAATGGGCCTGGCTGCTGACCGCACCGGAATCCAATTCCGCCAGCTGAATGCCTCCAAGGGGGCTGCGGTGCGTTCTTCGCGCTGCCAGGCCGACCGCGAGCGCTATAGGCTCTATATGCAGGATGTTATCCGCCGTCAGCCCGACCTTACGTTTTTCGCAGGCGAAGCCGCTGAAATCCTTGTCAAAAACAATCGTGTCACGGGCCTTCGCATGGTTGACGGCACAGTTTTCGAATCTCCCCATGTCATTGTCACGGCCGGAACTTTTTTAAATGGCCGCATTCACTTAGGGCCCAAGATTACGCCAGGCGGGAGGGTTGACGAAAAGCCGTCGGTTGAACTTGCCCAATCTATTCAAAATTTGGGTTTTGTGATCCGCAATTTTAAAACCGGAACCCCGGCGCGCCTCGATGGACGCACCATTGATTACAGCCGCATGGCCCGCCAGGATTCCGACATGCCGCCTGTGCCGTTTTCGTACCGCACGCCAGCCATTCCGCCGGAGCAAAAACTGGTGCCCTGCTGGCTTACCTCAACGACGGAAGAAACCCACAAAATCATCCGCGATAATTTTCATCTGTCGCCCATGTATTCCGGGCAGATTGATGCCACGGGTGTCAGGTATTGCCCATCAATTGAAGACAAGCTCAAGAAATTTTCCGACCGGCCCATGCACCATGTTTTTCTGGAACCCGACGGCCTTGACACGCCGATCGTGTATCCAAACGGTATTTCCACAGGCCTGCCGGAAAATGTGCAGGAAGCGTTTGTCCGCACGATTCCAGGCCTCGAACAAGTAAAGTTTATCCGCTACGGATACTCGATTGAGCACGGCGTCATTTTCGCCGAAGAATTAAAAGGCTCACTTGAATCCAAACGCATTGAGGGGCTTTTCTTCGCGGGCCAGGTGAACGGCACTACCGGTTATGAAGAGGCTGCGGTGCAGGGGATTATGGCCGGGATTAACGCAGGGCTTAAAGTGAAAAACGCGCCGCCCTTTATTTTGGGCCGTGACGAGGCCTACGCCGGAGTTCTTATGGATGATCTTATTACCAAAGGCACCAATGAGCCTTACCGCATGTTTACCTCGCGCGTGGAGTACCGGCTTATTGTGCGGGAAGACAATACGGATTTGAGGCTCGCGCATCACGCCAGGCGCCTCGGGCTCATGGCGGATGAGGATTTCAAAAAGATCGAACAAAAATATGAGGATGTGAAAAGAGGAATCGGGAAATTAAAATCCATGCGCGTCCCCCTTAAGGAGCTTAATCCGGTTTTGGAATCGGCGGGGTCCGCGGCCAGCGTTACGGGCGCTAACTTATACGACGTTCTTAAGCGCCCCAGGGTAAGCTTTGATATGATTGCCAAAATTCCCTCAGTAGCCGGGGAGCTTTCAGGAGTTTTGCCGTCTGTCCGCTGGCACATTGAATATGATGTGAAATATGAGGGGTTTATCGACCGCCAGAAAAAAGAAGTTGAAAAGTTCCGGCACCTTGAAAACATCAAGATTCCCGACGGGTTTGATTTTATGAGCATTTCCTCCATTTCCCATGAAGTCCGCCAGAAACTAACGCACTTTAAACCCGCCACCCTGGGTCAGGCTAATCGCATTTCGGGCGTCACCCCGGCCGCAATATCAGTCCTCATGATTTGTTTAAGAAAACATTCGCATCTTTCCAAAGACAAAGAGGGTGGGTGAAAATCCCGAGGGGCCAGCCAGCTGACAGTCGCGCCAAGCCCTTGCTCACAGCCTATTTTATGGTAATATATCCCCCATATGCCCGACATGATTTGCCCCCAATGCAAGAATCCGATTTATGATGAAGAGGCCTTATCGTGCCACTTTTGCGGCGGGAGTTTAAAGCGTTCAAGCTCGGGGATCATGGGAAAAATGCGCGGCAAGGGCATGCAGTGGGTCTGGATAGCTGTTGCCGCTCTCATTGCTCTCGCAATGGTCATGACAATATTTTTTTAGAAAGGTTTTAAAGAATGCCGTACACATCCAATGACATCAAGCGTGTTGAAGAAAAGTGGCAGAAATACTGGTCTGAAAAAAAGATTTTTCGCTCTGCTATGGACGCCGGAAAGCAGAAATATTATGTCCTTGAGATGTTTCCTTATCCATCGGGAAAGATTCACATGGGCCATGTCCGCAATTACACGATTGCGGATGTTATTGCGCGTTACAAAATGATGAATGGCTTTAATGTGCTTCACCCCATGGGCTACGACGCCTTTGGCCAGCCTGCGGAAAACGCGGCCATCAAGCGCGGGGTTTCCCCCTCGGACTGGACCTACAAATGTATCGACGATATGCGTGAGGGGCTCAAGCGCATGGGCTTTTCCTATGATTGGGGCCGGGAACTGGCCACCTGCGACGCTTCCTATTACAAATGGAACCAGTGGATATTCTTAAAGATGTTCGAGCGTGGCCTGGCGTACAAGAAATCCTCCTCCGTCAACTGGTGCCCCTCGTGCGAGACAACGCTTGCGAATGAAGAGGTCATTAATGGCCAGTGCTGGCGCTGTAAAAACGAGGTCGTTCAAAAAGACCTGGACCAGTGGTATTTAAAAATCACGCATTACAGCGAATCGCTCCTCGAGGATTTAAAAAAGCTCAACAACTGGCCGAGCCGCGTTATTGCCATGCAGGAAAACTGGATCGGCAAAAGCTACGGCTGTGACATTTATTTTAAAATCAAGAACCACAACGACACGATCACGGTTTTTACCACCCGGCCCGATACGATTTTCGGCGCCACTTATGTGACGCTGGCGCCGGAACATCCTTTGGTCAAAAAGATTTCCAAAGGCACTCCCCACGAGAAATCTGTGCTCGCGTTTATTGAAAAAGCAGCCAATACCGCAAAGAGCCTGCGCATGTCCGGCGAGGAACGCAAAGAAGGGGTCTTTACCGGCGCTTACGCGGTTAATCCGGTGAATGGGGAAGAGATTCCTGTCTGGATTGGCGACTATGTCCTTATGGAATACGGCACAGGGGCGATCATGGCAGTGCCGACGCACGACCAAAGGGATTTTGAATTCGCGCGTCAGCACAAACTGTTGATGCGCGTGGTCATTAAAGACCCGGCCAACCCCAACGCCACCCCCGACACCATGGCCAAGGCCTTTGAAGACGCCGGAGTGCTCGTCAATTCAAAACAGTTTGACGGGACGTCCAATGAAGAGGCCAAAAAGAAAATTTCCGACTGGATGACAGCTCAAAAGATTGGCAAAGGTTCTGTCCACTGGCGTTTGCGCGACTGGCTTATTTCCCGTCAGCGTTATTGGGGAACGCCGATCCCCATGATTTACTGCAAAACCTGCGGCGTTGTTCCGGTGCCTGAAAATCATCTGCCGGTTGAGCTCCCTAAAAACGCGCCGATTACCGGCGAAGGCGGAAGCCCGCTTGCGAAAGTGAAAGAGTTTGTGAACGTCAAGTGCCCCAAGTGCGGCAAAGATGCCCGCCGGGAAACAGATACCATGGCCACGTTTTTTGATTCGTCCTGGTATTTTTTGCGTTATACCTCGGCGCATAACAGTAAAGAAATCTTTGATGTGAAAGAGGCCGCCTACTGGATGCCCGTCAACCAGTATATCGGCGGCATTGAACACGCTATTTTGCATTTGCTTTATTCCCGCTTTTTCACAAAGTTTTTGAAAGACTTAAAGCTCATCAGCGCCTCCGAGCCTTTTGACCGGCTTTTAACCCAGGGCATGGTGTTAAAAGACGGGGAAGTCATGTCCAAGTCTAAAGGCAACGTGGTTGACCCTGATGAGGTGATTGGCAAATTCGGGGCTGATACCCTGCGCATGTTTATTTTGTTTGCCGCGCCTCCCGAAGACCAGCTCGAGTGGAACCCGGCCGGCCTCGAGGGCAACTGGCGGTTTGTTAACCGCGTCTGGAACGCGGTCGAGTTTCGCTATACGCGCGGCGCCGCGGCCCAGGGCCCCATGGATGAGCAGGATAAAAAGCTTGAGCTTGAGCGCAATGCCGCCATCAAAAGAGTGACCGAAAGCATGGAAGGCGGGTTTAAGTTCAACACCGCGATTTCCGGGATCATGGTCTTGATGAACGCGATCGACAAATACCAGCCCAATCCTGGCGACGCCCGCAAGGCCGCGCTTTTGGACAAGGCCATTGAAACAACCGTACTTTTGTTGGCCCCTTTTATTCCGCATGTGGCCGAGGAACTCTGGCAGATGATGGGCAAAAAAGACGCCAGTGTGGCGTTTATCGCGTGGCCTCAATTTGATGAAGCAGCGCTTGTGACCGATACCGTGAGGATTGCGGCCCAGGTGAACGGCAAGGTGCGCGGGGAGTTTGTTGTTCCGCGCGACGCGGATGAAGCGGTTCTGCGCCCCATTGTTCTCGCTGACGAAGGCGTTCAGCGCCATGTGGCCGGCAAAGAGATCAAAAAGTTTATTGTGGTCAAAAACAAGCTCGTGAGCATTGTGGTGTAATTTATGAAATTTATCGCAGACCTTCATATTCATTCCAAATATTCCCGCGCCACCTCGAGCGACCTGAATCCTGAAAACTTGTGGCTCTGGGCCCAGCTTAAAGGGATTGGCGTTGTGGCGACCGGCGACTGCATTCATCCCGTATGGCTCAAAGAGCTCAAAGAAAAGCTTGAGCCGGCAGAGCCTGGTTTTTTCAAGCTCAAGGAGAAATACGCGAGGGCCTTGTTGGCCCAGGTGCCTGTTTCCTGCCAGGCCAGCGAGCGCGTTCGGTTTATCCTTTCCACGGAAATTTCCAATATTTATAAAAAGAACGACAAGGTGCGTAAAATCCATAACGTGGTTATTTTCTCGAGTTTTGACACAGCCACAGCCGCGCAAAAGAAACTGGATGCGATCGGCAATATCAAGTCTGACGGCCGTCCCATTTTAGGCATGGACGCCAAAGACCTTTTGAATTTAAGCCTGGAGTGCGATCCCAAAACACTTTTCATTCCGGCCCATATCTGGACGCCCTGGTTTTCGGTGCTGGGTTCCAAAAGCGGGTTTGATTCGATTGAAGAGTGCTTCGAAGATTTAACTCCGCATATTTACGCCCTTGAAACAGGGCTTTCGTCAGACCCTTTAATGAACTGGCGCTTGAAACAGCTCGACCGGTTTCATCTGGTGTCGAATTCCGATGCGCATTCTGCCTCAAAGCTGGGGAGAGAAGCCAATATTTTCGATTGCGAGTTTTCGTATGACGGCATGTTCCGCGCCTTGTCTGATAAAAAAGACAAAGGATTTTCAGGCACCATTGAATTTTTTCCGGAAGAAGGAAAGTACCATTTCGACGGCCATCGCGACTGCCAAACCCGTTTGCATCCCAAAGAAACCTTGAAGAACAAAGGCCTGTGCCCCGAGTGCGGCAAGCCCGTGACTGTGGGCGTTATGGCGCGCGTGGAAGAGTTAGCCGACCGGCCCGAAGGCGAGAAACCCCAAAATGCGAGGCCGTATCACAATCTCATTGGCCTTGCTGAAATTATTGCCGAGGCGCGAGGTGTGGGCAAGGCCAGTAAGCAGGTAGACCTTGTTTACCGCCAGATGCTTGAGGCCCTGGGCTGTGAAATCAAGATTCTCATGGATGTGCCTTTAAAAAATATCCAGGCGGTGGCCGGGGACGTGGTGGCCGAAGGCGTGCGCCGCATGCGCGAAGGCAAGGTTACGATTGCGGCCGGCTACGACGGCGAGTTCGGCACCATCAAGATTTTCGATGGGGAAGAGCGAAAAACGATCGAAGGCCAGCTGACGTTTTTTTAAGCAGGGGCGCCGTGCATGACCCCCCGGTGTAGTGAGGCGTATGGACTATTTACAGTCTCTCAATGAACGCCAGCGCGCGGCCGTGGTTTTCGATCAAGGAAACCTGATTATCACGGCCGGCCCGGGAACAGGCAAAACCCATACGCTGACCTGCCGCATCAAAACCCTTATCCCCAAACTTCTTTCGAACCAAAAAATCCTGGCCGTGACGTTTACCAATAAAGCCGCGCAAGAAATGCGCACGCGCTTGAAAGAGCTGGACGTTGATATTGAGCGTTCGGTTGAAGTGGGAACCTTTCATGCCTTTGCCTTGGCGCTTTTAAGGCGCTACAAAGATCAACTCGCGTTTCCTCTTGATTTTAATATCGCTTCGCCCGACGAAATCCTCATCTTGTCGAAAGAGCTTTGGTCTGGCCGCTCTAAATCCGAACGTCGTAAAACCCTTAAAGAAATTTCTGATAAAAAATCATGCCTCGCGAATGCGCCAGACACTGCCGACAGCCTGGCCCTGAGCCGTTTTATGCGCGAGCGCAAGCTTGTAGATTTTGATGATATCCTGCGCGATAGCGTTATCCTTCTTCGCGACAATGCGGAAGTGTTGAGCAATGTCCGGGCCGCTTACCGTTTTATTCTGGTGGATGAGTATCAGGACATCAATGCCATACAGGAGGAGCTTTTAAGGCTTCTGGCCCAAGGCGGGGCAGGGCTCACCGTGATTGGCGACCCCAACCAGGCCATTTATTCTTTCCGGGGAAGCGACGTGTCTTTCTTTGGAAGTTTTGCGAAAAATTTTCCGCCGGCCCAGGAACTGTCCTTGTCGGAAAACTACCGTTCGTCAGAAAATCTTTTAACCGCAAGCGCGCAGGTCATAAGCGCGCGGGAGAAAATTCCTCTCAGCCCCCTGACCGCGAGGATTTACGAACAGGGATTCCTGAATGTGCATGGCGCCGCAAGCGTCAAGGCCGAGGCCGAATATGTGGTGCGCTCAATTGAAAAGCTTGTGGGCGGCACAAGCATGTTTTCGCACGACACCAAACGCGCCTCGTCACACAAAGGCAGTGAATACAGTTTCGGCGATATTGCGGTTTTGTACCGCCTAAACCGCCAATCCGGGGCGCTTAAAGAAGCCCTTGTGCGTTCCGGCATCCCGTTTCAGGTGTCTGGCGATAAAGCGCCTACGCTTGCGCTGGAATCCCGTGTGTTTTTGCGCAGCCTTCCTGATAATACAGACCTGAATACTGCGCTGTTGTCCTTAAAAGCCAAAGACCCTCTTTTGGAAGAAAACTGGGAAAAAGTTTTGGCGCAGGCATCGAGCTCTTCTTCAGTCGCAGATTTCTGCGATAAAATATCTCTCACAACAAGTGATGACGCGTTTTCGTTTAAAGTCGAGAAGGTTTCTTTAATGACGCTTCATGCCGCCAAGGGCCTCGAGTTTTCGGTTGTGTTCATTATCGGGTGTAACGAAGGCCTGATTCCGCTCGCCCTTGAAGGCTTTGCCTCCGACATCGAGGAAGAGCGCCGATTGTTTTATGTCGGCATGACCCGCGCCAAAAGAGTGCTCACGCTCACGCATGCCCCTTTCAATGGTTTGGGTAAAAATCATGCCTCGCCTTTTCTTTCTGATATTGAAGAGGCGCTTAAAAGTTATGAGGCGTTGGCCGCTCGGAAGCCCCGGCGCAAAAATCCCGACGCCGACCAACTAAAGCTTTTTTGATTTGACAACAAAACATGTCTAGGTAGGATGAAACGTAGGGGCTCGATTTATCGAGCCCGGTATGCATGGACTTATCGAACCCGGTATGCATGGATTTATCGAGCCCGGTATGCATGGATTTTTTGAGCGTAGGGGCTCAATTTATTGAGCCCAGGAGATTAATCTATGACATCCAGAGACATTGCCCAGCTTATCGACCACTCGCTCCTTCATCCTGCGCTGTCTGATGCTGACATCGCAAAGGGATGCGAGCTGGCCCATAAATGCGACGTCAAAACCGTTTGCGTCAAGCCTTACGCCATCCCGCTTGTGAAAAAAATCCTTAAAGCCTCACCTGTGGCTATGTGCGCGGTGGTGGGTTTTCCGCACGGCAACAGCATGACCATGGTCAAGGT
>JADFYI010000021.1:18917-20901 GCA_015233145.1 Candidatus Omnitrophota bacterium
TAATATCGGCAAAGCCAAGAGCAAGGAGTGGAATTACATTAAGGAAGAAATCCGTGCCATCATGCGCGCCTGCGAACGCAACAACGCCCTTCTTAAGGTTATTTTTGAAAACGATTTTCTAAGCGATGAAGAAATCATCAAGCTCTGCGAAATCTGTTCGGAGCTGGGTGTTTCTTTTATCAAGACATCCACAGGCTACGGCTTTGTGAAGCTTGAAAACAACGATTACAATTACAAGGGCGCCACCGAACACCATGTGGCGCTCATGCGAAAGCACGCGGCTCCAAGCGTTCAGATCAAGGCCGCCGGCGGCATTCGCACGCTTAAGGACCTTCTTAAATTTAAAGCCCTGGGCTGTACCCGCATCGGCACAACCGCCACGGAAGCGATTTTGGCAGAAGCCAAAACCTGTGCAAAAGCGTGATTCTTCCGGCTCTGCCGTCTTGAAAAAAAGGTGCAAATGACAGTTAATCCGTTTTCCATTCCACCCTTCCTTTCAATGATTGTAATTTTATTAATCGCGATTATTGTCATTTTTCACAATGTTCGTTCCAGCACGAATCAGTTTTTTTCTTTTTTTTGTTTAAGTGCTTGCGGGTGGCTTTTTGGTTATTCAGTTATGTATAACTGCAATGACGATATTAGTGCCCTTTTTTGGGCTCGGGTGGGTTTTTCTTTTATTGCCTTTATTCCTGTCTTAGCGTTTCATTTCGTGCAAAATCTTTTAAATAAAAAAAGGAGGCTGGCTCTTTTAATATTGTATTTAACCATTCCTTTCGCTATTTATTACGGCTGGACAGAGCATATTTACAAGGGTGTGGCTCGTTATTTCTGGGGGTATTACCCTATAGCAGGTAATTATTATATTTTTTTCCTGCTTTTGTTTATTGTTTCATATTCTGCTTGTGTATTACAAACTTTCTATGGTGCCAGGCAAGCCCGACTTGCTGGACAATCCATAAAAGCACAGCAATTGAAGTTCGTTTCCTATGCTTTTCTCTTTGGAATAACTGCTTTGGTAGATTATATAGTCAAATATAAGGTTCCTATTTATCCTTTCGGTTATATTTCCGCGTTACTCTTTATTCTTGTTATAGCTTACGCTATCGTTAAGTACCGTCTTATGGATATTCGCGTTGCAGTGACATCGGCGAGCCTTTTTTTGGGTGTCTATGCCTTGGCCTTAGGGGTGCCATTTTATTTACATGTGACGGGGCATAAGACTTTGGCATTGAGTTTGGCCATTATTTTGGCTACGGTAGCACCGTTTCTTTATTTTCATTTGCGGCGCCGGGCTGAAGACAAGATTTTCGCAGAAGAGCGTGAATATCAGGAAATCCTCCAGAAAACCGCAAAAAGTTTTACCCAGCGAAAAACCGTGAGTGACATTTCTTCAGCAATTGTAGAGGTCATTGGCCGCACCATTCAGCCCGTATCCGCGGCTGTCTATTTTCTCGATGGCCAGGATTACGTTTTAAAGGATACCTTTGGAACTACGGAAAATTTTACCCCCAAAATCGCAGGCGATAGCGCGGTTGCGGCGTATCTTAAAACCCGCGACGCCTTGATCCTTGATGAATTCAGGCGCGGCAGTGTTTCAGAGGAAAAGGATGTGGCAGAATTCTTTAAAAACTGTCCTGCGCAGGTTGTGCTGCCCATTAAAGGCAATGAAAAGCTTTTTGGCTTTCTTCTGATCGGCGAAAAACGCACCAACGCGGTGTATTCCGAACGCGACCTTGCGGCCTTAAACAATTTTGCTTTTCCTGTGGGTTTGGCCATTGAAAACGCGCTGTATGTGGAAGACCTGGAACGCACGCAGGAAAAGCTTGTGGAGTCTGAGAAAATGGCCACGATCGGCTTTTTGGTGGGCGGGCTTGCGCATCAGCTCAAGAACCGCCTGACGCCGCTTGTGTTTAACGCGGAATTCGCCTCCAGAAAAGTTCAAAAAAGCCGCGAAACGCCCATGTCTTCTGCGGATTGCGAT
>JADFYI010000053.1 GCA_015233145.1 Candidatus Omnitrophota bacterium
TTCAGACTGAACAATCGTTACAAGAGCCGCCTGCTGATACTAAAGGGCTAACGGCCCCTTCATCCCTGTTTTTTTCCAAAACTCGGCGGAAGAGTTCACCTCCGGTAAAAGCCCGGTCCAAATCCCGGGATGCGAAAGGACATAAAAATAACTGCCTTTAAGTTGGGCCTTCCCGGCCGGAATAAAAGTAAAAAACTTCTTCAAGGGGGAAAGGTAAAAATACGGGCACACCAGCCCGAGGCATACGGTAAAAACACAAACCCGCCCAATCCATAAGGAAACTTTCTCCTTAAGGCCGGGAACCCATGCCTTGAGCGCCCCGTATCCGCTCTCGCCGAAAGACAGGATAAAGAAAAAAGCGAACATCGCAATCGCGCGCACAGTGTTTATGGCGACAAGGCTGAAAAAAAGATACATCAAGAAAGGCAACAGCATTTTCCGCCAGCTTTTTTGGGCCAGGGATTGAAAAAAAAGGGCTGCCGCGCCTAAAGCCAAAACCGCCAGAAAATAATAATAAACCTTCTCCCCGGGAAAACGCTTGATCATAAAAAAGATATTCTGGTTTTCCGCGAGATCGTACCCGTAAGACTGAAAAATATTAACCGGCAGGGTGGCCCCGGAAAAAATAAAAGGATTTACGAAACTGGCTGCGGCTGTGGCAAGGGCCACAAAAAAAAGCGCTTTAAAACGCCCAGAAGCCCCCTCGTTTAAAAACGCATCCCAGGCAAAGCATACGGTCAGAAAAAAACCGATAAAAAAGAAAATATGCGCATTCACCCAAAGCATTTGAAGAACAGGAATCGCAAAAAGCCATCGGGAATCAAGGCGTTTTAAGCGATATTCATTGAGGAGGAAAAAATAAACAGCAAGAAAAAATGTGCTGATGCCCTCAGGGCGGATTTCCAGGCGATACGCGGCGAGCGGCAGGGCAATAACCCCGGCCAGCACGGCCCAGGAAAGGCGGGACGCGCGCGCCGAAGCCGCTATAAACAAGAAAAAGGTGGCCAGAAGAAGACCCACATAAAAAAGGCCAAGCCCTCCAAAGCCGATACGCTCAAAAATCCAGTAAAAAAAGACCCCTGAAAGCCAATGATGGCAAATGGCTGGAAAGTCGGGACTGGTATAGGAATAAAAATTCGTGAAAAGAACCTGATGATGCTTTAAAAAAAGTTCGCCGTTCTTTAAATGACGGCCAACGTCGGCGGTTGTCAGGTTAATGCGGCCTGCGAAATGGAGCACGGCCAATGACGCGAAAAGCGCAAAAAAAACAGCCCACCCCCCATATCGTGCCCATACTGTTTTCAAAAAAAACCTCCCGCCAAGATTTGCTTATGAAAAAAATCTTGCTGCTCCGGAAATGCTGCGCTCTTTAAGCGCCTCACCTGCCTGCTGAGCCGCCTCGCGCGAATCAAGGCCTGTAATCTTTTCCTGAACTTTGGGCAGATACCTGGCATCAAGGCTCAATTTACGGATTCCGATGCCAATCAGAAACGAAAGATATTTTACATCATGCGCCATATCGCCGCACACCGAAATATCACGCTTGTATTTCTTGGCGGCGTCCACAATGCGCTTAAGCGCGCGCAGCACTGCGGGATGGTGCGGCACATAAAGGTCGGCCACTTTTTCATTCGTGCGGTCAATGGCCAGGATATACTGGATAAGATCATTGGTGCCGATGGAAAAAAATCCGGCCTCTGTGGCCAGTTCCTCAATAAGCTCAACAGCCGACGGGAGCTCAATCATGGCGCCAATCAAAGGAGCCCTCTGGTGCGCCAGCCCCTGGCTTTTCAAATCATGAAGACAATCCATCACGATCATTTTCGCAGTATAAAATTCGTCCACCGAGGAAATCATGGGAAACATCATGCGGACTTCCGTGTCAAAGCTGGCGCGCAGAATGGCGCGGATCTGCTGGATAAAGATATCCTTATGTTTCAGCGAAAAACGGATGGAACGAAGCCCTAAAAAGGGGTTGGCTTCCTTGCTATAGTTGTAATAGGCCAGCATTTTATCGCCGCCGATATCCAGTGTCCGAAAGGTGATTTCATGGCCTTTCGTGGTTTCAACAAGCCGGCGGTAAATCACATACTGCTCTTCTTCCGTTGGAAAATCACTGCGGACAATAAAAGGAAACTCGCTGCGGTAAAGCCCGATGCCTTCCGCTTTATATTCCCTGGCAACGGCAATGTCTCCCAAGAGGTTGATATTCGCCAAAAGCGTCACGCGAACGCCGTCTTTGGTATGCGTTTTGTCGAGCAACTTGTTTTTAACCTGCGCAATGCCCGCTTTTAAGGCTTCTTTCTCGCGGAACTTTGCAACAACATCCTTGTCGGGGGCAATGTAAACATTACCCATGGCTCCATCGAGCAATACCTGCACGCCCTCCTTAAGATCCAAAAGCCTCGTGTCGTTTGCAATCACAAGCGGAATGTTTAAGGAACGTGCCAAAACTGAAACGTGGGAGGTCACGCCTCCCGAAAGCAGAACAATGCCGGCAACATTCTGCGAGCTCAGTTTCAGGGCGTCCGACGGAAGAAGTTCGCGGGCAACCACAATTTTCCCGTCATAATGTTCGTGCCGGTCGCAAACCCCGATCAAATTCTCAAGGATCCTTCGCCCGAGATCAATAACATCGAAACGCTTTTCCCTTAAAAACTCATTGCTCATTCTGTCAAAACGGGAAACATACTCTGTAATAACTTTTTTCACAGCCTTCTCAGGCCTGTCCCCTGCCTTGACCAGAGCCTCCATCGCGCCGATTAAGGCATGGTCTTTAAGCATCAGGATTTGCGCTGAAAAAATAAGCGAGGCCACGTCAAACAGCTTGGTTTCAATCTTGTGCTGCATGTCTTCCAGCTGGCGCTCGGCTTCCCGAATGGCGCGGTGAAAATCAGAAAGTGTTAAAGCCTTAGATGATTCAGAAAGATCAATATCATCCAAAGAAGGGGCTGATAGGACTAGAGCTTCGCCAAAAGCAAAGCCTTCGGCGCCCACAAGGCCCTTAATAAATTTCAACTGCACTGCGGGCGTAAATCTGGTTTCTTTAACCGCCGGGTTTTCCAGCGATATCAAAAGCTTGGCCATTTCAATGGTATTGGCGAGCTGAGAGGTGATGGCACGAAAAACAGTAATGTCATCAGGAGTAAAATAATTCTTTTTTTCACTCTGCAGTGTCATGACACCGATGCGTGTCTGTCCGCGTAAAATGGGAACCGCCATAAAAGAACAATACTTTTCTTCGCCGATTCCTGAAAAGTAGCGGAAATTCGGATGTTTGGAAGCATCCCCCTCACACACTGGACGGAGCTCACTAAGCGCAAGGCCGGTAAGGCCTTCACCCAAAGCTAGCTTGACTTTTCCTATGGAATCCTTATAAAGCCCTTTGGTTGCCCGAAGGACAAGCTCTGCTGTATCTTCATAAAAAAGATAAATGGAGCACACCTCAGCTTCCATATGGAGGCTGATCATTTCCACAATTTTCTGAAGAAGGGTGTCGAGATTGGACGTGTCGGTGAAAAGAGTGGTTAATTCACCGATATCGCAAATAAGTTTGGAATGGTCGCGTTTCATAAAAAACCAAGAATTCTTGGTTTTTTATCCCGAAGCTAACCTGGGCCCTCACAGGGCCCGGGGCTTCGGGATTGCACATTTTTCCAAGAATTCGTGCTCCTTGATACTATAAGCTACTCCGAAGGCGATTTTTTAAGAATTCTTTTGCCCGAATGCTTCTTTTCAGTCCCTAAGGTCCCGGCAGCCTGTTGGGCTGCCCAACCCCTTAAAGACTTTCTAAAAAAGAGCCTTTTTCCGAATGCTTTGTCCGGCATCTAAAGCTCCGGGGCCCTGTAAGGGCCCCAGGTAGCTTTAGATGCGATTTTTTAAGAATTCTTAAAAAATCGGGAAGCAGGGATTTGAACCCTGGACCCCTTGCTCCCAAAGCAAGTGCGCTA
>JADFYI010000022.1 GCA_015233145.1 Candidatus Omnitrophota bacterium
AAAAGCATAGAATGATCCATTAATAATTATTATAAAAGGTAATTAATTATTAAATAGGGAAAAGTGTAAAAAAATGAAGCTCCACAGCCGCTGGGGCCATGGAGCTTTTGATGCCAAACTTTGCTACAAAACTGCTATTTCCCGGTCAGGCTTGAGGTGGTCTGGACCGTAAGCCTGCTCGTCGGGTTCGGGGTCGCGTTCGTCGTCACCGTAGCCGGACTCGTCAAAACAAAACCCGTACTAGACGTTGTTCCAGAAGTAATCAGTGTTGTCCCGGTGCCCAGTGTTACGACAACATTCCCGCTGCATTGTCCGTCAACGCAAACCTGCCCCAGAGCACAATTTTCTGATCCGCTGCAACCGACCGCATCATCAGAAAACAAATACTTTAAATTGTAACTTGTGTTCTGAGTATTAAATTGATAACAATCCGTGAGGTTGTATTTATCAATTTTAATCGTTGAATCCTGCGGCAAGGCCTTGGAGGGAATTGACATGATAATTTCATTATTGCCAAGGCTGACCACCCCGCCATTAAAGGCGCTGACATCCTTGCTGACACTGTCTAACAAAGTGGCTGTGCAGGCATCCAAAACCGCTTGAGAATCTGTGAACTTATATGTTTCAAACTGATTCTGGTCATACGGCTGCATTGTGATTGAAACAGGGCTGTTAAAGGTTATGGCTGCAGCCGCCGTAGATCCCGAAGGTGTGGCAGCATCAAAACCCGTGGTGACATAGACTGTGCCGTCTAACGCAAGGTCCACGGTTGTATCCCTGACAAGAAAAACAGCATTGGAAGACGTTTGATAGGACAATGCTCCCTGGGGAACAGCAACAGGCACGCACTGATTCAGGTATGAGGGGAATGGCGACTCTGGCTGATTAACACACGCCTCAAGCCCGATCTTGCAGCATATCGGCTGCAACATGGCATCGTCCCCGCACGCATAAGTACCGTTGGCTTTTCCGCATACCTGCTGGCACATCGGGAATTTGCCTTCTACTCCATTCGGACTGCATTTTGTCACCCCGTTTTTACAACAAAGGCTTGCACCATCCGTGGTCCCGCATTTTACTTCATCAGAAGCGCACTTATCCTTTCCACAATACCCAAAAACAACAGGGACGCCATTGCCATACATGATTTTCCACAAGTCTATCAACCCGGGCGGAATGCCCTCAGGAAGAACAACATCTGAAAGCGGTATCACTTCCGTATGGATGGCGCACTTTGTTCCTTGCGGACAGCAGGAAACAAATCCCACAACCCCCGATGTGCTGACTCCCGCGATAGACGGTGGGCAAGCCACCAGGGCCTTGCCATCAGCGCCTTTCTTGCCTGCGCAGGAATCATTGTTGTCTCGACAATAATAATAAATTTTACCGGCTTTCTGAACTGCAACAGGAGTCTGCCCTTTATTACAACAAACCCCATTAACGTTTACAGGCTTTCCGCCGGCATCTTTCGTTGGATAGCAAAACTGCCCCTTGGCACAACAATTGAGCATGCCCCAGAAAAGGCCTTTAGGGCCGCAAGGAACACTCATGCCAAGATTGCCACAGGTCTCCTCAAAACAGGCCAGTTTTTTCTTTCCGGTTGTGGAATCTACTGTCCATAAACAAACGCCTGGTTTTGTTCTTGAAAAAGGACAATACCTGCCGTTCATATCAGGATTGGGAATAATGTTATTTTGAGCATCACATTTTTCGCATTCCGTAGCCTTGCAGGGGCCTCGAGTGTCGGTGCAGGTTCCATTCACACAAGTTCCCCTCTTTATGGCAAGACAAGAAGAACTGGTATTGAGGAAACAAGCCCCCCCAGCAATGTCGCACACTCCTGAGTCTGTGGCCACAGAAGTGATACACTTGCCGCACTGGCCGCAAGGAATTTTCTGAGCGCCCAAAATATCCCTTACACATTCTTGCCCATAAGGACAATCGCACAAGCCATTGCGGGCACATCCATAGGCACAGCGGAATGGTTTAAGGGTCTGAGAATTAAGGTCTGTGGCAACGCATTGAGCGTCCTTGCAATACTCTCCGTTGCACGGCCCGATAAGCTGCTGAGTGGCTTCATAATACCCCGGCGACCCATCTGCAGGGCGGACATATCGGCAACTGGCAGAAACTTTTTGGCATGTCACTTTCTTACACTTCTGAACAGAAACATGTTTAACCTGTTTGCAATATCCTTGAACACATTCGTTTGTATACGATTCTGTATAAACATCCTGGTCCCACATGTTATTCCCGACCTGATCGGCATACTTGGCACAATATTTTCTTGTTGCTGGCAAAGGCGCATTGCATCCGCCACATTCAAAGCTGTTGCCAGCGGCATCATGCCACGTCCCGCAAGAATTTTGCGGACAAAGATTTATTGGCAGCGGTGTTGTTGTCACTGTGATAGGCGTTGATATGACAGTAATAGGCGTTGACGTTGACGTGGTCGTGAATACCAGCGGGGCTGTTGTGCCTAATGTGACGGGTGTTGATGTTGTTGTGACTGTTATAGGCGTAGGCGTTGTTGTGACAGTGATAGGTGTTGGTGTGGTCGTGACTGTTATCGGAGTTGATGTTGTTGTAACCGTTATAGTTCCAGGTGTTGTTGTGGCTGTAGGCGTTGGCGTTGGGGTTGGCGTTACTGTTGTCAGCGTTAAGGACGCTGTTGACGCTGTATTGGTCAGGGTGGAAGACCCGCCGACTTTTAATGTCGTGGTCTGCGCGTGAGAAGCATTAATGGAGCAAAAAAGAATTGTGCAAAAACATAAAAAGATCGAAAAAACCCTATGAAAAGCAACCGCGGATTTAACATTATTTTTATTCATAACGGCTGCTCCTTGTTGGATTTTTATTAATAATATTTTAGAGAACACTCCTTTAATAGTGAAAGTATAGCATCCTCCCAGAGGCCGTTCAATACCGGCATTGGAAAATTTGGAGATTAACCCCGACAGGAAAACGCTTCTACTTTTGCTGTTTTGAATGGTCTGCGGCAAGGAATAAATACATGGCCGGCACCACAAACAGGGTAAACAAAGTGCCGATGGAAATCCCTGACATGATCACAAGCCCCATATTAAACCGGCCTGCGGCACCCGCGCCTGAGGCCACCACAAGGGGAAGGACGCCTAACACCATGGCGGCTGTTGTCATTAAAATCGGGCGCAACCGAAGGCCTGCCGCGATTTCCACGGCCTCGCGTTTGGGCTTGCCGGAGCGCTGGAGGTCATTGGCAAACTGCACAATCAAAATACCGTGTTTACTGATAAGGCCAATGAGCGTCACCAGCCCGACTTCAGTATAAATATTCAAACTCGCCCCGCCTAACCCAAGGCTTATAAAAATCATGGCCCCGCAAATGGACATGGGAACACTGACCAAAATAATTAATGGATCAAAGAAACTTTCAAACTGGGCGGCAAGTGCCAGAAAAATAATAAGAAGCGCAAAGAAGAACGTTAAAATAAGAGCGCTTGATTCCTTCACAAACTGCCTTGACTCGCCCGCATAATCCAGGGCATACCCTTGCGGCAAAACCTCTTTGGCAATTTCTTTTAATTTCGTGAGCGCCTGGCCTTGCGTCACCCCGGGCATCTGGACACCGGAAATGGTGGCTGAGTTAAGCTGTTGAAAATGGCTCAAGGACTGGGGCACAACTTTGGTCTTTAAGCTGGCAATGGTTGCCAACGCCACGGGCGCGCCGTCAGCTGTTTTAAGGTAATAATCATTGAGCTGGCTGGCATTCAGACGAAAGCCTTGCATCACCTGCGGAATCACTTTATAAGAACGGCCTGACAAATTGAAATAATTCACATACCCGCCCCCCAGAATTCCGCCGAGGGCCGCGCCCACATCCTGCATGCTGAGCCCCATCTGCGCGGCTTTATCGCGGTCAATCACAACCTCGGTTTGGGGCTTGTCGATTTTTAGGTCTGTATCCAAAAACATGAACATGCCGCTTGCGCGGGCCTTTTCCAGAAAGGCGCTGGAAACCGTGCTCAACTGTTCAAAAGAGTCGGTTGTGCCAATGACAAACTGCACAGGCAGGCCCTCACCGCTCCCCGGAAGCGGCGGCGGCAAAAACGCGGCCGGATTAACCCCGGAAACTCCTGCCAGTTTTTTCTGGATATCGGCCTGAAGCACAAATGCAGAACGTTTACGTTTTTCCCAGGGCGCCAGGACAACACCTCCGAATCCGGAATTAAGCCCTCCCATGCCATCGATCTGAAAAAAATGGTCAACCTCTGGGTAATCCATGATGATTTTCCCGACCTCTGAAGAATAAAGGCCTGTCTGCTCCAATGTGGCCGTCGGAGCAGCGCTGTAAAATGTCACGATAAAACCCTGGTCTTCCTGCGGCGCCAGTTCGCTTTTTGAGGATCCGTATAAATAATAATTGCTGGCCAGGATAATGGCGGCAAAAACAAGGACCACCGGCAGGAAATTTAAAGCGCCGTGTAACGTGCGTTCATAATTTTTACGCAAACTCCCAAAAAACTCATCAACCGCCCCTGTGAAAGACCTGCGGCCGCTTATGTCGTGCGGCTTTAAAAAGCGTGAACACATCATCGGAGAAAGCGTTAAGGCCACAACAGCAGAGATTGTGACCGCTCCCACCAGTGTAAAAGCAAATTCTGTAAAAAGAGCGCCTGTCAGCCCGCCCATAAAAGCAATGGGCACATAAACCGCAATCAAAACAACGGTCATGGCAATGATAGGGCTTAGCAATTCCTGCGCGCCTTTTAACGACGCCTCGAGCGGAGCTGCCCCCTCCTCAATATGCCGGTAAATATTCTCGACAACAATAATCGCGTCATCCACAACCAGGCCTATGGCCAAAACCAGGGCCAGGAGCGTAAGCAGGTTAATGGTATATCCAAAAATCAGCATCATAAAAAATGCGCCGATCAAAGACAGCGGCATGGCAATGACCGGAATAATCACTGACCGAAAAGAACCCAGGAAAAGAAAAATGACAACAATGACAATGAGGAGCGTTTCCACAAGGGTTTTGACCACTTCCTTGATAGAGTTATTGATGTAATTCGTCGCGTCATAAACGATTTTGGCTTCAAGCCCCTGCGGAAGCTGTTCGGCAATCGAGGGAAAAACTCTGCGGACTTCGGCAATAACTGTTAAAAGGTTGGCCGTGGGAGCCACTTTAATCCCGATAAAAACAGCGCTTTTAGCGTCAAAAAGAACAGAGGTGTCATAATCTTCGGAGCCTAAAGAAACAGTCGCAATATCGCCCAAACGGACAATCGCGCCGTCTTTTTGCTTAACCGCAAGGTTGCGGAATTCTTCAACAGAAGTCAGCCCTGTGGCCGCTGTTAAATCTACGGTCACCATCTGCCCCTGGGTTCGCCCTAAAGCGGAAATAAAATTATTGGCAGCCAGCGCGGCATTCACATCGGTTGCGGTAAGGCCATAGCCTGCCATTTTCTGCGGGTCGAGCCAGGCACGCATCGCAAACTGGCGCTGCCCTAAAATTTCTGCTGTCTGCACGCCCGGAACTGTCTGGAGCTTGGGTTGAACCACCCGGATGAGATAGTCTGTAATTTTATTGGTCGGCAAAACCTGGCTATAACAGCCGATATACATTGAGTCGACACTTTCGCCCACCGCCATGGTAATCATCGGCTGCTGGGCCCCCTTAGGGAGCTGGTTAATGACCGCATTCACTTTGGAATTGATTTCTGTGAGCGCCTTATTGGGATCGTAATTCAGGCGGAGATTGGCCTTGATGGTGCTGACGCTCTGGGAGCTGCTGGATGTCATATAATCAATGCCATTGGCCTGGGCAACGGAATTTTCCAAAGGTGTGGTGATAAAACCTGCCACAAGTTCAGGGTCAGCGCCGGTGTAAACGGTTGTCACGCTCACAACCGCATTCTGGGTTTCAGGATATTCGCGCACGCCCAAAAGGCTGATGGCACGCAGCCCCAAAACCAAAATAAAAAGGCTTACCACACTGGCAAGGACCGGCCGACGTATAAAAATATCTGTAAAATTCATAAGCATCCTAAAACCTATTGATCCTTGGGTTTGGGCGACGGATCATTCAACGGCTGTATTTGGTTGTTAATAACAATTTTACTGCCGTTCCTGAGTTTTAATTGTCCCGACGTTACAACCCGGTCGCCTTCTTTAAGGCCTTTCACAACCGCCACCTGGTCGCCGCGCGTTTCTCCCACACTCACAAACGCCTGTTTGGCCGTAAAAACTGTTTTTTCTTCCCCGGCCTTTTTTTCCTCTTCAATAATATAAACCGTCTCACCATACGGATTAAAGCTTACAGCTGTCTGAGGGACTGTTAAAAATGACTTAACCTCGCCTGCCGCCACCTCCACAAAAGCAAACATGCCTGGTAAAAGCTCTCCTTTGGGATTCGGGATTAAGGCCTCGACCTGAACATTGCGCGTGGCTTCCTCAACTTTTGAATTAATGGCTGTGATTGTTCCGGCAAACACACGGTCAGGATAAGCATCGGTTTTAAGATCAACTTTCTGGTTAACAGATACGCGTGAAAGTTCCTGCTGCGGAAGGAAAAAATCAACATAAACAAAATCAAGCTTTTGGAGGGTCACAATCTTGTCACCCGGATTAAGATACTGCCCGGGATTGACTGTGCTTATGCCAAGCTTGCCGGCAAAAGGCGCGCGGATAATTTTTTTGGAAACCATGGCCGCCTGCTGGGCCAGCTGGGCACGCCTGGCTTTCAAATCCGCGGCATCAGCGTCGACAACTGCGCGGCTCACGGCCTGCGCTTCAAGCTGTTTTTTATCGCGATCGTAAACTGTTCTCGATAACACCGCCGCGGCTTCCAGGGCGTGCAATTGGGCGATATCAGAATCTGTATTAAGTTTGACAAGAACCTGTCCCTCGGCCGCGGCCTCGCCGGACTTAAAAGAAATTCTTTCAACCTGGCCCGGAACTTCGCTGGAAACATCCACGCCCTCGACTGCGCGCAGGTTGCCCACAGCCTTTAATTGCGGCTGCCACAGCAAGGCTTCCACCTTGGCCGCAGACACACTCACCGCCGGAGGCTCTGCCCCAAACATATATTTCATCATCATGTATTTTCCAAAAGCATGATAACCATAAATGCCGCCGAAAAGAACCCCGACAGCGATGAGCATAATAATCATTCGTTTAACCATAACAACTCCTTATTAATCCACCCACCGCCCAACGCCTTAAATAACATGGCCGTATCCACAAGCCTTGAGGCACGCGCCGACACAAGGCTCAGCCGCGCACGCGCATACTGCTGTTCTCCGTTCAACAAAACCAGATAACTCACGGCCCCGGCTTTCAACTGATCCTCAATAAGCCCCAAAGATTCTTTGGCCGCCCTCTGGGCATTAGCCTGGGCCTGTAATGTATTGGCATCCGCCTCCAGCGCGCGCAAGGTATCGGCAACTTCTCCGAAGGCATTAAGGACAACAGAGCGATACTGCGCCCTGGCCTGATCGTAAACTGCAAGCGCCGCGCGTTTTTTGGCGTTCAGTTCTCCGCCGTTAAAAATCGGCTGAAGAAGATTACCCCCCAAACTCCAGAGCACATTATCGCTTTTAAAAAGGTCTTTAAAAACAGACGCCTCAGGCCCGAAACTCCCGCTTAAAGTAATTTGAGGATATAAATTGGCCGTGGCCACACCCACACCGGCGCTTGCCGCATGCAAAAGCGCCTGGGCTGCCGCAATATCAGGCCGCTGGCGCGTGATTTCCGATGGAAGGCTAACCGGAAGGTTTTCCGGCAAGGTGAGCTCATCCAAACGAAATTCCGGAAGCTCGTTTTCTTTGTTCGGCAGTTCCCCTGCTAAAATGGCCAACTGATGGCGATTTTGGGCCAGCTGTTTTTGCAGGCCGGAGATTGACGAACGCGTCTCTTCAACCTGGGAACGCTGCGACAAGACATCCTGACGCGCAACTCCTCCAAGCTCAAACTGCTTTTCAAGCCTCTCCAAATATTTTTCCTGGGTACTTAAAATTTCTTCTGTGGCTGAAATCTCTTCCCGCAAGGCCGCCTCATTAACCGCGGCAATGACAACACTGGATGTCAAGGCCAGGTAAGCCGCGTCCAGCTCAAAACTTTCAAAATCCACCTCGGCGCGAAGCGCCTCCACTTGCCGGCGGGAGGAACCAAAAATATCCAAAAGATACGACACATTTAAAGACGCCTGGTAAGAATTGGAAACTATATTCTTTTGCCCTGGAAAAAAAGCCTGGGTCTTTTGACGGCTGGCAGAAAAGCTTCCGGAGACTGCTGGATAAAGCGTTGCCCCTGCCAGTGCGTTGGCATTCTCCCTGGCTTCCCGTAATTTTGCTTCGGCCTGGGCCATGGTTGGGCTTTCGGCCAGGGACTTGCGGATTAACGTGTCCAGGCCCCTGGAATGAAACACCTCCCACCACTGCGCCGGAATATCAGCGCCAACAATAAACCGCTGGGCCTCTCCGCCCTTTATTCCCGCAGAAGCGGTTTTTCCCGGCAAAGCGCCTGAAATATAAGTATTGGTCTTAGGTGGCTCGGGCCGAACATAATTCGGGCCGACAGAGCATCCGGCGAACATGATCGCGCCCCAAAATATAGCAATTATCCGCACACCACGGTTCATAATCATTCCTTTTCAACTTCCAGTTGGTCGATCATCCTCAACATCTCTTTCTTTATTTTCTCTCTCTGGTTTTCATTGAACGGTGATAAGCGAAAAAGTTCCCAAAACATAAGGCCGTCTGCGGCCAAAGACACAATTTCCGCAGGCTCAAATTTAAGGCCGGAATCCAGCATCTCTTTAACGTGCGCCTGGTAAGCTTGTTTTAAAGGTTCCAAAAGGCCGGGGTTGTGCGCAGAGGCTGCCAAAATAGAAAGCCCCATGCGGCTTCTTTTGTCATCATGCTCAAAGGAAGCCAAAATCCCGGCTTTTAAAAATGCGCCGGGGCCAGACTTCTTTAAATCCTTTATTTTCTTTTCTCTATCAACATAAAATTGTTCAATAAGGCGGGTGATCATGGCTTTAAGCAAGGCTTCCTTGCTCGGGAAGTTGTACATGAGCCCCCCCTTGCTCACCCCTGCTTTTTTGGCCACGAGGTCAAGCGACATATGCCCGGCGCCTACCTCCATAACAACAGCCTCGGCAGCATCTAAAATCACCTGCTTGGAATTGCTTTTTCTGGCCATCTTCCCCTCCCATAATAAATCTGATAACCACCAACAATAAGTATACCGACTGGTCGGTTTGTTTGTCAAGTCTCTCCTACAAAAAAACGCCCTTGAATATCATCAAGGGCGTTTATCATGCAATCAAATTTTCCGATTCTTAAATCACAAAGCTTTTGGCAAATTTTTTATAATCACTTTTTTTCTTTTGCCTGCTTTAAAACATCTTCTATCCTCTCTCCTCCTATATAAAGCTCTTCAATAACAGCCTCGCCATCTTTCACCCTGACATCCACATAAGCATCCTGCCGCACTCCTCTTCTGCTATGTTCCCGATAAACTCGCTCGGCACGAGGGGCAGCACTTTCTTCCATGTAGTAGCGGTCAATCGGCAAATGAAGAACAACTTCTTTTGTTAATGGAGAAAAAACATTCACTGTTGCCGTCATATACGCCGATCCCTGCGGCTTTTGCAAAGTGATCTGAGACACTTTGGCAAAACCTTTGTCATCAAGACCGATCTGGGCGTAAACTTTTTGCCCATATTTTAAATCCAGGCCCTCGGGCCTGGGGATATTATCACCGCCCGCCACTCTTAACGCCACAAACCGGCCTCGAAAGGCATCATAAGGGTCTACCGGCGCTGTTTTAAAACGGAACTGCGTGCCGGTTTTTAAAATAGACTCTCTTTGGACAATCATGGATACCGGAACTGCAATCTGCAACAATACCAAACAGGCGAATAATCCGATGATTAAATTTCTACTCATGACTCGCCTCCTTTCCGGCGCAGGATCATGGCATTTGTGGCCAGAAAGCCAATGCCAACACCTATAAAAATCAGCCCCTTGATAACAAAATTCATCTCGCTCCCAAAAAATCTTGCCAAAATAAGGGCAGCCAGCATGAGCATGCCGGAATTAATGACGCCTAAATTATTAAGCCGTATCCCAAGTCTGATTCGGATTATGCTCACTGCGAACAAAAACACGTTAAATAATATCATGGAAAAATCCGGAGAATATCCTCCCAACGCATAACCGGTTAAGGCCACCAGCGGCAGGGCCCCGAATGAAGCGCACATCCCGTCTTTTCGTTTGACGCATTGAAAAAACATGAGAAGCGATATCCCGACGAGAAAGAAAGTCAGGATATAATCCGGTAACGCCTGCCAAAAGGTAAGATCGTAATGATAAAAATACGGCCTTTCTCCAAGGAATTCCCAGGGAAACTTAAACCCCAATAAAAACATCATGACAAAAACCCCGAGCCCTCCCAAAACATGAAAAGGCCCCTGCCATTGGGTTGAAATCCCTTTGAATTCCCATGTCCCCAAAAAATAAAATATCGTTGTAAGGCAGGAATAAATAATAATCCATGCCGATGGCAACCATTTGCCTAAAGAAAACCCGGCCCCAAAACAGACACCTGTCGCTAAAACTAACGCGAGCAATGCTGAGCGCAGAGAATACTTATCCTCCTTCAAACCCCAAATAAAGTGAGGAACAATAACAGCCAGAAGCGGCCAAAAGAAAAACGCCTCCAGAAGCTTGTCCCAAAAAAAACCCACCCAGGCTGAAATACCGACCACATAAATCATTGCAGGGATAGTGGCCTTTAAAAAATAAACCAGCGGAACGATTAAAAGCATCCATGACAAAACAAAATCAGCGGTGTTTCCCGTAATATGATACGTTTGCGTAATGAGTGCCATGGCACTGCCCACCATCAGGCTTAAAAAGGTTGCAGAACTTTCCTTTAAAGAATCTGATTGCGGCCTATTCAAGAAAACCCAGAGGGCAAATCCCTGTCCTGCCAATAACGGCAGCAAAGATAATACGGTACGCACAGGCCTCGACAAATCTTCCCAATTGTGCGCAAAAAGAGAAATAATACCTAATCCTATGAGGAGCGCTCCCAAAACACTGCAGACCACAATAACAAACCACTTCTTCCCAACACTTTTTATTTCTCCGTAATGTTCGCGAAGTTTGTGGGCTGATTCTTCCGAAATGACACCGTTACTCACCAACCCCGGCAATTCCTGATACAGCCATTGGACCATTTTCTTATTCATAATGCTCCTTTCTCGTACTCAACCGTATCCACCCAAAACAATTCGCAAGCGCCGCCGCCGGAATCATCCCGCCGCAAGGACGTTTCCCAGCTCCAGCCGTCGGGTTGCGTGATATCAACCAGATACCCTTTTAAGAAAACAACGTCCAGACGCTTGAGCGCTTCTATTTTGCTTGCGATATTTCTGCTGGCCGCAACGATATGATTATTGGACGAGTGCCTGGCGATGTCACCAGGGTCAGCAGGCGGCGCATCTTGCCATGTATAGTTATACCAGCGGCCGTATTGAGAAACCTTAAGGGCATTAATCACCGCGGCATCACTCATGACCCCCCAGCCCAAGGCCAGGTCATAAGGTGAAATGTCATCCTCATCGCGGCCAGCCCAGTAATGATGCTTGGATAACACAACAGCTTTAATCTCATAACGTGCCCTGGGCGTAATGGTTTTTTGACCCAGCTTCCATGGCGCTGGAAGGGCGTCCATGGCCTGAACCGGCTCTGCAGGAGCTGCCAGGCCATGCCAAGTGGCTTTGGGCAAAGGCGCAAAAAAATGCCATAAAACAAAGGCCCCGCAGCCTAAAAATAAAAGCCTTTTCACAGGCACTTCCCATTGCTGAAACTGAACCATAAATTTTCCTGCTAATTTCTATTTAAAAGGCAGCCATTGTGTGATGTCCTGGCCAATACTTGCCGATAATGCCATCCTGGTGACTGCCAAAGAAAAAAACAAGACCACGAGAAGATATACCGCCTGCAGTGAGAGGCCCCATCGGGGTGAGGAAGTTTCAATGCGCTTAAAAGACAAGAGCGCCAGCAAAAACAGGATCGGACAAAAAAATAACGAGGTTCTGGGGACGGTGAAAGGATACGCCTTGAGCGCCCCTAAGATCACAAGTTCAAAAAACACTGCTCCGGCAATGACCTGTACGGGTAAATTTGTTTTCTCTTTTTTTTGAAAAAACTCCCGGGTCCCTAAAAACATTTCCACCAAACCAAAAACCATAAAAAACCGGCAGAATATCCGCACCCAGGAGGGCCTCGAAGCAAACCATCTTCCGATTAAATTGTTAATGCCCTCGAAGAAAGTTCTAAGGAAATCCCCTACTGAAGAAAACAAAATAAAATACTCGCCATACCCTGAAATCACTTCCTTTGACCTCAAACGCATGTCAAACCAGAAAGAAATACCGACGGCGATGGCGCACCCCGCAATATATACGGCCAGGGCGCGGCGGCCATGCTTTTTTTCCTGAAGAAGCCCCCACAGAGGAAATATGAGAAACAAAAATGCCGGATACGCAAAAAGGCCAAGGAATGGCAAAAGAAACAACAACACAAAATAAAGCCCCGGCTTCCCTTTTAAGGCCAATCTTTCCTGATGGGCCACAAAAACTAAAAAACAACCCGCGGCCAGGACATCAAAAGAATATTGTTTGAGCTCACTGGCATAATAAACGAGCGGTGTCGATGCCGCCCATGACAAAAAGAACAATGCCAAAAGCTTTTCCGAGGCCAACTGTTTCCTGGCCAACCCCGACCAGATGAAAAAAGCGCCGATCATGGCGATAAAAGATAAAAAACGCAAACTAAGGAGCGAATAATTAAAAAGGGAAGAGACCTGCTTAATCAACCAAAGATAAAGATGCGGAAAAACCTGTAAAGCCACAAGTTCTCGTCTAAAGAAATCCGCGGAAGAAAAACTCTGGATGCTCCAAAAGACGCATTGTTCGTCATTCCACAACGGCCTTAAATTGCTAAAATGCAATACGGCCAAAAACAGATACCAGGCAAATGCGGCCAGCGAACAAACTCTCCACAAACGCATAATTTTTCCTGTCGTGCTTATAATGACAATGTTCAGCAAAAGAAATTTCTAAACCTATGGGCAAAGAAAAGCTTACCCCGCCCTTCGGCTGAAATCAATAATTTTTCCAGTTTCTCCGCTGGCATGGGCACCTGAAAAAATCTTTCCCTGGCACCCGAAAGAATTCTTTCGGGGGCGGGCAGTTGTTTCTCTCATAAAGTAAAAAACCCTCTCCCATTACGGGTAAAAAATCTTTTATTCTTATCATACAAGCGCCCAAAAGATTCCTTTCCCTGGCCCCCGAAAGAATTCTTTCGGGGGCAGCTTTTCTTTCTATAAAAACAAACAACCTCTCCCATACGGGTAAGAGGTTGTTTGTTTAATAAGAGAAAAGCTGCCCGGCTAGGGTTCGAACCTAGAATCTCAGAACCAAAATCTGATGTGTTACCATTACACCACCAGGCAATAAAACTAATCGAAAGGATGATTATCTACGGAAGGCTTGCGGCCACAAGCAATTTCTTTATTAAATGCTTCCATAATGCGGCTTTGCAAAATTTCGCGGAACTCTTTTGTAATCGGATGCGCGATATCCCGGTGCTGGAGTTTGGCATCGGCATTTTCAGCAATGTCTTCTTCCCTGACTAAAGGAAGCTGAACCCCGCATTTATTACAAAAACGGCTCTCAATTTCATTCTTAAAAGAACATTTGGGGCATGAAAAACGGAGTTTCTTCGAAGGCATGGCAATAAAAACATGGTCTTTGCCTTCAATAATCTTGATATTCCTGACAACAAAAACATTGTCAAAAGTCACGGTGACATAGGCCTTGAGTTTCTTATCCTGGCCTTCCTTGGGAAAAACCCTGATTTCTGTGATCTCCATACCCTTGCCTCTAACCCGATCGCCCCGGGTTCACTGCGTTTTAACAACAAAAGTCTGGGCATACCTGGGGGCATACTTTTTCTTCAACCGCAATGCCGCGCGTCTGGTAAAGGCCAGCGCAAATATTGACGGCCCGCTCCCGGAAAATGCCACTCCCGCAACCTCTTCTTTTAAAAGCTTTGTTTTAAGCTCCTTAAGGCGCGGCTCAAGCGTGATAATCGCTGGCTCAAGATCGTTCATGAGGTTTTTTCCTGCGCCTTTAACGTCTGATTTTCTTAAAGAACAGATTAAAATCCTAACATCATCATTCACCTTTGTCAACGAATCCACGCTGCCCGCCCATGATGTCTTTCCCCTCACGCGCGCAAAACGATCCCTGTAAACTCCGTAAACTTCAGGGGTTAAAAGTGTGATCCGGGGCGTCACAAGACAATGATGAAAATTTCTCGGCAAATCCAGGATTTTGATCTTTTCTCCCCGGCCTGTGCCTATGGCCCAGGATGCGTCGTAAAGAAAAAAAGCCACGTCACTGCCCACTTTCGCGGCAAGCAAAAGAAGTTCTTTACGCGCTAACCCTAAACCCCAGAGCCTGTTAAGACCCAGCAATGCTGTTGCGGCATTAGACGACCCGCCAGCCAGGCCCGCGGCCACAGGAATCCTTTTTTGAATATGGATTTTAGCGCCCTGCCTCACATGATATTTTTCCTGCAAAAGCCGCGCTACTTTATAAACCAGGTTACGCTCATCGCAGGGCACCCCGGGATGCGTGCACGTCATCCTGATTTCCTTTGTATTAAGAGGTGAAAAGGTCAGCGTATCTTTTAAATCAATGCGCTCAAAAAGAGTCACAAGCTCATGAAACCCGTCTTTTCTGCGGCCAGTGATGCGAAGCGCAAGATTGAGCTTGGCAAATGAAGGGAGCGAAAAGGCGGTCATGGATTGGGTGTTAATTTGGATTTGATTTCAGGCTGGTCAGCGTCAGCATCCAACGACATTTTCCAGAACTTCTGGGCCATGTCCGGCTGGTTGAGTTTTGTGTAGGTATCTGCGATATGGTTATAAATCACCGGGTCTTCCAGGTTCTCGGAGGCAGATTTCAGGCTCTTTAAAGCCTCCTGATACTGGCCTTTCTGATAGTAAACCCAGCCCAGGCTGTCGAGATACGCCCCGTTCTCAGGGTCGACTTCAAGCGCGCGTTCAATCAAATCTTTGGCTTCGTCCAGATTTTTCCCGGCCTCTGCAAAAGTATAGCCCAGGGAATTAAGGCATCCGTCATGCAAGGGGTCGGCATCAATGCACCTGCGGAAATATTTTTCAGCATCATCCGGACGGCCTTCTTCAGAATAATACGCCCCCAAAAGGTAAAGCGCCTCGGTATTTTTGGGCTCAACCTTCAGGGCTTTTTCATACTGATCCATAGCCTTCTCAACCTGGCCCTGCACAAAATACAACTGCCCCAGATAAAGAAAAACATCGACACTCTTGGGATCCTTATCCGCAAGGGTTTTTAAAATCTCCTCGTACTCATGGGCCGCGCTTTCATAAACATGCTGGCTGGAATAAATCAGGGCCAGAAGATACTTGGACTGGACGTCGGAAGGATCAAGCTCCGAGGCACGCTTTAACTCCTCAATCGCCTGAGGCAACTGGCCCAAATAAGCATAATTAGACCCCAGGCGAAGGTGAGGGCGTGGCGCCTGGCTATCAAAACGAAGGGCTTGTTTGTATTCCGCGGCAGCGTCTGCAACACGTCCGAGGAGGTCATAATTAACACCCATAATATAATGGGCAATCCCCGGGGACGCGGTTTTTGCTTCATACGTCTCTGCCGGCTTTGCCAGCACAGGGCTGGCAAAGGCCGCAGAGGACACAAAAACAATACAAAGGCCCGCGACAAAACAAGCGACAGATTTTAACACTGATCCCTGCCGCATGATTTCTTATCTCGATGTTTAACGAGTATCGCGCTTCTTCAAGTGACGCAGAGCCTTGCGCAATTTCTTGCGCTTGTGCGTCTTGATTTTACGAAGCTTTCTTTTTCTTCCGCAAGGCATGAGTAACCCTTTTGTTAAAGTATAAGTTTGTTTAACGAATATTCGATGATCCCCTGGGCTCCGGCGTCTTTTAACGCCGGGATAATCGTACGGACAACGCTCTCTTCAATCACCGACTCCACCGCCACCCAGCCGTCCTGGGCCAGGGGGGATATTGTCGGGTTTTTAAGAGCCGGTAATTTCTCAAGCGCGCTTTTCAGATTCTTTTCTTCAATATTCAATTTTAATCCCACCATATTATTGGCCGCCAAAGCGCCTTTAAGGAGCATCACGATTTGCTGCATCTTTTTGCGCTTCCAGGCATCTTTATAAGACTGCTTGTTGGCGATAAACTGCGTCGATGATTCGCACAATGTTTCCACAATGCGAAGCTTGTTAGCCTTTAAGCTGCTGCCGGTTTCCGTCAGCTCCACAATGGCGTCCACTAACCCTGAGGTGACCTTGGCTTCTGTCGCGCCCCAGCTGAATTCAACATGCGCCTTCACTTTATGTTTGGCGAGATATTTTTTGGTAATCCCGACCACTTCGGTCGCAATCTTTTTTCCGGCAAGGCCTTTGACAGACTTGATGCCGGATTCTTCAGGAACCGCCAAAACCCAGCGGACTTTATTGCTCGTGGCCTTGGAATACTGAAGCTCGGTCAAGGCATCCACCTTGGAGCCGTTTTCCATAATCCAGTCCGCGCCCGTAATCCCGCAATCCAGAGTCCCGTCTTCCACATAACGCGACATTTCCTGGGCCCTTAAAAGGACCGGTGAAATTTCGGCATCATCAATATGAGGGAAATACGAACGGCTGGAGACATGAATCTTGAATCCGGCCTTTTCGAAAAGGGCGATGGTTGCGTCCTGCAAACTTCCTTTGGGCAAGCCTAATTTTAATTTATTCATAATAACTCTTTCTAAATAATATTATTATTCTTAGAAGCGCGGATATTATATCCTAAGCATTAAAAAAATGGAAAGAAAAAAAGGCTTTCACAAAAGCGTCTTCCTCTTCTATAATCCTTCCCATATAAAAACTGTTCTTAAAAATTCAAAAAAGGTTTCTGACTATGTTAAAAGTATTCCGCAGAAAAGGTGTGGCGAAAAAAGTCCTTTGGGTTATCGCAACCATCATTATTATCTCGTTTGGGTTCGGGTTTGGGCTCACGCGTTACGCCACCAACGATAAAATGAACGCAGCTGCAGGAAAAGTTTTTGGCGAGATGATCCCGATGAAAGATTTCCGGGCTTACGCCCAGGGGGCGCGCGACCAGGCCATCCTCATGCATGGCGCTGATGCCGAGAAAATACTCCCCTACCTTGACATGAACAACGAAACCTGGACGCGCATCATGCTGGTCAAAGAAGCCGAGCGCCGCAAGATCAAGGCAACCGATCAGGATGTCATTGCTTTCATCAGCTCCATTCCTTTCTTCCAGAGAGACGGATCTTTTGATAAACGCACTTATACCCTTATTGTAACCAATGTTTTTCGCCGGAACGACACCCGCGATTTTGAAGAAAGCATCCGTGACCAGATTAAAATCATGAAACTCTTCAGGCAAACCGTAAAACTCACAAACCCAACCGATGAGGACATCCGCAAGGAATACGAACTGCGCAACAAAAAAATGCAGGTCAGCTATTGTTTGATTGACCCCAAGGGCTTTGAAAAAGATGCCGCCATAAGCGACACCGAGCTTAAGGATTATTTTAACGCCCATCGTGAAGAGTTTACGGTGCCTGATTCCGTAAGCGTCGAATACATGACCCTCAAGCTTTCCGAAAAGGCAACTGATGACGAGAAAGCGGACGCGAAAAAGAAAGCTTCAGAAATCTACAAGAAGCTTATCGCGAAAAAAGACTTTGCGGCCACAGCCCAGGAATACGGCCTCGATGTGAAAAAAACAGGGTTCTTTAACATGGAATCCCCGGAACTGGCGATTGGCTGGTCGCTCGAACTTTTAGAGCAGGTTTTTGCAGCCAAAAAAGACGCTGTCATTATGCCGGCCATAACCCCCCAGGGGATCCAAATCCTCAAGGTGGCGGATAAAAAACTGGCCTATATCCCTGATTTTGACAAGGCCAAAGACCAGGTGAAAGAAAAATATATTTCTGAAAAATCCCTCCTTCTGGCGAAAAAGAAAGCGGAAGAACTTCAAAAAACCCTCAGCGCCAAAATCGCTGAAGGAAAAAAGTTTGAAGCCGCGGCCCGTGAAATGAGCCTCGAAGTCAAACAAACGCCCTTCTTCTCTTCCGGGGAATACATCCCTGAAATCGGGATTTCCGAAAACTTCAGCTCTTCCGCTGCCACTTTGGACAAAGACCATGCCTTAAGCGAGGTCGTGACAACAGCCAAAGGCCCGGCCATTATTCATTGGGATGCCATAAAGCCTTTTGATGAGAAAAAGTTTGAAGAAGTCAAAAAAGATTTTTCCGAGTCGCTACAAAAAGAGAAGGAAGTCTCTGCCATGAACGCTGTGATTAAAGAAATTAAAGCCAGCGCCAACCTTGTGAACTACCTGGAAAAAAATGAAAAACAATAGCCGTCTGCCATTGTTTTGCGCAGCCCTGGCCGTCACATTATTAAGCGCCTTTTGGTGCGCAGGGGCTTGTTTTTCCGACGACAGCATCCTCTCGTCGCTTGACGCCATGCCCCGCGGCGCCAGCATGCAGGAAAAGATGGAAACCCGCATCCAGGAAATCTATACCCAAATCGGGCTTACCGCCCTGCAAAAGAAACGCATTGATGACAATAAAACAAAAACGCTGTCCCAGGCGGCAGAGGCATTCAAAAAACTGAAAAAAGCCACGGGAGATATTCGGGAGGAATTGGACCAGCCAAGACTTAATATGGGAAAAATTAACGCCCTCCATAACGAGATCAAAAAACAGCAGAACGCCCTTGCCGATTGCCACCTCCAGGCGGTTTTGGAGGTAAGAAAAATCCTCACGCCACAGCAGTTCGCGCAATACTCACAACTCATGAAAAAAGAACGGACAACTTCAGTGGTAACGCCCTGAATTTTCGCTCAAAATATTAGAGTTATTGCGTTGTCGCCTCATCCACCCATTGAAGATACCCAGAATTCCCATCCACAACAGGAATGGCAAGGATTTCCGGCATGGTGTAACTGTGCAGAGCCTTGACTTCGGCTTCGAGGAGCTTGAATAAATCCCGGCGGGTTTTGATCATCACAAAGGCTTCGGAAGATTCTTCGATATTGTCCTGCCACCAGTAAACAGAGTGGATATCCTTAACAATATTACAGCAGGCCGCAAGTCTTTTCTCAACTAACGAACGGGCAATCAATTCGGCTTCAGGAACATCTTTGGCTGTCACAAAAACAATAATATGCTCCATAATATCCCTCCTTTTAGAAACAGCCCTTATGTCATCATGATCAGATTCGCCATCCGGCCGGCAGATTCTTTTTCCCGGCGGTAAGAAAAAAACCTTTCCGCGTCTTTAAACGTGCAAAAGCCGGAATCTAAAATATTGCTCCTGAGGACTCCGGCTTGCAAAAGCTGGCGGATATTGGTGCCTGCAAGGTCAAAACAGAGCCCTGAAACCGACTCTTTGACATCATGAGGAAAATATTCCTTAAACTCTTCCCCCACCCTGTAGTGGCCCTGGCGGATGCACGGGCCAAGGGCAGCCCTGACTGCCGACGGCTCAGACCCCCATTGGTTTTTCATAAACTCGACTGTCTTTAAAAGGATATTTAAGTGCGCGCTTTTCCAACCGGCGTGGACGGCGGCCACAACTTTTTTGATGGGGTCATAAAGAAGGATGGGGCAGCAATCTGCCGTGCGAACAGCAATAGGAAGCCCCACAGCATCCGTAA
>JADFYI010000054.1:0-3326 GCA_015233145.1 Candidatus Omnitrophota bacterium
ACGCTTAAAAACTCCGGCGCCATCAAAAGGTTAAAAGGATGTGTTTTAGGAAAAGTCAGTACCAGCGGGGAACTCAGATTTTCTCCGGTAAAAAATTTCAGGTATGCCTGGCCCGTGTTGGGCCGCCACAAAGAGGGTTGGAAGGTCAAGATTGCGTATGCCGGTGAACAGCATGGGGAAGTTTGGGTGGAAGTGATATTGCGGAAAAAAGGCAGAGAAGAAAAACGGAATTTTGTGCTTGTTTGGGGCAAGGAACTTTTGGGAAGGCATCAAGATAAAGGCAAAACCCGGACTGTCTGGCGCCTTGTTCCCAAAGAGCTTGCGGTTCAGCTCGCGCGTTATCAGCAGAGCCAGGGCGCTTATGACACAAGGCTGGAGGCTTTTGAAATTGATGCTGGAAACGATGTGGAGCAAAGAATTGAGTATGGTGAATTGGTTCAATTTTTGCTGACAAGATGGAGCCCATGGGAAAGAAAGATTGTTGAGTCTATTATTGATGGCCATGATGACGCGTCAATCATTGAGGAAGGGCATGATCAAAAGAAGGTTGACGCGGTCAGGGAAGGGCTTCAAACCCGCGCCCGTCAGTGGCTCGAGCAAAGCAGGGATTATGCGCGGGTCCGGGGAGAATGGGACCCCGCGCTGGAGCAAACATGGGCCGAAATTCTTGCGCGGGTTGATACCACGGCCCTTGAAGATGACGAGCAGTTTGGCGCGCAGAAAAGCGCGGCCCTGGCCGTAGTGCCTCCGCTTGTTGCAGAAACGTTACGCATGGCACGCGTGGTTAAGGCGCCGGAATGGCTTGTGCGCAAGAAAAAGGCTATTGAAGCCAGGGCGCGTGAAAAGAATCCGGAGTTTGAGATTCTGGGCGCGAACATCAAACTTTTGAGGGGCGGGATTATTTTTATATTTACGCCCCAGGACGCAGTGCGGACGCTGGTTCATGAAGGTTATGCCCTTCTGGGTGGCGAAAGTCATGAGGCTTACGAGGCCAAGACCCAAAGGCTTTTTTCCCAGGAACATATTCGCTTTTTGATAAGAGATTATATTTACGGCAGGCGTGAACATTTACGCGATATCGCCCGTTATGGGCTTTTGGGCGCGGCTGAGGGCGATGAAATGATTTTACGTCAGCTTCTTGTGGCCGCGCAGTCGGCTGTTCCCGAGCTTTCCGGGGCATCCGACCGCTGGGCTGAGCTTTATATTGAATTGACAGCTATTTTGATTTGGCGGCATGACAAGGCGGTTATTGATTCCTTTGAGAATATTGTCCGCAAGTTTAAAACCATTGAAAGCGTGTCTGTCCGTTGTCGGTTCCTCGAGACATTGTCATACATGATTGCCTCTGCTGAGCCAGCTCTTATCACATCAGCGCATTTGTCAGCGGCGCATGAAGCCTACATCCAGGCCAAAACAGTGCGCGAGTCCGAACTGTTGGCTCTCATGCTTTTTAAGGCGTTTGAGCGCGCGCCTGCCTCGTCGTTGCGGCCCATGCACAGGGACTTTTTCGAGACTTTTCTCGAGGCCGCAATCCAGGAAAAAGAATTCCTCACGGCAGTGTATCTTTGGGCAGGGCTTGATGCGTTTGACAGGGAGAAGGCAAAGTTCCAGGCTGATAAAGAATGGCTGATTTCCCAATCGTCTGACAGGGCCGGGGTGGACGCATTTTTCAAAGAGATGGCCCAAAGGATATTGGCAGAAGCGGCCCCTGCGGCGTTGCGTTGGCTGAGAAGGCTGAACCATCATCTTCCCGCGATTTACGACGAGGCCCTTTCTGTGCGCCTCACGGATATCTTGCTGGATGAGGTTTTTAAATTCCCTTATGTCCGCCAGAAAGAGGTTTTTGTGCTTCTTCTGGGAAAGATGGACGCCCTGGCCAGGGAAGGCGTTTTAAATCCCAACTTTTTGATCATGCTCTTATTGGCTGTTTCAAGGCAGGAGCCGGAGATTCGTAATGCTGTCAAAGAGGTTCTTCAAAGTGTTCGGGTTCACACGCCTTTTGATATGGCCGCTATCCTGAGGAAAAGAATCCTTTTATCCCCGAGGGCCGTTCCCGATAAAGGAATGGATATCCAGGCGCTGGCCATGGGCGGATTCCGCGACGAATTGTCGTTATTATTAAACAGAGTTGAAAGCGATGACCAGAATTTGTGGGACCTTATTGTCAGGGAAATACAAAACATGAACCCGCCAGCCACTGGCCATGACCCCGCGCGCACTCAAAAACCGCTCACGCCCCGGGCCAGAAAAGACTTGGAGGATATTGTTGCGGGCATTGACAGCGAAGCGTTAAAAATTTCAAAGGTGTATGAAGCGGAAAAAGAAACGCTCATCGCGAGTCTCAATCCTCAAACAGACGCGCAAGTGATAGCCTGGTTAAGGACGAATGTTGTTTTTCAGGCTCCTCGCAATTTGGGTGAGCGCCTCAAGGCCTTTGAAAAGAAGCACAACAATCTGGTGTATGCCCTCAATCTGCCTTCGAACGCGATTCTTGTTTTAAAAAGAAAAGACCCCTTGAATTCTATTGTCCACGAAGCCGCGGCCCTGGCAGGAAAAAGCCATGAGGAGAGCGAGGCTGTTGCTGAAAAGTATGCGCCTTCTTCACGCGACATGGAATGGCTTTTAACTCAGCCAGAGGATGCGGATTGGGATGCGCTTGAACGCTCAGGCGAGCTTGCGCGGTTAAACGGCCTTGAGGTGGGAAAAACCTCTCCCAACGGATTGTTGCGGTTCTTTTTTAACAGTTTCCGCTACTCCTGGGCCGTGATGGGCCACCCGAAACGCGGCTGGAAGGTTAAGCTCACAAACGTTGTCAGCCGTCAGGGCAGGGTGAGGCTGGACGTTGTTTTAACCAAGGGCCGTCGTATGGAGAAGAGAAGTTTTGTTCTTGTCTGGGGACATGTGATGCCCGGGATTGAAAGGGAAAAAGGAAACAATAAAACAGTCTGGAACCTAGAAGATGCCCAGGACGCCCTGGGGGAAGGCTTTTCCCATGTTCTTACTCAAAAACAAGATGTTGATTGGGCCGCCTTTGAACAAGCGGGCGGATTCGATCGTTTAAGGGAAGGCGGCATTGTCGGGAAATTGAATTCACATCTGCATATCAAAATTTCTGTGATGCCTTATTTTTCTTATGAGTGGCATCCTGGCGCAGAGTTTAGAGGATCTGAAATCTTTGTTAAAGAGGCCGGAGTGCAGGGCGGCCAGGCATGGATAAAATTTGTTTTTAAGAAAAACGGCAGGGAAAAAACACGCAAATATATTTTAGTGTGGGGCAGAACAATATCGGGAACGGAACAAGTGCAGGGCGAAAAGCGCGTTTTCTG
>JADFYI010000054.1:3352-3842 GCA_015233145.1 Candidatus Omnitrophota bacterium
AAGGAACGCAGCAATTTTTATGAGCTGGTCACACAGCCCGGGGATGTTGATTGGGTCGCCTTAAAGCGCGCCGGGGTGCTCGAACAATTAAAGGGATGTTATATCGGAAAAACAACGGTTTTGGGCCTGATTTTTCATCCGATATCTGGCTTTACTGATGTTTGGCCCATGCAGCCTGGCTGGGATATCAGAATTTTTGATGCCGAGGTTTTGAGCGGCCAGTTGCGGTTAAGGATAATGTTTAGAAACGGCGCCCGTAAAGAAACGCGGACATTTGTTTTAGTTTGGGGTAAAGAGATATGGCGGCATAAAAATGGGGAATCAACCCATAGGTTTGTCTGGGAATTAAAAAGCACCAAGCAGATATTTTCTTTCCTGATTGCCCAGTCCAAGGATGCGGATTGGAACAAAGAAGAAATAAAAGGCTTGCTTGAAATATTAAAAGGAACCCGGTTAAGGAATATTGATCGGGTCGGCCGGATTTCTTTTT
>JADFYI010000002.1:0-2563 GCA_015233145.1 Candidatus Omnitrophota bacterium
AGACGATTAAACAAAAAGCCATAGCCCAGGGCATGAGGACTCTTCATCAGAATGGATTGAGAAAAGTGGCCATGGGCTTAACCACATTTGTTGAGGTTATGCGAGTAGCACAACAAGAAGAAGAACTGCCGGAGTAATAATGACACAATTCAGTTATACAGCGAAAACCGGGCCGTTTGAGACAGTCCAGGGTTTTGTTGATGCCGAATCCCAGGAAGAGGCCATCCAAAGCCTTGTCAGAGCCGGCTGTTTTCCTGTTTCGATCAATGCCATTGGAATTTTAACACAAGACCAGGCCTCTGTACGGCTGGGAAAAATTTCAAAGGCTGATATAGCCTTGTTCACCAACCAACTCGCAGGGCTTATCGGGTCAGGCGTTGTCATTCTGGAAGGTTTGCAAATTTTATCAAAACAAACGCCCAACAAACATCTTAAGGCTGTCATCAATGACCTGATAAACAAGGTCAGGGATGGCCAATCGTTAGCGAAAAGTTTTGCAACATACCCGAGATTGTTTTCCAGTCTCTATGTCGCCATGCTCCATTCCGGAGAAATGAGCGGCAAGCTTGAGGCAACGCTTAAGCGTTTGGCAGAGTTCCTGGAAAAAGACCGGGAATTTACCTCTTCTGTCCGTTCGTCGCTGATTTACCCTTTTTTTATTTTTGCCGTGGGGTCCCTTACGGTTTTTTTGCTTTTAACTTTTGTCATCCCGCGGCTGGTCACAATGTTCAAGGATATGGGGCAGGCTCTGCCTCTGCCGACACAAATTCTTGTCAATGCCTCTATTTTCTGGCAAAAATTCTGGCCGCTGGTCATTGTTTTAACGGCCCTGGCTGTATTTTCCTTTAACCGGTGGCGAACAACTCCAGCGGGAAAGCCAGCCTGGGACACCTTCAGGCTAAGGATACCTTTGTTCGGTGAAATCATTCTTAAAACCGAGATTTCAAGGCTTATGCAGACTCTGTCTTTGCTGATTGCTGCAGGGATGGAGATCATCCAGTCGCTTGATATTGCTTCTTCGGTTCTGGACAACGAGATGCTGAAAAAAGAACTTTCCGGATTTCGGGAAAAAATAAGGATGGGTGCAAGCCTTTCAAGCTGCCTTATAGATTCGGGAATTTTTCCGGGCCTGGTGACGAGTGTCATCGCGGTCGGCGAGGAAACGGGGACCATGGAGGTGGCATTCAAACGGATTGCGGATGAATATGAAAAAGATGTGGAAAGGACACTGAAAACCCTGACTCAGCTTTTGGAACCCATGATAATTCTCGTCATGGGGCTTATTGTGGGGTTTATTGTGCTTGCCATGCTGTTACCGATATTCCAGATCAATATGATCATGAAATAAGGAGGATTAATGAGGATAAAAAAATATGGATTTACTCTTATTGAAATGATGCTGGTCGTTATTATCATCGGGGTCCTCGCATCAATCGTAATGCCGCGGCTGCTCGGCCGCGGGGAACAGGCCAAGGCCGCGGCGGTCAAGGCTGATATCAATGCCAGCATTCCTCTGGCGCTTGATCTTTTCAGCACAGATATCGGCAGGTTTCCAACAACTGAAGAAGGTTTGGCAGCCTTGCGAACCAATCCCGGGGCGCTCGAGAAATGGAAGGGCCCTTATCTTAAAAAGGACCCTCAAGACCCCTGGGGAAAAGAGTATGTTTATAAATCACCGGGAAGCCATAACACAGACTATGACCTTTATTCCCTGGGGCCCAACGGGATTGACGATGGCGGAAGTAATGATGATATCGGAAATTGGTAAAACTTTATCGCCTTAAAGTGATGGATATCAATGAAAAAAACTGGCTTTACCTTTATTGAGCTTTTGTTCGTGATCATGATCATCGGTGTATTGGTCGCCGTTGCTGTGCCGCGCTTGAAAGATGCCTTTGACACCATGGAGTTGTCGACAGGGGCGCTTCGCCTGCAGACTTTTATGAATTATCTGCGCGAACGCGCCATCGTTGATGGAAAGGTCATTTCTCTACGTATTGACAATATCGCCGGGCAGTATTGGGGAAAGGCCAAAGATGATGACAAGATTTTAAAGAGCGAATCATTCCCGAAAGACCTGGAAATTACAGGAAATAATGGGCAAGTTCAGTTTTATCCAAACGGGGCCATTGATAAGGCAGAGTTGAAAATTACGGATAAAAAAGGGAATTCCGTCGGCCTTTTGACATCGGGGGGATATGGGCGCATTAAATTGCAAGATCAAAAATAACGGGTTTACCCTCATTGAGGTCATCATCGCTGTCGGGATCCTCTCAGCCGGCGTTGTCGTTGTGCTTCAGGCTATTTCTTTTTCAGGCCAGATGTCCGGTTTTTCCAATGATACTGTCCAGGCTGTTCTTTTGGCGGAAGACAAGCTTCAGGATTTGGAAATAAGTGAGAAAAAGAAGTCGCTTGTTCCGGGATCGGTGAAGGACAAAAACGACAAGTTTGAGTGGGTGACTACCGTCAGGAACAATGGGAATGCCTGGGGTCTTTACGATATTGTTTTTGGTGCTTCATGGCTGAGCCATGGACAAAAGAGAGAAGTAGGGTTTGAAACGTA
>JADFYI010000002.1:2573-120241 GCA_015233145.1 Candidatus Omnitrophota bacterium
GCGCGTCAACAATAATAAAACAGGCATGACACTGGTGGAACTCCTGGTGGCGTCATTAATTCTTGTCGTCGTCATGGTCACGGTCTATTCGAGCTTTCAGGCGGGTATTTTTGGGGCTCGTAGTATCAGCTATTCTCTGGAGCTTCATCAGTCGGCAAGGCAGGCTTTAGGACATATCAATACAGACCTGCGCAATTCCTTTGTTTATTCAAGGGAGAATACCAAATTTGAAGGAGATAAAGAGCATATCAGCTTCCTAAGCCTGACTGATGAGGCGGATGAGAACGGACAATGGCAGGGGTATAGCCATGTTTTGTATAAACTGAACAATGACAAACTTATGCGTATTATTCGTAAAGATAAAGACAGCCTTGATGATAATGCCGAGGCGCAAGAAGACGAACTCCTTGAAGGGGTCCAGGGGTTAACGTTCTCTTACGGCGTTGCTTCGAGCGGTACGAATATAATTGAGTGGAAAGATCAATGGGATGATATAAAAAAATTGCCTTTGAAAATAAAAGTTATTTTAACTTTAAAAGATGGAGAAGCCCGTGAGGTGTTTGCACGGGACATTGTTCATCCGCTGGCGGTCTATGAATAATAAGGGACAGGCACTTATGTTTTCTTTGTGGGTTCTTATTATCCTGACTCTTTTGTCTGTGAACCTGGGACATGAGGTGTCATTGTCCTTGCGAGTCGGGCGTTATTCCACAGCTCAACTAAGGGCTTACGCACTGGCCAGGGCCGGCGTTGGCAGTGCCGTGGTGGAATTAAATAGAAATCACGATGAGTATGACAGTCTGACACAGCTTTGGTGCAGTTGCAATGATCCTGTGACAGAGAAAACCTTATTCTTAAATCAAGAAATCCAGGAAGGCTCAAAGGAGACATTTACTATCGGAGACAGGCTTGCGCAAGAGGGATCCCGATGCATGGTCGATGAAGAGCGCAAGATCAATATCAATACCGCTTCTATGGAGCTATTGACAGCGCTTTTGCAAAATGCCGGAAGTCCGAATGCAAAAGCAGACGCGAATAGTATCCGGGCTTTTCGTGGCGACAGTGATCCCGAACTTTTGATGGAAATCAGAAATTGCCAAAATCACGACTGCATTTTTAAGAAAAGCCCTTTTGTCAACACAGAAGAGCTGGTGCTGGTTAAAGGGATAACACAAGAATTGATGAAAAACCTTAAAAGCAAGGTCACTGTTTTTGGCAGCGGGGCAATCAATATCAACACTGTGCCAATAGAAACGCTAAATATTTTCCTTAAAGGGATCGCACGGGAGATATCTGCTTCAGAGAACTCAATTGAGGCGCTGGGTTCGAAGATCATCAAGCGCAGAGAGACCGGCGGGCCGTATAAGACACGCGATGATTTAGATATTCCGCTGGACAGCGCGGATGAGACTAATATTTTCAATCGGCTGAAAGACGAAGTTGTTTTTCGTTCTGATAATTTTCTTATCCAGGCCACAGGACAGTCGGCAGATGTTAAAAGCAGGATTGCGGCAGTTTATGAAAGAAAGAATAAAAAAATTATTTTCTGGCATGAGGGATAGCCTTAATTTTTTCCCATTAAGAGGAAGCCCGAAAGTCCACTTCCAGGCTCCTTTTCAAGGGACAAAATTTATCCTTGCTGTTTCCGAAAATGCCATCACTCTCGTCAAACTGAAAACGGACAGGCTCAGGAAGAGGTCTGTCATCCTGTCCACGGAGAAAATTTTCTCTGATGCGGATGAAAACGATATCGCGAAGCAATTAAAAGAGCTTTTGACAAAACAAGGATACTCCGGGACACAAATCATCCTTTCTTTGCCCAGAAACAAAGTGACCTGCAGGCATGTCAAAGTTCCATCGGTATCCGAAGCTGAGATTGAAAAGATGCTCTCTTTGCAGGCCTGGAATTATTTGCCGTTTCCTGCTGAAGAGCTGGTCACCGCCCACCAGAGCATAAGCGTGGACAAGGATGGATTCACGCACACAAGCCTCATCATCCTTCACAAACGGATTATCGACCGGTTCTTAAGAATTCTACGCGCTGCGGATATTACAGATTTTGTCATTACGTTGAGTTCTTTTGGGTTGAGCGGATTGTACGGTTTCCTTGATCAGGGCCTTTCCGCAGAAACAATCCTGGCCGTAGGCATCAATTCCCATCAGGCAGAACTGGCTGTGGTTGCCAGAAAGAAAATGGTGTTCAGCCGTTCTTTTCGATTCAACAAGGACAAGGAGCTCTGGCAGGCTCTCTTCACAGAAGAAGTGCGTAAAACCCTTGATGCGTACGTTAAGGAAACAGGGATGGAGCTTCCGGAGAAGATTGTCTTGTTCGGAGAAGGGGAAATATCAAAAATCCTCCTAGACGAGCTTGGCAGGAATTTCGCTTTGTCAGTCGAAATTTTACCGTACTCCGGAAAGATTGACATCCAAAACGCTGATGGCGAAAACGCGAATGATCTTCGACATCCGGGAGTCTCTTTAAGCGCTCTTATCGGCCTGGGACTTTTAAGCCTTCCGAGTTCTATCAATTTATTACCCTCGGATCTCAAGGCAGCAGAAAAACAGACATCGATGCGGCGGGAAATCGCGAACTTGTCGGCACTTTTTCTTGGAACTGTCCTGATTTTTGGATTAGGGATGGGAAAAACTCTCCATAATAAGGAGATATATCTTAAATTCCTCAACACCGAGCTTAATAAATCCGCAGCCGAAGCCATGCCTCTTGAATATGCGGACAAAAGGCTTAAGTTGCTGGAAAATCGTTCCAAGAAGGGATTTTCAGGCTTGGGGTTTCTTTCAGAATTGCACAACATTATCCCTGAGGACGTTGTTTTAACAAATTTTGAATACGAGGACAATGGCCATCTTATCCTCAAAGGGCAGGCCAAAGTGGTGGATGGTGTTTTTGCCTTTGCTTACGCGCTTAAAAATTCGCTGGTATTTAAAGATATGAACGTGGATGTGCGGTATGCAAGTCAGCGCAAGACAAAAAATGTCCTGATCTCGGATTTCGAAATAGTCTGCACAGTAAGGAGTGCCCGTGTTCAAACAGCTCACTAAAAGAGAACAATTGATCCTTCAAGGGACGGCCGGGATTGTTTTTTTTGGCCTTGTATTTCATATTTTACTTAATCCTTTGGCACAAAAGTACAGTGTCTTGGACAAAAAGATTGCTGTTACAAAGGCAAAATTAGAAAAGAATCAGCAGCTTATTGCACAAAAGGATTTTTTCCAAAACGTCTTGTCCAAACTGGGCCAGGGAACACTCGAGTCTGAACCTTTGAAAGATCCTATCGTGGGCATGTTATCTGAGCTTGAAAAATTAGCCAAAGATTCTGGTGTCAGCCTGACCGATATCAGGCCAAAGGCTGCCCGGGAAGGCGTTTCATCCAGAGAGCTTGTGGTTGACATGAGGACCGAGGGAGGAGTTAAGGACTATTTAAAGTTTATGTTTAACATCGAGAATTCAACGTCGTTATTCAGCATAAAAAAGATCCAATTAAACTCAAAATCTAACGGCGACGTTCTGGAAGGCAGTTTTTCCATTGCCAGGGAATGATATGGACAACAATATTTATCTTATTAAAGATTTAGCCATGATGACAGGGCATTCGATTCATACCCTCAAGTTTTATTTAAAAATCGGGCTTATTAAGGAAGTCAGCCGCAGCCCTGAAACCGGCTACCGCTATTTTGACGATTCCACAGTTCAAGCGCTTTCGAAAATACGAGACCTGAGGAAGAAAAAAAAATCGATAAAGGACATTATGTATGAGCTATTATAAGGCTTTGGGTCTTAAGAAAGAGCCATTCTCCACCAGCCCTGACCCTGAATTTTTCTTTCCTTCAGCCAGTCACCAGACCGCACTCAAGCGCCTTGAGATCGCGATAAGACTTCGTCGAGGATTAAGCGTTATCATCGGCGATGTCGGCACAGGAAAAACAACCCTTTCAAGGACGCTCATGCAATCCTTTCGTGACGAAAATAATTGTATTTTTCACATGGTCTTGGATGCCAGCCATGAGTCAGAATTTCAGTTCCTTTTAAGCCTGGCGAGATTGTTTGGCGTAACGCCGTCTTTTCGTTCGACTATTGATTTTAAGGAAGCTATCCAGAATTATTTATTTCAAAAAGCAGTCGAGGAAAACAAGACCGTTGTCCTCCTCATTGATGAAGCCCAAAAGATAAGCATGTCCAACCTTGAGGTTCTGCGCCTCCTCTTGAATTTTGAAACCAATGACTACAAATTACTCCAGCTTGTCATCATGGGGCAGCTGGAATTCTTTCAGCGTGTCAAACGCGTCAAGAATTTTACGGACAGGATTGCATTGAAGTATACGATTAATCCGCTCGATGAGAAAGAAACCGGCGACATGATTGATTTCAGGCTGAGGCAGGCGGGACTTGATCATTGCGTTTCTCTTTTTTCAGAAGAGGCCAAGAGGCTGGTATACCAAAAGACCGGCGGGTATCCACGGCGTATATCTTTATTGTGTCATGATGCGCTGGAATCAGCTGTGATGCGCGAACGCATGCAGGTTGATGCAGACATTATTGAGGGGTTGCTGTTGAAAGAGGCCGAAGTATGAAAGAAAAACTTGTTCCGGAAGAAAAACTTCTGCAGCTCATCAAAAGCGGGGAAAAGCCCAAGCCTGTAGCCGCCGACACTCCTGCCAATCCAGACTCTTCTATCAGGGTTGTCCGCAAGGAGAAAAACTTTAAGGCTGTTATGAGTGCCATGGTTTTTTCTTGTTTATCGTTGACGTTCTTAAGAAAACTGGTCGTTCTGGCATTGCTCATTTCCGCTGTTTATCTAGGAGAGGCTTTAATTTATCCTTTGATCGGCTTAAGAAAGCCTAAGTCTGTGGAACTTAGCGTTCCTAAGGAGTCCAAAGACAAGGCCAGGGCTCTTTCGGAAGTAAGGACGCTAGAGTCTTATCTTTCGGGAGTTGAGAAGCGTAATATTTTTTCCTCCCTGGGTTCCGATGAGGTTACAGAGACAAAAACGACCGTGGCAGGCCTGGATTCGGTCAAGGACCTGGCATTGGTTGCGATCCTTTCAGGTCAGAATCCTCAGGCCGCGCTGCAGGACAAAAAAACGGAAAAAATTTATTATGTGATTAAGGGGCAAATGATCGGTGACGTGCAAGTTGAGGATATCGAGGAAGGAAAAGTTCTCCTTAATGATAAAGGCACACGTTATGAGCTTTATTTATAAACCCAGGTTTTTTATCAGGAAAATTTAAAGAGGTGATGTTATGAAAAATAGTTTTATTGTTTTATTGATCGCAACCATTTTGTTTTTCCATCAGCCCGTCTTTGCCCAAACACCGCTGGCAGTCCTTCCTTTGACACAGCTACAGGTCTCGGACAAAAATACGATTACCCTGGAGATCAGGGGCCTGGACATCGTTGATGTTTTAAAGATGTTATCCGGCCGGACAGGCATGAGCATTGTTGTCGGGAAAAATGTGACCGGCAAGGTCACGCTTTTTTTAAAAGACGTTGATCCCTGGGAGGCTTTTGAAATTGTTGTTTTGTCGAATGACCTGGCCTATGAAAAGACAGGAAAGATTGTCACGGTCATGACCCAGCGCGATTACGAACAGCTTTACGGCGAACGTTTTCAGGACAAAAAAGAAGCAAAGATTATTCCGCTCAAATTCGCAAAAGCCCAGGATTTATCCCGCGCCTTGAATCAGATGAAAACAAGTGTCGGCAAAGTTGTGAGCGATGAGACCTCCAACACCTTGATTCTTACGGACACTCCTGAAAAAATGAAAGAGATGACGAATTTCATCACAAGCATTGACGGGCCGCTTGAGAGCAAAGTCTTTACCCTTAATTATGCGCAGGCAGCAAAAATCCAAACTATGCTCCAAGAAGTTTCAACCAAAGGAATCGGCTCTGTCAAACTGGATGAAAGGACAAACAAAATTGCTGTTTCTGATTACCATGAAAAAGTGGAGGAGATGACGCGCCTTGTGTCAGCCTTTGATGAAAAGACCCAGCAGGTCTTGATCGACGCCCAGATCATTGAGGTTAGCCCCTCGGACAAGCTGGAAATGGGTATTGATTGGGACCTTTGGATTAAGAAGCATTTTCGAACTTCAACGCTGTTGCCGATCGGGGACGCAAACCGCTTGTTCCTGGGAACACCCTCTGACTCTCCCCAAAAGCCCGGAGATTATAAGGCTGTTTTAGATGCCCTGCGCACGGTCGGGGACACCAAGATCCTTTCGAGCCCCAGGATCATGGCGCTCAATAACCAGGAGGCCAAAATCCTTGTCGGCACCAAGGAAGCCTATATCACTTCAACGACCACCGTAACCCAGCAAAACCCCATCACAACGCAGTCTGTGAACTTTGTGGATGTGGGGATCAAATTATATGTCACGCCAACCATTAATTCAGACGGATTTGTGACCATGAAGATACGGCCGGAGATCAGCTCCGCAACCCGGACAGACATCACCTCCGAAGGCCAGATTACCCAAATCCCCATTGTCACAACCTCTGAAGCCGAGACAACGGTCATGGTCAAGGCTGGCACAACACTTCTGATTGGCGGGTTGCAGAAGGATGAACGCAATAAAACCGTTAAAAAAGTGCCGCTAGTCGGTGACATTCCATTTTTGGGCGCGCTTTTCAGGAGTACTTCTGATGAGCTTACGAAATCAGAGCTGGTAATTCTTTTAACCCCGCACCTTATGTCCGGAGAAACTTCTTTTACAGACATTTCTGAAATAAAGCCCATTGAAGGCGCTGTTGCAACCATGACAAAAGGGGAGATCGTGGTTGAGAAAACGTCTCAGTCCAGGCAACAGGCAGCGCTCAGCATTTTTTCAAATTATTACGGAGAAGTCAAAAGTAAGATTGCTTACATATCGAGGCTCAATCTGCCGCCAAAACACCTTAAAGGTGAGGTCAATCTGGAATTTCTTTTAAAAAGAGACGGCAGCCTTGCGTCTCAACCCAAGATCATCAGTGCCACAGACCCGTCACTTCGAAAATATGCCCTTCAGGCTATAAAGGACGCGCATCCTTTTCCGCCGTTCCCCAAAGAATTGGGAAAAGACAAGGCCACATTTACAGTATTACTGTCGTATGAATAATAACGGAGCTGGCTTATGAAAAAGATTTTTTTGACAATACTTTTGTGTCTGGCGTTTTCTTTGAAAACTTTGGCCAATGGTGTTTTTAAAGACGGGGTCAATACAACAACCACCCCTGACGGGAAATGGCGTTTTGAAACTATTTATAAGAATGGAAAAAAGAACGGTGTCTCAAAGGTGTACTACACCAGCGGTGAATTAAGCAGTGAACACACATTTAAAGACAGTCAGTTGGAAGGCCTATCGACACTCTATTATCAAAGCGGCAAGGTCCATGTGGAGCAAAATTTTAAAGACAATGTCCCTGTCGGCATCAGCAAAACTTATCTTGAAGATGGGACCGTGATTCGGGAAGTTTCTTATATCAAAGGCGACCAGGATTACGATGTTAAGGATTATTACAAAAATGGAAAATTGTATCGGGAATGGCAGCTGAGGAACAATAAGCCCACGCTTGACTGGAAAATCTATAACAACAATGGTTCACTTTTGCTGGTATCAAAAGCATCCGCTGACGCCAAGACAACAGAAATCAAGGCTTACGATGAGAAGGGTGAGGCGTTTAAGAATGGAATCTTTCTGGTTCCTTCCCAGAACGGCAGTATTGCCTCTGAAATACCTTATAAAAACGGCCAGGTGCATGGCGTGCGCAAGGATTATGATGATAACGGCAACCTGGCCTATGAAACCACTTACGAGAATGGTTCAGAGACCAGCCGCAAAGCTTATGATGCCCAAGGGGATCTGGTTGCCAAGTGAACTTTGCTTCTAATGGAAATAATCACCCCGTTGAGTTTGAAAACAGACTCGTCTTATTGACAAACCTCCCTCAGCAGTTACACTGAATAACAGAGTGTGTTCCTTCATTAATCATTAATTTTAAGGGAGTTTTCCTATGAGACTAGCCGCAGCCGGATTGGTCTTGTGTACTGTGTTGTTATGGCAAGTGTCGGTATCCGCAGATGAAGAAACTGCAGAAAAAGAATGGGCGCCGTTATCTGCGGGCCCGATCACAACATGGTCAGCGCCTATGGTCGGCAAGGGAAAGCTGGTTATTCAGCCGTCGGCTCTGTATACCCATACGCGCGGTTCTTTTAATGATGACGGACACTACGAAGCTTTGTCTAACGGCAATAAAAAGTCCTTTTTTCAGGAACAATTTTTTTCACAGTATGGCATTACAGAAAATTGGGAAATCGATGCGCAAACGGTTTATCAGGAAAATTATGTGACTCAGGATGGCGCCAAAGCTCATGCCCGCGGGTTGGCAGACAGCTTCTTATTTACACGCTACGAATTATTTGAAGAAAAAGGCTGGCTTCCGGAAGCAACAGGGTTACTGCAGTTAAAATTGCCGACAGGCAAATATCAGCATGGGGAGCTTGATAAGCTTTCGAGCGACCTTATGGGAACAGGCTCGTGGGATCCGGGTGTGGGGATCATCATGACTAAAAGAATGAAGCCATTTCTTATTCATGCTGATGCGATCATGAATTTCCCCCAGCATGTCCGCGTTGACGGGGATAAGACGCAGTATGCCAATTATTTAAATTGCGATGCGGCTGTGGAATATTTTTTACCCAGAGGGTTTAATCTCATGGCCGAGGTTAATGGGCTTTTCCAGGGAGATAAGAAAATCAACGGAGAAAAAAAACCGGCATCAGATACCGAGAGCCTGACATTTTCTCCAGGTATCGGCTGGTCTAATGACCGCATCCAAACCTTGATCGCTTATCAAAGGACTATTCTGGGGACGAATGTGGACGCCAATGATTCGATTGTCGCTACTTTTGTTTATACATTTTAAAAAACAGCGTTATTGTTTGGAATTTGGGGAAAGCATGTCTTTGGCCAGATTCTGGCCTAAAGTATAGCAGGCCTTAAGCACATCATCTGCTGGCGCGCATTTGGCTTCCGGGCATGGAGAAATCAGTTTCCACGGTCCTTTTTGCGAGAAATCCTTGAGCCTTGAGAGGGGCGAAGCGCTCCAGCTGAAAGAGCCGAACAGCCCCAAAGAACGTCCGTGCAATCCGGTGTTCTCCAGAAGCTCAAGCAATCCATTCATGAGCGGAAAAATTTTGCCATTATAGGTACAGCTTCCCAGAACCAGGGCTTTGTGGACCCATATTTCGCTTAAAATAAATGACGCGTGAGTTTTTGAGACATTAAAAATTTGCGTTTCCTTGACTCCGTTTTCAGTGAGCCCCTGGCCAACCGCCTCAGCCATTTTTTCCGTGTGACCATACATTGATGCGTAAGCAATGACAGCCCCGGGCTTTGTTTCTTGACGGCTCCAGCCTGAATAAAGATTGATAATGCGCTGCGGGGCCTCACGATAAACAGGGCCGTGTGTGGAGGCCAGGATTTTGATAGGGAGCGGTTTTATTTTCTCAATGGCCTTTTGCACCGGCAGGCAATATTTACCGATCACATTGCTGAAATACCTGCGGATCTCAGGGGTAAGGGCCTCAATATCCACTTCATCATCAAAAATTCCGCCGGGCAATGTCCCAAACCCTCCAAAAACATCACCTGAAAAAAGCGTCTGGGTTGTGCGTTCATAGGTCATCATGGTTTCCGGCCAATGCGCCATGGGGGTCATGAAAAATTCAAACGTATGGCGGCCAAGCGAAATTTTTTCATTTTCCGTGATGATCTTGACAGGGTTTGCGATGTTATAAAACCCTTTCAAAAGGCTGATGGTTTTTTCATTCCCCACAATGCACATTTTAGGATAACGGCCTGCCAAAGGGGCAATGGCGCCGGAATGGTCGGGCTCAATGTGATTAATGACAAGGTAATCGAGGGCTTTTCCGGCAAGAGTTGACTCAAGGCTCATCATGAAGTCATCCGAAAAATTTCTTTTCACAGCATCAATGAGCGCTGTTTTGTCATCGCGGATCAAATAAGAGTTGTAGGAAATACCCTGGGGGATTGGCCAAAGGGCTTCAAAAAGCTCTGTCTCAAAGTCATTGACGCCGATCCAGGAAATTTTTTCTGTAAGAGGTATTGTGGCCATAGGCTGAAAGGATTTCTTTGTTTAGGATACTAATTACTGGATATTATAAAGCCAAAATCAATTTGATGGATAAAAAATTTTATGTCAAGCCAACGAACCTTTCAACATGATATTTCCGTTGTTTTGGCGGGAGAAGCAGGCCAGGGGATTGCCACAGTTGAACAGGTTTTCATGCGAACCCTTAAAACCGCGGGATATCATGTTTCTGCGACCAAAGAATACATGTCCCGTGTGCGCGGAGGAACAAATACAACCGAGATCCGCGTTGCCTCAAGGCCCATTGCAGCTTTTGTGGACCGGATTGATCTTCTTGTGGAGCTGAACCCCAAGGCTGTTGACCATGTCAAAAACAGGCTGTCTTCTTCGACAATTATTATTGCTGATGAGAACAGTGTCAAAGATTTGCCTCAGCTGGTGCTTACAGTCCCTTTTGCCAGGATCGCGCAGGAATTGGGCGACCGCATTTTGTCCAATACCATCGCTTTGGGGTTTTTGGCGGCCTTGTTTGATATTCCGTCGCAAGAACTGATTGACCAGGTCAGGCGTTCTTTTGGGAAAAAAGAAGGGGATATTATTGAAAAAAACTGTTCGGCAGCCCAACAAGGCTTTGACCTTGGCCGTCAGGCTGCTTTTAAGCATCAATTATCTGTTCAAATTGAACGCAACCCCTCTGTCAAAAAAGAGATGATCGTAGGCGGCCATGAAGCCGCGGCCCTGGGGGCTGTTGTCGGCGGATGCAATTTTCTGGCCTCTTATCCGATGTCGCCTTCAACTGGAGTCCTCACATTCCTGGCCCAGCACGCGGATGAGTTTGGCATTGTTGTTGAGCAGGCCGAGGATGAAATTGCGGCCATGAATATGGGGCTTGGCAGCTGGTATGCCGGAGGCCGGGCCATGGTCACCACATCAGGCGGCGGTTTTTCTCTTATGACAGAAGGCTTAAGCCTGGCCGGGGCCATTGAATCACCCATGGTCATTTATCTGGCCCAGAGGCCAGGGCCTGCCACCGGCCTTCCCACGCGGACAGAGCAGGGGGATTTGGACCTTGCCCTTTATGCCGGCCATGGTGATTTCCCCAGAGCGATCTTCACTCCCGGGACACTCAAGGACATCTTTCTTTTGACAGCCATGGCCTTTGATCTTGCTGACCTCTATCAAGTCCCTGTTTTTATTTTAACCGACCAGGGGTTGCTTGATCTTTATCATACTCTTTCTGAGTTTCCAGCCGTAACTGTCAAGGCGTCAAACCATATTGTTAAGACAACACCTGATTATAAACGCTACAAATTTACAGACAGCGGGCTTTCACCGCGCGGTATCCCTGGTTTTGGCGAGGGAATTGTCTGTGTTGACAGTGACGAGCACGATGAAGGCGGCTATATTACGGAAGACAGTCAAACCCGCAAAGCCATGGTTGACAAACGCATGAAAAAACATGGCTTGCTTCTTAAAGATGTTTTGGCGCCTCAATTTTTTGGGGAAAAAGATTATAAGAAACTGATCCTTGGCTGGGGGTCGAGCTTCCATGCAATTCGGGAGGCCATGGAACAACAGAGCGACCTGGATACGGCTTTCTTGTATTTTCGACAGGTTTATCCGTTTCCTGATATGGCCATTCCCCTGATTGAAAAGGCAAAAGAAGTGGTTTGCGTCGAGAATAATGCTTCAGGCCAATTTGCCAAACTGTTAAGGCGGGAGACAGGCCTGGCTGTGCATAAAAAGATTTTAAAATATGACGGATCGCCATTTTCTGTGGAAGAGCTTGTCCGACAGATTTAACGAGGTGTTTTATGGCTAAAACAATTTACGATTTTCCTGAAGCGGAAATTTCCTGGTGCCCGGGATGCGGCAACTTCGGAATCCTGACATTTCTTAAGGATGTTCTTGCCGAGGTTGCGCCGGATCCTCAAAAACTTGTTCTTGTCTCTGGCATTGGCCAGGCCGCCAAACTTCCGCAATATGTGAAAGGCCATTACTTTAACGGCCTTCACGGCCGCGCCCTTCCGCCAGCGACCGCAATCAAGGTTTCCAATCCAAGCCTCACTGTTGTTGTCACAAGCGGGGATGGGGATATGTATGGTGAGGGCGGCAACCATTTTATCCATACCATCCGCCGGAATCCTGATATAACGGTTATTGTGCACAACAACATGGTTTATGGCCTCACCAAGGGGCAGGCTTCGCCGACAAGTTCCAGGGGCTTTAAAACTCCGGTCCAGGCCAATGGCGTGATTTTAGAGCCTTTTAATCCGCTCGCGGTCGCCATTGCGCTGGACGCGTCTTTCGTGGCCAGAATTTTTATGGGGTTTAAGGACCATTCCGAGGAAGTGCTTAAAAAAGCCATCCTCCATAAAGGCTTTTCTTTAGTTGATGTCTTTCAACCCTGCGTAACTTATAACAAATTGAATACTTACCAGTGGTTCCGGGAAAAGACATATTTCCTGGATTCTTCTCACGATCCTAAAAACCGTGCGCAGGCATTTCAAAAGGCCATTGAAACTGATAAATTTCCCTTGGGAATCTTTTATCAGCAGACGGAAAAACCTGTGTTCGAAGACCAACTCGTGGCTTATCGTGATGACAAAACTCCTCTTTTTGAAAGAAAACCCAACCTGGATCGTGTCCAAGCCATTATGCACAAGCTCCGCCAGTAAATTTTGTTGATATGGAACGCCAGGAGGTGAGCTGTATGAAAAGAAAAAGCCCAGGTTCCAAAAAAAGAGCTCAGGCCAGTGACTGCTCTTCCTGTTCATCATGAATGAAGAAGAAAAACTGAGCCTGATAACCTAAAGCCCGGGTGCTTGTAAAACAAGCCCCCGGGCTTATTATTACTCCTTGATTTTCATTGTTAAAATTTTTTCACTTATACATTTACATATTGCAAAGTTAACATATAATAAAAAAATATTGGGTTTCCTCTGTGCGTTCATCTCCCAAAAATCAGCCATTATTAACAATTCAATAGAAAAGAGTCTGTGGTATGTTCGCCCCAAAATTGTTCACCTGTCTTAAGGATTATTCCAAAGAAAAATTTATTTCCGATTGTGTTGCCGGCATTATCGTTGGAGTTGTTGCCATTCCCTTGGCCATTGCCTTTGCGATTGCCTCAGGGGTCTCTCCGGATAAGGGGCTTCTCACCGCGGTTATTGCGGGGTTTTTTATTTCCATGCTGGGTGGAAGTCGCGTCCAGATCGGAGGGCCGACAGGAGCCTTTGTTGTTATTGTTTACGGCATTGTCCAAAAACACGGGGTAGACGGCCTTATTATTGCAACCTTGATGGCCGGAATCCTTCTTGTCATCATGGGCATTGCCCAGCTCGGCACAGCGGTAAAATTTATTCCGCATTCGGTGATCGTTGGCTTTACCAGCGGCATTGCCGTGATAATTTTCTCCTCACAAGTGAAAGATTTCCTCGGGCTTCATATTGATAAAGTCCCTGCAGAATTTGTGGAAAAGTGGCGGATTTTTATTCAACATATCGGAACACTGAATTATGATGCCTTTATCCTGGGGATTTTAACAATCCTTATTATTGCAATAGCCCCCCGAATTTTTAAAAAAGTCCCGGGAGCGCTTTTGGCCCTTATTGCTGTTTCCACCCTGACAGCATTCCTGCATCTTCCGGTGGAGACAATCGGGAGCCGTTTTGGAGAATTACCACATGCCTTGCCAATGCCTCATTTTCCTGTGATAGGGCTTGCAACAGTCAGGGAGTTGTTTCAACCTGCGCTGACCATTGCCCTTTTAGGAGCTATTGAATCGCTGTTATCAGCCATTGTTGCGGATGGCATGATTGGCGCCAGGCACCGCTCCAATACAGAGCTTATCGCTCAGGGAGTGGGGAATATCACTTCTGCTCTTTTTGGAGGCATTCCAGCAACAGGAGCAATCGCAAGAACTGTCACTAACATCAAAAACAATGGGCGGACTCCTGTGGCAGGCATGGTTCATGCAGTCACAGTCCTTTTGATCATGCTCTTTTTGGGGGCCTGGATCAAATACGTTCCTCTGGCATGCCTGGCAGGTATTTTGGTTGTGGTGGCCTATCACATGAGTGAATGGCGTTCGTTTTGCGAGCTTCTCAAATGGTCCCGGGGCGGCAGTTTGGTCTTGCTGGCAACATTTTTACTCACAGTTTTTGTGGACCTGAATGCCGCCATTGAAGTCGGGGTGGTGCTCGCTGCGTTCATCTTTATGAAACGCATGTCCGAGGCCACAAACATTAAAGTTGTTGCGCATGAATTTTCAGAAGATGCCAAAGGCGAAGATCGTCCTCTTTCAACATTTTCTATCCCCCAGGGCGTTGATATTTATGAAATTAACGGCCCGCTCTTTTTCGGGGCAGCTAACCGTTTCGATGAAATCGACAGGCAGGTGAGCGATAAACCAAAAGTGAGGATACTGCGTTTCCGTGATGTGCCGTTGATTGATTCAACGGGCATGCATGCGCTTAAAGGCTTTTACGATAAATGCAAACGGGACCGCATCCATTTAATTATTACAGGTCTCCATGTTCAACCCTTGAATGAAATGGTAAAATCCAACCTGTATGATTTGATAGGAGAGGCCAATGTTTTCTCCAGCATGAAAGAGGCCATCGGCCGGGCAGAGGAATTATTAAAAGTAAAATAAACCGGCTTGAACGCGGGGTGAAAAAATGAAAAATACCGATGATATGGTTTTCAAGATTAAGGCAGACTTTTTAAGGGCGTTATCGCATCCTGTCCGCCTTCAGGTCATCGAATATTTAAAAGACGGCGAGGCCAGTGTGGGTAAACTTGTCCAGGATTTGGGCGTTGAACAATCCAGCTTGTCGAGGCATCTGGCCATCTTGAGGGAACTGGGGGTTCTTGAGGCCAGACAAGAAAAAAAGAATGTGTATTACAATTTACATGATCATGATATTTTTAAAGTATTAAGGCCCATTGCAGAACTTCTCAGAAAAAAATTAAAACGCGGCGAAAAGCTACTGGAAAGTTTGGCCAAAGAATAGGATAAAAGATGCAGTTGACCTTTCGTGATATTGAAAAAGCGTTTGAAATCGAGGAAAGAAAGCTTTACCAGTGGCTGAATACCCTCGGGATGCCGGCTGTCCGCGCCAATGACCAGTATTATTTTAACTCTGTTGAAGTCCTGGAATGGGCTTTAAAAAACCGTATTCCGCTCACACCAGGGGCACTCAAGCTTTGTGAAAAAACGCGTATGGGGCAGGATGTGATTACTCCCGCATTGTTGCGCGGCGGAGTTTGTTTTGACCTTGAAGGCGAACGCCGCGAAGATGTCCTTGAGAAAGTCCTCGACCTTTTGCCGTTACCGGCTCATATTCCTCTGGCACCTTTAAAAGATATGCTTTTATCCCGGGAACAGGCTGGCACAACCGGTATAGGCAACGGCATTGCCATTCCTCATGTCAAGCATCCTGTTGTCCTGGCCGGGATGGAACCTGTGGTAGGGCTTTTCTTCCTTAAAAGGTCTGTTGATTTTTCAGCCCCTGACAAAGAAAGGGTGCACACCTTGTTTGTCATTTTATCTTCGTCATTCAAAGGGCACTTATCTTTATTGTCACGGCTGGCATTTTGCCTGCAGGATGAGCGCGTTCAATCAGTGTTAAAGCATCGTGTGAACCGTGAAGAAATCCTTGCCACATTTCAGGTGGCAGAGTCAAAAACAGTACGGACAGCGTAATGAATAAAACACTCGAATTTTTGTGGCATGTTCCTTTTGGGGATTTCTCCCTGAGGCTTGATCCTTTAAGCGTTTTATTCCTGACAGCCATTTTTATTCTTGTTTTATGCGCAGGAATTTACGGGGTGGGGTATATGCGCTCCTATCAGGGGGGAAAAAGTCTGGGCCTCCACATTTTTTTTTATATACTCCTGGCCCTGGCCCTGATTGTCGTTGTGACTGCCAATAATGTGATCCTGTTTCTGGGCGCATGGGAAGTGCTGGCGATTTCTGTTTATTTCCTGATTGTGTTCCAGGATGAAAAGCCATCCGTGCGAAGAGCCGCGTTCCTTTACCTGATTGCCGCCCATTGCGGAACGTTTTGCCTTTTTTTGATGTTTTTCTTAATGGCTCATGCGGCTGGTTCCATGAACTTTGATGTGATGGCCCAGACAAACTTTTCTCCGGTGATTGCAGGAACGATTTTCTTTCTGGCGCTTTTGGGATTTGGAGTCAAGGCCGGTATTTTCCCCATGCATATCTGGCTGCCGTATGCGCATCCTGCAGCGCCGTCGCATGTGTCAGCGCTTTTGTCAGGTGTCGCAATCAAGACAGGAATTTATGGGATTTGCCGTATTCTATGGATTATCGGCGTCCTTCCGGACTGGTGCGGGTATGTTCTTTTGATTTTAGGAATTGTGTCAGGGGTCATGGGCGTTTTGTATGCTTTAGGACAGCATGAACTCAAAAAACTTTTGGCCTATCACAGCATTGAAAATATCGGCATTATTGTCCTGGGCCTTGGCATTGGATTGTTGGGGCGTAACCACCAGATGCCGTTTCTTGCAGTTCTTGGATTTGGCGGTGCGTTGCTCCATGTCTTTAATCATTCTGTTTTTAAGGGCCTGTTGTTCCTGGGCGCAGGTGCAGTCATTCAAAAAACACATACCGGAGAGATGGATCATCTGGGAGGCCTGGCCAAAACCATGCCCCTGGTAAGCGGGCTTTTTCTGATTGGAGCCCTGGCCATCTGCGGACTGCCGTTATTGAACGGATTCATCAGTGAATTTATTATCTTTTTTGGGCTTTTTCACGGGCTTTTAGGGCTTCCGTTGCAAGGTGCTGTCCTGTGCGCGCTTGGAATTTTATCACTGGCCTTGATGGGTGCTTTGGCCCTGGCCTGTTTTACTAAGGTTTACGGGACTGTGTTTTTAGGGGAACCGCGCAGGCCAACCCTGCCCACAGAAATGCCCATAAAAACTTCGCCATGGATGATTGTTCCCATGGTTATTCTCGCAGGCCTGTGTCTGTGGGTTGGCCTTAATCCTCAACCCATGGCCGGACTCGCTTTGGGGGGTGGAAAGTATTTAATTCACGCAGCGCCATTGTCAGTTATTGATTTGAGCGAAATTTTTATCCCCTTATCAGTGGTCGTGAGTTGCACGTTTATTCTTATTCTCTTAATGGCTTTCCTGGCCGTGGCGCGTTGGGCCCTGTTAAGGTCGCGGCCCAGGCCCATCTCGGAAACCTGGAACTGCGGGTTTTCACATGTGACCCCGCGGTTTCAGTACACCTCTTCTTCGTTTGCCAGGCCGATCACTGATTTTGTAAAAGCCCTTTTGCTTTTAAACCGCCACGGTGGGAAGGTGTCAGGGGAGTTTCCTGGAAAAATGCAGATATCTTCTTCAGTCCATGACGCCTCTGAAGAGAGGATGTTTCGACCTGTGTTTCTTGGCTTGACCCGTTTTTCCAAGAAACTTGAAGAGACCCGGATCCGTTATACACAGATATATCTCATGTACATCTTTTTCTTTTTGATATTTTTACTGGCCTGGAAATTAAAATGATTATGATATTGTCCATTCTATGTCATTGGCTGATCGTCCTTCTTCTGGCGCCTTTCTTTATCGGGGTCATTGCCAAGGTTAAGGCATTTTTTAGCGGCAAGGTTGGCCCATCAGTATTCCAACCCTTTTTTGATTTGATAAAACTTTTCAACAAAGGCGCTGTCTACAGCAAAACCACAACATGGATCTTTCGCGCAGCACCCATGGTCCTTTTGGCATCGGTCCTGATTTTATCTTTGGAAATTCCTTTGGGGGTGTTCAAAGCGCCGGTACAATTTTCAGGAGATATTTTTTTTCTGGCCTATCTCCTGGCCCTGGCCAGGTTTTTTATGATTGCCGCAGCCCTGGATACGGGGTTTAGCATGGAGGGCATGGGGGCCAGCCGTGAGGCGTTTTTTTCTTGCTTGTCAGAGCTTGCCTTGTTTATGAATTTCATCACGCTTGCGCTTTTGGCGCACAGCCTTTCATTATCTCACATGATCGGGGCGGATATTCCCATGTCCTGGAGCCATGTGGGGCCAGCGCTTCTTTTAATTGTGGCCAGCTTTTTTATTGTGCTTCTTACGGAAAACTATCGTATCCCTATTGATGATCCTGATACGCATCTTGAATTAACCATGATCCATGAAGTCATGGTCCTAGACCACAGCGGAGTGGACCTGGCGTATGTATCCTATGCCTCGGCTATAAAATTTCTTATATTCTCCGGCATTCTTGTTCCCATCATTATTCCTTTTCGAACAGGGGATCTTGTGATGGATATGCTGATTTTTCTTGGCGGCATGCTGGGGCTGGCCGTGTGTGTCGGAATTGTTGAGTCGTCAATGGCGCGTTTAAGGCTTAATCGTGTCAGAAATTTTTTACTGATTGCCTTTGCCCTGGCATTCTTTGGGTTTATCGTTACGATGTGGAGAGGATGACCGCATGACCACCTGGATTGATGCAAGCTGCATTTTCATTGTTTTTCTTTCGCTGGGAATTCTTGCGACATACCGGATTGTCGGCATTATCAAGATTTTTGCAGCCCAGTCTTTTGTTTTGGGATTGGTCCTGATATTCTTACACGCTCACAACCTTTCCACCCGCGATATCGTTATTTCACTCGGTACCATGGGGCTTAAGGGTGTTTTGGTCCCTTATATTTTATTTTGGGCCATCCGCCATGTTTCCATGCGTTCAGAAATCAAGCCTGTGATCGGGTTTGGGACTTCAATTGTTTCCGGAGCGCTTTTGATTGCCGGGGCGTTCTGGATTTCGTTATCCTTGAAATTACCGGGCAAGCCTGTTTCTGACCTGATTTTACCGTGTTCTCTGGCCACAGTGCTTTTGGGTTTTATGATCATGGTGACACGCACACGCGCTGTCACCCAGGTTTTAGGGTACCTGATCATGGAAAACGGCATTTTTCTTTTTGCCTTGTCTTTATTTGACGTCATGCCGGCCATGATTGAGCTGGGCATCCTGCTCGATATTTTTGTGGCTGTCTTTATCATGGCCATCATTGTTAACAACATCAATGAAGAGTTTGAGCAGGCTCCGGCGTCGGTAAGCCGGTCCAAAATGGGAGAGACGTTTTGATGTTATCAATTCTGATTATGATTCCTTTTTTCTGCGCCTTATGCGCGTTTCTTCCTTTGACGAAACAGTTTCGTTATAAATTATTTTTTGTTGTTTCCTTGATTCATGCCACGATTGTGCTTTTATTCTGGCAGCATTTACCTTCACCGGAATTTAACGGTTTCCTGGAACTGGATCAACTGGGGCTGATTGTGCTTTCCATTATCAGCGTCCTTTACCTTTTTGTGTCTGTTTTTATGGCTGGTTATTTTGAACATGAACAGCGCAGTAACCGGACAGTGACCGCGTGTTTATTGGCCCTGTTATCCACAATGACGCTGGCCTCGGCGAGCCGGCACATGGGGCTTTCATGGGTCGCTGTTGAAACTTCAACGCTTTTCAGCGCGCCTTTGATCAGCTTCCACCGTAACCAGGAAAGCCTGGAAGCCACCTGGAAATATCTTCTGATTTGTTCTGTCGGGATTGCGCTGGCCCTGATGGGAACTTTTTTTCTTGCCATTGCCGCGCATGATGTCCATACGCTCCTTTTGCCAACGCTTCTCAATAATGCTTCATCGTTATCCGTGAACTGGTTAAAGCTCAGCGTCATATTTTTACTGGTGGGATATGGCTGTAAAATGGGGCTTGCCCCAACGCACAGCTGGAAACCCGAAGCCTATGGCCAGGCCACAGGGATGGTGGCTGTTTTAATGGCCGGGGCTGTCACACAGTGTTCTTTTCTGGCTCTTATGCGTGTCGGCCAAATTTGCAGTAAAACCGGTTTAACTGATTTTTATTCCTCCATTTTGATTTTAACGGGTCTTTTATCGCTGGGTGTTGCTGCCATTTTTATTCTAAGTGAAAGAAACATTAAAAGGGCCTTTGCCTATTCTTCCATTGAACACATGGGCCTTTTGGTTTTGGGGCTTGGCCTGGGTGGGGTTGGGGTTTTTGGCGCTGTTTTTCATATGATCAATAATGCCCTGGCCAAAGTGATCATGTTTTTAACCGCCGGGTCCATTGCCCAAAAATACGGCTCGTCACGTGTTGATGAAGTACGCGGGGTTATCCATGTTTATCCTGTGACAGGAATGTTCCTGATTGTGGCATTGTTGGCCGGGACCGGGATGTTTCCCTTTGCCACATTTCACAGTGAGCTTATGATTCTCAATGCCGCTGTGATTTCAAAGCACTATATTCTTTGCGTGTTTGCTGTTGTTTGCCTGGGCCTCATGTTTATCGGCATGGCCCGAATTATTTTAGATGTTGTTTTTGGCCAGCCGACCCAGCCTGTTTTAGCCAAAAAAGAAAATTTCTTTATGAATTTTCCGATCGGGATTGCTGCACTTCTTTTAATCGGCCTTGGTTTATGGGTGCCAACGTTTTTGGAAAAAGTGATCCGTCATGCTGCATTGTTAACAGGTTTTTAGAGGCAAGTCATGGAATTGTTTAACAACGCCAATATTGCTTTAACAGATATTCCTCTGGTCACAGCCAAAGAGTTTCGTGCTGAAATTATCCGCCGCTCTCGCGGTGAGGCAAGGCTTGTCAACCTTTTTGGGGCCTTGGAGCCTGACGGTGGCGTCCGTTTATTTGCCATCCTTGGCTTTGATGAAGAGGCAGTGCTTCAAATCTTATCGACAAAGATTCCGGAAAATTATCCCCAGTTTGAATCTCTGGCCCGCGAATTATTCCAGGCCCAGGCGTTTGAGCGGGAGATTGCGGAGCAGTGGGCCATCACCCCCCAGGGGCATCCGTGGCTTAAGCCACTCCGGCGTCATCCTAATTACCGCGGCGTTACGGATATCTGGCAAAATGCTTCTCCAGGAAGCAGTCCTGCTCAATATCCTTTTTATTCTGTTGATGGCGAAGAAGTGCATGAAGTAGGTGTCGGGCCGGTGCATGCCGGTATTATTGAGCCGGGGCACTTCAGGTTTCAGTGCCATGGTGAAGAAATCCTTCATTTGGAAATACAACTGGGCTATCAGCACCGTGGTATGGAACGCTTGATGTGCGGCCAGGATTTAAAACGCACAGCCCTTTTAAGCGAATCCATTGCAGGCGATACTTCCATTGGCCATTCGATTGCCTTTTGTGAAGTTGCAGAATCCCTGTCAGGTTGTGTTATTTCTGCCCGGGCACAGGCAATACGTGCCGTGGGTCTTGAACTGGAACGTTTGGCGAATCATGTGGGAGATTTGGGAGCTTTGGGCCTGGATGCCGGATTCTTGCCGACCAGTGCGTATTTCGGGCGCATGCGGGGAGATTATCTGAATCTCCTTTTAACAATAACCGGCAACCGTTTTGGCAAGGGCCTGTGCCGGCCAGGCGGTGTTTTATTTGATATCGACGTAGCTATGGCCGAGGATCTTCTAAGAAAGCTTAAACAGTATAAAAAAGAATTCGACCAGGTGAGTGACCTTCTTTTTTCAAGGCCTTCGGTCCTTGCGCGTTTTGAGGGCACGGGAACCATTTCCATGAAAACCGCAAAGAAAATCGGACTTGTGGGGCCAGCCAGCCGCGCCAGCCAACTGGAACGCGATGTCAGGATTAATTATCCGTCAGGCATATGGCAGTTCCATCATATCCCGATTTCTCTTGCCGCCACAGGCGATGTTTACGCCAGGGCTATTGTGCGGCGGCAGGAAGTGACGCGGTCGATTGAATTTTTACTCAAGATTTTACCGTCATTGCCTAAGGGCGAACTATTAACCACGCTCCCGGCCATGAAACCTGAAACCCTCGCCATTGCCATGGTGGAAGGGTGGCGGGGGGAAATTATGCATATTGGTATAACAGATCACCAGGGTAGTTTTACACGTTATAAAATCAAAGACCCGTCATTTCATAACTGGTTTGGATTAAGCCTGGCTGTGAGAAACCAGGATATTTCTGATTTTCCTTTATGCAACAAAAGTTTCAATTTATCTTATTGCGGACATGATTTGTAGGTGGGGCAGAGCCGGAAGAATGTGTCTGATGCGAATCGTGAAGGCTTTACAGCAAGATTATATTATTAGAAAAAAGCCGTAACGCTGAGCATCGGACACATTCTGCAGGCTCTGTATTCTCGGGGGAATAAAGGATAAATTTATGTTAAAGATCATCCAAACACGTTTTAAACAGGGTTGCCGAACCCTTGCTTTTCCCAAAGGCAAACGACCCGCGCTTCCTGCGCGTTATCGCGGACGCCCCATTATTGCAGGCCAGGGAGAGGCGCTCGATCTAGGTTCAATCACATTTGCCCCTGACACCGCTATAGAGTATTCCCAGGATTTTCAGATGGCCGTATCTCTGCGCAAAGATCTTGTTCTAAAGGGGAGCGAACTCACACTGGCCTGTGTGTTGAACCACGAAATGTTAAAAATTTTCGGCCGTTCTCTTAAACTGCGCCAGGTTTCTGCAGGAGGATGTAATGCCTGCGAATTAGACCTCAATGTCCTTAACACACCTGTTTTTGACTTGAGCCGTTTTGGTATCCAGTTTGTGGCTTCACCCCGTCACGCTGACGGGATTGTGGTCACAGGCCCGATTTCACGCAACATGACAGAAGCGCTCCTCAAAACTTACGAGGCTGTGGCATCACCTAAAATTGTCATTGCCCTGGGAAGCTGCGCGATTTCCGGCGGAATTTTCGCAAACACTCCGGAGGCCACCAACGGCCTGGAAACGCTTATTCCTGTCGACCTGTTTATTCCTGGTTGCCCGCCGCATCCTTTGACAACCTTAGACGGCTTATTAAGACTTTTGGGAAGGATAAAAAAGAACAGCCTGTAATGGAATAATAAAAAATAATGCTTTTTAACTCCCTTCATTTTTTGATTTTCTTTCCCCTTGTCGTTATTCTCTTTTTCTTTTTACCTTTTCGTTTCAGGCTCATTTTTCTCCTTGCGGCCAGTTATTACTTTTACATGGCCTGGAAACCTGTTTACATCCTGATTATTATTGTCTCAACCCTGGGGACATGGGCGAGCGGCCTTTGGATGGAGCGGTTCCCGGCCCGGCGGTCCTGGGCCCTGGCGTTCAGTTTTCTGGTCAACCTGGGCATGCTTTTTTTCTTTAAATATTTTAATTTCCTGAATCATTCCCTGGCTGGCCTAGCCCAGGCCCTTCATGGCTCATGGGGCATTCCTGATTTTTCCATACTCCTTCCGATTGCCATTTCATTCCACACGTTTCAAGCCTTGAGTTACTCGATCGACCTTTATCGAGGAGAAATAAAAGCTGAAAAAAATCTCCTTTTGTTTGCGGTCTTCACTTCATTTTTCCCCCAGCTGGTGGCAGGCCCCATTGAAAGGACTAAAAACCTCCTGCATCAATTTGAAGAAAAACAGTCTTTCGATGCCAAACGCATGGCCAGCGGATTAAAACTCATGGCCTGGGGCATGTTTAAAAAAGTGGTGATCGCCGACCGCTTTGCCGTGGCTGTTAACAGTGTCTATAACCATCCTGCCGATTACCAGGGCCCGGCGCTCATGGCTGCCACAATATTTTTTGCCTTTCAAATTTACTGCGATTTTTCAGGCTACTCTGATATTGCCGTGGGTTCTGCGGAAGTCATGGGCTTTCGCCTCATGACCAACTTTAAACGGCCGTACCTTGCTCAAAACATTGTGGAATTCTGGCGGCGCTGGCATATATCGCTTTCCACATGGTTTCGGGATTATGTTTATATTTCCCTGGGCGGAAACCGGGTGTCCCGCTGGCGGCATTTCTTAAACCTTTTTATCACTTTTTTTATCAGCGGTATCTGGCATGGCGCCAACTGGACTTTTGCGCTGTGGGGGACTTTACATGGATTATTTATGGTGTTATTTCTGGCAACCGAGGATTTAAGAAAAAAAGTTTCAGATTCCCTGAGGCTCTCACAATATCCCAGGCTCAGTGGAATATTCAGCATTGTCTTAACATTTGCCTTTGTCAGCTTTGCCTGGATTTTTTTCAGGGCCAACACGGTTCATGATGCTTTTTATATCGTAAGAAATCTTTTTAAAGGATTTGATACTGTTTTCTCCTTGATCGGACAGGGGAATATCATGGCGGCTTTAAATGCCCTGCGCGCTGGCGGGTTCGGCATAGGCAAATCAGGCATGGCCATTGTTTTGAGCGCCCTTTTCATCCTTTACGCTGTCCAGTATTTTCAGGAAAGCGGCGAGGGGATAAGAATCCGGCTGGAAAAACTTGGGCCTGTGGTGCGCTGGTTTCTTTATTATGCCCTTGTTTTTTCCATGCTGGGGCTTGGCGTTTTCGGCAGCAACAAATTCATCTATTTCCAATTCTAGCCATGAAGAAATTTTGTTTTAAAATCCTTATTTTGGTTTTACCTGTCCTCCTCGGTGTAGCGGCTGTCAACCTGTGGGTGGATCCTGCCAAGCTTTTTTCAAAAGATTATACCGAAGCCGCTCAAATCCTGCTCAAAGGCAGCAACCTTCTCCTTTTTTCCAATATTGATGAAAGGCTGATGCAGCAATCTTACATCACAAACCTTACCAGGCCCAAGGACGTTGTTATTCTAGGGTCGAGCCGGTCCATGGGCCTGGGCAAAGAACTTTTTCCAGGAAAAAATATTTTTAACAGTTCTGTTTCAAGCGCAACGTTAACAGATCTTTTGGCGATATTTTATCTTTATTATGAAAAAAGTATTGTCCCTAAAACCATGGTATTGTCTCTCGACCCATGGATTTTTAATGGCCAACGCCATGACCGTTCTTATGATTTTATTAAAAAAGCCTACCCTCAAATGCTGGCACGGATGGGGCATGTGGCGTCCCTCAAAAAAGAATGGGGCAGGGAAGTTTTTGAAAGGTATCAGGAACTATTTTCATTCTCTTATTTTCAGGAATCACTCGTGATTTTAATTAAAAATCAATTTAAGCCGCCAAGAACTTTTTTTAAGGCCACCCCCCAAACAAACGACGATAAATTTTATGTTATTTCCAACGACGGCAGCCTGACGTACCACAATAAGGCCCCCATTCAAACGCCGCAACGAATGCAAAAATTAATTGACCAGCAAAAAGAAACCCGTGAGGAACTTTGCAGCTTAACCGGATTTGAAGCTATTGACCCTGAGGCTGTCAGCATCCTGGAAGATTTTTTGAGCTTCATTCAAGGTTTATCATCGCAAACGATTATCTATCTTCCGCCTTACCATCCATTTGCTTATAATACCATCATGACAGAGTCCCCAAAGGCTCTTGTCATAAAAGCAGAAAACATTATTCGTAACATGGCCCAACGCAAAGGCATAAAAGTTTACGGCTCGTATAATCCGGAACGTTTGGGTCTGGACAAAGACTGTTTTTATGATGCCATCCATTTAAAAAGGCCGTGTTACAAGGAATCGTTCCGTGAAGCCATTGAAAGGCACTGATATGCGGTTATTATTTTTTGTTCTTGTTTTCATTCTTTTTGCCCTGTCCGGTGTGGGGCGGGCTTCTGAAACTGCTGTTGAACGCGGGCTTTTTGTTTCTGTCCTCGAACAACCCACGGTGCTTTCTGATCGTCAGGCTATCACAGACCTGGTGAGTTTTTCTAAAAAGAATAATGTCAAAATCCTGTTTGTGCAGGTTTACCGGGCTAATAAGGCCTGGTTTCCGTCAAGCATCGCGGATTCATCTCCCTACAGGCTTTACCTGCAGAGCCTGGGCGAAGATCCCTTTGCTTTCTTGATACGCCAGGCCCATCAAGAAGGCATTGAAGTCCACGCCTGGCTTAACATGCTGAGCCTCGCGGAAAATAAAGATGCGCCTGTCCTCAAAAAATACGGTCCTTCGATTTTAACAAAAAACCTTACCCCCAAAAGAACGCTGGATGATTATAAAATCGACAACCAGTTTTTCCTGGAGCCAAGTGACAAAAGGGTGCAAAAAGAACTCCTTTTGATTGTCAGGGAAGTGCTTCATGCTTACCCCGGGCTTGACGGCATCCAGTTTGACTACATACGTTACCCGGATACTGCACCGCATTACGGTTATTCTTCAGATAATATTCAACGTTTTAAGAAAGCAATGGGTGTCAAAACCATTGATGACAAAAGTAAAGCCTGGCACGACTGGAAACGCCGTCAGGTGACAGACTTTTTAAGAGCCCTTGTCAAGGAAACGCGCGCCCTAAGGCCCAAAATCCATATTTCCACAACAGGCTGCATGTCGTATATCCGCGCCTATGAAGAGGCGTTTCAGGATTGGCCAAACTGGGTTAGGAGCGGCTTGGCGGAATTTGTGACCATCATGAGTTACCCTGACACTGCCGAAGATTTCCAAAAGAGCATCCTGGATGCGCAAAAACGGGTCATGGATTTCAGTAAAATCAAAATCGCGATTCCTGCCTATAAGGCTGTCATCGCTCCGCACATTTTTAAAGAAGAGCTGGATTCATGTTTAACATCAGGATCCGGTGGGTGTATTATTTTTTATTACGGAATTCTTAAGGCCAATCCTTCTTTAGAGAATTATTTCACGCCGTCTCAAGAAAAGACTAGAGAACTAAATCGTCCTTGAAGGACTTTCCCACATCTGTATAATGAAGACTTATGAAAAATACCGAATTACCTGTTTCCAATAATATCCGTTTTCTATCAGGGGATGAGGCCCTGGCGCAAGGCGCCTATGAGGCCGGCCTTGTTTTTGCCGCAGCGTATCCTGGCACCCCATCCACAGAAATTCTGGAATACCTTTCCCGGTTTCCTGAAATCGATTCTCAATGGTCGGTTAACGAAAAAGTGGCTTACGAAGTCGCCTATGGCGCGGCTATCGCCGGGAACCGTTCCTTGTATGCCTCAAAGCATGTGGGAATCAATGTGGCCATGGACCCTTTGATGACGTCAGCCTATATCGGCGTTAATGCCGGATTTATTTTTATTTCTGCGGATGACCCCGGGCTTCATTCTTCCCAGAATGAACAGGACAACCGACTTGTTGCGCGTTTTGCCAAAGTCCCGCTTCTGGAGCCCGCGAGTCCGGCGGAAGCCAAGATGTACATCCCGTATGCCTTTAATCTCAGCGAAAAATTTGATACGCCGGTCATGATCCGATTGACCACGCGCATTGCCCACACCAAAGAAAACGTCCAGATTGGGGAGCGTGTGAATGTTTTGCCCCGGGGATTTAAGCCGGATTTTACAAAATATGTCATGGTCCCCAAAAACGCTTACGGCCGCCATATTGAACTTGAAAAAAGGTTGCTGCGTCTTAAAGAAGAGGTGGAAATAACCCCTTTAAATCGCATTGAAATGAACGACCCGTCGCTGGGCATCATCACCAGCAGCGTATCCTACCTTTATGCCCGTGAAATATTTTCAAACGCGTCATTTTTAAAACTTGGATTTTCCTATCCGTTTCCGGAAAATTTGATTAAGAAATTTTCTTCCCAGGTCAAGGAAGTGTTGGTCATTGAAGAGCTGGAACCCATGCTTGAAGAGGAAGTCGCGCGCCTGGGGATTGCTCATCGTGCCAAACACCCGAGTTTTAGAGTGGGGGAACTCCGACCGGAAGACATGCTTGCGGTCAAAGAAGGTACAGAGCGGGTGATGGAAGCGTCAACCACACGAAAACCAGTCATGTGTCCGGGATGCCCGCACCGCGGGGTTTACAGTGTCCTTAAAAAGCTAAAATTAACAGTCACCGGCGATATCGGTTGTTATACCCTTGGGGCACTGCCGCCGTTAAGTGCCATCCAAACGTGTTTATGCATGGGGACGGGTGTCACCATGTTTGAAGGGTTTAAGAAAACCCTGGGAAAAGATGTTGTAGGCGTGATCGGCGATTCTACCTTTGTGCATTCCGGAATCACAGGGCTTGTTAATGCGGTTTATAACCATACCAAAGGGCTTATCATTATTCTCGATAATTCCACAACCGCCATGACCGGCACCCAGCCTCATCCTGCAACGGGCGTGACCATCAAAGGTGTTCCTACAAAACAACTGGTGATTGAGGACATCTGCCGTGCCTGCGGCGCTGATCATGTTGATATTGTTTCCGCTTATGATGCCAAAAAGCTTGAAGATATTATCAAAGAACGTGTCAATTCCGAAAGCCTTTCCGTGCTTATTGTGCGCACGCCCTGCAAGCTGATTGACCGTTCCAAACAAAGCAAGGTTCAATTCGAGCCAGGTCATTGTAAAAAGTGCGGGGCATGCCTTAATGCGGGTTGTCCGGCATTATCAAAAAGTGATGACGGCCTTATTAAGATTGACCCTGGTCTTTGTGTAGGATGTTATGTGTGTGTGCCGTATTGCAAGTTTGATGCGTTAAAGAAACCTTAAAATAAAATGAAAAACAACACAACCAATATTCTTTTTTGCGGTACCGGCGGGCAGGGTGTCCTTAAAGCCGCGGAAGTCACGGGATGGGCGGCTATTTTTGCCGGGTTTCATGCCAAAAAATCAGAGGTTCACGGCATGGCTCAACGCGGAGGGTCTGTGGAATCCCATGTGCGCTTTGGAAAAGAAGTCTTTTCGCCTTTGATTCCCAAAGGGGAAGTGAATTTTTTAGTGGCTTTCCATTCCGGGGAAGAAGAACGCTTAAAAACATTCCTCGCCCCTGACGGCAAAAGCCTTTTGGAATTTTTGCTCCTCGCCCATAAAAAAGGGGGAGACCCGAGGTATTGGAATACTTATGTTTTAGGGGCCCTGGCAGCTCATCTCAGCATCCCCCAGGAATGCTGGATCGAGGCGTTGGAACATGAATTTAAGACCAAAAATTTGGCTGATAATAAACGTGTTTTTCTCGAGGGATGGAAAGAGGTCAAACTATGATCTGGAATGAACCGGTTGAATGCGCTTCTTCGACAAAAATAAAAGATATCCAATCGCGCTACCTTAAGAAACTTGTTTCCAATTTATGGAAAAACAGCCCTGTTTACCGCTCAAAGCTTAACGCCTACGGCATTAAACCTGCCCAGATCAAAAGTATTGACGATATAAAAAGGCTGCCCTTCACAGTCAAAGACGACTTGCGGGACAGCTATCCCTTTGGTTTGTTTACGAATTTTGATAAAACTGCAGAAATTCATGTCTCAAGCGGCACGACAGGCAATCCAACAGTTGTGGGTTATACCAAGGAAGATATCAAACTTTGGTCAGAAGTGATTGCGCGTTCTTTGGCGTGTTCCGGCGCAGAGCCAGGGGACATGATCCAGGTCGCTTATGGTTATGGGCTATTTACCGGTGGTCTTGGTCTTCATTACGGCGCGCTTGAGATGGGCCTTAAGGTCATCCCAACGTCTTCAGGCCAAACCAAACGGCAGTTAAAATTAATGACGGATTTTAAGCCCCGTATTTTGGCATGCACCCCGAGTTACGCCCTTTTTATGCTGGATGAAGCCAGGGCCCTGGGCATGGATCCCCGAAAAAGCTCCTGGGAAATCGGAGTTTTTGGCGCTGAGCCGTGGAGTGAATCCATGCGCCACCAGATTGAACATTCCTGGAACATGCTGGCGACTGATATTTACGGCTTGTCTGAAATCATTGGCCCTGGGGTTGCCCAGGAATGCACCCATAAAATCGGGCTTCACCTGCAGTGGGATGTTTTCTTTCCTGAAGTGATTGACCCTAAAACCGGCAAAGAGGTTAAAGAAGGCGAGCGCGGAGAGCTTGTCATTACAACCCTCACCAAACAGGGAATTCCTCTTTTACGTTACCGCACGCGCGACATCGTGACAATCACCTATGACAAATGCCAGTGCGGCCGCACAACGCCGAGAATCAGTAAAATCCTTGGCCGCACGGACGACATGCTCATTATCCGCGGCATCAATGTTTTCCCGTCACAAATTGAATATGTCCTTTTAAAGATTGAAGGGACGCTCCCGCACTACCTTTTGGTTGTTGACCGCAAAAACAACCTCGACATCCTGGAAGTCTGGGTAGAAGTTGATGAAAAGATGTTTTCCGATGAAATCAAGCAGTTGAGGGCTTTTGAAAACCAGATCAAAAAAGAAATCGAGAATGTTTTGGGGATTGATGTTCTGGTTAAACTTGTTGAGCCCAAAACCATAGAACGCAGTGAAGGCAAGGCCAAGCGCGTTATCGATAAAAGAAAAATTTAACTTTGGATTGGACGGCAAATTAAATAAGGAACCTGCGATGACACATATTCAACTTTCTATCTTTCTTGAAAACAAAAAAGGCCGGCTTTATGATGTTTGTTCTTTCCTTGGCAAACAGGGTATTAATATCCGGGCGTTAACAGTGGCAGAATCTGATAATTTCGGAGTCCTGCGTATTGTTGTCAAAGACCCGCATCATGCCGCTGTTGTCCTTAAAGAAAACGGTTTTGTGGTCCATGAAACAGAGGTCGTGGCAGTCGAGGTTGACGATAAACCCGGCGGCTTATCCAAGGTTTTAGAAGCCATTTCCAAACATAACATCAATGTGGAATATATGTATGGCTTTGTGGAGCCGGCCATTAAAAAAGCCATGATGATTTTTCGTTTTGATGATCCCGCCAAGGCGGTTAATGCCCTTAAAGAGGATAAGGTGCGTGTGGTCAGCAAAAAAGACCTTGGAGACCTTTAACCCCTTCCATGCTTCAAGATACTCATATCCATCTTCACGACATTAAAATTAATGCGGATATCGAACGTTTTTTAGGGGCTGTTAAATCAGCCGGGTTTAAACGCCTTTTTGCTGTGGCGATCACGCCCCAGGATTGGCCCATCATCAAAAGCCTTTCTGAACAAAATCCTGAAATTGTCCCTTTTTTCGGCATTCACCCCTGGTTTTCAGATATGGCCACAGAAGGCTGGCAGGAGAAAATCAAGCCTTATTTAGGGCTTTCTCATGCCGGAGTAGGGGAAACAGGCCTGGATAAGGCACGAAAAAACATTGATTTCACATTTCAGGAAAAAATTTTTAAAGATCATCTTAACCTCGCCAAAGACACAGGAAAACCTTTTATGGTTCATTCTGTGAGGGCCTGGGGAGAAGCCCTTCTTTTGATTAAGAAACATGGCGACGGCCTCCCATTTTTAGCCCATTCTTTCAATGGTTCCAGGGAAGTAATGCTTGAAATCGTGAAGCTGGGGGGATATGTTTCAGTCTCTGTGAAGCAATTCTTAAAGCCGGATGAGGCGTTTAAAGATGTTTTTACAGCCATCCCTCATGACCGGATCCTGATTGAGACGGATTTTCCTTATCAGGTCAAATGGACAACGCCTCAAGACTATATCCATGCCATCCAATCCGGTTATGAAACTGCCGCCCTTTGGCGGCATGAACCCATAGAAAACTTTATCAAGGCAGTTTATGACAACGGAACGGTTTTCACGGACAGAACTCTTACTCGGTAAAGAAAAGCTGGAGCAATTACAGGCCTCCTGTGTCTGTGTCATCGGGCTTGGGGCTGTGGGCGGCTATTGCCTGGAAGGCCTGGCACGTGCGGGAATCGGCAAATTTATCCTGGTAGACTTTGATATTCTCCGTGAATCCAATATCAACCGTCAAATCCTGGCGCTGGAAAGCACTTTGGGAAATTCCAAGGTTTTAACAGCCCAAAAAAGGGTTTTAGACATCAATCCTCAAGCCAATGTGCAAATTTTTTCTATTTTTGTAGACGGGCAAAGTATTAAAGAAGTTTTAACCTTAAAACCTGACCTTATTATTGATGCCATTGACTCCTTAAACCCCAAAATTCAACTTTTAACCTCTGCCTATAAAGCCGGAATTCCTGTTATTTCCTCCATGGGCGCGGCCACAAGAATGGATCCAACCAAAGTTAAGGTTGCAGACATCTTTGACTCCAAGGTTTGCCCTTTGGCTGCCCGCATTCGGCGCCGTCTTAAAGAAGAGGGGGTTGGACGGGGAATACAATGTGTCTATTCTGAGGAGGTCCAAAACGTTTTTTCCCTGTCTTCAGAGGCTCCCCGGGAGCCGGGCGAGTATGAACGAGGCCGTGTCCGCCGTCGCCTGGGAAGTTTATCAACCATGACAGGAATTTTTGGCCTGACCATGGCTAACCAGGCTGTCATACGTTTATCTAACCGCATGTAATACAACATCTTATAGAAATACTCCTTTCGAGGCCTTTCTTTAAAAAAATTAAAGAATATACTGGCAAAAGCCAGGATAATATTGTATATTGATAAAGCAATCAAGCAGTAGAATACCATGTTTTGAACTGGTATTTTTTAATATAAACAACAAGGAGGCTGCTATGAGTGAATGGAAAGAAGATAAGCCGATCAAGGTTAATCAAGCTCAGCGCGAGATTTTTGGCTGGGACAACATTGATATTTTGATCTAAGGCAAGCCATGGGATGTTTCTTTTCGTCCCTTGAGCAAAAAAATACTAACCCCGGAAGATTTTTTCCGGGGTTAATCATTTTAGGAACCACAGAGGAAGGCCAGGGAACACCATGAAATTCATTAAATATGCTGTTTTAACAGTTATTTTTCTTTTAAATGCTTGTCTTTGTTTCTCACAACCTATTGATTATACACGACTAACAGAGAATTATGTCCAGGCTTTAAAAGACCGCGACCATAAGGCGATTATGGTCCATTGGAAAATCATTAATGCCAATCCTGATGCCCAGGAATTTCTGGAAGAAAATTATCCCTGGGCCTTTGAGGCTTACAGGCTTATTAGCATGTCCATCAAACTCTCTAAAGATTTGGCAGAATATAAGAAGAATTACGGTGAATTGACAACGCCTGAAACAGAAGTTTTTGATTTAGACCGTATATTACAAGAAATTCTTTCTGAAGAAGAGCCCATACCGGCGACAAACGCAACACAGGCGTTAACAAATCCCAATCAGAATCAGCCGACCAATCAGGAGACCACGAAAAGAGATTTAAACGCGCCTTTGATTGATAATCGTCACCAGGCGCTTAATTATCTCAATCAGGATCAGCCTTTGAATAAGGATCAAAAGTCGAATCAGGAAATCATGAAAAATCAGATCAGGGCCATGATTCCCAATCCGCAACAACCGTAAATTTTATGTGTATATTGATGATTCGCAGGGTTCAATAGAAGGCAATCCTTGTTTTTGGCGCAGGGCATTAGCTGCGGCAAGTGAGAACTCACAACCACAATACTCCTGCCTGTAGAAGTGTTCTTTTTTTGCAATGGCATACATTTGGGCTTCGCCATTATTTTTACGCCAGTTCTTGTCCCAAAAAACCACTTCAGGGTAGCGCGCGGCAGCCTTCAGCCCTGCGAGATTCACCTGAGCCAAATCTTTCCAGCGAGACATGCCGTTGGTGGTTGCAAAAGCCTTGAATCCATTCTCATGGGCATAAAGGGCTGTTCGCTCAAGGCGGATGTCAAAGCATTTTTCACAGCGCCGGCCGCGTTCCGGTTCATTGTCCAGGCCAGCCACGCGCGATTTCCATAAAGAATTTTCATAATCCGTATCAACAAAAGGAATTGAATTCTTTTTGGCAAATTTAATGATAGAATCTTTACGAAAAAGGTATTCTTTTAAAGGAAAAATATTAGGATTATAAAAGAATACTGTTGGCATCACCCCTTGAGCCAGGAGGCGTTCAATAATCACACCTGAGCATGGGGCGCAGCAAACGTGGAGGAGAAGCTTCGTCTCGTCGTTAATACCCATAGCTAAAAAGTAAAAAACCTGATTCGTTGGTTGATAACAATTTCAACTATGTTATACTGAATTCAAAACTAATCAATCTGAAATTTCGCATGTCAAAAATTCTTGCGGCCATTCTTTTTTTCTTCGCGGTTCTTTTCACCACACCGCCTCTTTTTGCCCAGGAGTCTGTCACGGTTGAGGGGTGCAATTTTGCGGTGCAAAAGGTTGAATTCGGAAAATTAAAACCGCGTCAGCATCCCGGCCCCGGAGACTTAACAGCAGAACAGATTGATAAAAACGACGACTCGCTGACTTTTATCGCCATCTCTTACCGGTTTATTAACAGCAATGAAAACCGCAAACTGGACCTTAAAGAAAATTTCAGGTTTTCCCTGTCAGATGAATTTGGCAACCAGTACCGCCAGCTGAAAAAACCGGATGAATATGCACGGCCTGTCTTATTTGTTTCAAAGAATTTCCCAAGCATTTACCCCGGGGAAACTTACGGGGAGACTCTCTTTTTTGAAGCCCCCATTGACCAGGCTTCGGTCCTCAAACTGGGGGTAGAAGCGTCGGCCATAGGCAACAGCCAGCCTGTTGAACTTAAAATTTTTCTTAAAGGTTTGCGGAGGCTGGATACCAAGAAGAAAATCACCAAGCCCTTGCCGTTGCCTGAATCTAAATCCCTGGCAGAAGGCCCTCTAGGAATCAAAATCGCCTTTCCAGAGCAAGGGCATATTTTCAATCCAGGCGATTTAATTCACCTTAAAGTGCTTGTTTCCGGGCCCAATATCCCTAAAAGGATTATTGTTGATGCCCTTGAACATACCCTGGAAGATAACGTCCCTGCCAGAGAAAATGTTTATGATATTGTCATCCCGTCAAACCAGGCTTCAGGACAAATAAGCTTGAGTGTTATCGGACAATGGCCTGAAGAACCCACAGATTTGAAAGTAGCATCTGACAGCATCCTTGTGAATATCAGGGAAAACAGCCTTTTGGATGCATTTAACTAAAAGATAAAACTCCCGTCTAGTTCACGGCAACATTGCCCTCATATGCTATACTTTTAAAAAGGGGAAAATATGCCTCGTATTTATAAAATAACGTTCTTTTTGGCTCTTGGCTTATCCTTGTTAACAGCTTTTTTCTCAAGGACAGCCTTGGCTGAAAGTGAAAAGAAAGCCATCGCAAAGCTTGAACCTATTTATGGTGAAGGGCTTTACAATGTGCCTGTCGTGATGCGCGAGGCTTTTTTGGACCGTACAGGAAAATTGTGGCACCAGGTTACTGATCATGACCGTTATTGGTTTATTAAAAACTGGAAGAATCAGGAGACAGCAGCTATTGAATCTCGAAAAACAATTGCCAAAAAGAAAAAACTCAGGGACAAGGAACTGCAGGGCAAAGAAAGAGAACACAATCTTGAGCTTCTTCAGGAAAAACGTAAAGAAATGGAACGTGAACGCAAGAAAATTTCTGAAAAAAATGCTCAAAAGAAAGAACTGGCTAAGAAAATAGCAGAGCGCGAGAAAATTTTGAGAAAACTCCGTCAACTGCAGAACCAAAAAAGGGATTAACCCTGACCCAGATGAACAAAACTTTAAACGCCGTCATTTTTGACATGGACGGTGTTATTACCAATACCATGCCTTACCATTACCGCGTATGGAAAAAAATTTTTCATGACGAGGGTATTTCTGTCAGCAAATTCCAGGTCTACAAGCGGGAAGGGCAAAAAGGTATTGAAAGCCTGCGGGAAATCTTTGCGCTTCATCATAAGCCTTTTTGTGATAAGTATGGACAGGCTCTTCTTGCAAAAAAAGAAAAAATTTTAAAAAATATCGTTAAAACAAGGTTTGTCCCTGGCGCGTGTTTATTTCTAAAGAAAATGAAGAAAAATGGCTTTCGCCTCGCCCTTGTGACCGGAACATCACGCCACGAAGTGGAACAAATTTTACCAAAAGACATTTATCATCTTTTTGATGTTGTTATCTGTGGATCTGATGTTAAAAAAGGAAAACCGCACCCTGAACCATATTTAAAGGCTATAAAAGCATTAAAAATCAAAAGGGGAGAGGCATTTGTAGTGGAAAATGCCCCTTTGGGCATAGCATCTGCCAAAAAAGCAGGCCTGCGCTGCCTGGCACTGAAAACATCCCTGCCAGCAAAATATTTAAAAGAAGCTGACGCTGTATTTAACGGATTTGCATCCCTTGAAAGGTATGTCCATGGCCAGTATTGTTTCTAAAAGAAATCCTGTGCTTTTAATTTACAAGCAAAGTTCGCTTTCTGTGGCTGGAAAGTTATCCGGGAAATTAAAAAATACCAAACGATTTGAGGACAATCATCGTGTTCATTATGCCAGCCTAAATAAAATTGAGGCCGTATTAAGGGATTTTGGCGTTGTGTATCATAAAAAAACAAGAAATCCCAACGCGGATTACAGCGCATTTGGCCTTATCATTACGGTTGGCGGTGACGGCACAGTCCTGGATGTTGCGCGTAACACCAGCAATTCCCAGCTGGTTTTGGGAGTCAATTCAGATCCCAACTGGAGCATTGGCCAATTTTGTTCGGCCACGGCATTGACTTTTGAAGAAGTGCTTTCCCATGTTCTTAAAGGCACACACAAAATTTCACGCCTTTATAAATTAAAAGCAGTGCTCAATGACGGCAAAACCAAAAAGACCATGGAATGCCTCAATGATATCCTGATTTGTCACAGCAATCCAGCGGCCATGAGCCGTTATGAGTTAACAATCAACGGCAGGGTGGAAGAGCAACGGAGTTCCGGTGTCTGGTTTTCTTCAGCCGCAGGGTCTACCGGCGCGATCCTTTCTGCGGGCGGTAAAAAACTGCCGATTTCCAGCTTAAATATTCAATATAAGCCCAGAGAGCTTTACCATTCCAGAAAAAACTCTGCTTATCATTTAACAGGCGGGGTGATTGGCCCGGCTCAAAAAGCTGTTATTGTTTCCTACATGCCGCGAGGGAGTGTCTTTATTGACGGCGCCCATGTGAGGTTTCCTTTTACATACAGCCATAAGGCTGAAATTTCCCACTCTTCACATTACGTTCAACTCGTCAATGCCTAAAAAATCCAGCTTTTCACAAGAAATTCTATCCTGGTACCGGGCCAACAAGCGCAGTTTGCCGTGGCGTGAGACCAAAGACCCTTATAAAATCTGGGTTTCAGAAATCATGCTCCAACAGACGACTGTCAAGGCCGTGATCGACTATTATCGTCGGTGGATTGTCCGTTTCCCGACGGTAGAATCGCTTGCTCAGGCGAGCCTGGATGATGTGTTAAAGAACTGGCAAGGCCTGGGCTATTATAACCGCGCCAAAAACCTGCATAAAGCCGCTCAAATGGTGGTTCAGGAATTTAAAGGCGTTTTACCCAAAGACCCTCAAGTGGTCCGGAAAATACCCGGATTCGGGCCTTATACTGTGGGCGCTGTTTTAAGCATTGCGTATGATATTAAGTTGCCGATCATTGATGCCAATGTCCGCCGGGTTTTTATGCGCCAGTTAGGTATTCAAGGGCTTGCTGACACAAGCCAGGATAAGGCAATCCTCGTACATCTTTTAAAAATTATGCCTGATCAGCATATTGGTGATTTTAACCAGGCGCTTATGGAACTGGGGGCTTTAATATGCAGGTCTAAAGAACCGGTGTGCAATATTTGCCCTGTTAACAAGCACTGTAAGGCTTATGAACAAGATATTCAGGAGCTTATTCCAGCCCCTAAAAAGGTAGAAATCAAGGATATTAAGGCTGTTGTCGGCATTGTTCAAGACCTCAAAGGCCGATATTTGATCCAGCAAAGGCCATCCAAGGGGCTTTTAGCCAATTTATGGGAATTTCCTGGAGGTAAAATCGAAAAAACAGATAAAACGCCTCAAGAGGCCTTAAAACGTGAGTTTAAGGAAGAACTTCAGTGTGATGCCTTGGTAGGGAATAGAATTTGCGAAGTTTCGCATTATTATACGCAATTTAAAGTCAAACTCACAGCCTTTGAAGTTAAACTTCAGGGAAGCCTGGGGCCAGGAAAATATATTTGGGTTAGCCCCAAAGACTTGCAAGGGAAATATGCCATGCCATCAGGGAGCGCAAAGATTGTGGAAGTCCTCATAAAAACCAGACATTCTTAATAACAAAACCTTTGGCTGGGCAGGCCTTTTTCAAGCGGGAGACACTTCCTATAATATATGTTATGTTAACTTCATACATAGGAAAAGCGCATTGGGCCCCGGTTTAAAGCATTTTAAAGCCCGTTGCCCATTTGAGTATCTTTTAACCTTATCTTTGTGATAAAATGTTTTCATCTTCTCTGTTTAAACGGATCATATTTATTCGTAGGGGTTCGATTCCTCGAACCATATTACCTTTAACCGTAGGGACTTAATTTTAAATCGTAGGGGCTCAATTTATTGAGCCCAATAAAAGTCAATGAAAGTTACCTCCTGTTATGGCCAAGACCACAGAATTAGTTATCCCTGCCGGCGATTTAGAAAAACTAAAATACGCCATTGCTTTTGGCGCAGATGCCGTGTATTTAGGGATCCCCAAGTATTCCTTACGGGCCCGTGAAAACGGGTTTAAAAGCCTGGCTGATGTGGCCTTAGCCATAGATTATACTCATAAATCAGACAAAAAAGCCTATGTTACAGCCAATGTTTTTGCCCATAACAGCAAGGTTTCAGGCTTTGTGAAGTATGTTGACGACCTCTTAAGGCTTTGTAAGCCCGATGCCTGGATTTTGTCAGACCCAGGCCTTATCAGCCTCATGCGTGAACATTTTCCCAAAGAAGCCATCCATATTTCTGTTCAATCCAATGTTATTAATTATGCCTCAGCCAAATTTTGGCAAACCATGGGCGCTAAACGCATTATTTTGTCGCGCGAAATCACAATTGCGGAAATGAAAGAAATCCATGCCGCAGCGCCCGACCTGGAACTGGAATCCTTTGTGCATGGGGCCATCTGTATCGCCTATTCTGGACGCTGTCTTATATCAAATTATCTCACCCACAGGGATTCTAACCAAGGCCTTTGCACCAACTCGTGCCGCTGGCAGTATAAACTCTTAAAGAAAGACGCCGCAGCCACAGAAACCCCTTACGCCGATAAATATATTCCTTTAAAAGACGAATTCGCGCTTGAAGAGGCTGAACGCAAAGGCGAATTACTCCCCTTGGATGAAGACGAAAACGGCACTTATTTGATGAATGCCAAGGATTTATGCGCCATTGAGTGCTTAAATGAGCTTAAAGCCGCCGGCATCAGTGCCTTTAAGGTGGAAGGACGCTCCAAGACCGTGTATTACGTGAGCATGATTACCCGCGCTTACCGTCGGGCTATCAACGACATGAAGCTTGGCAAACCCTTTAACCCCGAACATATGAAAGACATTTTAGCCACATCCGCACGCGGCTACACCCAAGGCTTTTTGCATGGCAACCCCCAAGAATCTGCCCTGGAATATAACAAAAGCGGCTCGGCATCCTCGACTTATCGCTTTACCGGAATTGTGACAGGCTACGACAATGACAAGAAATTAATGAAAGTTGACGTACGCAATCCCATCAAGATCAACCATTCCTATGAACTGTGCCTGCCTGACCAGGATATTATTCTGGATGTGAAAGAAATCTTCAATGACAAGGCCCAACCCGTCAACGAAATCCACGGAGGACTCCACTCCTGCTGGCTCCCCTATCCCCAAAACCCCGGTGATTTTGCGCTTTTTAGGGAGAAAATTGATGCGTAAAGTAGCAGATAAAAGAAAATTTCAATCAAAGCAGAAAAAGAACAACTTAAAATCGATTCAAGAAACCAGCTATCTTTTATCAATCTCCGGCATGAAAGATTCCATCCTTGCTGACGGAAAAACTTCCATAAAAAGCTGCGCAACAAGCCTAAAATGGTAGCCTTATGGTTTAGGCACGGAACGATTCAGACAACGGCAATGTATGACAAGAGAAATAACAGACCTGAAGATAGGCCAACGTAGAGAGTAAAATATTGAACCCTTTCTAACGGCGCATTGTTTCTGCCAAACAATTAATTACATGTTTCCCGTAACTATATGACTTTCTTACCTCACTATACGTTGCGTTCGCAGGAATGGTTCCTTCATGCACGAAGTCATGCCGCCAAGTAACAATATTCCTGTAACAATTGCTCGGGCTCACACGATCAGTCTTGAGTAATTCTGCCTCTTTCCTGCATAATATTTTCTCAAAACGACTAACATATTTTTCTCCGAATTTCTTGATATATTCATCCTTTAGCGTTACGATCCTAATTTTTCCATTTAGCCGTTCAAAATAGGCAGATGCGAAATTGCCCAACACTTTATGTTTCCCTTCAGCGAACTCAATAAAGATTGTCTTAATAGCTAGCTCGTACACAGTAACGGCACTTACGGCTAAGAACCCAGTACAACGTGATTGAATAAAAGGATCAGTTATTACTCCTATTACAGAATCGAGGTGATTAAGATAATCATCAGCAAGTTGAAAGTGGCTTGTGTGGGGCATAAATTTACGCAATAAGATACTCGTGCGCCTTTTCAAATCGCTGCTTAACGACAACTGGGTCACTCGTGCTGTAATAAGTCGCTTGGATAAATTGATCATCTTTTAACAATTTTTTGTACCGATCAGAAAGATCGTCCGGTAATTTATTAAGATTATCCAAAATTGTGCAAAAGATTGAGTCTAGTGCGGAGGTGTTAAGAGGACCACGAACATGGAACGGCTTAAGATCGAACTTTTCTAGAATAATTTCGGTTGTTTTTGGAAAATCATTCACGAACTTTTTTATTCGCTGCGAACTGCCAGTGCGCTCTTTATCCATTGTCTTGTTTATAAATTCTTTCATGGGCTTTTCATATTCACGCCAAACATGACTTAAAGATAAAATACGAAGGATGAGCTCAACATCTTTCTGGTGGCGATCTGGCAATTTTTTACCTATTAATTCTCTCCAGTTCTTGTCTTCGTTCAGTTCCTTTAAAATGCGAACAATTTCCCCTCTAAAAACACAATTCCGTATTTCTTGAGGCTTCAGAGGCGTGCCCCCCGTATTCAAACGTTCAAAAATGTGATAAATGCTTGTTGCTTGCCCCTTGGGGTTCAATTGCCTAATATTAATAGCGCGAAGCACTGCTGATTTAAGTTTTCGTTGCCATGTTTCCTCTAAATCAACAAAGCGTTTCTTCGCAAACGGGCTCTTCTCATCCAAACCGTGAAGACGAAAAACTTGGCGTTTTTCTTGAAGATTTGGAGATCCAAAATACCCTTCAAGAAAATAAACAACACTCATAATTCTTTGTTGGCCATCGATTACTTGGCTCTTATTTTGTTCATCTACGTAAAAAAACACCTGCGGAACTGGCAACCCTAATAAGAAAGATTCAATCAAAAGCGATGCCTGTTGAATATTCCAGACAAAATTCCTCTGAAACTCCGGGATAACAATGTCTTTATTGTTCCACATTTCATTTATTCCGCTCAACGTAAGGTCGGATGGATATGAGGCAATGTCATAAGTAACGTAACTCTCGTCTTCGTTCATAACCTCATCGACGACCAATTCCTCTTCCTTCTGATCAGAAAATACTTTATTAGTTTTCTTCATTATTTGTCTCCCCGTAAATAATAAAAATTATCTTATTATCACTCTTAGCTTCGACTTATCATAATGACCAACGATAAAAGACCAAAAAATTATGGTGACACCCTAATTTCTATAAATTATCTGAAGCCTTACACAATTGATGATATTCTTTCCGGAAACAAGGAAAAAACTTAAATACTAAAACTACATACGCTGTGTAATTCTGGTGACACACACTTAATTATTCAGAAATAAGAGTGTTCATCATAATTATAACCTATTAAAAGTGTCCGTCAAACCCGGGTCAGCTCAGTGTGTCACCACAATTAATTAGCATTCAACTTTCTATAATCCCCGTCAACTTATTAAAGCCCAAGTCTTTAAATTCACTTGAATAGCAGTTATATACTTATTAACGTCTTGAGGAGCCAACAACTTTGCTTGATGTGCCAAATCATTACGCTTTTTTCTTCCATCGTCGACAACAGAGTAATCAGACCAATTTATCGCTGTCTTGCTGCTTTTCATTAAACAACCTAACTCCGTTCGGCCACAAGCAAGAAGCCCAGAAGTCTTGAAATATAAAAGAACCCTTTCTAATACACCGTAAGCTAAGAGCAAGGCTATGTTGTGTTTCAATTTCACGATCTCATAAGGTGGTGGAATTAAATGCCCGTGGTGTGGGCTAAAAACAGTGCCGTTCTTATGTCTAAATACGCCCGTCCATTCATCTTTAATTTCTTGAGCAAATTTTTGATCTGTAATCGTAATTCCACTTGCCATAATCCCCGTCTAATTAATCAAAGAATTAGTTTGTCCAAGCTCCACCCTTCTGCCATGCTATTCGATAAGTTCTGGATCGCTCTATGTAGACTCCTTATGACCAATCAATACATCACTTACTTATTCTTCCCAGACAATGTCCGCTGGATTTGCTAGAACGATCTTTTCTTCTTTCGGGAACTTGACTTTATAAAACGAAATCAAGAACAAACCAATAGTCGAAACAGCATTAACAACAAAATGCGAAAACATGGGATCCTTAATCACGTAATCCTTCTTTGTCTTACCATGCAAATCCGTTTTCTGACTCCTCAAATCTTCAATGCTTTTATTAATGGAAAGTAACGAGCTCCCCATCGTCTTAATTTCGGACGGCATATCTGATTCTGGATAAAATTGAAATGCCTTAAGAATCTTCTGAGTTAAATCATAAAGAGTCTCTCGATCGCTAACCTGTAAAGTTATTCTCCTGTCGCTAAGAATTTCCTTTACAATGCTTTCCAAGCTTGAATTAGCTAAACCAATGGCCACATCTGGATGATCGTTTATCTGTTTAAATGCCTTCTCAAATGCTGCACTTGCTGTCTGAAAGTTAACTTTCAATTCATTTCTGAAAACCGGAATAGATGAGATAAAGCCTGGGGTTTCAAGCCCCAAATCGATAGCTATTTTTAACAAAGTTTCCCCATTCATATTGTGCAAGGTAGGCAGCAAATCAATTTCACCAGAGTCTCTTCTCGCAATAGAAAAGTTTTCTGAATAATTGTTATAACTCTCATCAACGATATGCCACTTCTTTATATAAAGCTGAACTTTCTTGTACGATGAAAACGCCTCCCAAGTAGCCTTGTCCACTCTATCAGCTAATTCCATTAAATATTTAGGAGAAATTTGGTTATCCATGACCCACTCTACTACATTTGTATTCGCGACGCCACGAGTCCATCTTTAAAACCTTCCACTTACCATAATCCCTGTTATAAAAATCTTATACCGGAATAAGACATCCGATTTCTCCAATTCTATACATTTTTCATAAATAAGCAAATGGAGAATCTGAAGTTCCAAATGATTGAGACGTGAAATTTTAGGTTTCTACGAAGTGATTTGGCAGAAGGTTTTGGACACGAGTACCAAAAAGATACGGTGACACACATTTATTTCCATGTCACTCAATGTGTGCCACCGTAATTTGCAAAGCCTTTTGCCTTTTACAGCTTCGTTTGAAGATCTCTGGCCTTATCCAAATGCATCTGGACACTACTTTTCGTAGATGACAACTGCGCCTTCAAATCAGGGCTTTGCGCATCTTTCGAAAGCTGATCAATGAGATCCAAGGTTTCCATGTGACCTTTGATCATATCAGCTAAGTAACCTCTCTCATAGTCCGTGCCGTTCTTGGTCATCAATAGGGCGCGATCCTTGACTCCTTTGGCGCGTGATACTGTACCGGTTGTGCCAGGCACGTTAATGTTGAGCTTTGCAGCCAAATCCATGTACTTATTCAGATCAGCGGTGTGCTCACTCTGAATCATTTTCGCGTATGCCTCAACATCAACGCTGATTTTCTTGGACTGCGCCTGCTGGGCGGCGGCAATTTCATTTCGGTCTGTCGCCATCATTAAACCCATAATTTCCCCATCGCTCCTTCTCTCTTGACAGAACCCCGTCCCAGCAATCATCACAGAAATCAATCCAACAGCAAACACAATCACACTTAATTTTGTTACGATTCTCATAGCTTTCTCCTTTGGTTAAAGACACATTCATTCAAAAAACAACCTAAACTTAGTCGATCGTTAAGGTTTATTCTATCAAAAGAAAAAAGAAGAACTGTCCCTCGTAAAGTTCGCACCTATTTCTTTGATCCTAATCATGAAAATGCGTCCAATGAGAGTCGATCTGGCTTGGAAAAACATAGCAGATGGGAATAATCGTATAAAGAATGAGACTTAAAGCGGGGTTATACAAAGCTAAAAGAATCGCGCATAAATAGAAGACAAAACCTATCAAAATTCGCCTTTTGCCTTTGGCAATAACGTCGGCCTCAAGCTCGCCCCCTACTAAACGGTGCTTGTCGGTCGCATACGCCCACTGAAAATAAAGCGTAAGACTGATGGCGTTTATATTGATGCCATAAATCATAACAGCGAGCGGATTGTGGGGGTAATCTCCCATCAAATCAGTGGTAAAAGGCACCAGCACAACGACCATAAGAAAAAGAAGATTCATCCACAAATACCAACGATCGGTCTTTTTGACGAAATGCGAATAGCCATGATGGGCAACCCAAAAGACGCTTAAGACGAGAAAACTCACCAAATAAATCAAGAATTTTGGCCAGAGACCAAATAAAGTTTGCGGAAGATCCCCTTCATGACCGATAGGAATCTTAAGGTCCAAAACAAGGAGCGTCATGGCGAACGCAAAAATGCCATCGCTAAGCGACTCTAGCCGAAATTTTCCAAGTCCCGCTGTCTTTTCTTCACGATCTGAAAGCATCCGCCGCCGTCTTTCCTGTTCATTCTAAAGAAAACGAGTGTCACTAGGGGTTAGAACACCTGTTTCTTACACTTAGTCGATCGTGAGGGTTTATTCTGTCAAAAGAAAAAGAAGAGTGGGCGTGAAGAAAAATTCGTGTCAGACACTATTTTTTAATGCTTATTTACAACTTTCGACTGTCGTAAGCCCAATGAAGGATGGCTTGGCGCTGTTTCTTTCGGCAGTCCAGGTCATTTTTTTTGCAATATCTTTTCACTTGGGCTATGTGCCTTTGGATGGCTTTCCAACGCTTAATCTGGCGGTCATCCTCATCAATGAGGCGCCTCCCCATATAATACCGGCAATACCACTGAAACCACCCGCGCGGATCTATGGGATGAATCCATGCTTTTTTCATCCATACCGACAAAGGCAGGCTCGCATTAACCCCGAAACAATTTAGGTCAGCGTCATGTTTATGAGGGCACAGTTTGGCATTTTTAAACCAGGACGCCGGAAATTCCTTTTGGCAGTCGGTCATGTATTTTCCGCCAAACACCCCAAGCTCAAGCATTTGTTGAGGCGTCAGCTCCGGCTTAAACCGCGGGTCAAAATTTTGCCCTTCAGGCTCTATGCATTCGTAGCAATAACCCTTTTGCATCTTGTCATTAACAATGATTTTCTTTTTCATAAAAAAACTTTCTTTATAGCCCTCGCATGATTTCCGGCCTTAAAACGATCTCCCCTTCTATGGCCGCACGCAAAGCATTTAACAAATTCACTTTATCTTTCGGAAACACGCCTTCCAGCGCCAGATGATTGGAAGCATGATTTGATCGAAATATGGTTTTCTTAAGGTCAAGACCTTGAATAATTTCGTAAGCCTCTTGTAAGAGTTCCATGGAATTTAATTCTCGAAAATCGCCGCGTTCGGCCTCTTTTGCGAGTGCCGTCTCTGGAATAATCATCAAAGACAGAAACGACAGGTATCTTGGCTGCATCCTGTTTAAAGCTTTGATTGTTTCTTTAACGTGCTCTCTGGAATATTTCTTCCCTCCCAGGCCCAGTAAAACGATGACAGAAGATTTGATCTGTGCGCGATCTAATCTCTGGATAGCATCAACCATCTCATCGACCCGAGATTTTTTTCCACATCGATCCAGTATCATTTGACTGCCGCTTTCGAGCCCCATGTAAATAAGGCTTAACTGATGTTCACGCAGCTCTCTTAAATCATGATCATTTTTTTGTGTGATGTTACACCCATTGGCATAACTTGAAACGCGGGAAAGCCCTGGAAAAGCCTGTTGCAACGCTTCCAGAATGGGCACAAGTTTATTATTGCTTAGAACCAGAGCATCGCCATCCATTAAAAAAACACGACGCGTGTCCGGGTGCCTGGCCGCAAACCGGTTAATATCCTCTTTGATCTCTTTGGGGTCTTTGGCGCGAAAAGGTTTATTTTTATAAGCACCGCAGAAATTGCAATTGTCTGACGAACAGCCCAGCGTAACCTGCAAAAGAAAACTATCCGCCTCCGACGGAGGCCTTATCACCGGCTCTATAATGGGCATCAACATTGCCTTTTTAACATTTTTCGTATTGGGCCTAGAAGTGGGGATTGTTCCATCTCGGTTATCACTGTAATTCTTGAAGTTCCCAAACGCTTTTGGAAGTGGCTTTGGCTTTTTTTAATACACCTTTGGCGCGTAATTGCGTGGCCGCCCAAAAGATATCCTCTTGCCAGGTAAAATGCAGATTTCCGCTTCTGATGAGATCATCCTGATGGTGTTCCCAGATATAATTGCGTATTTTACTGATTTGCGCAGAACCGTTTAATTCCTTGAGAGCCTCAACGATCCATTCGCACAAATCTTTTCTTGTTTTCATATAATTTTTTCTAAGAAAGATTCTTAATTAACGTTTAAGACTTTGTTAACCTTGTCCACCAGATCCAGTGATGAGCAGGGTTTGTGCAAAAACTCGATATCCAGCAAACTGCTGAGGCGAGGTTCAACGATCTGGTCTTGGGAGGTCAGAATGATGATCGGCAAATCCGGAAACTTGGAATTAAACTTTATCTTGTAAACAACTTCATAGCCGTTCACTTCCGGCATCATGATATCCAGAATCAAAAGGTCGGGCCGCGCTTCTTCAATCGAGGCCATGGCCTCTTTCCCGTTATTCGCCAAACGCACGTCATAACCCGCCTTTATAAGGATTTCAGACGACAGCTTCTGCGAAATCGGGTCATCATCGGCAATAAGGATGGTGTTAACATTAACCTTGAGATGGCCCTGGGCCATACAGGCATTCTTGGCCCGTTCTTCCCCTAAAAACCATTGGGCCTCTTCAAGTTCCTTTTGTGTGCCTTGCAACTGTGACCTTAATTGTTCAAGCTGTGACTGCAAGTCACAAGCGCGCTCAATGGAATCTTTCAGGGAAATATCTAATTGATCTTTCCTGGCCCGTTCTTCGCCTAGATACCATTGCGATTCGTCAAACTGCTGTTTTACTTTATTGAAACTATTTTGAAGAAACTCGATATGCTGGTTTTTGTCGCGCAGTTCATTTTCAAGTGATTGGATCCTTGCCTGCGCTTCCCCCAAAAGCCACTGGGAATCCTGAAGCTTTTTTTCGACAGATTGGCCTTCCTCCATATCCCCCCCCTTATGAATAAAGCCTGAAAACCAAAAAAAATTATTTCTATTATTTTATACTAAATTTGCACCCGGACTACTTCTTTTTCTTTTTCGAAACCGGTTTTTTCTTGCTTAGCGCTTTTTTGACAAGAGAAACCTTTTTCTTTTTTTGAGCAAATGGCTTATTAATGACAACAGGAGTTTTTCCCAAGGCCTGAGGAATGTCTTTCGGCCTGTTATCAACGCTTGGCGTTGAGGTTAAACGGCCGCCAGCCTTGCGTCGGGAGAAACATTCCTGGCAATACACAGGCCGGTCGCCGGTGGGTTTAAAAGGGACCGAACAATCTTTCTTGCAATCTGCGCAAATGGCCGTGTGCATGACCCTTCCATTAAAACGATTGTTTTGCGGGGCTCCCCCTTGAACATGCGTTAGAACGGGCGGCACAGGAAGCGGCTTTACGCCAGGCTTTACGTCAACCAAAGGACGGTTAATTAAAGTGTCCAGTTTTTTATCAAGTAACGTCAGTTGGGCTTGAAGTTGTTCCTGTATTTTAATAATTAAAACAAGCAATTCCTGTTCATTTTGCGTCTCTTTTTTCATACTCCTCCTTAATTCTTTTGATTCATTCCTTTTTATTTCCAAATCACCCGGGCAGGATTCCTTAACGGTATCCGGCTATAACGGTACTTGGGATGCCCAATCATCATAACAGCACCAGCCGCAGCGCGCGAAGACATACCTGTAAATTTTCTCACATCATCAGACATATTGATGGCCATATTCAAATACCCGGCCCAGCAGGCGCCAAGCCCGAGGCCAAAAGCCGCGAGTTCAAGATATGTGGCCGCAATCGTGCATGACTGCGGAACCATGGGATCGTCTTTAAGGCCGTAAGCCATCACAATGCACGGTGCCCCTCGGCAAATCCTGTCTTCGCCCTTTTTCCAGGCCTCGAGTGAAATATTAAAACGAAGCGCCTCTGCAATGGGGGATTTTGCCTCTAAAAGTTGTTCCATCCACGTTGAGACACGGCCTGCCAGGTCATGGACTTTTTCTTTCCCCATAACCACCATCCAGTTGACTGGCTGGCGGTTAATGCCCGAAGGCGCATACCTGGCGATATCCAAAAGCTTTTCTATGGATTCTTTGGCCACTGGCGCATCTTTATAGGTTCGAATAGAGCGCCGGGCCTTCAAGAGCAGTTGAACCTGTTCGGCGTTCGGCAATTGAGAATGGTTGAACGGCACGGTATCTGACACGCTCATGGTCGAAAGTTTTATCGACCCTGGCGGGCAGAATGAAAAACAGTGGCCGCAGTTAATGCACCTTTCCCCGCCGCCTGGCAAAAATTCCGGTATGTGATCGTTTTTATTCATTTTTAAAATCTGGATCGGGCAAACTTCTACACAGCGCCCGTCGCCTTTACATGTTTTTTTGTCAACGTCAAGAGTGATCATTTCCGTGTCCTCTTAAAATTAAAATAACGTCTAAAAAATGAATTTCGGGGACAAAAAACATCCCCGAAATTTTAAATAAAAAATTCAGAATTATTAGAAATGCCCTTATTTCTTACACATTGTGCAACATTTGTTGTGCAGGCATTTGAAAAATGTCAGAACAAACCCGTTAATAATAATCAACGCAGCAATCTCTAAAAATAATTTCTTTCCCATATTCCCCTCCTTGTTTAAACGTGCGGCCTTGAAAACTTGATTTTATTTTACACTAAATTCAGAAAAATGGAATGATCTCAAGGAAGATTCGTTGGCTTTTTTCATCTTTTAAGGGCTTTTAGCCTTTTTCCCAGGGTGTCAGGCGCGGGATCCAGCGAGAAACGTGTTTTGTATAATTAATATAATCGTTCCCAAAGCGTTTGACGAGCCCCGGCTCTTCAAAAAATATAAAATAAATGGTATTGATAACCCAGAAGGCCATAAACCAAACAAACATCGGCCATGAGCCGGAAAGAATGACTTCCCCTAAAATCATGACAAGGGCCGAAAGGAGCATGGGATTTCTTACATAACAGTAAGGGCCCTTGACCACAAAACGTTTGGGCGGCGCCCAGGGCGCAGGCGTTCCATCCCCTACCGTAAGAAAGAGCGTCATTGTTCTTATCATAAAAAAAAGGCTGGCCAGGATCAAAAACAATCCTCCTGCCAACGGAATCAGAGCTAATGGAAAACTCCAACCCCCCAGAAAATTCCAGGAACCTGTGACGTAAAGAATGATCGCAGGAATATAAATCAGGGCTGTTCCCGGCAAAATCACAATGGCTTTGAGAAGTTCAGTTGTTTTATGAGTCATGCGTTAACCCGTTAATAACCGCAATCAAAAGGGTCGTTATCCCCAATAAATAAATTGCGCCCGCGGGTTCTACTTTTATTCCCTGCATAAAAAGCGCTGCCAAATCAGCAAAAGGATTGTTACGCATCTGGCCGATCGATGAATGGATCGTATTCTGCAAAAGATCATTGATGAGAAAAATACTGATTAACAAAGGAAATACCAGAAAAAATGAAAACCCTGCCAGCACGGCTGCGATTTTCTGCTTTTTCATCCATAACCCCAGGCCGATAAAAATCAACAGGCCGTAAGCCACAACGCCAGAAGCCAGGCCTATGGGGATTAAGACATAAGCAGGCCTGGATTGAAACACCCGCGTGCCCTCATCGCTTGTCATGATTTCTTGTAAAGAACGAACATCAATGGAAAATTTTCCGTCTCTTATTTGATGCAGCCCTGATTTTTCAGTACTCACCAGTTGAGAAAATACTCCAGCCCCTGAAAATGATTGTGCGCCCATCATGGGAAACTGAAACCTGGCAAACGGAAAAAAGAATGACACGCTCGCAATAAAAAGGAAAAGAAAGCTCGCCTGCCTCAAGATGTATTCAACAGAAAATTGGTTAGTCTTAATATCTTTACGGCACCAGCGGCACAATTTCGCGTCGTCCTGAATTTCTTCTGCGCAAAAAGGACATTTTTTCATAGGCTGTTCTTTATAAGATTTATTCTTCCCAGGCAATATCCTGCGGAGAAACCGCATCTAACGCGGCCTGGGCAGGATCGGCATCAGAACTCTTTGAAGCATTGCCACTATCGGTCTTTCTGGGCATAAAATGGATATTGTTTGCTGAAATCCTGACACGGCTCTGGGTTTTGCCGTCTTTTTCCCAACGGTCCTGCTTGAGGCGGCCTTCCACAATAATGCCGCTTCCTTTTTTAAGATATTTGGCGCAGTTCTCGGCAATGACGCCCCAAACCTCAACGTCAAAATACGACACTTCTGTCACTTTCTCACCGTTTTTGGTATACACGCGGTTATTGGCAATGGAAAGGCTGCAAACTGACTTTCCCGATGGTATTGCCTTTAACTCCGGATCTCTTGTCAAATTTCCCATGATGTTAACACTATTTAAGCTCATTGTTATCCTTTCGTTTTAGATTCAAGCATTTTCGACTTTCCAGTCACAATTAGGACACCGCACAGCATTTTCGCCGGCAGGCTTGGCTTCATCCATACGATACCATAATCCGCAATGGGGGCACTCACGACGGTTTAAGAGGTCGTCACCGCCAGAAAAGTTATTATTTTGAGAAGTAGTCATATGACACCGCAATATATTACTGCCCGAATTGATAATGTTTTTTTACAGCCTTTTTAACCTGCCAGGTGCAGCTCAGGCCCTGGGGAAATGTCACAAAGTCGCCCTTGCCAAAGGACACTGTTTCATAGGGGGTCTTCACTGTGACTTCACCTTCCAGGAAATAACACATTTCTTGCTCATCATACTGCCAGTCAAAGGTGGAAATTTCCTTGGTCCAAACAGGCCAGGAAAAAACATTTAAATCTTTCAATTTTTCTTGCGTTGGTTTCTCAACAAGAATTTTTAAATTCTTCATACAATTCCCCTCTTTTAAGAAATTACTTCTTCAAACAGCCGCAACATGCAACTTTTAGCATCCAAACCCCCAGCGCGAGCGAAATGACTGCCGCAATAACGCTTGCCTTCAAAGGGATATACGTGTGCCCGATTGTGACATGCACCATCATGATGACACGAAGCGCATGCAGGATTCCGATCAAAACAAAAATGACTCCCCCGACTTTTAAAGCAAGTTTTTCCATCGCTCTCCTCCTCTTCAATAAAAGAATTATTTCTTAAAATTTAACAACCTTGTAGAAAATACTTTTTGCAACCTCAGCCGTGACGATATAAAGGGCAATGATCCCTCCGAGAATAACAAAAAACAATGGCGACAACCGGGTAAAACCCAACAAACCAGCCAAGGGCGTAAAGGGAAGCGCCATCGTGACGCAGACAATGGATAATGTTGCTATCAATAAATATTTTCCCGGCCTGCTTTGAAAAAACGGCCGGGTTGTCCGAATAACAAGTACGATCAAAGCCGCTGAAATAACTGATTCTAAAAACCAACCCGTCCTGAATTGATCCTGAGTCGCATGTAAGAAAAATATGAGTACGCCAAAGGTGAGATAATCAAAAACAGAGCTGATAATGCCGAATACGAGCATAAACTTCATGATAAATTTGATGTTCCATCGCCGAGGCCTGTCAACACTCTGGGCATCCACATTATCGGTCGCAATCGTCATCTCCGGAAAGTCGGTCATAAAGTTTGTTAATAAAACCTGTTTCGGCAATAACGGCAGAAAAGGCAAAAATAACGAAGCTCCGGCCATGCTGAACATGTTTCCAAAATTGGCACTCGTGGCCATAAAAACATATTTGTGGGTATTGGCAAAGGTGACGCGCCCTTCCTTCACCCCCTGGACAAGGACATTGAGGTCGTTTTCAAGTAATACAATTTCTGCGGCTTCTTTGGCAACGTCCACAGCGCTATTCACGGAAATCCCCACATCTGCGGCATGAAGGGCTGAGGCATCATTAATCCCATCGCCCATATAACCAACCACATGCCCTGCTTTTTTAAGGGCAATGATAATGCGTTCCTTCTGGTTAGGTTCAATCTCAGAAAAAATATCCACTGAGGCAGCCTGATGGAGCAATGCCTCATCGCTCATGTGACGCAAATCAGCTCCACTGAGCACACAAGGAGCCGCCAGGCCAATCTCCCGGCCAATGGTGGCTGCCACGGCATGATTGTCACCGGTAATAACTTTTAAAGACACACCTAACTGGCGCAGTGACGCAATCGTTTCTTTGATATTGGGCTTTAAAGGATCTTCGAAAACAAGGAGCCCTGAAAAAATCATGCCTGATTCATCTGTTTTATTTATTTTGTCAGTCGAGACTTTTTTATAAGCAACACCCAGAACACGAAAACCATCCTTGCTGAATTCATCCAAGCGCTTCTGAATTTGATCCTTGCTTGCCGCGATATCTGATATTTTTCCATCCCCCATGTCAACCGACGAGCAGGAATCCATAACATTGGATAAGGCACCTTTCATAACCATGAGATGCTCATCGGCCTTGGAGACAAGAATGCTCAGTTTCTTACGGGTAAAATCATAAGGAATTTCATCCGATTTTTGATAACCCGACAGGTCAATATGCCGAAAAGCCCGGATGGACTCATCAATCGGATTATTAAAGCCTGTTTCATAATAAGCATTCAAATAGGCGTAAAAAAGGACTTTGTCGTCGGGCTTCCCTGTCGTGTCGAGCGCAGAGCGCAGTGTGAGCGTTCCTTGCGTCAGCGTCCCGGTTTTATCGGAACACAAGACGTCCATACTGCCAAAATTTTCAATAGCTGTCAGGCGTTTAACAATGACTTTCTGGGCAGCCATGCGTTTGGCCCCCTGGGCCAGGTTGACGCTGATAATGGCAGGCAGCAATTGCGGCGTCAAACCCACAGCAAGCGCCAGAGAAAAAAGAAATGTATCCAAAATCGGCCGGGCCAAATAAACATTAATCGCAAAAATCACGATAACCAAAATCAAGGTCACTTCCATTAAAAAATAGCCGAACTGCTTGATGCCATGTTCAAATTCATTTTCCAAAGGCTTTAACTTCAGGCGTTGTGACACTTCTCCAAATTTTGTAGCCTTTCCCGTGGCCACAACAACAGCCTTGCCGCTGCCGCTCACCACATGAGTTCCCATCCATAAAACATTGGTTCTGGCAGATAAAACAGTGTCTTCCGGTAAAAGAGCGGCTGTTTTTTCAGCCGGATAAGTTTCTCCTGTCAGGGCGGCTTCATCCACAAACAGGTCTCTGGATTCCAGGATCCGGCAATCGGCCGGGATAACATCCCCGGCGTTTAAAATAACAATATCTCCCGGCACTACTTTTTCGATAAAAATTTCTATCGGCTGACCATCCCTCTGAACCTGCGCCTTTATTTTTACGATAGAAAGCAACTTCTCAACAGCTCCTTCAGCACTCGCCTCCTGCAAAAAACCTAAAATGCCGCTGATTAACACAATGGTAAGGATGATGAAAGCATTGGTTTGATCATGCACCACAAAAGACAACCCGACTGCAGCCAAAAGGATCAGCGTGAGAGGATTTTTAAATTGGGCAATAAAAAGTGTTGCCGCATTATTTTGCTTTTTAGGCTTTAAAAGATTACCCCCGTAACGCAGGGCACGCGCCGTTGCTTCCTCAGCTTTCAAACCCTCAACCCCTGATTCAAGCTGAGCCAAAAGCTTGTCTAAAGGAACGCTCCAAAAATTTAAATCAGCGTGATTCATTGAATAACAACCTTTTTAAGATTTTGTTTTTGAACGGGATACTTCATGGGAAGTTTTTGAAGCTGATTGACAATAATGGCCAGAACCAAAAGGTTCCGGTACCATTTCCGGTTCGACGGAATAATATACCAGGGCGCCCATGACGCGTTGGTATTCCCCAGGGCATCCTCGTAGGCATTCATGTATTTAGGCCAAAGTTTCCGTTCCGCCAGGTCGTTAGCGCTGAATTTCCAGTTTTTATGCGGGTCTTTAATGCGCGCTTCCAGGCGCTCTTTTTGTTCTTTTTTGGAAATATGAAGAAAAAATTTAAGAATCAAGGTTCCTTCTGCGGCCAGCATCTCTTCAAACTCTCTGATTTCGCGAAAACGCCTTTTCCAAACATCATGAGAGATCATTTTGTGAACCCTTGTAATCAACACATCTTCATAATGGCTTCGGTTAAAAATAACAACTTCCCCTTTGGCGGGAACCTTCTGATGCACGCGCCAGAGAAAATCATGGTCAAGCTCTTCCTGGGAAGGGGCTTTAAAAGAAGCCACCTTGACACCTTCGGGGTTTACTCCTTTAAAAACATGCTGAATAACACCGTCTTTACCCGCCGTGTCCATGGCCTGCACAACAATAAGCACCTTGCGTTTATGTTCTGCATAAAGCAGGCCCTGCAGATCCCAGAGTTCTTTATGAAGTTTCAAAGAAAATCCGGCCTCTTCTTCCTTGGTAATACCGAGAATGCTTTTACCATCAGGATCCCATTCTGCAAGGTCTATCCCGGAATCTTTCCTGACCAGATACTTTTTATCAGCAGTTTCTTTAAACGCCTTGACTGTTATTCGTTCCATGACTTTCCCTTCATCAAATAGTTAATCGCGAAAAATAAAAAGTGCGGCAGTGAGCCCCAGGCCAATGAGCCAGGTGGCTATGGGATTTGAAACAAAAAAAGGATAAACCATGAGCGTAATGCTGATGATAAGCGCTTTAGGCTCTTTTGTTTTTCGTGCCCGCATAAAGGCTGAAAATCCAATCAAACCAAAAACCATGCCGGCAATCATGGCCGGGATATTAAATGAGTCTTGACTCAGGCCTAAACCTGACACAACAGAATTTATATCTTCCGTGGGCATGGCAAACGACTTTCCTTTTTATTCTTTATCTTTTCCCCAACGCCACTTTAACCCGCCTTCGACCTTACTTTGAAAAACATAACAAAAAAGAATGGAAAGGACAAGGATCTGAATAGAAAATGTCACAACTGCGTCCAGCGGCAGCATGGTCCTTCTTGGAGTTAGAATACCGTCCATAAAAGCACAAACTCCGGTTAAAAAAAGCAGCACTAAAATGGCCAGCCAGCCTTGCCAGGTGATTGGCAGGCCGATTCCCCAGCCACAAGATTTTGGCTTAAACCAGTATTTTTCCATCAAGCGCCTCCTTTATTTCTTTTCAACCCTTCCCTGAAAGAAGCGGCAATAAAACCGTAAATGTCGTGCCTTTTCCGGGTTGGGAAGAAACTCTTATTTCTCCACCATGCTTTTTCACAAGTTCATAGCTGATACTAAGCCCCAGCCCGGTTCCCTTTCCTGCCGGCTTGGTCGTAAAAAACGGATCAAAAATCTTTTTTAAATTTTCCTCGGGAATCCCGCACCCTGAATCAGTAACCTCAATATAAACATACCCATCCTTGTCATAGGTCCTGACCCTGATCATGCCTTTGTCAGCAATGGCCTGCGCTGCATTGACCAGAAGGTTTAAAAAAACCTGCCCCATCTTCTGGGCATTGCAGCACACCTGCGGCGTATTCCCGTAGTCTTTTCGCAGATCAATCCTGTACTTGAAATCATTATAGGCAATGCCAAGGGCAATTTCCAAAACATCTTCAATCTTGACCAATTCTTCCGTCCACCTGGTATCCTCATGCGAAAAAGTTCTCAAGTCTGAAACAATTTTCTCAATACGGCTCATGCCATCCCGCGACTCCCGGAGCAATGTCTCACTATCACTAACAATACTTTTAAAATGAACGGATTTTTCAAGCTCCTTGATCCGGGCCATCACCGCATCCGACTCATCCCGGGCCCCTTTTTCCAAAGCCGCTTTCAGCTCGTCTGTTAACGCAAACATTTTTAAATATTTTTTAATATAATTTTCAAGCATTTCAAGATTGCTGGACACAAAACCTGCGGGATTATTGATCTCATGGGCCACCCCCGCCGCCAGCTGGCCGATAGAAGCCATTTTTTCCGATTGAACAAGCCTGTCCTGGGCATTTTGCAGCTCTTCATAAGCCTTCATCAACTGCCCTTGAACTGATTTTTGTTCCGTCATATCTCTGATAATGCCAACGATCTGGGCGTTACCATTATTATCCGCATAGAGAGCCTTTTTAGTCACAATGGTCATGGTATGGCCCGCGGCATCTGTAAAGGATTCTTCATTCACATTTTCTTTTCCGCTAAGGAAAACCTCCTCATCTTTTTTCCAGAAAACATCAGCCTCTGCCTTGGGGAAGAAATCATAATCCGACTTTCCCATGATCTCTTCGGGCTTTCGCCTCATAAAGTCACAAAAAGCCTTGTTGAACAAAACCCAGCGATGCTCGCGGTCTTTAACAAATATGGGGTCAGCGACTGAGTCGATGATCCTGGACAAATATTCCTTTGAGGCCTGTAAAGCTTCCTGCGCAAGCTTCTGATCGGTAATATCCCTGGCAATGCCCACAATCCCTATCATTTCTCCGCGGTCGTTGCGAATAGGGGTTTTGATTGTTTCTGTCCAGCGGGACATCCCTTCTTTGCCGGCCAAAGGCTCAACAATGACTTTTTGATGGCCGCAGGCCAGGACATCCTGATCATCATTGATAAATTTACTGGCCTGGTCCTGGGGCCAGATATCAAAATCCGTTTTCCCCGCGATATCATCCGTGGACACTTTGCAAAGAAGAGAAAAGGGCTTGTTAATGGCAATATATCTGCCATGGTTATCCTTGAGCCATGCCAGGTCAGGAATATTATCCAAAAGAGCCCTTCTCTGATTGTCCGAATGGCGGACTGCCTCTTCCATAAATTCTTTGATCTTGTCGGATGTTTTGTGCCTCAAGTCTGAACGGTTGAGCAAGACCGAAAGAAAATAAATATAAACACTCATGACAGAAAGGTTGGCTATCGCCACCAGCGACACGCCAAATTCATTGCTGAACAGCTGCATTTTTTGGGAGTATATTTTAAAAAATCCAATAAAAATCGGGGCTGTCATTGCAACAGGCAAAAAACGGCGCAATATCATACCGCCTGTAAGGTCAGCGGTGACATGGGCCATTAGTCCGCTATCAGCCCGGCAAAATAAAATCCCTAATGTCACCAATAAAAATAACAATGTGGTATGAAGGGCCATGGCCGTACTGAAATGGTGTCCGATATAAAGAGGAGGCGCGCCGTAACAATAGCCAACGAGAGACAAAAGCGCAATAAACCCCACAGCCAGGGCCAATATCTGCAAAAAATAAGAAAATTTCGTTTTCCCGGATCTTAAGAATAACAGCGCTGTGCCGATCAAAATAAAATTGATCGATGTATTGAAGGCCATCCTGCCCAGGTAAGGCGTTAAAACAGCGCCGGCATGCTCTTGAAACAATGCCTGGTCAATGCCCAGGTTACACTGAAAGGCATATTCACAAAATGTGCCAAGGCTGATTAATAAAAGCGGCAAGACACACGATAGTGCCGTGATACGCGCAAATCTCTTGTCAACCCGCTTGGCTTGAAGGCTCCACAAGGCCCCGGCGATCAAGATAAAACAGACCGCTGTATTGGCCTTCATGGTCACCAGGCCAGGAAAAACACTTTTTAAAGCCGGAACATCCCATGCCCATCCCCCAAGGACTGCGCAGCCAGTAAAAAATGTAAGAACACTTATAACTTCTGACGCTGATTGAGCAAGGGCAACGCACGGGCCGACTGGCAGCGCTTCTGTTATGGCTTGTTGAGTCCCAGTGTCTTTTTTTTCCATAATCCTTCCTCTTAAAGATAATGCCTGGAGGGGTAAAAAAGCTTAATTGACTTCTTTTATCATAACCGCCATTCTCAAAAATAAACGTTTTATTTTACAACGTGGATTGTGCGGCTGATCGTACTCGTATAATTTCCCTGCTCATCGCTGATAATGCCGTAAATCCTGTAAATTCCAGGTGTTATTGGAGCTGTCAGGATGGCTTTATTATCGTGAATGTCGAATGTTAAAGAAATGCGCTGGTTAGGATTCTCAACAAGACTGGAATCGAATTCTGTTGAGGCAATATAAGCATAAGAAATGCCGCGGGCTCCACCGCTGGCATCAAGCGCAACCTCAACATCTTCACCAGGATGAATATTATTTTCCTTGCTCAGGGACATGCTTTTGAGAAAAGGATAGGATGCCTTGCTGCTTGTGGCGGTATATAAATCTTTTATTTTCAAAAAAGACAATTTCCGTGTATCTCCAAAATTCAAATTCCACCACGTCAATGAAACCTGGGTCGTCTCCCCAAGAAAAAAGGCAAAACCACCCAGGTTATATCCTTTTTTTTCAAAAATAGCCGCAGTCTCCCAGCTGTAAAAATCTGCTTTTTCCTGGTCATTTAACTCCAGCGGACGGTCATTAACATCCTTGGCAAGCGCCCATGGTCCTGGAGGCCCAAATTCAGTAAAAATAATGGGAATCTTTTGTTGAGAAAGTATCTGGGCATGGGTTTGCCGAACAGCTCCGTAAACATTAATCCCGAGAATATCCAGGCTCGGAACATATTGGGCAATATAATCAAAATCTGTCAGGTAGGCTGAGGTATAGATAACAGGATGGTTCGGGTCTATGCGATGAACCTCCTTAATAAGTTTTTCTAAAAATTGGACAAAAGCAATCCGCTCTTTCTCATCCTGGGTCCAATAAATCGTCTCATTGCCGATATTCCACGCCAAAACAGCCGGGTGGTTACGATATTTTTTGATATAAGTTAAGACTTCCTGCCGGACTTTGTCCCTGTAAGAATGGTCGGTGGCATAACTGCAGGTCCCATCAGGATGAACAGGATTTAACCAAAACCCGACATCCACGAGCAATCCATAAGACTTGGCTTGGTCCAGATAATCTTTTGTCGCCTGGCTAATACCCCATGTGCGCACGGCATTAGCACCCATATTTTTAGCAAGCTTCAGAAAATCCGTCTTTTTGTCATCGCTCAAGGCATGGCCGACGCCAACCCCCTTGATATAAAATTCCTGGCCGTTGACGGTCAAGGCCCAATGCCCTTGATCCCCTGTGACTTTAACAACGTTGCCTTCTACATTTTTTGCAAAAGAATAAGTGGTTGAAATAAAAAGAATCAGGGCTGTTAAAAGGGCACATTTAAAGCCTGCGCCGTTTTGCAACAATAAAAATTGTTTCATAGGCATTCCAACCCAATAAGATTTTTAACAATAAAAAGAATGCAAACCTGACATCATCCCTCCACTTGCGAATTCCTGTTGTCGTATAGGCAGGGTCCAAAGAATCTTCGAGAAGAGAGAAATTCTTTCGGGATAAAAATTGTTTCAAGCTCTGCACCGTGAAATAAGATAAATGAATCTCATCCATGGTCTGATCAAGCCGTATCCTGGAAATCCCGTAAACGCCGAATTTTTTGTTTCGGTCCAGCGATAAGATAGAAAATATTCGTTTGACCGGACGTTTGATCAAGGCCCTTAGCGAGAAAATCTCATTGGGGACTGCAATGACAATAATCCCGTCTTCTTTAAGAAGATGAAAACATTTGTCAATCACTCCCGATGGAGATTCGACATGCTCAAGGACATGGAAAAGTGTAATAACATCAAAGCGTTCATTATGAAAATCAAGCTCTTCCAGCCCGCCTTTCCTCAAATTCAGCTGGTATTTCTCACTGGCCAGTTTCACTGCGGAATCAGACACCTCTGTGCCCTGGACGTTAAAATGAACGCGCGCGTGAAATAAAAATTGGCCAATGCCTGTTCCGACATCCAAAAGAGAACCTTTTTTTTTATGCTTTTCTATCTTTTTAAGGCGCCGTTGCCAAAGGATGTCACGGCCATGCTCCTGGCGGAGCCAGGAGTCATATTTGTCATCCCGCGAATAAAATCCGCTGATTTCAGCTGAAGTGGGCCTGGGGCTATGAAAAATATACCCGCACGATGGACAGCGGCAAACATTGTTTCGACTGTCCACAGAAACGACCTTGTCACTACCGCATAAATCACATGCCGTTAAATAATTCATACCATGCTCTCTAAAACCATTAATTGTATTTTTGGCACTTCTTTACTAAACATATTAAAGTGTTTTGCATTTTCGGTAAAGTCCTGTATGATAAAACAAATAAACGATCTGGCAAAACGGCTGTTCAAGTGAACTCGCCCGGCCAGATCAAAATCGTAAGGATAAGAATATGGGTTTTCATCAAGGTGGTGGCAGGGGCGGATACGACAGCAGTCGTCCGAGAGAGTTTCACAAGGCAGTTTGCGCAGAATGCAAAAAGGAATGTGAAGTTCCTTTCAAGCCGAGCAATGATCGCCCGGTTTATTGCAAGGATTGCTTCTCAAAACGCAAGGATGGCGGCCGCTAATTAAGCGGCTGTGTCGTTTTTCAATAAAAAATCTGGAGATGCATTGCATCTCCAGATTTTTTATTTTCACGGATAAACCACAATCTTATCCCCTGTGATCTTGGCATTGGGGACAATGACTCTTTTGTTATCCTCGGCAATAATCACGGTATTAAAAATCTGGATTTCGTGGACAATGCCAACAGCGCCGCCAGCTTCAATCTTGTCACCCACATGAAACGGCTGGAATAAAATAAGCATAACACCCGATGCGAAATTTGCCAGAGACCCCTGAAGAGCAAAGCCTACAGCCAGAGACGCGGCACCCACAACAGCAATAAACGAACTTGTTTCCACACCCAGCTTATTTAATGCCGCAATGATCACAAACGTCATGATGCCGTAAAATCCAAGATGCCGGGCAAAGGACGCCAGTGTTTTATCAATCTTGGCCCTGACCATGGCTTCTTCAATCAATTTAACGACAACTTTGGCAATCAATCGGCCGATAATAAAAATTACAATCGCGCCAATGACGTTCATGCCATACTGGATAACATACTCATAAACCTTATTAATCACTTCCTGCATCTGAGCCTCCTTATTTTTCAAGAATTCTTGGAAAATAACTCCTAAAGCTACCTGGGGTTCCAACAGAACCCCGGAGCTTTAGGAGTTTTAAAAGCATTTCAACTGACTTACCTCGCATAATCATCCTCAAGGCGCACAATATCTTTCTCCGTAAGCTCATCGCCACAGGCCACTTCAATAAACACCAAAGGTTTTTTGCCGAGATTGGATATGCGGTGAATAACGTGCACCGGGATATCAACAATAGAACCCTTGGCCACAGTCACTGTCAGTTCATTGACCGTCACCATGCCCTGACCTGAAACAATAATCCATTTTTCAGACCTGTGGCCGTGTTTTTGAAGGCTCAATCTCTGGCCAGGATTGACTTCAACGCGTTTCACCCAAACGCCTGCCTCTTGAAAAATCTTGTGATACGTACCCCACGGCCTTGCTGTAATCCCTTCTTTTGCTTTTGTCATAATAAATCCTTGATTAAGATTTCTTCTTGATGATGTCCTTGATTCTTTCAATATGCTTTTTGGCCGCCGCTTCCCCACGCGCGATCAAAACATCGGCATTGTAGAGCTCAAACCAGTTTAACCCTGACAAGTCCGGATGAATCACAATATCCGCCTGCCGGGCGCTTTGATCGGCAATGACGGCTTCGGAGGCTTCCAGTGTTCGCACAATAATATCAGAAATATTAGGAAAAAACGTCTTGTTAATCCAGAACTTAAAACGCGTTTCAATAAAAATCCAGGGATCAGCCAGAAACGGAATTTCCAAAGATTTCTTAAGTTCGTTTTGGGTTTTCTGATATCCGTTAATCACGTCCTGTGCAGATTGAAGGACATTAACGGCAATAATTCTTTTTACGTCATCGCCCACAAGAACGTTCACCGGCAGCGGGTTCATGACGCCGCCGTCGATAATAAGCTGGTCTTCGGTCACAATCGGCTGAAAAACACCGGGGATGGAAATACTTTTCCTCACGGCATCCACCAAAGACCCTTCTTCAATAACCAAATCCTTGCGGTGCAAAAGGTCATAGGCCACAATTTTTAAAGGGATCCGAGTGTCCCTGAAAGTTTTTTCTCCGTATTTGCTGCGCAGCCACGCCATAATGGCCTTGCCGCTGATAAGCCCGGATAACGGAAAAACAAGGTCGATCAATTTAACCAGGTTGGATTTCTTTTTAAACTCCAGCGCCATTTTCTCAAGATCCGAAGATTTATAGCCAGCAGCCCAAAGCCCGCCGATTAAAGCGCCCATGGAACTGCCAACAATCACGTCGATAGGAATCCCCTCTTCTTCAAGGACTTTAATAACCCCAATATGCGAAAGGCCAAATGCAGCGCCTCCTCCCAAGACCAAGCCAACAGAGACCCCGGATATCCTTCTTGAAATCCGCGTAATCATTTTGGAATACTGGCTTAACGAACTGATCGCCCAAAAACTGATCACAGGCGTATCCATATGCATGGCCAGGTCTTTCGTTTGAATATGCGGCAGGAACGCCAGGACATCATAATCAAGAATACTTTTAACCGTTTCTTCCGACATGCTGCGGTGAGAACTGACGCCGCCGATAACAACACTCACCTTCTCCTCATTAAACGTTTCCCGAAGGTTTTCTTCCAGCCGGTCCAAAACCGCGCGCCCGACATCAAGCACCTCGCGTTTTCTGGCCATGACAAGGTAAATTAAATCAGACTGGGACAGGGTTTTCATCACAATATCGTCCATGTCGCTGGGGAGATCCACGATAATGTAACGATACTGGTCAATAAAACTCGCGACAAACTGGCTGATATGGCCGACAAGCTGTTTGTCCTGAGAGTCAAAAACCACATTCAAAAGGTCTATGCCAAGGTCTGTCTTTAAAATGATTTCAGGAATGGCTTCCGTATCATGAACAATTTCCGCGAGATTGCGCGGCTCTGTTTTCCATTTAGGACGGACCTCGTCAAGATCGGAAAATATCTGATGCTGGGGCGGTTTATCAGAACGGATACTCACCCACACAACCCTGTCTTTTGTTTCATTGTAAAGACTGAGGGCTAAATTCAAAGCATACGTCGACCCGCCAGACCCGGCCACAGGGCTATAAATGGAAATGATCGAACTTTTCCTGACAAGGTCGGTCTTGGTGACCTTGCTTCGAATGCGCTGGGAAAGAATCTTGCTGAATTTAATGCCAAGGTCAGGATTTTTCTTAAGAATGACTTTAAACTGCGGGACAGGAATCCTTAAAATCACAGAGTCATTGATGGCTTCAAAAGTTTCAGAATGCGCCTCACCTGTTAAGGCTGAAATAATCCCGAAAAACATTCCACGATGAATAAATTCAACGCCGTCTTTTCTTCCGTCGGAGTCAAGGCTGTAGGACTCAAGCCTTCCTGAGGCAAGGAAATAAACAAAATCCGGCTGGTTGCCGCGCCGGGAAACAAGGTCGCCTTTTTTATAATGCACCAGTTCGCTTTTTCTGGCAATCGACTGGATGTGAAACCAATGCAGGGAAGAAAAAACAGGGATCCTTTTGACAATAGAGCAGCGTTGAAGAAAAGAAGCCATCTCAATCATAAGCGCTAATCCTTGCGGGGAAGCAATACCTTGTTAACAAGCCAGGCATACATTTTAAAAGGGACATTACGCACAAATTTATACCGCAAATACGAGCGAAACCCGATAATATTACGAAAAGGCATATTTCTTGCCTCTACCAATCGCTCTAAAACTTTGGCCACTTCCTCGGGGTCTCTCTTATTTTTTCTGACATGATCATCGAGAAGTTTCCTCAAATGCCGGCTGATCCGGTAATAAGGGCTTTGAGGATCATGAAAATATTTTGCATACCTGGCATTGTCTTCGAAAATTTTTGTCCGGTAAGAACCTGGTTCCACAACCGCCACATCAATCCCCAAAGGCTTCAGTTCCATATAAAGGCACTCTGAAAAGCCTTCCAGCGCCCATTTGCTGGAAGCATACGCGCTGAAAGCCGGTGTCCCGGAAAAAGAGGCCAGGCTTGTAACGTTAATCACCTTGCCTGTCTTTTGCCCGCGCATCAAGGGCAAAACAGCCCTGGTCACAGCCAAAACGCCAAAAAAATTAACATCAAATTGCGCGCGATAATCATCGTCGGAAAGGTCTTCAAAGAATCCGCCGATGCCAAACCCGGCATTGTTAATCAGGACATCAATCTTTTTTTCTTGGGCTGAAATGTGCTGAACCGCGGCAAGGATAGTTTCAGGTTTTGTCACATCCAAAGGGATAATTTTTAGGTTATTGTCCCCGCCGCGCTTCTTGACTTCAGTTAAAAGGGGTTTTGACTTGGAGACATCCCGCATGGTGGCATAAACCTGATGGCCTTTGGCGGCCAGACGCGCCGCAGTCAGCATACCAAAACCGCTCGAACAGCCGGTAATGAGGATGGTTTTCTTTAAAGACATTATTTAAGGGTCTTCTGTATCAGTAATGCGTCGGCCAGGACCAATGCAGTCATGGCTTCAACAACAGGGACAATGCGCGGGGTCAGGCACGGGTCGTGGCGGCCCTTGATTTCAATCTGGGACAGTGTCCCTTCGGCATTGGCGGCCATTTGCTTTTTACTGATGGATGACGTGGGCTTGACAGCCAGGCGAAAAACTATGGGTTCGCCTGTGGATATGCCGCCAGTAATTCCGCCGGAAAAATTATTCTTGGTCCTCGGGGTGCCCTGGTCTAAAACAATCTCATCGTTACTTTCCGAACCCTTCATGGTCGCGGCCATAAAGCCGATCCCGAATTCAATGCCTTTAACAGCACCGATCGACAAAAGCGCATGGGAAAGGCTGGCTTCGAGTTTGTCAAAAACCGGGTCGCCAAGCCCTGCAGGGCAGTTGTCCACAACCGCCTCTATAATCCCGCCCACGGAATCCCCGGCCTCTTTGGCGGCAGTGATGAGTTTTATCATGTCTTCGGCTTTTTCAAGGTCAGGAGCACGGACAATATTTTTTTCAATAACGCTTTTATCAATGGTCTCAGCGTAAATCCCGCCAATGGCCAAAGTATAGGCTGTCACCTGGATATTCTGCGCTAAAAGAATTTTCTTGGCCACAGCGCCGGCAGCCACACGCGCCGCTGTTTCACGGCCTGAAGAACGCCCGCCTCCCCTGTAATCGCGGATGCCATATTTCTGGGTATAAGTAAAATCTGCGTGGCCTGGTCTGAAAATGTCTTTGATTTCCGAGTAATCGGCTGAACGCTGGTCAGCGTTACGGATCAAAAGCGCAATCGGCGTGCCCGTGGTTTTTCCTTCAAAAACACCGGACAAAATTTCTACCACGTCACCTTCTTTTCGCGCGGTTGTGACTTCACTTTGCCCGGGCTTTCTGCGGTCCAGGTCTTTTTGGATATCCTCCAAAGACAACTCCAAAAGCGGAGGGACGCCGTCAATAACACAGCCAATCGCCACACCATGGCTTTCACCGAAAGTCGTGACCTTAAAAATCTGACCGAAGCTGTTTCCCGCCATAAGGATCCTTTTATTTTAACCAGGGTGTTTCTTTTACCAGCTTCTCCTCAAATGCTGAAATCTTATCTGTAAACTGAAGGGTCCAACCAACCTGGTCGAGCCCTTTGAGCAGACATTCCCTGTTAAAAGCATCGATTTCAAAGGGATATGTTTCCCCTCCGGCTTTCACAACCTTATTTTCAAGGTCAGCCGCCACATGAGCGCCTTTATTCTTTAAGACATATTGAAAAAGCTCTTCAACTTCTTCGACCTTTAATCGCACCAGGAGAATGCCGTTTTTAATGCAATTATTATAGAAAATATCGGCAAAACTCGGCGCAATAATACAACGAAACCCGAAATCATATAACGCCCAGGGCGCATGTTCGCGCGAAGAGCCGCAGCCAAAATTATCCCGGGCCAGTAAAACCTGGGCCTTGTTGTAAGGCTCCTGATTAAGGATAAAATCTTTGTTTTCCTGAGTGCCCTCGTAATCGGTATAACGCCATTCATGAAAAAGATGTTTCCCAAACCCTGTGCGTTCAATTTTTCTTAAGAACTGCTTGGGGATAATGGCATCTGTATCAACATTGGAACGATCCAAAGGCACGGCTACGGATGTTAAAACTGTAAACGGTTCCATAAAACACCCTTCTTATTATTTCTTTACAAACTCTCTGATGTCTGTAATCTTGCCGGTAATAGCAGCCAAAGCCGCCATCTCGGGGCTCACCAGGTGCGTACGGCCGCCAGGCCCCTGACGGCCTTCAAAATTCCGGTTTGATGTGGCAGCGCAGCGCTGTCCCGGCTTTAACTGATCATCGTTCATGGCCAGGCACATGGAACATCCGGCATGGCGCCATTCAAATCCTGCTGCTGTAAAAACTTTATCGAGGCCTTCTTTTTCAGCCTGGCGCTTGACCCTCCCGGAACCAGGAACAACAAGGGCCTCTACCCCTGAAGAAACTTTCTTCCCCTTAACAATCTGGGCTGCGGCGCGTAAATCTTCAATGCGGCCGTTGGTGCAGGAACCAATAAAAACAACATCAATTTTGATATCCGTTATTTTCATCCCAGGCTTCAGATCCATGTAACGAAGCGCATTTTTGGCTGCGGTCTGGGCCTGTGGATCTTTAAAGCTCTTGGGGTCTGGCACTGTTTTATCAACAGAAACCACCTGTCCAGGGCTTGTGCCCCAGGTAACCTGCGGGCCAATATCTTCAGCCTTGATGTTAATCACTTTATCAAATTTGGCACCCTTATCGCTCGAGAGAGTTTTCCAGTAGCTGACGGCCTTAACCCAATGGTCTCCTTTGGGAGAATAATCGCGGCCCTGAAGATAGGTAAACGTGGTATCGTCAGGCGCTATCATCCCGGCGCGCGCGCCAGCTTCAATAGACATATTACAAACCGTCATGCGGCCTTCCATGGACATTTCTTGAATGGTGCTTCCGCCATACTCGATAACATACCCGGTTGCGCCGGCTGTTCCTATGAGGCCAATAACGTAAAGGATCACATCCTTGGGCGAAACGCCAATACCTAAAACCCCATCAATATTAATAAGCATTGTGGGAGATTTCTTCTGCTGTAATGTTTGCGTAGCCAAAACATGTTCGACTTCAGAGGTGCCGATGCCAAATGCTAATGCGCCGAAAGCGCCATGCGTTGCAGTATGAGAGTCGCCGCAAACAATCACCATCCCGGGCTGGGTAATGCCCAATTCCGGGCCAATGATATGGACAACACCCTGGTCGTCATCTGTAAAATCAAAGCATTTAATGCCAAACTCATCGCAATTCTTCTTTAATTGGTTGATCTGCGTTAACGATGTTCCGCTGGCCAAAGAAAGATCTTTGCTTTTGGTGGGCACGTTATGGTCCATGGTGGCAAAAACCTTTTGAGGCGCGCGAACCTTGCGGCCAGACACACGCAGGGCCTCAAACGCCTGAGGGCTTGTGACTTCATGGACCAGCTGGCGGTCAACATAGATAAGAGAGGCCGTATTCTGGCCTTCATGGACAAGATGCGCGTCCCATATTTTCTGGTACATTGTTTTTGACATAGCATACCCCAGCCATCTTTTAAACCCTTTCAATAATTCAGAAGGCCTTCTATAAAAAGCCTTAAAAATCTCCGTGTATTATAACTCTTATCTCCAAAGGGGCAAGGGACAATCAAATTATACTAATTTCCTTAAGACCGTTTGTAAGATGCCGCCGTTACGGTAATAATCAATCTCCACAGGCGTATCCAAACGGACAATGACCCTGAATTCCCTGGCTTCTCCTTCTTTGGACTGTGCCGTAACCAAAACTTCCTGGCGGGGGCTTAAATGTTCATTTAATCCCGTAATATCAAACTCTTCATCACCTTTAAGCCCTAGTGTTTGGGCATTCTCCCCTGGCTTAAACTGGAGCGGCATAATGCCCATGCCCGCAAGGTTGCTGCGATGAATGCGTTCAAAACTTTCTGCAATGACAACACGGATTCCCAATAATGCCGGGCCTTTGGCGGCCCAGTCGCGGCTTGAGCCTGTGCCGTACTCCTTGCCTGCCAGGGCAATCAAAGGCGTGCCATCGGCCTTATATTTGACCGAACCATCAAAAATGCTCATGACTTCCCGGGTCTTAAAATACGTTGTCCACGACCCCTCTGTGCCAGGAGCCAGCAAATTACGCAAACGGATATTGGCAAAAGTCCCCCGCGCCATCACACGGTCATTGCCGCGGCGCGCGCCATAGCTGTTAAAATCCAACGGAGCAACGCCAAGCCCTACGAGATACTTCCCTGCCGGACTTTTAGCGGAAATGTTTCCAGCCGGAGAAATATGGTCGGTTGTGATGGAATCTCCCACCATAATAAGCGCCCTGGCGCCTTTGATATCTTCAATCGCTTTCTGGCCCTGGGCTGTTTTCTCAAAATACGGAGGTTCCTGAATATAAGTGCTTTTTTTATTCCAGGGGTAAAGCTCACTCTTTAAAGACTTAACCTTGCCCCAATTTTTGTTTCCCTTGACCGCGGTCTTATACTTTCCGCTAAAAACACGGGCTGTTACATATTTTCTGATGAGCTGGTTAATTTCTGCCTGAGACGGCCAGATGTCTTTTAAATACACATCATTGCCGTCATTATCTTTCCCCAGGGATTCATTAAATAAATCAACTTTTACTGTTCCGGCAATGGCATAGGCCACAACCAGCATCGGGGATGCCAGATAATTGGCCTTCACATGCGGGTTAATGCGGCCTTCAAAATTACGGTTACCGGAGGTGACACTCGCGGCAATAAGATTCCCTTCCTCAATGGCCGCAGACACGGCTTCGGGCAACGAACCGCTGTTGCCAATACATGTGGCACACCCGTAACCCACGTTATAAAACCCCAAGGCTTCAAGCGCGCGCATCAGCCCCGCTTTTTCCAAATACTCATCCACCACCTGAGAACCAGGTGTGAGCGATGTTTTGACAAAACTTTTGACCCGTAACCCTTTTTGAACAGCTCTTTGAGCCAAAAGCCCGGCACCTATGAGCACTGAGGGGTTTGAAGTATTGGTACAGCTTGTAATCGCCGCAAGCACCACACTGCCATGCCCGATATGATTTTTCGAGCCTTTCACAGAGATTTTTTTGTCAACATCCGCTTCAGACAGGCCAAAACCTTTATGCCCGACGGGTGATGTCAATGCCGCTTTAAAACTGTTTTTAAGATCAACCATTTTCACCCGGTCCTGCGGCCGTTTAGGGCCGGCCAGGCTTGGCTCAATGGTGGTTAAATCCAATACGAGCGTGTCTGTGAATTCCGGCTCTGTTTGGGCATAGGGATCAAAAAGGCCAAGGGCTTTAAAATAGGCTTCCACTATTTTGGCTTCTTTGACGCGAGCGGTTGTGGCGTAATAATTGATTGTTTCCTCATCAATCGGGAAAAGCCCCATGGTTGCCCCATACTCCGGCCCCATGTTGGAAATTGTGGCGCGGTCAGCCAGCGTCAGATGCTTGAGGCCAGGGCCAAAAAATTCTACAAATTTGTCCACCACGCCGCGTTTGCGGAGCATTTCCACAACAGTCAAAACAAGATCCGTGGCCGTGACGCCTTCATTGAGGGCGCCGGTTAATTTTACGCCGATTACCTCCGGCATGACCATGGACAAAGGCTCACCAAGCATCACAGATTCCGCCTCAATCCCTCCCACACCCCAACCCACGATGCCAAGGCCGTTGATCATGGTGGTATGGCTGTCAGTGCCCACAAGGCTGTCAGGATAAAGAATAACCTCCCGGCCGTCTTTCTTTTTGAGGACACCCCCGGCTAAATATTCAAGATTGACCTGATGGATAATCCCTGTGGCCGGCGGAATAACACAAAAATTCTTAAACGTGTTTTGTCCCCATTTTAGAAATTCATAGCGTTCATTATTGCGCTTGAATTCCAAAAACACGTTTTTATCAAAAGCCTGCCTGCAGCCAAAGGCATCCACCTGAAGCGAATGGTCAATCACCAGGTCGCACTTAACCTGGGGGTTAATTTTTTTAACATCCCCTTTCAGGCGTTTCATGGCTTCACGCATAGCGGCCAGGTCTACAACACACGGCACCCCTGTAAAATCCTGCAAAATGACACGGCCAGGCTTAAATGCGATTTCTTTGAGTTCATTTCTGGGTTTCCAGCCTGCCAAAGTTTTAATGTCGTCTAAGGTGACCTGATAATTGTCGTAATTGCGAAGCGCGCTTTCCAGAAGAATACGGATCGAAAACGGGAGCTTTGAGATGTCGGTTAAAAGAAGGCCAGACAACTTATTGATATCGTAAATCTTGTACGTCTTCCCTGCGATTTTTAACGACTTGGTAAATTTTTCTTTATTAAATTCCATAAAAACCTCTGATTAAAAGTTTGATTCTGTTGCAGAGACATCGGGACATGTCAGTCGCTCGGACAGTCCCTGCCTGCCGGCAGGCTCACTTGGTGACATATTCCCGATGGCTCACAACAGGCTTCAAGCTGCCAATAACCAAATTGCATGAATTATAGGGAAACACCTGCCTTGCGTCAATAAAGTTGAAAGTATTTGTTGAAAAACATCTATTCCCTGTTTAGGATGACATAAAGTATAAATTGATTTAGGGAATGTGCATTGTCCTTTTCAGACGTTAAAAGGTTTTGGCAAAAGTTCCCTGAAATAAAAATTTTATTATGAAAATTGCCATATTAAATCCTTCATTCGGTGAAAACTTTGTACGCGTAGCGCGTTGGGCTGCCAAATCCCGCGGACGCGTGCAGCGCCATCCCGATTATCTTCTCACGGCCGCCCAAATTCTTATCAACGCCGGCCATGATGTTATTTTTGTCGAGGCTGCGGCAAGGAACCTGACACCCGAAGAAAGCTTTCGGATTGTGAAAAATTTTAGGGCTGAACTTCTGGTGATCCACGCCACAACCCCGTCTATTTATGCGGATATTGACCAGGCCCGTGTTATTAAAGACCAAAACCATTGCAAAGTGGCTTTTGTCGGCCAGCACACCACAGCTGAGCCGGACAACACTTTTGAAATCGCGCAAGGTGTCGTGGATTATATTTTACGCGGCGAGTATGACGACACTTTAAAAGATATTGCTTCCGGTATGCCTCCCAAAGACATTGCAGGCCTTTGCTGGCATGACGGAACAAAGGTTATTCATAATCCCAACCGTCCTGCGGTCAATGTTAATGACCTGCCCTTTCCTGCCTGGCAGCTTATTCAGCCTGAATGGTATCCGGACGCCGGGAAAAAATATCCGTTTCTCACGTTATTCACCGGACGAGGATGTAACAATGCCTGCACGTTTTGCAGAGACCCGCAGCTCATGTATGGTTACAACTTGCGAACCCGCGACTCAAAACTTGTTGTGGATGAAATGGAATATGACCTTAAGCTTTTCCCGCAAATCCGCGAAATCATGTTTGAGACCGACACTTTTACGGCAGACCCCCAGCATGTGCGTGCGGTCTGCCATGAAATCATAAAACGCGGGCTTCATAAGAAAATATCATGGTCGTGCAATGTCAGGATCAATATTGACCTGGAACTTCTTCCTTTAATGAAAGAAGCCCACTGCCGCATGCTCATGGTGGGTTACGAATTCGGCACCAACGAAGCCTTGCGCGCGGTGCGTAAAGGTGGGGTCAATGTTGAAATGGGACAACGATTCTCCCAGCGAGCGCATGAATTAGGTTTTACTTTGCACGGATGTTTTATGATTGGCGCGCCCGGCGAAACCCGCGCCAGCGCCCGTGCGACCATTGATTATGCTAAGGGCATGCCCTTAGATACGATTCAATTCACAGGAATTGCCACTTACCCAGGAACCCATCTTTATAAATGGGCCAAAGAAAATGGATACCTTCTGGCCAAAGACTGGAAAGATTGGCTTACAGCGGAAGGCGAACAAAAAACCCTGCTCTCTTACCCGCAGCTTTCCAATAAAGAAATTGATGAACTGATTGATGTGGGATTAAAAGAATTTTATCTGCGCCCGAAACAAATGTGGAGAATGCTGATTTCTATCCGTTCCATCGGCGATTTCCTAAGGAAACTTTACGGATTAGGCGCTTTTCTGGATTACTTCTGGAAAAAAATCTTCAGGAAAAAAGCTTAAGCCCCGTCGCTCACACACGCGTACCATAAAACAAAAAATAACGGATGTGCCGGCATGGTGCTGATGCCGTTGTCCATAAAGGCCCCCGTTACCTGGCGCTTGGTTTTTTCAGGGCAAACCAAATCCCCTTTCGTGCCGTCCGGGCAGGAAGCTTTTCCCCAGAAAGAACAATAAAAAGGCACGGCAATGGCCTCGTAAAGCATTGTTCCTGGAACCACTTTGGCAGGGTCAATTTCCGCGCGGATTTCTCCTCCACCCACAATAACGCCGTTCGAATGAATTGTTTTAACAGATAATGAATCGTAAGATCCCGAGGGCGAAGGATAATAGCTGGTTAAAACATACTGGCGGGTTTGGGCAAAAACAAAAGATGATGAAAGAAATAATGAAATAAGGCAAATAATAAGCGTCATGGACTTCATGGCAAAATCTCCCGTAATAAAATTTCTGATTAAAGTATACCCTTGAGCCATGCAGGCTTCAAACAATTCTTCCAAAAGAAAAGGGGCACATCAAACGTGCCCCTTTTCTTTTTCTATGACAAAAACCCGGTACGCGTGTGAGGCTTATTTAAACTGCATGCCTCCCGAGTTTGAAACATCCAAGGCCTGGGCTGTTTCCACAAGCCTGATAAATTCTTCGCGGTACCCGAATTTATCATCGCCTTTAGCCGCCTTACCCATCTGAAGAACCTGGTCATAAGTGGACGTGCCTTTAAACTCTGAATGCCGTAACAGCATCCCCATCTCTGCCACAGACGCGGCAAAGGCAAAATCACCCTGGGGTGCATCCTTGATTTCAGTCTTGTTTAAAACCTTGGTGATGAGCTTGCTGGTGTCTTCCTTGGGCTCCTTATAACGGAGCTTCAAGGTCAGCATTTCATCGCTTTTGACGGTCTCGGCTTTCTGATACTTCAAGGCATCAACGTCAGCTGTCTTTTCTGCTGATCCCGCAGGAATGATTTCATAAAGGGCTGTGACCGTATGGCCCGCGCCTATTTCGCCGGCATCTTTCTTGTCGTCGTTGAAATCTTCCTTGTTGAGCTTGCGGTTTTCATAACCGATCAGGCGGTAGGCCTTGACAGCCGAGGGATTGAATTCCACCTGGATTTTGACATCCTTGGCAATGGTAAAAAGTGTGGAGCCCAGTTCGGTCATAAACACTTTTTTGGCTTCCTGAAGGCTGTCAAAATAATAATAAGAGCCGTTGCCTTTGTCTGCAATCTGCTCAAGACGGCCATCTTTTAAATTGCCGTCGCTCCCCACGCCGATAACCGTGAGGAATATGCCTTCATTGCGTTTTTCCTCAATCAGGCGTGTCATTTCCGAAGTGCTGGAGACTCCCACATTAAAATCACCGTCTGTGGCTAAAATAACGCGGTTGTTGCCATTGGGAATAAAATTCTCTTTGGCAATCGCATAAGCCTTCTTGATCCCAGCCCCGCCCGCGGTTGAGCCGCCAGCCATGAGGCTCTGGATCGCAGAAATAATGACTTCCTTCTCAGTCCCGGGCGTGGATTCCAACGCCACCCGCTCTGCCCCGGCGTAAACAACGATCGCCACTTTATCCTGGTCTCTTAACTGGCGCACCATCATGGTAAAGGCCTGTTGAATCAGCGGCAATTTATCCGGCGACTGCATGGAGCCGGAAACATCCAGAAGAAATGTCAGATTGCTGGGAGGAAGTTTGCTCACATCCGGAGTTTTTCCCTTAAGCCCGATTAAAATCAAGCGATGGTCGGCATTCCAGGGGCAAACCGCAGCCTTGGTGGTCACGCTAAAAGGCTCATCGCCTTCAGGCTTGGGATAATCATAGGAAAAATAATTAATCATTTCCTCAATCCGTATCGCATCCTTGGGCGGAAGCTGATTGGATGTTAAATACCGGCGAAGATTGGTATAGGAGCCTGTATCCACATCAATCGAAAATGTGGAAAGCGGGTTCTGGGCAGATTCCAAGAACCGCGACTCTTCTATAGAAGCGTACTCTTCAGTATTAGCCTCTCCGACTTGCACTAGAGGAACAGAAGGAGAATTTATTGCTACTGCATTAGTATAGTAAGGTTCATACTGCAGTGTATTTCCTAAACTTTTCGTACCATCTCTAAGAGACACCGCTGCGTTCGGCATCCTTGACGTATATTGCTCACCTATATCATCCGTTGCGCTCTTCATCCTTGATCCGGAAAAAGCATCAAAAACTCTGGCTGCCTCAGCCATAACAGACCCGTTATTAACATAAATCTTCTTAGCTTTTTCTGCATCAAGAGCAACAGACCGTTGCTCAACTTTAGCCGGTGATAAAGCCCCTGTCATGACAGGTGACACTGGCACATTCACCATGACAGTGGGATGTAAAGGATTCCCTCGTGTGAGGGAATGCCCTGCAAAGAAATAATTGTTGGCTGCTAAAACCACAATCAATACGGACGCGGCCACAGTGGCATACTGCATGGTTCTTTTGGTCTGGGGTTTCATACTCTTTTCCTCCCGTTGGATAGTTGCCAGGATCTTATGATCCAGGTCGGGAGAGGGTTGTTCGGTAACATTAATCCGCATATGTGAGGATAGGCGGCGAAGCTCGGCCAGATATTCCCTGGCCTCTGCATTCTCTTTCAAAAGAAGCTCAACTGAGGCAATGTCTTTGGGGGCAAGCTCATTGTCAGCGTAAGCGCTCACTAGTATTTTCCATTGATGGTCGCTCATATCTGGCCTCCTTTAATAAACTGGGCCAATTCAACGCGCAGGGTTTCCCTGGCGCGGAATATCAAAATTTTTGTTTTTTCTAAAGAACACCCTAAAATTTCGCTGATCTCGGCATAGTTTTTTTCGTGATACTCCCTAAGGATAATGGCTTCTCTTTGCTCTTCGGGTAAAGCGCTGATCGCTTTTTGAACTAACGCGGCTTCTTCTTTCTTTTTCATAAGCTCTGGCGTTAACTCGGCAGTATCTGCAGGTTCCCAGGCTTCATACTCATTACCATTTTGACTTTTGGACCAGAATGAAACCTGGAATTTCTGGCTTCTTAACCGTGAAATGCTCGCATTACGCGCCACAGTAAAAAGCCACGTTGAAAGCCTGGCACTGCCATCAGCCGTGTATTTCTTGGAAAAAAGCTGTAAAAAAACATCGCTTGTCACATCTTCCGCATCAGCCCTGTTTCCCAAAAACCGCAAGGCAAAATTAAACACTTCGGTTTTTCGCCTCTGGAAAATGTCTTTAAAGGCGTCGTGGCTTCCTTCATAATACATCTGTAGCAGTTCTTCGTCTGTCCTCATGGTCTTCTCTTAAAGGTTTTTAGCCTTTGTCCGCCCCCTCTCACAAGGGCCTTCTTCCCTCTCCCCACTAGTTAAACGCATGAAGGGGAAAAAAGTTACAACAAATCTTTTTTAATTTACCATGAAACCCCTGAGGAAAACATCCTGAACATAAATTATTTTGCTTCATTTCCCTTTGACAACCGCCCGTCAGTCTGTTATATTTCACACATCTTTAACCTTTTATCAGGAGGAGTTTAAATGCCACATGTTGTTTGCGAACCCTGCGTCAATTGCCGTAACACTTTTTGTTGCGTTGTATGCCCCGTGGAAGCTTTCCGCGAGGATTCCAATATGCTCGTTATCGATCCCGACGTATGTATCGATTGCGGCGCTTGCACCTCGGAATGTCCGGTACAAGCGATTTATCCTGACGGCGACGTACCTGCCAAGTGGCAGCAGTACGTAGCGCTCAACAAGGAAAAAGCGCCAAAACTCCCAATGATCAACACGAAAAAGGAACCGCTCAAGAAATAATAAAGCGGTAGAGATCAAGGAAAAAGGCGCTGCTAAAACAGCGCCTTTTATTTTTTAAGAATTCTTGAAAAATAACTCCTAAGCCCACCTGACGGCCAACAGCCGTCGGGGGCTTAGGAGTAAGAAAAGTTTCTAACATTATGGAAGGAATCTATGAAGAAAAATAATCCGCACCCCCCAAAATCCATGACCGGCGCCCAGGCGCTTATCCAGTGCCTCGAAGCCCATGGCGTGGAATATATTTTTGGTTTACCTGGCGGATCAGCGATCCCCATGTTTGATGCTCTTTATGAATCCAAAATAAAGACCATCCTTGTCCGCCACGAACAGGGCGCAACCCATATGGCTGACGGCTATGCCCGCGCCACTGGCAAGGTTGGTGTGGCCATTGTGACATCAGGCCCTGGCGCCACCAACACCGTGACCGGCATTATGACAGCCATGATGGATTCCATCCCTGTGGTTGTCTTTACAGGCCAAACCATTACCCCCATGCTCGGGAAAGATGCCTTTCAGGAATCTGATATTTTCGGCATCACCATGCCTGTGGTGAAACACAATTATCTTGTGAAGGACATTAATTCCATTCCGCGCATTGTCAAAGAAGCTTTTCATATCGCTTCCACCGGACGGCCAGGCCCTGTGCTTGTGGATCTTCCCAAAGACATTATTGCCGGGCCTTTTACCGGTTCCTTAGACCAGGAAATGGATATCCCCGGCTATACCCTGCCGGGAAAACCAAATAAAGCAGACATCCTTAAACTTGCCAAAATGTTTAAAGCGTCTAAAAAACCTTTGCTTTTGGTGGGCCATGGCGCTTCCATTTCCGGGGCTGACAAGGCTGTGAAAGCGCTGGCTGAAAAAATGCGCTGCCCGGTTACAATGACCCTTTTGGGCAAGGGCGCCTTTCCTGAAACACACGAGCTTTCTTTAGGAATGCTGGGAATGCATGGCACGGTTTATGCCAATAAGGCGCTCACCACATGCGATCTTATCTGTTCCATCGGCTCGCGCTGGGATGACCGCATTAACGGCAACAACGATGAATTCTGTATCGGCGCCAAAAAGATTCATATTGATATTGATCCAGCGGAAATCAATAAAATTGTCCGTCCAGATCTTGCGATTATTGCAGATGCCAGGGCTGTTGTTGAGGAGCTGATCAAGAATGTCGGCCCTCTGGACACTGCGGACTGGTTAAAGGAACTTGAGTATTACAAAAATGAGTTTCCCTTGCACTTTTCCGATGCCCAAGGCCTGACAGCCCAGCGCGTTATTCATGACATTTATGAGGTGACACAAGGCAAGGCCATTGTGACAACAGACGTGGGCCAGCATCAAATGTGGGCGTCCCAGTTTTACAAGACAGACCTCAGCCGCAACTGGCTTTCTTCAGGCGGCGCCGGAACCATGGGCTACGGATTTCCTGCCGCGATCGGCGCCCAGTTTGGCCGCCCCGGACAACTTGTGGTGGCCATTGTCGGCGACGGAGGGTTTCAGATGACACTTTGCGAACTGGCCACAGCCGCGGTTAATAACCAGCCCGTCAAAGTGGTTGTCATTGATAACAAATACTTGGGCATGGTGCGCCAGTGGCAGGAACTCTTTTTTGACAACCGCCTTTCCGGCGTTGACTTAAAAGGAAACCCTGATTTTGTCAAACTGGCAGAAGCCTATGGCATCAAGGGCTTTCATATCAATCATGTGAACGATTGCCGTAAAGTTTTGGAGCAGGCCATGGCGCATCAAGGGCCGGCCCTTATTCATGCCGAGGTTATTAAGGAAGGCAATGTGTTTCCCATGATCCCGGCTGGAAAATCGGCGTATCATATCATCACTGAGCCGCCCAAGAAACAGCTTGAAAAACCAACGGGGTCCACTTAAAAACTCACATTAACATTGAACAGGAATATTTTTTATGAAACCTGCTGACACACACACATTAAGTATTTTGGTGGCCAACAAACCCGGAGTCCTTGTGCGCGTGGCGCTGACCTTTGCCCGCCGCGGATATAACATTGATTCTCTGGTTGTCTCCCCATCGCACAACCCGAAGTTTTCGCGTATTACCGTAACGGCCAAGGGTGACCCGGCAGCGCTGGAACCTGTCATCAAGCAATTGAATAAGCTGATTGATGTGATTCACGCCAGCGAACATGATTTGTCTGTGGCTGTGGACATGGAAATGTCGTTATTAAAAGTCAAGGCAACGCCGGCTTCCAAAACGATCATTGCCAAGCACATGAAGGAATATCACGCCAAACTGATTGATGAAACGGATAATGTCATGATTATCGCGCAGATGGGGGTCACTTCTGAACTCGACGCGTTTGAGGGGCTGATGAACAAATACGGGCTTATTGAAATGGTCCGTTCCGGCAAACTCCTCATGACCAAAGGCAAAGAGACAACATAAATAAACTAATCAAAAATTAAAGCGTTATTATTGACGGGCTTGATGTCCAGGATCACGGGCACAAGCCCGTCGATATGAATATTATCAAAATCCTGCTGGCTCACTGGTAAAACCACTCCTTTGCCATCCCGCTTAATTTCCATATCCAGAGTTGACTGCGAAAGGCTGATACCGCCGTACACGTCTTTGGTTAAGGCGGCTGCATCAGTGTTGTTTTTTTCTTGAAGAACAACTCCCTGGGAGGGGGCCTCCCCCAGCGGAGACCTCAACTGAAGAGGATTCCTGTCTTTTTCAGCCGGCAACTGGTGCTGTGTCACAGACACAAAAAGCGCATTCTTGATAAACCAGGCTGCTGCCTGCTTTAAGAAAGAGTCCCTGACTGCCTGCTTTAAATCCTCAGCTGACAAAGGCGGTTTTGAAAATAACGACTCCACAATATCCCGCCCTTCCTGCGTCTCAATGTCAAAACCCATGCCTAAAAGAAGTGGCTCAAACTTTTGTGACCATTCATTATTCTGATAGGACTGGCCTGGGTTTCTTTTTTCAAATAATATTTTTTCTTGAAACAATTCAAATGCCCGCATTAAAGCCTGCATCCTGGAATGCTTTTCCGGGCCGACGGCCAAACGGATATTCTCAACAATCCCTATCATCCTTCTTAAAAAACTTAACAACCCCTGTCGACGGATATTTACGCCCGTATTGAGCAATACCGAGGCCTCCTTAGACGCTTCAGTTTCTCTTAAAAGAACCTGGGCTTTGGCAAGGGTATATTTCTGATAATAATCATCCCAGGTGTCCAAAAAGCTTACTGAAAAATAAAATCTATCTGAAACGCGAACCCAGGCAGACTCTGCCCACTGGGCCGGAAGCGGGCCGTTGATTGTTTGAAGGACATCTTCATAAACAGAATATAAAGAACCCGCTGATGTCATGATTCGCGCACCCCCGGGGATTTCTTCACGGGTTTTAATCTCAAAGGACACGCCGACTTTTTCCGGAAGCCCAATGACAGTGCCCTTGACAGGATCCATAAACCTGGGGGCATCCTTCTCGTAATGCTCATCAGCCAGCAATGAAAATACAATTTCCCGGTCTTCTTCAGACTGGGGGTCAATCCACATTTCTTCAAAAATATTGCTATCAAAAGGAGGCTCAAGAAATGGCTTATGCAATTTTTGGGCAGAAACCGACCTCCTCAGCCATTTTAAAGCTTCAAAATAACTTTCAAACCTCTTGGGATTTTCATTGTCGATAATATCAGACAGGATGCTTAACCTTTCAATGATCCGGACAAGGGATGTATACGGGACTTTTTTTCCGGTGTACAACTCAACGGTTTTTCCATAATCTTTAACGACAGCACTTAACTCATCAAGCTGTGCTGATACATATTGTTGCCTGAAAAAATCTTCCGTAACTTTTTCTTTACCAAGATAAACCTTTATCCCCCAGTAAGACCCTGCCAGGGATCCCCGTGACAGCGTTAATTCCTGTAAATATCTGAAAAAGTCAAAAAAACGCAGATCATGCTGATAATAAGGCGTTGCTTGACTTTGAGCTGCTGACCGCCTCATCCGGGAGCGATAAACATGCACGGAGTCTTCCTTGGGAGATATTTTTTCGAGCGATCCATCGTTTGTAAAAGACCAGAATGATTCCTCATCTTTTTCGCTCTTTTCCCTGGGGGCAACCATCACAGTTCCATCAGGCAAAGATTCCACAACAGACTTTGGAGCTGCCAATAATGTTTGAAGAGGCCGCCAGCCGTTATCCTTATCCCCCATCCTTGTTATAAAATCACCCTGAGAAGATGTTAACAAAAGAGACCTCTCTCGAGGGTCAAGGAAAACAGCCTCCGTAAGGTTTTCTTTTGTTAAACCATAGCGGCTCCCATACTTTTCAAGAACAACCTGTGCAGCACTTTTTAGCGAGGCAGAATTCTCGAAGAATGCCCTTTGGGGTTCAGTCAACACTGTTTGAGCCATGTCCATCTTGTCATAATTTTGAAGAAACTCTTTCTGTGTCTCTGATGAACCTGCCCTTTGGATGACTCCCTTTTGGGCATAATCATTCACAGTTCCCCCGGAAAAATACTTGCGCGGAATAAGCTCCTGGGTCAATTGATCCAGGTCTTCTTTGATCATGTTAAACACACCCTTTTGAAACGCGATAATATACTGGTCATAAATTTCTTTATTGTTGGCCGGATTTTGGTCCACTCCCCTAATTTTTCCCTTATCCGCATAAATTTTAGAAAGGATGGATTCTTTCAGTGTTTGTTTATACCAGGTCGCCAAAAGCATCCCGCTGTAAACCTGGCGGAGCGGGGCAAAATTTCTGCCTTCGTTAACCTCTTTTTCAATGGCCGGAATAAGAACCTGTCGCATAACCTTTTCTGAAATCTCCGAGGCCTCTTGTGAAGCAACCGGGTTGCCATCAGAAACATTTTTTTGTGTGGCCAGGTAATCTTTATCCAAAAGAACTTTCAGATGATTCGAAAGCACATAGACATTGTTCCCTTTTTCATAAATCACGGCCTTATCCGGGACAATCCAAACTTTATGGAAAGTGTCTGTGGGGATATCTGTTGTCCCGAATTTCTGATAAGCAGTCTGGTAAACCTCTTTCCAGAATTTTTTTCCAAGGTCTGTGTCAGGATGGATTAACGACGCGGAAATCTGTTTTAAGAGATAATCCTGCGCCAAAAGGTCCCTGCCCATTTCTGTAAGGCCAAAGTTATCAGGGATAATGCGCTCCTTCTCGTAAGGAGAAAGGTTGACCCACTGGTCAGTATCAGGGACAGCGAGCGCGGTCAGAAAATATTTGATAAGTTTGGGATATTCCGATTCTTTTTGCTCTTCTGTCAAAGGCTCATCCCCGCGGTAGATCAAAAAGTCAAATTTAAAAGGATTCGTGGGATCAATCCGCATTCCCTTCATAAATGCAGGGTTAAAAACTTGTGTCAGGCTTGTCATGCCCCCTGGCTGCGGCATAAGCCCAATAGCGCTAAGAGGTTCTGAAAACACCAATGACGGAATAATTGAGGTGAAAATAAAGAAAAAAAGTATTATTAAGGCTGTTATTTTTCTCACTTTACCGCTCCATGACCGGGCTTTTTATAATAACAATGACAACCCACCACTATAAATATGTATTATCTATAAAGAAGAAACAATAGTATTACCTGATTTAAAGGAAGCGTTCCCTTGGGAACAAAGAGCTTTTGGGAAGGAAATAAAAAAAGAGCCCCCTGTTAAGGGAGCTCTCTATGGCTTTAAAGTTCATTTTATTAATAACAAAACACGATCAAGCGCAACCGCAACCGCAGGAAGACCCTGCCCCTTTGAAACACTTTTTTGCGGCCAGGTACAACTCATTGACACGCGGCCAATTCACAACATTATAAAATGCTTCAATATACTCAGGCCTGCGGTTTTGATATTTCAAGTAATAGGCATGCTCCCAGACATCAATTAAAAAGACCGGCTTCTTGCCAAGAGACAATGGTGAATCCTGATTGGAAGTCTTCATGATTTCAAGCTTGCCTTCTTTATTCAGAACAAGCCAGGCCCATCCGGAACCAAACTGTGTTGTGGCGGCATCGGAAAACTTGGTCTTAAATTCAGCAAAAGAACCAAATGCCGCCTTGATCGCTTCTGCCACAGCGTCTTTGGGCTCACCGCCGGATTTTGGCGCGATCACTTCCCAAAAAAGGCTATGGTTTACCGCTCCTCCGCCATTATTGCGTACAGCCATACGAACATCTTCCGGAACCTTATCCAGATTGGATAAAATTTCCTCGCCGGTCAGATTTTGAAGTTCACTCTTGCCTGCGATCGCGGCATTGAAACGGTCAACGTAAGTCTTGTGGTGCTTGCTGTGATGCGTTTCCATGGTTTTGGCATCAATGAAAGGTTCTAAAGCATCGTAGGCATATTTGAGTGTCGGAAATTCGTATGGCATAATATCTCCTTGTTTAATTTTCCTTAAAATTTTTTACAAAGGTATGTCGTTTTCTTTCTAAAAACCTTACGCCAGAGCCTTAAAGCCCCTTCTCAAACTTTTTGCGCCACTCTTTGGGAAGAGCAGTCTTTTGATTGGTTTTCTTATTAACAGCAACACTCACTGTTTTTGCCGAGCCGACAATCCGGCCATCCGGGCGTTTTAAGGCAAAAAGAAAAACGACTGAGGTTTCACCGATCTTCTCAATGGAAACATCAATATCAACCATGTCCCCCACCACAAGCACAGCCTTATAATCCGCCTCGGCATGAATCAGAGGAAAAGTAACTTCGGGATGGTTTAAAATTTCAGAAACAGATACACCCAAGGACTCCAAAAAATGCTCCTTGGCCTCATGCACCAAAAAAAACTTGCTTCCAAAAAAAAGGCGGCCTGCGCAGTCGGTGTGATGAATATAAATCCGTACACGATGGGTAAACATGTCTTTTCCTCAATTCATATCAAGATTGATGTCTGTACAACTTCCTGCAAAACAATCTTCTTGCTTTTCCCCGCGGATTTGAATGGTATTTACCGGAAGCACTTTCCAGCCAATTTTCTGGGGCGATGTTATTAAATGAAAAAGCCCGTTTCTGACCAAAGATGAAATATTATAAAAATCATGAAACAAGGCCGTGACATAAGGGCCCGGGAAAAACTGTTTTTTCTGAAAGATAGTGGCCCTTAAAACAGCCAGTTCCGCGAGGGAAACACTTGATGGGATAGGATGATCAAAATGAGACGCAGGAAGCGTAATAAAATCCTTCTGGGATGACTCTTTCCAACTGCGTTCGGTGCGAAAATTCAAGACATACGCATAGAAAGTGTCCATGGCCTCCTTAAACTCACCGGTCTCTTCATGCAAATACGTCAAAAGGAGAAGAACCGCGGCCCCGTCTTCCAGAAAACCACCCGAAGATTTCTTTCCACTAAGAGATGTGCGCGCCAATGACACGCCATCAAAATGCCTTTCCAATAAACAAGAAGCAATCTTTCGGGCATGTGCCAGAAAATGGTCTTCGGATAAATAACGGTAAGCATGAATAAACGCAACCCCTAAAAGCGCGTTCCAGGACGTCACAATTTTTTCATCACAAAAAGGCGGCTCCTTAAGCCGCCTTTGAAAAAGAAGCTTCTGCTCAATCAGCGGGATAGCGGTTCCATCAAGCCTGATCAAATGATTTTTGCCTTCAAAATTCCCCTTCTCTGTCACAAAATAAACACGCTTCAACAGGCTTAATTCTTCTTCAGTCAGTATCCTGGATAATTCGTCATACGCCCAAAGGTAATAACCGCCCTCCTCATGGTTTATATCCGCATCAAAGGCCGAACAAAAAAGCCCATCACGCTCAAAGGTGTCTTCCAGGGACTTCACAATTTTAAACGCTGTTTCTTTATACTCCTTTTTCCCCAGCACTTTAAAAGCCAGGGCATAAATCCACAGCATCATGGCCTGGTCATAAAGCATTTTTTCAAAATGCGGAATAAGCCATTCACGGTCAACGCAATACCGGAAAAACCCTCCCTCCAAATGGTCATGAAGCCCGCGGAGCATCATGACATCCAGCGTCTTTTCGAGGATAAGCCGGATACGCTGGTCATTGGAAGAATAATAAAGGAGATATAACAGCGTCGAACTTGGCGGAAATTTGTTTTCCTGGCCAAATCCGCCATAAACCTGGTCAAAGGCCTCATAACACATCTTAATAATTTCCTCTTCCGCACTCACAGGGGGCTGGCTTTCACTTAAAATGAATGGCGAAAGCTTATGGCCGGCGGAGCGGTAAAAATCATAAATTTTCTCAAGAATTTCCAGGAACCCCGGCATGCGGGCCTGCGGCTCAACCGGGGCATATGTCAAAGCATAAAGCGGATTAAGGTTCGGAGTCAAAAATGCGTTTAGGGGCCAGCCGCCCTGCACATTTAACGAAAGGATAAAACGCATCAAAAACTGGTCGATGTCAGGGCGTTCCTCCCGGTCCACTTTGACTGATATAAAGTTTTTATTTAAAAAGTCGGCAATGTCTTTATTGGAAAAGGCTTCTGCGGCCATGACATGACACCAATGGCAGGTGGAATAGCCCACAGAAAAAAAGAGCGGCTTGCCTTTCTTTTTGGCATATTCAAGAGTCGCCTCTCCCCACTCCTGCCACCAAATGGGATTCTCCTTATGTTGACGAAGATAAGGAGATGTGGATAAATCCAGATTATTGCGTTCAAAATTCATTCTGTAACAGCCTCTTAGGATCAAGAGTTAATGATTGATTATTATAACGGCATCTCCCTAAAAAAATCAATTTTCTTTGCCTGCATCATCCTTGAACAAAAGCCCCCTCCCCTCAGGAATCACCATGGCACCTGCGCCCACAAGCGCACGAAAAAAAATACTTACCCCTGACACATGATAAAGGGGCGCTGAAAGAGCGCTCTGGACAGAAGAATGACAAGAAGCCACGACCTGTGAATCTTCGGCTTGAGAATAAAGATTATGATAGGACAGAGATGTGCGGCTGGGGCGGCCCGAAGGATCCTGGCTCATAATCACGGCCGCTTCAAAATCAGGGTCCATGGTAATTTCTTCCATCTCATTACCAAAAAAACCCGTGGAAAATTGATAATTAATCATGTCGTCAATCAAAAGAATTTTAAAGCCCTTTTTGGGGGATTTTGGAAGAAAAGACGCCTTCTTTGATCCTGAGGCTGGGATAAAAACAAACTTTAGCCCGGATGTTTCCAAAGATTGAACAACAAAATCCTCTGGCGAAGAAGGATCAAGAAGAACGGCAGTGACACCCCCCCGCCACAATGACAAAAGGAGGATCACGAGGGGAAGAGAATTTTCAGAAATAATCATGACCCGGGAACCCTTAAGGATATTGATTTCCTTAAGGTGACGGGAGGTGCTTATGACATACGCGTTTAAAAGATCCCAGGAAAAAACCCTTTGCCCGGAAATCAGGGCATCTTGACGGGAATAAAGGCTGGCGTTACGGGATAAGGGACATAGGATCATGGGAAAAATTAAACAGCCTTAAGTTTTTCATGAAAATCCGAAGACAACAACTCTACATCCAAGGCAAGCTTTCGCTTGAGGATTCGGCCGTTCTCAACCAGGGGCCTGAGTAAAAGCCCTTTTTGAAACCATTCTTCGGTTCCAAGGTTTGCCGGCTCACCGGTCACGACGGCCAGATTGGCAAGCAAGGTAAGCCCGATCTCTGACTCAAAAGCAGAGCTGATCACAACTCTCCGCCCTTCTTCCCTGGCCCGTTCTGAAAGGGCAACGGTTGCTGTGATAGCACCCCGGACAGAAGGCCTCATGACAAAATAATCAACCCCGTGAATGAGATTTAATTCGTCAAAGGGCCTTTTTAAAATTGATTCATCCACGGCAACGGCAAGGTCTGTGCGACGGTGAAACTCTTCCCATTTCTCGGTAAGGACACAGGGTTCTTCAATATAATCGATCTGGTTTTTTCCGATATTTTGCGCAAAAAGCACTGCCTCATCCATGCGCCAGGCCGCATTCGCGTCAAGCCTTAAACGGCTGCCCAAACCAATGCGGCGCTTCACTTCCTCCACTTTCTGGACATCAAGAGGGATGTTGCGGTTCCCGACTTTTAATTTAAAAAGCGAATATCCCTGGGTCAGAAGGCGGCTGGCGCGCTCTGTCACTTCGTGAAGAGACCCTTGTAAAAGGCCAGCCACCAAAAGGTCAACAGAACTACCGGGTTTTAAAAACTCACAAACGCTCACCCCCCTGGCCCGGGCTGCCAAGTCAAGGACTGCTGATTCCACAGCGAAACGGGCTGAAGCGCAAATAACATCCCGCTCCATAAAAGAGGCCAGCCAGTCCAAAACGCCGTCTTTATCCTGGGGGATCAAGCGCCCTTTAAGTTCTTCTGAAATCCTGGTCAGCTGATGAACCGATTTTCTTAAAGTTTCCGCACTCACGCCAGGCAAGGGTGATGCCTCGCCGAATCCCACCTGTCCTTCATGGGTGATCAACTGGATAATAACGCCTTCACGTTTATCAATCCTTTCATGGCCGCGCACAAAAAAAGGCTGTTTCAGGGCAATGTCAAAAGGATACAGATGAACGCTGTCAATCTTCATAAAATCCAACCTATGGAGAAAAGAATGCAGAACAAGGAAAGAACAATGCCTGTTAATGCCAGGGTTTGATTAAGCCTCTGGGAGCTATCAGAAGTAAACACCGTGCGGATGAGCGGAACACAAAGGAAAATAATACCCGATGCGATCATTATCCAGGGCGAATGGCCCGTTATCAGATAAACAAGCAAAGGGACTGCGCATGCAGCTAAAAGGCATGTTAAATATTCTATTCTGGTAAAATTTGCGCCAAACCTTACTGCAAGCGTCATTTTTCCGGCTGTCTTATCCGTCGCAATGTCACGGAGGTTATTGACTATCAAAATAGCTGTTGAAAAAAGCCCGCACGCAAAGCCCATCAAAACCACAGCCGCATTGCATCCCAAGGACTGCACGTAATAAGTCCCTCCCACAGCCACAGGCCCGAAAAAAATAAGGACAAAAATATCGCCGAGCCCAAGATGAGATAATGGCTTGGGGCCCGCCGTGTAAAAAATTCCTGAAAGAATGGACGTCATGCCGATAATTAAAACCGGCCACCCGCCGCGCGCCAATAAAAAGGCGGCAAAAAATCCAGCCAAAGAAAAACAAAGAATAAAACCCCACTTCACGTGTTGAGGCAGGATAAGGCCCAATAAAGTCACGCTTAAAGGGCCTCTGCGTTCTTTTGTGTCAACGCCGCTTTTCAAATCAAAATAATCATTGGAAAGGTTGGTGCCTATCTGGATAAAAAGAGCACAAATGAGCGCAAGAACCGCGGATGGCCAATGCACGGCCCCATCGCCATAAGCCATGGCCGTCCCTAAAAATACCGGAGCCACAGATGCCGTGAGTGTATGCGGACGTATGGCGCGCCACCACAAAGAAAGGATTTTAAGCATCAGTTCCCCATGTTTTCGTAGACGGCAATGGAAATGGTATTCCCGCGCTCTTTAAGCGCGAGATAAATCCGATAGTAATATCCCAAAAGAAAGGGAAGCAAAACCATTCCCACGGCATTCAAAGCTACACTCATGACCGGCTTAGGAACCCCCATGAGTGAAAATCCGACGAAAAAAGGAAGCGCTACAGCCAAAAGGATGACAAACGCTAGCATTAACGCCCCGGTCACACCCCAGAAAGCGCCATGGATTAACTCAAAACTTTTTCGCAGTGCCGCAACTGGAGCAAGGTGTGTTTCAATGATAACAAAAGGGAACATGGAAAAAACAATGGTGATATAAACAGCAAAAACTATTGCGAATAAAGAAAAAACAAGGATAAAAAATGCCAGCCCCAAAGACGCGTGCTCAGCGCGCAAAGAGAGCGCATCCACAATCTTAAAAAGGATGGCCTGCGGCAAAACCGCGAGGATGGCGGCCCCTAGAAAGAACCAGAACTTCCTTAACGACAGCGATAAAAAATCAGCAAATGACGCTTGCGCTGTTTTTTGTTCCGCGGTGTTCATGATGGCAATGATTAATGCGGTTGTAAAAACAATACTGACACCCACGGACAATAACCAAAGCAAAACAAGAATCGTGTTTAACTGGTCTGAATTTACCAAAGACGCAACCTGGAAAATAATACCAGGAAGAGAGGCTGTGACAACCAAAAGGAGAAACAGCTGAAACCGGCTTGCATAAAGCTTGATCGACCAGCTGACAGCGTCAGGCAAAGAAACAGGCAATGGTTTTTGAGAAGAAGGCATGTTTTTTCCTTTTAAGGCTGTTTAAGGAATTATTCCATGTTGCCTTTAAGATGATCCTTGATATGAATAACCTGCCCGGCATAACGAGGGATAAGATGCACATGGGCATGCATGACAATTTGCCCGGCGGCCTTTCCGCAATTAATCCAGATATTAAACCCATCAGGTTCATATTCTTTCTGGATACGGTTTTTCATGGCAACAATCATGGCCTTGACGGCGTTGGATTCCTCCAAAGTCGCTTCAAAAATTTGCTCAAAGTGGCGCTTCGGGATAATCAAGGCATGGCCCTTGGAAATTGGTTTTATATCATACACAGCATAAACAAGCTCATTTTCAATGATCCTGGGGAGATTTTTACAAAAGACGCACTCAGACATGGCGTATCCTCCAAAAATTACACTTCGATATAAACCGTATCACCCTCGATTTTGACCGGAAAAGTTTTGATGTCCCCGTAAAAGAAATCTTTATCACTTTTTCCGTTACGGATATCAAATTTTGCTCCGTGAGAAGGGCACGTCACGATAAAATCTGACACTTTTCCGCCTGAGAGCGGCGCATTGGCATGCGGGCATTCATCATTAACAGCAAAAAATTGCCCTGCCCAGCGAAACAAGGCCACAGGCTTTCTGCGGCCAGGGACATTGAGCGATATCCCCTGCCCGTCAACAATATCTGAAGTTTTAAAAACAGGATGCCACACAGGCATTATCCTTTCAGACTTCTTTCAATTTCTTCAACATCCTTGCGCGCCTTTTCAATATCTTCAAGGCCGAAAATTTCACAATAAATTTGAACCGCCAAATCACGGTCGCCTTCCAGAAGAGTTTCCCGAACATCCCACATGGTGGGGCGGGAATGCTCCTTAAGTTCCTGGAGGTATTGTTTTCTGGCCTTTCGAACCATGCATACTAAATAAACCTGAACACCTAAAATAGCCGTGAGAACGACACTGATAAAAATCATTAACCACAACATATTTAAACTCCTTTAAGAAACAACTACTCTTTTTCAACTTCAAAACCCTGAACAACGTCCTTGACTTCAAGTTCAGCCTTGGCAATTTTTTCCTTGCAGATCTTCACAAGGGAAACAGCCTCCCTGACCTTGGCAGAAAGCTCATCAATATCAATCTCGTCATTTTCAATATCTTTAATAATCTCCTCAAGCTTTTCCATGGCTTTGGAATATTTCATCTCTGTCACGTAACGCCTCCTTATTCCCTTAGAGCTTAACTTGCAGTACTTCTCACTTTTCCATCTATAAATTCCGTTGAAAGAAGATCGCCCCGTGCAACGCTTTTGGCCAGATGAACCACCTTGCCGTCAGCCCCGCGTGTCACTGAAAAACCCCGCTTGAACAATTTAACGGGAGACGACAACTCCACCATCTTTTCCAGAGCATTTATTTTATTCCTTGTATCAACAAACCGCAAACAAATTGTCTTTTTCAAACTTTCCGAAAAACAGTCAAGGTCTTTTCTTTGAACATTAATCCGCGAAGAGGTATTACGCAGCCGTTCCACGACCCGCACCTGGTCTTCCCGACGGCTTTTTAAAAGCTCGTGCGTGCGGCTGGCCAAAATAACGGTACTGGTCTTGAGCGTTGCCTTATCATTAGAAAATTTTTCATGAACCAAGTCTGTAAGGCGCGTGTAAGACTCAATCAAGTTATCCAAAAAGAGCGATACCCGCAGTGAAAGAAACTGGGCCACAGCAGTTGGTGTTTTGGCATAAGTGTGCGCCGCAAGATCCGTGACACTGGTATTTATTTCATGGCCAATGCCTGTTAACACCGGATAACGGGAATCTGCCACAGCCAGGGCGATGAGTTTTGAATCAAAAGCGCTCAATTCGGCAATTGAGCCTCCCCCGCGGGTAATCACAAGGACATCAAGGCCTTCCATGCTGTTTAATGTTTTTAAAGCGGCAACCACCGAGGCTTCACAATTTTTACCCTGCATCACCGCATTGATAAAGAAAACTTTAAACGCAAAGCCACTGTGCTGAAGTTCATGGATGAAATCATTATAAGCCGCAGAATCAAATGCTGTCACAAGGCCGACGCGAAGCGGCACCAGCGGCATATCATGAGCTTTGTTTTTCGCAAAAACACCGGCCTTGGCAAGTTCTGCAATCAGCTTTTGGCGATCCTGGGCAATTTTCCCGAGTGTATAAACAGGGTCAATGTTATCGACAATAAAACGGAGCGTGCCGTAAGGAGGATAAAACTCAACGCGCCCGGAAAGCTTGACCTCAATACCATCCTTGAGTTCAAAGGCATTCTCGCCCTTTTTAAGGATGGCTTCAATTTTAGGCCGCATCCCTGCCCAGATAGCGACGCCGATTTTGGCTTTGATATCTTTGGCCCCGTCGTCTTTTTCAACAAGGTCAAAAAAAAGATGGGCTTTGGATTTATAGCGGTCAAGGTTTTGAATTTCGCCGCAAACCCACAGGGAACGTGGAAATCCAGCGGAAACAACGTCCTTGATAAGGCTATTGAGCTCACATATCGTGAAATATTCCTGAGACATAGATATTCAAAAAAACCTTCAAATCAGCTTTTTTCCAGAAGGCGGCGCAACGAACTTTGCGCGGCATCTATTTTAGGACGAAGCCCGTTAAACATAACCTGAAGGCTTTCTTTCTGCTGATGAAGAATTTCCGCGTTTTCTTTTGTTTTCTTATCAATGCTGGATGAATAAAAAGCTTCAAATTCTTTCATTTCCCGAAAAAGGGCATTAAATTGGTCGACAGCATGCGCGTATTCGGTTAATTCTCTCGGAAATTTCAAAGAGGCAAATGTCCGGGCTTCATGACAGGCATTGTTTTCAAAGGGCTCCGTAATAAACTGCCTTTGCTCAACAACAAAATACCTCTCCAGGTTCAGGTTGATTTCATGCCAAAGCGCGACAAGAAAATTCTTTCTCGGCTTTTGCCTGAAAAAAGGCTTTAAAAAAGGCATCCTGTCAGTGACTAACATTTTTCTCCCATCCGATATTCTGATATGTGCCCACAAGCTCTGCCTTGGCAATAACCTTTCCTGCGATAGACTTTTCCAGAGAGCTCTTTGTGGCGCCCTCGGTCACATCATCCAGATAATTCTTTAAGGCATAAAGCGTAAAAACATACTGATGCACCCGCTCATCCACAGGGCACGGCCCTCCGTAATAAAAGTTCCCGAAATCGTTTAATGCCTCGGTGCCTGGGGGATTGTTTTCGTGGATATCCGCAGTGTCTGGCTTGATATTATAAACCACCCAATGCACCCATTCCCCGGAAATGCCATGAGGGTCATGCACAGTCAATGCCAAAGACTTTGTGCCAGGCGGAATATTCTTGATTGTCAGCGGCGGATTAATATCCGACCCGCGGCAGGTGTACTTGACAGGTATAACGCCATTATTCGCAAAAACAGGGCTCGTCAACTCAAAAGAAGCAGCCGGCGATACCGCAGGCTTTTCTTCCTGAGCCAACACTTGCGTCAGGAAAAATAGAAAAAAAATAAGAGAAAAGGCAGTTATTCGCATAGAAAGATTATACCTTCCACCTCGGAAAATCTGAAGGTAAAATCAGGAAATCTCAATTCCAACCGGACAATGGTCTGATCCTAAAACATCTTTTAAAATGAAAGCTTTCTTAAGATGGGGCAAAAAGTCTTTATCAACAAAAAAATAATCAATGCGCCAGCCGATATCTCTGGCCCTGGCGCCGGTCTTGTAATCCCACCAGGAATAATGCCCGCCCTCTTTGTAAAAGTGGCGGAACGTGTCCATAAAACCGGCATTAACAAACTGTGTGACCCAGGCGCGCTCTTCAGGCAAAAAACCTGTGTTCTTCACATTTTCTTTAGGCCGCGCAAGATCAATCTCTTCATGCGCCGTATTCACGTCCCCGCAAACGATAACATGGCGGCCGGATTTCTTTAACTTTAAAGCCTTTTTTAAGAAGGCGTCATAAAAAGACAATTTAAAAGGAACGCGTTTGTTCCCCGCGCTGCCGTTGGGAAAATAGATATTAAACAGCACAAAATCCTCATAATCCGCCATGATGATCCGGCCTTCTGTATCAAATTCCCTGAGGCCAAAACCATACTCAACGCTCAAAGGTTTTTTCTTAGAATAAAGGGCAACTCCGCTATAGCCTTTTTTCTCAGCCGAGCACCAGAAAGATTCATAACCCGAAATGTTTAGAAGAGATTCATCCAGCTGATCTTTCTCAGCCTTCGTTTCCTGAAGGCAAAGGATATCCGGAGATTCCTTCTTGAACCAGTCCAGAAAACCTTTTTTATGGACAGCGCGGATACCGTTGACATTCCAACTGATAAGTTTCATAACTTCTCCAAAAGTTTCATGATTCCTAAAAGCGGCGAGGAAATATCCATGCTCTTTATCTCATCTAAAGAAAACCATCCGGAATTATCATGTTCGTCGGAAATTTTCACTTCTCCTGACAAATATTTCACAAAAAATATCTTATAATGGATCCGGTCTTTTTCCCGTTCCCAGAAAAAATCCCTGAAAAGCTCCTGGGGCCCAACAGACAATGCCGTTTCCTCAAGAAATTCCCTTCTTAAGGCGTCATCTGGATTTTCGCCCCTGTCAACCTTTCCACCGGGGAATTCCCACTTCCCTGGCCAGGATTTAGATCGGGAAGAACGCTTAAGAAGGAGAAAACGGTTATCCGGGCGTTTGAGAATGCCGCGTAAAACTAAGACAACAGGAATAGCCAAGGAATTTTCCTTCAAAACTAAAGAAATCAGATTTACTTTTTTTTGTTGAGTCTTGCAAAACCGCCTAAAACCCGCTCCAAAAGCTGGCTCCACATGACCTTGTAGGTTTCATCAAAATAGACTGTTTCATCAATTTGCGAACCATCAACTTTTCTGACGATAACACCTGTGGCATATTGATGCGGGGTATTCGGGACTGCGGAAATAAGGCGTGACCAGCGGACTTCTCCCTCCATATAAATAAGATCCGGGCATTTCGGGAGATGAAGCTCAATCCAAAGTTTATCACCATTCTTAAGCTCTTTGGGCGACTCAAAACACAAGCCATTAACAGAAATATTTTTGGAAAATCCAATGTATTTGTGCTCCTGGTGGGAAGCAGCCTCGGAATCAAGCTTAAAATCAACCTCTGTACGGAATTCGTAGGGAACGCTAAAAGAAATCCTGACATCTGTCTCAAAACGGGGAAATTTTCTCTGGACCTGGTCAACGGACATGCCCATTCTCCTCATATTTCCACAAAAAGTCTCGGCAACACATCTTCTCTATTATCCTGAATTATTTGAAAAAGGCGAGAAAAATTATGCACCGTTCAAAATACTGACAACCCATTTTGAAAAGTTATTGATCTGGTCCAAAACTTTTTTATCAAGCCCTGTAGAATACTTTCCTGCCGAATAATGAATCACGCCCAGGGCATTAACATCCTTGCCGGGAAGGATATTAACGGGCATGGGAAAACATATCATCCCCATATATTGGGCATAAATGCCCAAAGCCTGAAGGCAAAGGTCAGCGCCGCCTTCGGTGTTCCCTGCCGAAGTAAAAGCCGCAAATTTTTTGCCAACCAGTTTTCCCTGAAACCATAACCCGCCGGTTTGGTCCATAAAAGCTTTCATGGGACTAGAAACATTGCCAAAATAAGTGGGCGACCCCATCAGGATCATATCTGCATCTAAAAGGACTTCTGGCCTGGCCAGAGGAACCAGAAGCATGGCTTCCAAAAGCTTCCGGGAAGCCTCAGGCACATCAGGCTTCATGACCCAGGCCGGGTCTGGCACACGATAAAGCCCAACTTCCTGGCCTAAGGCTTTAAACGCCTCTTCAAAACTTTTGGCCACAGAATAGCTGTTTCCGGAAAGAGAATGAAAGACAATTGCTATTTTTTTCATAGTTAGCGTAATATATTCCCGACTACTCTCCCTGTCAAGTTCAAAGCATGGCAATTGCTGTTAAAACAAGGGTTACCGCATAGGGAAACGACATCCAGAACATGCGGCCATACGATAAATTAATCCGCCGGGCAATGGTGCTTGTTAAAAGGAAAAGAAATGCGGCCTGGCCGTTGGGCGTGATAATGGAAAATATATTTGTTCCTGCGTTAATCACAATCGCCAGGCAGTCAAACTGAAGTTTATCAATAAGCCCTGACCCCAGGGCATGATGGGCCTGGTGGATATAAACATTCGCGACAAACACATTATCACTGACGGATGACAGAACCCCGCTGGCCAGGAAAAAAGCATAGAGCTGTCCCCTGCTTTGAAACTGCAAAACCGCCTGGGTCAAAGGCGCAAAAAGGCCTAAATTCTCAATCATGGCCACAATCACAAAAAATACAGCCAAAAGCGCGGTAAAAGGCAGGGACTCTTCAAAAGCCTTGCCCAGTTGATGTTCCTGGGTCTGGCCTGTTAAAATGGGCAGGCCTATGAGAAGCCCCAGGCCCACAATGCCCACAGGCGCAATCTGGAATGCCAACGCAAGAACAAGGCAGGCAAATGCCCCAGCCATAATAATCAATCTCAATTTATCAAGTGACGTTTCATTTAAAAACGCATCTTGGGAATTTTTTTCTAAGAAAACAGCCACCCGATCCGGCAACTGATAGCCAAAACCAAATGCCTTCATACGAAAATGCTCAAGACAAAAACATGTGAGCACCCCGGCAATCTGGACAGGAATAGAAAAGTGCGCCATTTTGACAAAAAATTCCTGAAACCCCCAGCCCGCATAATGCGCAATCAAAAGGTTCTGGGGCTCGCCAATCATGGTAGCCACCCCTCCGATGGTTGTGCCTATGGCCGCATGCATGAGAAGATTTCTTAGAAAACCGTTAAATTCTTCGCTGTCCTGGGGAAGCTCGCTTTTCACATTAAGGAAAATCTCCTTAACTGAAAGACAAACAGACATGATAACCGCCATCACGGTCAAGGCATCCAGCCAGGCTGATAAAAATGCGCCCATGACCAGAAATACCAGGCTTAAAGCCACTTTACTTTTGACACAAGAAAATATCCTCATAAAGATCCAGATCAACAGCGGCTTCATGAAGAATATCGACGGGACAAGAAAAATGAGAAGTAAAATGACATCAATGTTGGCTGTGATTTCCTTCATCACAAGAATGGGCGGCACCATGTTAAGGACAAAAACTTCCAAGGCCACAAGGCCGCCAGGAAAAAGCGGATAGGAACTTAAAGAAAATCCGAGAATAAATAAAAATTCAATTAAAACCAGCCACCCTGTCCAAAATGGCCCAACCGTGAAATAAGCCAGGGGATTGAATAATAAAATACCGGCAATAAAAATCTTATACCAACGCGGCGCCTCGCCCATGAACAACTGGCTGATATTATTGAAAAATTTATTCATAACTTTACTCTTCAATTTTGTCCTGAAGAAAACGGCAGAGCCGAAAGAATGTTTCGATGCGAATCGTGAAGGCATTGCAACCCAATTATCTTATTAGAAAAATGCCGTAACGTTGAGCAGCGAAACATTCTGCAGGATCTGCCAGTACGCGTAATCTGTTATCGGGCTCGATGAATCGAGCCCCTACGCCTAAAATCTAAATTTATTGAACATGCGTTGCAGCGATGTCGAGCTTGGCAACACCCATTTCGGTCAAGAGGTCAAGGATATCCACAATATCCTTAAAGCGGGTTAACTGATCAGCCCTGAGATAAACGCTAAGCTCTTCGTTCTCCCGGTGCATGGCCACAATTTTTTCCCGAAGCTCTTTATGCGTCATAAGCTTGTCATCCAGATACACCATACCTTCGGTCGTAATCGTAATCACGGCCTGCTTGGTTTGGCCAACATCACGGGGTTCGGCAGTCTTGGCCTTGGGAAGTTTGACCTTTATGTTGGATTGATAGATCAAGGGGGTGGCCACCATAAAAATAACCAGCAGCACCAAAATAACGTCGGTAAACGGCGTTATATTGATGTCAGCAAAGAAACGCTGCTTACGGGAATGCCTCTTCATGACTTCACCGTCAAAAGATCTAAGGTTTCTGAGGCAGAGATTTCCATGTCTTTAATCACGTCCTCAATCTTTTTAATAAAATAATTATAAGCAATAACCGCAGGAACAGCAACGCACAAGCCCACCGCTGTACAAATCAGGGCTTCGGCAATGCCGTTAATAACAACCCCGACACCTCCCGTGCCTTTTTCAGCAATATCCTGAAACGCCTTAATGATACCCAAAACCGTACCAAAAAGGCCAATATAAACCGCGGTGCTTCCAATAGTGCCCACAATACTGATTCGGCGTTCGAGGCGCATGGTTTCAATGGTAATCTGGCGGTCCATGGTGCTTTCAATCATGGCAGGAGCCTGTCCCCTTTTCATAAATCCCGTTAAAATAACCCTGGCACAGGAATTATCAATCTTTCTACAAAAATCCAAAACCTTCTGGGCATTGCCTTTCTTGAATTCATCATTCACATAGGCCATAAGCTTGTCACGCGATACTTTGCGGCTGGTGTAATAAAAAAGAGACCTTTCAAAAATAACAGCCAGAGACACGATCGACAGCATCAAAAGCACATAAACAGTTACCCCGCCGACAGCCAGTAATTGCCAAAACGACATAATATTTCTCCTGTTAATTTCTCATTTTTTTATCGAGCCGTCGGGGACATGTCACCAAGCGAGTTCCGCAGTGAGCCGCTTCATAGAAAATTCAAAAACTACGATTCTAAACTTGGCGGCGAAACGAGGACTGTCCGAGCGACTCACATGCCCCCGATGGCTCGATAATTAGCAAAAATTTCTTAAGAAACGCTCTTCTCCTATATTACAGATGAGTATTTTCCCGTCAATGAGAATCAGCAAAAATATAAACCCCCTGACAACTTTCGCTGTCAGGGGGCATTTTCGATACAAGACTTTTTTATGTCTTACGCCTTCTTCTCCACGGCTTCCCCTATAATCTGCATGCTTGTAAAAGACTTGATAACAAAAAAGACAGAGACGGAGAAGAAAATGACCGTCAACATGAAATTCACCTGACGGCTTAACTGAAGCGCGATTTCAATTGCCAAAAGGCCAAACAGTGTGGTGAACTTGATGACCGGGTTTAAAGCAACAGAAGAAGTGTCCTTGAAAGGATCGCCAACCGTATCGCCCACAACAGAAGCCTCATGAAGCGGCGTGCCTTTTTCACGTAAATTAACCTCAACAACCTTCTTGGCATTATCCCAGGCGCCGCCGGCATTGGCCATAAAAATGGCCTGATACAAGCCGAAAATGGCAATGGAAATCAAATAGCCAATGAAGAAGTACGGATTAAAACAGGCAAACGCCAGTGTCGCAAAAAGGATGGCCATAAACAGGTTGATCATCCCCTTTTGGGCAAACATGGTGCAGATAGCCACAACTTTCTGGCTGTCTTCGGTGGAAGCCTTATCAGAGCCTTCAAGTTTAATGTTCTTCTTGATAAACTCAACCGTATGATACGCGCCAGCCACAACCGCAAGCGTGGAGGCCCCTGTAAACCAATAAATCATGGCCCCGCCCGCAATCATGCCCAACAGAAACGGCGGATAAAGGATGGACAACAGGTGCTGATTCACCGTTAACCCCTGCGTCAAAATAACAATGATCGAAAAGATCATTGTGGTGGCACCTACGACGGCGGTGCCGATCAAGACCGGTTTGGAAGTGGCCTTAAAGGTGTTTCCCGCGCCGTCATTGGATTCGAGAAAATGCTTTGCCTTTTCAAAGTCAGGAGTAAAGCCAAAGTCTTTGTTAATTTCTTCTTTGGAAACCTTCTCAATAAGTGACAACTCATAAATTGACTGGGCGTTATCTGCAACAGGCCCGTAAGAGTCAACCGCGATTGTCACCGGCCCCATCCCCAGGAAACCGAAAGCCACCAAACCAAACGCGAAAATGGCCGGTGCCAGCATCAAATGTTCCAGCCCCAACCCACTGACTTTATAAGCAATGCCCATAAGGCCCATGATGGTGAGCCCCATCCAATAAGCGCTGTAATTACCTGTCACAAAACCAGCGAGGATATTCAAAGAAGCCCCGCCCTTTTTCGATGATTCAACAATATTCTTTACAAAGGCGGATTCCGGGGATGTGAACACTTTCACAAGTTCAGGAATAAGCGCGCCGGCAATGGTTCCGCAGGAAATGATCGAAGCCAGCTTCCACCACATCGAACCGTCCCCCATGGTTGGGATAAGGAAATAGGACGCTGCGAATGTAAAGGCAATGGAAACAAACGACGTAATCCAAACAAGCGATGTCAACGGGTCTTCGAAATTCATTTCTTTGACTTCTGAATAGCGAGATTTGGCCAGAATACCATTAACCCAATACGATAACGCGCTCGCAATGATCATAAGCAAGCGCATCACAAAAATCCAGACCAGAAGCTGGACCTGGACAATCGGATCCTTGACAGCTAACAAAATAAAGGAAATCAAGGCAACGCCGGTAACGCCGTAAGTCTCAAAACCATCAGCCGTTGGCCCCACAGAATCGCCTGCATTATCCCCTGTGCAGTCTGCAATAACCCCAGGATTGCGGGCGTCATCTTCCTTGATATTAAAGACAATCTTCATAAGGTCAGAGCCGATATCCGCGATCTTGGTAAAAATACCTCCCGCGATACGAAGAACCGACGCACCCAATGATTCGCCGATAGCAAACCCGATAAAACACGGGCCGGCATAGGAGGGATCAATAAAAAGAAGGATGCAGAGCATGACCAAAAGCTCAGTAGAAATAAGAAGCATACCGATGGACATCCCTGCCTGAGCTGGGATGGAATACACAGGATACGGAGATCCCTTTAACGCGGCAAAGGCTGAGCGGGAATTGGCCATGGTATTAATTCTCATGCCAAACCAGGCCACACCATAGCTGCCAGCGATACCAATCAAAGAACAAATCAGAATCATAACAACTTTGGCCGGTGCCAAATGACGCAGCCCGCCAAAATAAGCCACCATGGCAACCGCAATAATCGCTTCAAGAATAAGAAGGAATTTGCCCTGGGTCACAAGATATGTCTTACAAGTCGCGTAAATAAGCTCAGAAATGTCCTTCATGGCCTTATGTACCGGCATATTCATAATATCCCTGAACTGGACAATGCCGAACACGAATCCAAACACGCAAATAATCATCCCATAAAGGAGAAGCGAGTGGCCGTTAATGCCAAGAAACGACACTGAGGAGAGATTCGGAACAATCAAATCCGATTCTCCGGCCCAGGCCGCAACCACTCCTGCCAACAAAAGGAAAAACGGCGTAAGCAGTACTGGTTTAAACAAACTTCTTAAATAACGACCCATAGAAACCCTCCTTGTTATAAAAGTAAAGAAACCTGCTATTGAATATGAATCGTCAGAATATAGCTCTAATTTCAGACTTCGTCTATAAAATTAAAAGAAATCTTCTATTCATTAAACTTGACTTTACCTCACAGTTTGTTACCTTAGTTAATCATGGACAAGCCTACTTCTCTTATAAAAAAAGCCAAAGATGTCGTTATCGGGCAGGCACGCAACCTTTATGACGTTAACATCTTTCACAGCCTTTCCTTAATTGCTTTCTTTGCCTGGGTGGGCCTTGGCGCTGACGGGTTATCATCCTCCTGTTACGGCCCGGCAGAAGCCTATATCACACTCAAAAGCCATACGCCTCTGGCCTTGATTGTAGGATTAGCCACTGTTGTCACCATTTTTATCATCAGCACCAGCTATTCACAGATTATCGAACTCTTTCCCAGCGGCGGCGGCGGATATCTTGTGGCCAGCAAGCTTCTTTCTCCTGGCGCCGGCATGGTCGCGGGATGCGCGCTTCTCATTGATTACATCTTAACGATCACGGTTTCTGTGGCAAGCGGCAGTGACGCGATCTTCAGCCTCCTGCCCCTGGAATGGCAGGGCATGAAGATGTCTTTTGCCATTTTTATCCTTATTCTTTTAACCATCATGAATCTGCGAGGGGTTAAGGACTCCATCGTTCCTTTGGTCCCTATTTTTATTCTTTTCCTTGTGACCCATGCCTTTATTATTATTTATGGCCTTACTGTCCATATCACCGACTTCCCCGCTGTAGCGGCAAGCTTTAAAGCCGACTCCGCAGCCACTATTAACCAGTTGGGGTTTATGGGCGCGCTGCTTCTTATTTTGAAATCCTACAGTATGGGTGCTGGTACCTATACAGGTATTGAGGCTGTCAGCAATGGTGTTTCGATTTTACGCGAACCCCGCGTCAAAACAGCCAAAGCCACCATGCGTTATATGTCTGTTTCTTTGGCTGTTGTTGTCATGGGGCTTATGCTCACCTATCTTCTCTTTAATGTCCACCCTGTGGAAGGCAAAACCCTTAATGCTGTTCTTTTGGAACGGGCAACTTTCGGCTGGCCAGCTTCAACAGTCAGTATTTTTATTTTTGCCACTCTTTTTGCAGAAGCCGCGTTACTTTTTGTGGCTGCGCAGACAGGATTTTTAGGCGGCCCTAAAGTGTTGGCCAACATGGCCCACGACCGCTGGTTCCCTTCCCGTTTTTCAGCCATGAGCGACCGGCTGGTCACGCAAAACGGCATTCTGATCATGGGCATGGGGGCACTCGCCATTATGCTTCTTTCCGGAGGTTCTGTTCAGCTTCTGGTCGTCCTTTACAGTATCAATGTGTTTATCACCTTTGTCCTTTCTCAACTCGGCATGGTTCGTCACTGGTGGAATGAACGCCGCAAACGCCACTCCTGGAAAAGAAAAATATTTGTGAACGGCACGGGCCTCATCCTCTGTTTATTTATCCTGATCTCCATGGTCGTTATCAAATTTAATGACGGCGGCTGGGTCACCCTCACGGTAACCGGAGCCCTCATCCTCATGTCTTTGGGAACCCGCAAGCATTACAAAAACACAGCCGTCCTTCTCAGACGCCTTAATGCCCTTGTGGTTGCGGTCGAACAGGAAATGAAGCTTCCGGCACCTTCTTTAACCCCGGCATTTGATCCCAAAGGAAAAACAGCCATTGTGTTTGTCAGCGGCTACAACGGCATGGGCTTGCACACGCTCATGAACATTGTCAGATTTTTTGGCAACACTTTCCGAAATTTTGTTTTTATTCAAGTGGGGCTCATTGACTCAGGGAATTTTAAAGGCGTTGAGGAAATCGACCGCCTGGAAACAAAATGCTCAACAGACGTGGAACGCTATGCCGCTTACATGCGCCGCCAGGGTTGTTATGCAGAAGGCCTGTGGGCTGTGGGCGTTGATGTGATTGAAGAATCTGAAAAACTCGCGCTTGAAGCAGCCAAACGCTTTCCAAGCCCGGTCTTTTTCGGCGGTCAACTTGTATTTCCCAATGATTCACTCACAAACCGCCTTTTTCATAACTACACTGTTTTTTCTTTGCAAAAGACACTTTACAAACATGGCCTGCTTTTTGTTATCTTGCCGATCAAGGTTTAAATCATAAGGAAAAATTCCCATGATTATTGGTATCCTTAAAGAAACTTCCCCCAACGAAACACGGATCGCCCTGACGCCTAACGCTGTCAAAAGGCTCACTGCAAAAGGTATTCAGGTTTTGATTGAAAAGGGGCTGGGTAATTCCGTTAAAATTTCTGACGAAGCCTTTATTAAAGCCGGCACTGCTATTTCCCTGCGCCAGGAAATCCTTATAAAATCGGATATGCTTTTGCGTGTCAGGAAACCTTCTTTGGAAGAAGTTGCCTTAATGAAGTCTGGCACGGTGCACTTAAGTTTCCTGGATCCTTTTAACGAAAAAGACCTTATCACAGCCTTTGCATCCAAAGGCATTTCCGCGATCAGCCTTGAAATGATCCCGCGCACCACCCTTGCCCAAAAAATGGATGCTTTAAGTTCTCAGGCAAGCCTGGCTGGATATACAGCGGTCATCCTTGCGGCAGAACGCATGCAAAAAATACTCCCCATGATGATGACGCCAGCCGGAACCATTCCGCCGGCACGTGTTTTTATCATCGGCGCTGGTGTTGCAGGCCTTCAGGCCATTGCCACAGCCAAACGCCTGGGAGCCCGCGTGGATGCCTTTGACACCCGTCCAGTGGTCAAAGAACAAGTCCAGTCTCTGGGAGCAAAATTTGTGGAGATTGACCTGGGCGAAACCGGACAAACCAAAGACGGCTACGCCAAAGCCCTTACTCCTGAACAACTCACAAAACAACGTGAAGGCATGGCCAAAGTCTCTGCTCAATCCGATATCGTGATTACCACAGCCCAGGTCTTTGGGCGTAAGGCGCCGGTCATTGTGACACGCGATATGATTTCCGGAATGAAACCCGGCAGTATTGTGGTGGACCTGGCTGTTGAAACCGGCGGAAATGTTGAAGGCGTTGAGCTGGGGAAAGAAATCGAAATCAACGGTGTTAAAATTATTGGCCTTGCCAATCTTCCAGGCAAGGCAGCGGTTGACGCCAGTGAAATGCTGGGGGCCAACTTTGTGAATTTCATTGAACACTTCTGGAATAAAGAAAAGAATTCTTTTGAACTCAAAATGGATGATGAGATCATGAAAGGCTGTCTCATTACTCACAATGGAAAAGTCGTTAACGAAAAACTCACAGCAAAAGCATAAGGAATAGTGTTATGCCGGAACAAATTATCCCTTTTATTTACCTTCTTTATGTCCTGGTCTTGTCGGTTTTCTTGGGTTTTGCGCTTATCAACCGCGTGCCGCCTCTTTTACATACGCCGCTCATGTCAGAAGCCAACGCCATTTGCGGGATCATTATTGTAGGGGCTCTGGTTGCCGCCGGATCGCTCGACGCCCACTCACCCTTCACGATTTTCCTGGGTGTTTCTGCCGTAGCCCTGGCGACTTTTAATTTGGTCGGCGGATACCTTGTCACAGAACGCATGCTTAAAATGTTCAAGTCCAAATCATCATCCCAGGGTGCAAAAGGAGAAAAGAAATGAATCATATCTCCTTCATTAATCTTGCTTATATCGTCAGCTGCGCGCTTTTTGCCTTTGGCCTGAAATTTCTGGCCTCACCTGAAACAGCACGCAAAGGCAACTGGCTCTCTGCGCTTGGCATGTTGATTGCCGTGATAGCCACGCTCACCAGCCACGAGATCATTTCTTTTCAGTGGATCCTGATCGGCATGATTATCGGCTCCATTTTAGGGGCGCTTGTGGCCTTCAGGGCTGCCATGACCCAGATGCCGGAAATGATCGCGCTTCTCCACGGGTTTGGGGCGCTCGCCAGTGTGTTTGTGGACTGGAGCGCCTATCACAGCCACAGGCCTGATACTATTGTTGTGACGACCGCCCTTTACCTTTCGATTCTGATCGGCGGCGTGACCTTTACAGGGAGCGGCATTGCCTGGGGAAAATTAAGCGAACGGCTTTCCGGAAAACCCATCCTTTTTCCAGGACAAATGTGGATTAATATTGCAGCGCTTGCTTTTGTCCTTGCGCTGGCTGTTCCCTTCTTTATGCATCCGGCGTACTATCCGGTATTCCTGGCTATTCTTGGAATTTCTTTTCTTTTGGGAATCCTGACAGTCATTCCTATCGGCGGGGCTGATATGCCGGTCGTAATTTCTGTTTTAAACAGCTACTCCGGGCTTGTGGCCTGCACCACAGGATTTGTGATTAATAACGTGCTTCTGATTGTGGTCGGTTCCCTGGTCGGCGCCAACGGTATTATTTTAAGCTATATCATGTGCAAGGCCATGAACCGTTCCCTCGGCAATGTGCTTTTCGGCGCTTTTGCCGCTTCCAAAAAGAAAAAAGCTGTTGGAGAAAAGAAAGAAGCCAAATCCGCGTCCATTGAAGACGCCTATCTTGTTTTAGAAGCTGCGCACTCTGTTGTGGTTGTGCCTGGATACGGGCTGGCTGTGGCCCAGGCCCAGCATGCCATCCGGGAACTCGGCGAGTTATTGGAGAAAAACGGCGCTGAAGTGCGTTACGCGATCCATCCTGTGGCTGGGCGCATGCCAGGGCACATGAACGTGCTTTTGGCTGAGGCCAATGTGCCTTACGACCAGCTTGTGGAAATGGAGAACATCAACCCCATCATGGACACGGTTGATGTGTGTATTGTGATCGGCGCCAATGACACCGTGAACCCTGCCGCGCTTCACGATAAAACATCCCCTATTTACGGGATGCCCATTGTTGAAACCTTCCGGGCGCGTACGGTTTTTGTGATCAAGCGCTCCATGGCCTCAGGCTTCGCCGGGATTGAAAACGAACTTTTCTATTATGACAATACCCGCATGATTTTTGGGGATGCCAAGGACGTGGCGCAGAAACTCGTGGCGGAATTTAAAGCGAAGTAGCCATCCTCTCTTCCACGAGATGCATCTGAAGGTCCATCCATGTCTTAACAATCAGAAAAAGAGACACCAGGGCTGTATTGCCAAAAGACGTTTGAGAATACATTAAAACGCCGACGCCCAGAATAATCGTAATATGCATCGGGATGATGCGGACATACGGCTGGTACATAAAAGCGGCGAACCGCATAACATTCTTTTTTCCTTCCCAGCTTTTATGATAAACCCACGAAAACAAATGGGTTAAAAAAAAGATACAAACGCCGACAAAAACTTCCCTGCTCTCGGCATGGCGAAACATCTCTTCAAAAATTTGAAAATAACAGAAATGAAAAAAACCGTAATGCAAAACAAAAAAAGCGGCCCAGCATATCTTAAAAGCAATCCACGACCATCGATTCGGAGGCGATGACAAGGGAGCCCCTGAAAAGACGAGTATTGAACTTAGAATAGACAAGACCGTAAAAAGACCGATGATAACGCTCTGGCACCAGTAAATAAAAAAGATTGTCCCGGCATTCCAATGCTGCCAGATCGCTAATAAAATCGTTAATAGATTGGAGACTAAAAGCCACAATGAAGAGGGGTCTTTGATAATGTGCTTAAAAAAACTCTGACCAGGCGGGTTCATGTTTTTATAAACAAATTTAACGTTTTTTGCTCTTTTTCTTGATATGTGTTTTTGCTGAACGGAGCTTGGGTTTTTCAGTAATATACCTGGCCGCAATATCAAAAGAATGAGCAGAAATTTCAGAAGACCGAACAACTACGGCGGCCCCATTAAAAATATCGATCATGCCTGACATCACAACCTCAAGTTCAATGACATCGTCTTTATGATAAGAAACCGGGCTGTTAAAAAGAAGGCCGCTCACGCTCATATTCCTGGTTGTGGAAAGGCTCCACTCGGAAGCAGCCTTTTGGGCCCCACGCTTGATCAGGCGGTGCTTGACCGCAATAACACGGGCCGCACGGATGCCTTCCCGGCGGTCAATGAAATCCTGCTCGCGCTTTGTCCTCACAGGCATATTTTTTCCTCCTAAAAAGAACCGGTCATTTTCTTAGTGTTAACCATTTTATCAAACTCAGGCTCGCTCACATACCCCAACTGAACCGCAGCAGCCTTGAGTGTGACATTCAGTGTGTAAGCAGTTTTCGCAACCTGGGCGGCCTTATCATAACCGATTTTCGGCGCAAGCGCGGTCACAAGCATCAATGATTGCTCCAGATGCTCTTCAATACGCGCGGCGTTGGGCTTGATTCCGATAACGCAATTTTTAGTAAAACTGTCCGCGGCATCCGAAAGAAGTTTGATGGACTGAAGGACATTGTAAATAATCACCGGCTTATAAACATTCAATTCAAAATTCCCGCTTGAGCCTGCCACAGTGACAGCAACGTCATTGCCCATGACCTGCGCGCACACCATGGTTAAAGCCTCACATTGCGTGGGATTAACCTTGCCCGGCATAATGGAACTTCCCGGCTCATTTTCAGGGATAAAAATTTCTCCGATTCCGCTTCTGGGGCCTGAAGCTAACCAGCGGATGTCGTTGGCAATTTTGAGTAATGACGCGGCAATGGTTTTAAGCGCCCCGGAAAGCTCCACCAAAGCATCATGGGCTGCCAGGGCTTCAAACTTGTTGCGCGCAGGGTGAAATTCCAGATGAGTAATCTCGGAAATAATTCCTGAGGCCACTTTCGCAAAATCACGGTGCGTATTTAACCCTGTCCCCACGGCCGTGCCGCCGATTGCAAGCTCTGTCAGGCGCGGCCAGGAGGCATGAATGCGTTCAATACCGTTATTCACCTGCTGGGCATAGCCTGAAAATTCCTGCCCCAGGGTGATGGGGGTGGCATCCATCAGGTGTGTGCGGCCGATTTTCACAATATCCTTAAACTCGTGGGATTTCTTTTCCAGCACCGTATGCAAGGCTTTAAGGGCAGGCAAAAGTTTATGGTGAAGACTTTCAACAGCAGCGATATGCATTGCCGTCGGAAAAACATCATTGGAAGACTGGCCTTTATTCACGTCATCATTGGGATGAATCGGCACTTTACTGCCAATGACGCCGTTCATCCGTTCAATGGCGCGGTTTGCGATCACCTCGTTAACGTTCATGTTGGTTTGGGTGCCGCTGCCGGTCTGCCAGATCACAAGCGGAAAATGCTCATCAAGCCGCCCGCTCATCACCTCTTCAGCGGCAAAAACAATGGCTTCTGCTTTTTTAGGATCCAAAAGGCCGAGACGCGCATTGGCCATGGCCGAGGCTTCTTTAACAACGCCAAGGGCACGGATAAACTCACGAGGGAACCGTTCTCCCCCGATCTTAAAATTCTCGACCGAACGCTGGGTTTGCGCCCCGTAAAGCATTCCGGAAGGGACCTTCACATCCCCCATGCTGTCGGACTCAATGCGATACTCCATCACATCCTCAATTGTTTTTCAGGTAATGCGTCAAAAGCCTTACCCCTGCGCCCGTGGCCCCATGGCCGAAATACCAGCGGGAATCATTCTCGACAAACGCGGTTCCGGCAATATCCAGATGAGCCCAGGGCACATCGCCGACAAACTGCCTTAAAAATTCAGCACCTGTGATGGTTCCTGCCGCGCCTTTATAATTGCTCGTATTCTTAATATCTGCGATTTTCGATTTCATGGAATCCCTCAGTTCCAGATAACTGGGAAGCTGCCAGACACGGTCATCCGTGGCCTGGGCACTCTTTAAAATACCCCTGGCCAAATCATCGTCATTCGAAACAAGACCTGTGTAATCATGGCCTAAGGCCACGACCACAGCGCCTGTCAATGTTGCCAGATCAATAATCCTGGCAGGTTTTTCATTCTTGACCAGATAAGCCAAAACATCAGCCAGGACAAGGCGCCCTTCGGCATCGGTATTCCCGATCTCAACGGTCTTGCCTGAATACCCTGTAATAACATCACCCGGCTTATAGGCATTGGCATCAATCGCATTCTCGGCGATGCCGCAGGCAAAAATAATATTTTTCTTAATTTTAAGTTCCAACGCTGTTTTTAACATGCCGATCACGCAAGCTGCTCCGCTCATGTCCTGGCGCATGGTCTCCATATGCCCGGTCGGTTTTAAATTAAGCCCGCCGGTATCATAAGTGAGCCCCTTACCGACAAGCGCGATATAAGGGTCTTTTTTCCCTGCGCCCTGGTATTTCGCGATCAAAACACGCGGCTCTTTATTGCTGCCCTGATTAACAGCCAGAAGCAGACCAAACTTTTTGGCCTTGAGTTTATTGCGGTCAAAAACCTGGAGGTTGACGCCCTTTTGATTCTTTAAGACATTGCGAACAGTTTTTTCAAGAAAAAGCGACGTTACCGTGTCGGCGTTATCATTAATCAAATCACGGACAAAATTAACGTTTTGGGAAATGATAACAGCCTCGTCGTAAACTTTATTGGGCCTGGCCGCAATAGTAATATTTTTTTCAAAAACAGTCTTATCGTCCTTTTTTATGGAAATATATTTCCGCCAGGAATAACTGCCGATAACCGCGCCTTCAATAAGAGCTGTGACAACATCCTCTTTGTCTTTATAGGCAATAACCTCGACACTCTTCACTTTTTTAAGATACCCTGATAAAATCGCCCGGCGCAGCTGAATGCGCACAGAGGTTAAGTTAATATCCTTTTCTTTTCCTACGCCGCACAAAACTACAATCTTTTTTTCCATGAGCACCGGGAAAAGCTCTCCTTTATTCCCTTCAAATTGCCCGGCAACACTCGCCTTTTTTATTTCACTGGCAAGATCTTTATTCTGAAAAGAAAAAACTCCGGACTTAACCTGCTCAAAAGTCAACAGGGCAATCAAAGACTCTTTATCAAATTTAAGTTTGGAACGAATATCAATCACAACACTGCTCCTTTTTCGGAATTATGAAAAACATGCTAACGACGTGTGATCGGGACATAATCACGGATATTGGGCCCGACATAAATCTGGCGCGGCCGGCCGATTTTAGCACCCGGGCTTTCCATCATTTCTTTCCAATGCGCAATCCATCCCGGCAGGCGGCCAATAGAAAACATGACCGTAAACATCTTCATTGGTATCCCGATGGCCTTGTAAATGATCCCGCTGTAAAAATCCACATTGGGATAAAGATTGCGTTCGGCAAAATAAGAATCCTGGAGCACCTTCTCCTCGAGCTTGACCGCAATTTCCAAAAGCGGGTCATTGATCCCCAGTTTGTCTAAAAGGTCATGCGCGCACTGCTTGATGATTTTGGCCCGGGGGTCATAACTCTTGTAAACGCGGTGGCCAAATCCCATCAAGCGGAAACGGTTGGATTTGTCCTTGGCCATGTTGATGTATTTATCAACATCGCCGCCGTCTTTGTGGATCTGCTCGAGCATTTCAATCACAGCCTCGTTCGCCCCGCCATGGAGAGGGCCCCAGAGGGCGCAAATCCCTGCCGTGATAGAGGCATAAAGGTTGGCCCAGGAGCTTCCCACAAGCCGAACAGTGGACGTGGAACAATTCTGCTCATGATCGGCATGCAAAATAAGAAGCACTTTAAGCGCCTGGACAACCTCATCGTAAATTTTATACTGGTGCGTCGGCGAGGAAAACATCATGTTTAAAAAGTTCGGGATATACTCCAAATCCTGGCGCGGGTAAACAAAAGGCTCGCCGATCGATTTCTTATAGGCAAACGCGGCAATGGTGCGGACTTTGGACATGAGCATGACCACAATGCGGTCAAAATCAGCCTTGGTCGGGTTCATCATGTCAATGCCGGGATAATACGCTGACAAGGAACAGACCATGGAGGCAAGAATGGCCATCGGGTGCGCTGTCGAAGGAAACCCGTTAAAGAAATTCTTCATGTCCTCGTGGAGCATGGATGGCTCGTTAAAAGACTCTGAAAATTCCCGCAGTTGTTCCGAGGTCGGAAGTTCCCCGTAAACAAGAAGATAGGCTGTCTCAATAAAACTCGACTGCTCAGCCAATTGTTCAATGGGATATCCGCGATAACGCAACACCCCGGCCTCGCCGTCCAGATAAGTAATGGCCGAAGCGCAGTTGGACGTATTGCCAAACCCGTGATCAAACGTCACATAATTGGTAATGGAGCGGAGGCGGGAAATATCAATCCCCTTTTCTCCTTCAGTACCCACTATGATGGGAAGCTCAAAGGTATTGCCGTCTAAAACCACCTTGGCATTTTCATGCTGTTCCATCCAGGCCTCCTGCTAGAAAATTATTTGGAAAAGAGGAAAATATTATATTATCAGCTCTCTTATAAATCAATGCGTTTCCTTCCTCCTTAAGTCAGCGGATTTTATCGAGAGGCATATGCGTGTCATGCAAAATAGCCCGTGTTGCCTCAGCCGACATCTGTTCAACCTCCTTATGGATTTCCTGAACTTCAGGCAGAACAGACAAGAATGCCTTCACAACCTTGGGATCAAAATAAATTGTGTTCATACGTTCAATTTCTTTGATAGCTTCATCAAAAGGCCATGCCTTTTTGTAGGGGCGTTCTGATGTCAGGGCATCAAACACATCGCACACCGCGCAGATTCTTCCGACCAGAGGAATGGCTTCTCCTGACAAGGCACGGGGGTATCCGGTACCATCCCATTTTTCATGATGCGTATAGGCAATGGCCTCGGCCATCATTAGAAAGCCAGAATCCCCGCCGGAAAGAAGCCTGGCGCCGATTTCAGTGTGGGTTTTCATAATTTCCCACTCTTCCGGCGACAAGGGGCCTGGCTTTAAGAGAATCCTGTCAGGAATCGCAATCTTGCCGACATCATGCAAAGGACTTGTGGTCAAAACAAGTTCGCATTGCTCGTCATTCATGCCCAAGGCCCTGGCCAGGGCTGCCGCGTAACGGCTCATACGAATAATATGCTGGCCTGTTTCAGTGTCGCGGTACTCGGCCGCAAACCCGAGCCTGCGGATAACATCAATACGGCTGTCACGCAGTTCTTTGGTCCTTTCATGCACCGTTAGCTGAAGACTCTTGTTTTTTTCTTTAATCTCCCGATGCAAAAGGCGGACTTCAATCAAATTGCGACTGCGGAGCAAAACCTTGGCACGATCATAGGGCTGGCTTAAGAAATCTTTCGCGCCAGCAGACAAAGCCCTTAAATGCACATGGTCTTCACTCTCTCCGGAAATGACCAGAACCGGAAGATAATCATCCGGATCAACGGCCTGTAACTGCTTCATGGCCTCAAACCCGTCCATCCCAGGCAAAACAAGATCCAGAATCAGCAAATCAGGGGAAAATTCTTTATAAACCTCACACAAATTATCCGCATTATTCATGGTGCGAATATTTAAAAAACCGGCATCTGAAAGAATTTCTTTAAGCAAATTAAGGCACATCCGATCATCTTCAACAATAAGAATATTGGCTTTTAGAATTCTATCTGGCGTCAGCATTCAGCTTATCTCCCTTTTTGTGATGTTATTGTCCAGAAACACATGATCAGTGGCATCGCAATGCACAGGAACAACAGTAACAAACCCTTTTTTTAAAAGAAATGAATCCGTATTTTTATCTTTATTCGTCGCCGGCGGCCGGCCGGTTAACCAGTAATAAACCCTTCCTGCCGGATCTTTGCGCTTTCGGAATTCCCCATGAATGGGAACCCGGCACTGGGCTGTAAAACGTATGCCCTTGATTTTAGTCGCGGTGATATCCGGGACATTAACATTTAAAAATGTTCCCCCCGGAAGCCCGTTTTTCAAAACCCATGCCGCAACTTTACGGCCCATCCTGGCGGCCACAGAAAAATTGATCCCGCCGGCAGGCGCACCGTCCAAAGATACGGCCAGAGAAGGAACCCCCAGCAAGGCACCCTCACGGGCGGCTCCGACAGTACCGGAATAAAAAACACTGCACCCATCGTTGGAGCCGTTATTAATGCCTGAAACGATCAGGTCTGGTTTTTTCTTCAATATGTCAAAAAGGGCAAATTTCACGCAATCTGCCGGGGTGCCGCTGACCGCATGCGCCAGGGCATTGGAATCCAGCGGCACAATTTTCTTGTAAATCGGACGGTTCAGGGTAATCGCCTGGGAAATAGAACTACGTTCGCTGTCAGGCGCCACAACCGTAACCTTTGCAATACGGTCAAGCTCCTTTTTCATGGCCAAAAGGCCGGGAGCGTGAACGCCGTCATCATTTGTCAACAAAATGTGCATATTAGAAATATTGATTCAAATTGATATTAATATAACAAAGGACTATTTAAAAAACAAAGCTTTCCCGGGAAAGTTTTTAATTGAATGGATTTGCCCATATTCTCTGGTTTTAATTTTTTTAAGCGTGAGGCAGGCACTCAATGCCCGTAAATGATATCAAGATACCCCCGGATTTTCTCTTCAATCTCTTCCCACTCCGAAAGGGCTTCGGACCCCGCCACAATACCAGCCCCGCTGTAAAGATGCAGATTTTCGTTGTCAATAAGGGCTGAACGAATGGCCACGGCAAGCTTGGAATGCTTGCGGGAAAAGTATCCCACAGGCCCGGCAAACCAGCCGCGGTCAAAAGCTTCAGATTGGTGGATCAGCAGTAACGCTTTATCCGCCGGGGTTCCACACACAGAGGGCGTGGGATGAAACATTTCAAAAAGTTCCCGGTCAGTGACCCCATGGCAGAGCCGGCCGGTTAAACGGGTCAGAAGATGCTGCTGCCTGGGCAATTTAAGAAGCGAATCTTCCTCATCAAACCCGTAAGACCGGCATGTGTGGCGGAAAGACTTCACAAGAGAGCTCACCACAAACTGATGTTCCCTGCGTTCTTTATCAGAATGCAAAAGTTCTGCGGTTAATTTCTCGTCTTTTAATTTATCCAGGGAACGGCCCCGCGTGCCGGCAATCGCCTCGCTTGTCAGTTTGTCAATGTGGCGCGTATAAAGCATCTCGGGAGAGATGCCAAAGGCGGCATGCGTATTGTCAAACTGAAAAAGAAAAGCATCTCCTCCGGAATTCTGTTCCAGCAAACGCCCCAGAAGGAAACACGGATCCACAATCCGGTCCATCACAAATGTTGTCCGCCGGGTTAAAACAACCTTATCAACGTCCCCATGATGAATGTTTTTCAAGACCTCGGCCAAAATTTCCTGCCACTCTTCATAAGAGGGGTGATTCTCACGGGAAAGGACGTTAAACCGGAAAGGAGAAATTTGCTCGCTCCATTTTAAAGAATTAAGCTGGTGAAAGATCTGCCGTAAAGGAAGGACTTCCCCTTCGCCGAGGACAACGTGACAGACCAAAAATGTTTTTTCGCCTTTTTTAAGGATTTGAAAACGCGGCAGGATCAAACGAAACGACTTGAAGCTTTGCCATTCCGGGCCTGACAAGGTCCGGTGGAAACTCATGCCGCTGAAAATGCAGGTATTGCCGTCGTCACTGTCCAAGATCCTCGAAAGCCCGTGCCAAATATCGTCACACGCATCAAGGTTCTTGGCGCTGTTGTCGTAAGCAACCCCCACCCCTGCTGTTTCCCAGGAACAATCACGTTCCTTCCAGAACATCCGGGGCAGCATCTCCTGGCGGGAAAGCCATGGCAACGGCAGGATCGGGACAATACGGGCGGTCAGGCGAATGACAAGAGGCCATTTTTCCGATACAGCCGGGGTCTCGGCAAGACGGGTCAATTCGCGGGAAATGAAGCGCTTGGCCTCTTCCAGGCTCAGCTCATGGCGGTCATTGTTTTCAATATCAATCATCAGGATTTCTCCGCTATGTAAAGCGTTGCCGCACCCCAGGACAGCTCAACACGGCGCACGGTTGCAAATCCCACCTGTTTCATGATAGAAACAAAACGCTCCCCGTAAGGAAATTTCTGGGCTGTGCGGCTTAAATAATGGTAAGCCCTGAAATTCCCTGTTAACAAAAAACCCACCAGCGGCACAACGTAAGCAAGGTAAAACAAATAAAAAACTTTAACTAACCCGGCAGGCTGCGAAAACTCAAGGGCCATTATCTGCCCGCCGGGAACCAGAACACGCTCTGTCTCTATTAAAGCCTTGATGAAATCCGGCATATTCCTGAGACCAAAGCTTACAGTCACAACATCAAATGACCGGCTCAAAAAAGGAAGATTCTGGGCATCGGCTTTCAAAAAAAAAGCTTTATCCTTAAACCCCCTGTTAAAAACCTTCTTCTGGCCGAGCAAAAGCATGTTCTGCGAAAGATCAATACCCACTACCCTTTCCACACAAGAAGAGCGGCGAAGAATGGCTGTCATAGCCTCTGCGGTTCCTGTGGCAAGGTCTAAAACCTTGATATTTTTCTGCCTGGGGATGTTGTCGGCAATCTTCCGTCGCCATGAGACAACCATGCCGAATGATAAAACAAAATTTAAAAAATCATACCGCCTGGCAATGGCGTTAAACATTAACGGCGAATCTGATTTTGCGATATTGTCATTCATGTTCGTTTAAAAAACGTTCCACATCCAGCGCGGCCATACATCCTGACCCGGCGGCTGTAACAGCCTGGCGGTATTTCTTATCCTGGACATCGCCGCAGGCAAAAACCCCAAACACATTTGTCTCGGTTGTTCCCGGCTTTGTTTTGATATAACCGATCTCATCCAAATCAATCTGCCCTTCCAAAAACGCAGTATTGGGAACATGTCCTATCGCATAAAAAAGCCCGCTGCAGGGAATATCTGACAAGCTTTCGGTCTTAACATTCTTTACTCTTAATCCTGTCAAAAATTTCTCACCCATTGCCTCTACAGGAACAGTGCTCCACATGATTTCAATCCTGGGATTTGCAAAGGCACGTTTCTGCATGGCCTTGGAAGCCCGCAATTCATCCCGGCGATGCATTAAAATAACCTTGCTCGCATATTTTGTAAGGTGAGTCGCTTCTTCAACCGCTGTATCTCCGCCGCCGATAACAACCAGCACCTTGTTGCGAAACAACGGCAACGCGCCGTCACAGACAGCGCAGGCAGAAATCCCGCGCTGCCACAGCTTGTCTTCACCCGGAATACTCATGCGCCTGGCTGTGGCTCCGGTGGAAATAATGAGGGCTTTCGCCTCAATCACTTCCCCGCTATCAGCAAAAACTTTAAAGGGCCGTTTGGAAATATCCACCCGTTCCACGGTCTCGGTTTTGATACGCGCCCCGCACTTCAGGGACTGTGCCCGCATCGCGCTCATCAACTCAGGGCCTGTCACGCCCTGAGGAAATCCCGGGAAATTCTCAACCTCGGTTGTGGTTGTCAACTGCCCGCCGGCCGCGACCCCGCCCGCCATCAGGCCTTCATACATAAGAGGACTTAAGTTGGCTCTCGCCGTGTAAATCGCGGCCGTATGCCCCGACGGGCCTGAACCGATAATAACAACATTCTCCATCGCATATTCTCCTCGTTGGTACTTCTATTGCCTATGTCTTTTAAATGGCCGCAACTCCTTAAGCCCTTTAAGAACGCCACCAGCAGCTTTTCTATCTTCTTCCTTGTCCAAAAGATCGTCCAGTTTTATTTCCGACAGGATGGAAAACCCCAGGTCTTTAATCATTTGAAGTGTGCGGCGGTTGGAAGAGCCTTTCGCGTTCAAATACCCCTGCAAAAATAAGGAATTGGCCGCATAAAGCCCCAAAGGCTCAAGATGGCGCAAATGAAGTTCACGTCCCGCCGCCATGCGAATTTCAGCCGCTGGATTTAAAAACCGAAAAAGGCATAAGACACGCAAACAATAATCCGGGGTTAACCCCACAGCCTTTTTAAGCGGAAGCCCTGGCATGGGAATAAAAAAATTAACAGGAATAGAATCTGCTTTTAACTCCTGTAATGATTTGGCCATGGCAACAACATCATCCTTTGATTCCCCCATGCCGATAATAACCCCTGAACATACCTTAAGGCCCGCAGACTTGGCAGAAGCCAGTGTTTTAAGGCGGTCTTCATAAGAATGAGTCGTGCAAATATGCTGATAATGGCGTAAAGAAGTATTCAAATTATGATTCAGCCGGTCCAGCCCTGCCTTTTTAAGTTTTTGCGCTTGCTCGTAGTTAATCACACCCGGGGAAACACAAACTTCCAAAGGCCAGCGTTTCTTAATTTCACGGATAATGCCTGTTAATTTTGAAACCCGGTCGTCAGACGGCCCGGTTCCGGAAAAAACAAGGCAATAACGAAACGCCCCCTGCTTGTGAGCCGCACGTGCTTCTTTAAAAATTTCTTTGTCTGATTTCATGGCGTATTTTTTAATGCCTGCCCTGGAAAGTTTAGACTGGGCGCAATACCGGCAATCTTCCGGGCATAAACCATTTTGGACATTATTAAGAACATGAACCGCCACTGTCCGGCCAAAATAAGATTGACGGACTTCAAAAGCCGCATTGAGCAAAGAAAGGGTTTCAAATTCCCGGAGGTCTAAAACACGCAGGGCTTCCGGAACAGATAAAACCTTCCCGTGCATGATTCTGGATGGCAAATTACTACAATAATCTTTATTATTCATATTAATATTTTCCTAGTACTGCATTGTAATATAAAAGCCTGATTTGGGAACAGTAAAATTCGGCTTAACAGCATAACTATGCCGCCAGCCGCCTTGAAATCCCTTGCTTTTCCATTCGTTATCCTTATACTGGATTTAGTATTTGCTATCTACCGCATGTTGAAAGGTTTCCCATGTCATTTGTTCATAGTTTCCACATCCCCGTGATGGGGACCGGTTTTACTATAGACTCTCCCATCCGCGTCGCCCGTTACGGCATTAACTCCGTGATTTCCCTTGTCGACGATAATTTGATCGAAGACGTCCGTAAATTTTACGCCGCGCGTTATAACGAAGCCTACGAACCTATCAAAAAGTTTGATACTGACTGGCGAGCCCGCCGCATTACAGAGTATCTCAATCTTGTGGATCGTATTGTCAAAAAACAGATTGAAACTCTTAAACAGACGCCTTTTACCGCCGGTTCAGAAATCACAAAATATTTTGAATTCCTGCCGGACGGCTCCCCTTTAAAAGGGCTTTATATGAGGATGCTCGCCACAGCCAATGGTGAAGAAAAAAACCGCCTTCAGAAAGAACTCCGTAACAAAGTTGTCCCTGGCCGCATTGATGTCAATATCATGACAAAGCTGGACAAGCTTAACCTTGCCAAAGACGGGACGCCGCTGCCGGATGAACAATCAGATGCCCTGGCCGCTTTACGCGGTTTTGCGCAAAGCACGGTCAATGCCGCCTTGGTTCTTTCTGCCGGTTTTAACCGTAAACTTTATTCCTATATTGAAGAATTTGCAGACTTTTATGCTGATGCGGCCGGGAACTTCAAGAAAGAAATAATCCTTAAGGTCAGCGACTACCGCTCTGCCATCACCCAGGGAAAATTCCTGACCAAAAAAGGCGTCTGGGTTTCTGAATTCCGAATCGAATCCGGGCTTAATTGCGGCGGGCACGCCTTTGCCGGATCAGGGCACCTGATGGTGCCGATCCTTGAGGAATTCAAACAGCGCAAGCAGGAACTGATTGACCTTTTGGGAAGCATTTGCCGCGAAGCTTTGGCACTTAAAAACAAACCCGCTCCTTTAAATCTTAACTTCCGCCTGACAGCGCAAGGCGGCATCGGCACTGTCAATGAAGACAGGTTTCTCAGGCGTTATTATGGCGTTATTTCAACAGGCTGGGGGTCGCCTTTTCTTTTGGTGCCTGAAGCGGTCCAAATTGACAAAGAAACGCTCGACCGCCTGGCTGCTGCGGGTGAACAGGACATCTATTTAAGCGATGTCTCACCGCTCAACGTGGCGTTCAACAATCTGAGGAATTCCTTAAGCGAAATGAAAAAATGCTTAAAGATTTCCCAGGGCGAGCCCGGGAGCACCTGCCTTCTGGGCCATCTGGCCAACAATACTGAATTTACAAAAAACCCGGTCTGCACAGCCTCGCGCGTTTATCAAAAACTCAAGCTTGAAGCGTTAAAGGCCAAGCGCCTGCCTAAAGAAGAATATGAGCGGGAAGCAGCCAAGGTGACAGCCAAGGCCTGTATTTGTGCTGAGCTTGGGCATGGCGTTTATATGAATGAACATATCGGGCGCAAAGACAATAACACCCCTGCGGT
>JADFYI010000002.1:120310-186026 GCA_015233145.1 Candidatus Omnitrophota bacterium
ATGGCCGCACTAATATCATGCCTTTTAAAAACAGGCCGCATATGTTTATCAAAGAATTAAGGCTCAATATCGAACAGTTTGAAAAATTGGTGGAAGACAATAAATTTGAAGCCACAGAAAAAAAGGATTCTACCCTTGAAGAATTCTGCCAGAACCTCAATATAGGCATCAACTACTACCGCAGCCTTATCCCCCAGATTATCGAGGAAACTGAAATCGCCCGGGAACGCATGCTCACAGAACTGAATGACTGTGCCAAGAAAATCAACAGTCTCTACCCTGCTGCTTAATTGGCAGCACGGGCATACTGGTTGGGCCAGGATATTTTTTCTTTGAGCTTGCCTGCGGCATGCAACGGCCAGTAAGGGTCACGTAAAAATTCACGCGCCAAAAAAATCATATCGGCCTGGCCTGTTTTAAGGATGGTTTCCGCCTGCTCAGCTGATGTGATAAGGCCTACCGCGCCGGTTAAAATGCCGGTCTCTTTGCGGATGCGTTCAGCAAAGGGGACTTGAAACCCCGGAGCCATGGGGATTCTGGCTGTCGGGACCAGAGCCCCCGATGAACAATCAATAAGGTCAACCCCCTCTTTTTTCAACACATGGGCCAAGCAAACAGACTGTTCAATATCCCAGCCTTCAGCTCCAAGCCAGTCAGTGGCTGAGATACGCACAAAAAGCGGACGCTCTTTCGGCCAAACGGTTTTTACATCAGAAACAATTTCTCTTAAAAGACGCATGCGGTTTTCCAACGAGCCTCCATACTGGTCTGTCCGCTTGTTAGAAACAGGCGAAAGAAATTCATGCAATAAATACCCGTGCGCTGAATGGATTTCAAGCACCTTAAAACCTGCCTGCAGAGCACGACGGGCAGCTTTTAAAAAAGCACTTTTCACTTCGTCAATGCCTGCCCGGGTCAACTCTTCAGGCACTTGAAAAGCCTGGTCAAAAGGAACAGCACTCGGGGCAACCGGGGCCCAGCTTCCCTGCTCTGGGGTGAGAGGAAGCCCCCCAGCCCACGGCTTTGCCGTGGAGGCTTTTCTTCCGGCATGCGCCAGTTGGATTCCCGGAACAGCCCCCTGGGATTCAATAAAACGCGTCACACGCTCCAGCATGGGAATGTGATCATCTTTCCATAAGCCCAAATCCTCAGGGCTGATCCTGCCTTCGGGCCGGACAGCCGTCGCCTCTGTCATAACCAGTGCGGCCCCTCCCACGGCGCGGGATCCCAAATGCACCAAATGCCAGTCATTGGCAAATCCGTCGTCACTCGAATACTCACACATGGGAGAAACCACAATCCTGTTTCTGAAAACAATATCCCGTATCTGCAAAGCTTCAAATAGCATGACATTCCTTTCTATTTTTCAAACAGTTTAAGGTATTCGCCATACCCTTCTTTGGCCAGATTTTCTTTGGGGATAAACCGCAGTGCCGCAGAATTAATGCAATATCTTAATCCCGTCGGCAAAGGGCCGTCATGAAACACGTGGCCCAAATGAGCGCCTGACGTGGCATCTTTAACCTCTGTCCGGGTCATGCCAAAAGTTTCATCGGTCTTTGAAACAATTTCTTGGGAACTCATAGGGCTCGTAAAACTCGGCCAACCCGTGCCTGAATCAAACTTGGCCTTTGAGCTGAAAAGAGGCTTTCCGGAAACACGATCAACATAAATTCCTTCTTTATGATTATTCCAGTATTCATTGTTAAAAGCCGGTTCAGTACCGCAATTTTGCGTGACATCATATTGTAAAGGGGTTAAGACTTTTTTAAGTTCTTCTTTATTATAATTTTTTTCTCCCGAAGACATAGACAACCCCTCCCGAAAACTTAGCAAAAAAATAAGTAAACAAAGAAATATAAATATCCGCATATAGCCTCTTTACTATCCTAAAGAATAGTCGCTTGAAAAAGGATTAACTTACCCGGGAAAACAGGGGTTTTAAAATAACTATGGAATTTTCCTGGATTACTTGATTTCCTGGGTAATTTTCATGGCACAGAAATCAGGGCCGCACATGGTGCAGCAACGGTGAGCCGCAAGGTTTTTGGGGAAAACAGATTCGCGGTAACGGCGGGCGGTTTCAGGGTCAATGGACAAAGCATATTGGTCGTCCCAGCGGAATTCAAAACGGGCGCAGGACATGGCATCATCCCATGCGCGAGCCATGGGATGGCCTTTGGCAAGGTCTGCGGCATGGGCGGCAATCTTATGCACAATAATGCCTTCCTTGACGTCATTTCTGTCAGGCAGGGCCAAATGTTCTTTGGGCGTCACATAGCAAAGCATGGCTGTGCCCAGCCAGCCGATCATAGCCCCGCCAATGGCAGATGTGACATGGTCGTAACCGGCCCCCACATCTGTCACCAAAGGCCCCAGGGTGTAAAACGGGGCCCCATGGCATTGTTCAAGCTGGCGGTCCATATTTTCTTTGATGCGGTTTAACGGCACATGCCCCGGCCCTTCAATCATGACCTGGACATGATGTTTCCTGGCGATTTTCGTGAGGTCTCCTAAAATGCCCAACTCGCCAAACTGCGCGGTATCATTGGCATCAGAAATAGAGCCAGGGCGAAGCCCATCACCCAGGGAAAAAGCCGCATCATACTCCTTTAAAATCCCGCAAATATCTTCAAAATGCGTATAAAGAAAATTTTCCTTGTCGTGAATCTGCATCCATTTGGCAAGAATAGCCCCGCCGCGGGACACGATACCGGTCTTGCGTTTCCTGGCGAGGGGAACAAACTTTTTTAAAACCCCGGCGTGCACCGTAAAATAATCAACCCCCTGCTCACATTGTTCAATTAACGTATCGCGATAAATTTCCCAGGTTAAGGCCTCAACTTTGCCGCCTGCTTTTTCAAGGGCCTGGTAGATCGGCACAGTGCCCAGAGGTGTGGGGCAATTACGAATGATCCGTTCGCGTGTTTCGTGGATGTTTCTGCCAGTGGATAAGTCCATCACAGTATCTGCGCCCCAGCGGATGGACCAGAGCATTTTTTCAATCTCCTCGCCAATCGAGGAAGAAAGCGCGGAATTGCCGATGTTGGCATTAATTTTTGTCAAAAAATTGCGGCCAATAACCATGGGCTCACATTCAAGGTGATTGATATTGGCAGGGATAATCGCGCGGCCTTCCGCCACTTCCTGACGCACAAAATCAGGAGAAAGACCTTCACGGATCGCTGCAAATTCCATTTCCTGCGTAACACGACCCTCACGCGCGTAAAACATTTGTGTCAGCGTTTTTCCTGGTCTGGCTTTAAACGGCCTGTGCCCCTGAGCATCCTGGCGGGTACGGACCCAGGGTTCTCTTAAAAGCGGCAAACCCTTTGAAAGGTCAATAGCGGCCTCTGGGTCGGTATAAGGCCCTGTGCAGTCATAAAGCGGGACAGCCTCTCCCGTCGACAGCCTGACGTTTCGAAAAGGCACGCGGATGTCCTTATGAAGCGCACCCGGCACATACCCTTTTAAAGAACCAGGAAAAGACAAGTCAGGCTTTTCCAAGGGAAGATTAAGGCCATGTTCTTTGGGGCAAGATTTGAGCGGCACAGTTCTCCTTTTAACTCAAAATTAACAAAATATAATAATATAGTTCTGATTTTTTCGGTAAAAAATTAAAAAGACTGGCCGTTATCCTGAATTTTTCTAAGGTTTGCGCTAGCGGAATATGAAACGCCAAGTAGTTGGAAGGATGGAGGAATCTCTCCTTCGCTCAGCGTTGCGTTCGCTGACAAGTTTAGAATTAAATAAAAAGAGCTCCCTTTATCAGCTCACTCCACAATTCGCTGCGGAGAGATTCCTCCACCCTTCCAAGGGCGCATTCCATGGCTAAATGCCCCACGCTGTTTCTATCTCTTTGCGGGAAGAAGAAAGAATATGAAAATAATCAAATTCCATTTCAATCATATCGTTATCTTTCTTCCTGAGCCACTCGGAAAGCCAGGCAAAACGAACGGCAATCACAAGATCCAAAAGGTGTTGAAAGCTGATGTCAGAATAAACACCTGCTCCCTTTAAAGTATGAACAAAATGAACCGCTGCCCCGTTTTTTAACCCTTCAGGGTCTTCGATCCCTAAGCAGGAGAGCATGTTGGCCGCGTCATAAAGCTCAGGCTTGTAGCCTAAAAACTCCCAATCAATCACCGCGGCCATGGCTTTATCCTGCCAAATAATGTTGACAGGGTGATAATCCCCGTGGCAAAAACCCGTCGGAAGATCAATATAAACAGGATAAAGGTATTTTTGGACATAGGAATAAATCGCATCTATTTGCGAAACGACATCCCTACGGCGCTTTCGAATAACACCCATCAACTCATCAATATAGGCTGGGAGAGAGAAAGAATCCGTACTTTTAAAAAACGGGATGCCTTGGGAAGCAAAATGAAGCGCTGTTAAGAATTCGCCAGCAACAATCCCCCGCCAATCGTCAAAGATATATTCCGGACGATTAAGTTCAACTCCCACAACAAACGGCACAACCTGCCAAAAGAAGTCCTCTGCTTTCACAAGAAACAGGCCTTGGGACGAGTCTAAATAAGGAGTTATGGGAGAAAGTTTTTGTGCCTTTAAGAATTGAAGGGCCTGGGCAATGCGCTGTTTATGTTCTAAAAGGCGGGGACTGACCTTTTCAACAACCAGAAGCGCGCCTTTGACAGTTTCAACAACGACGCGATAATCCGTCCGCTCAGGGCTTCCGGCAATAAAGATTTCTGGACGAAGACATTTTGCTTCAATGTCCCAAAAGCGCAAAACATTGCGGATTTGATCAAGCACCAGGCTTCCTAAAGAATTAACTTAATAATTCCTTGGCCTTTTCAATAAGGTCAACTGAATTAAACGGTTTATCCAGGCAGGCGTTAACACCCAGTTGAAGAAGTTTTTCCTTATCGCCTTCTTCAAAATAGGCGGAAACAGAAATAATCTTTGTATGGGCGCAATTCGCCGAACGTTTTATTTTCTGGGCAACCTCGTAACCATTCATCCCCGGCATTTTCATATCAAGGACCACAAGGTCAGGCTTGAAAAGCAACAGTTTAATACCTGCCTCAAAACCGTCATACGCCACATCAATCTCAAAAGAATGCTCTTTTTTGAAAAGTCTTTTAATGGAACTGACCATATTGACATCGTCATCCACAATCAAAATTTTACTGTTTTCAGAGCGGCTGGCAAGATGCTCGGGGATCGGCATATTATACTGTTTTAAAAAAGCAATAAAATCGTCAATACTGACACGGCTGTGGTTGCCTGGCGTCCTGTAAGCTTTTAATTTTCCGTCATGGATCCACTGAAGCACGGTACGAAGATGAACATGGCAAAGATCAGCAATCTCACCGGTTGTTAAGGGTTTTTCATTAGTCATAATGGTTTCCTGTTTCTCTTGTTTTTCAAAAAATAATACATGATTGGGTTTGTTTTGTCAACATGCCAAAAGAAACCATTTCTTCGTTTCTCATGGCATGCCTTTTAGAGCATTTTAATACCACAATCATAATAATGTGGAAAAATATTAAATCGCGCCAGAATCAACAGAATCCAAAAGAATGGCTGCTTTATTCTTGTTAATCTCAAAAAGGCCGGCCTTCTTTGTGGAAAAAACAATGACTGGCACCCCGACACCTGGACGAATTTCAAAACGCCCGGGTTGGAGTGTGGAGACAAGCGATGTATGGTCTGGCAGAACACCCATATACCCTGCGCTGCCAGGCACAGAGATATACTGGACTTCGCCTTGATAAAGGATCCTGTCTGGCGCCACTACGGAAAGGCCGATTTTCTTTTGAGCAATCATTTTTTCTGGCTTTCTTCCTTCAAATTCCTGGCTTTTTCAATCGCTTCATCAATCGTTCCCACCATGTAAAAAGCCTGTTCAGGCAAATCATCAAGTTTTCCGGAAATAATCATGTCAAAACCTTTAATAGTGTCTTCCAACTTCACATACTTTCCCTTGATTCCGGTGAAATTCTCAGCCACAAACATGGGCTGAGAGAAAAACCTCTGGATTTTGCGGGCGCGAAAAACTGAAAGTTTGTCCTCTTCCGACAACTCATCGATGCCGAGAATCGAAATAATATCGCGCAAATCTTTGTAACGCTGCAACACCTTCTGCACAGCCAAAGCAACGCGGTAATGCTCATCGCCAATAATGCGCGGATCAAGCATGCGGGATACGGAATCCAGCGGGTCAACCGCCGGATAAATGCCAAGCTCAGCAATCTGGCGCGACAAGACAATCTTGGCATCCAGGTGCGCAAAAACCGTGGCCGGAGCCGGATCTGTCAAGTCATCCGCCGGAACATAAACCGCCTGTACAGACGTGATCGATCCCTGACGGGTTGTGGCAATGCGCTCTTCAAGCTGTGCTACTTCCGTGGCCAAAGACGGCTGATACCCGACCGCAGAAGGCATGCGGCCCAAAAGCGTTGACACCTCAGAACCGGCCTGGACAAAACGGAAAACATTATCAATGAACAAAAGAACGTCTTTTCTTTCCTGGTCACGGAAATATTCCGCCATGGTGAGCGCTGTCAAGGCAATACGAAAACGCGCACCCGGAGGCTCGTTCATCTGGCCGAAAACAAGGGCCGTTTTATCCATAACACCCGACGCCTTAAGCTCGAGCCAGAGTTCATTGCCCTCACGAGTGCGTTCACCGACACCCCCGAAAACAGACACCCCGCCATGCTCTGCGGCAATGGTACGGATCAACTCCATAACAATAACTGTTTTTCCAACACCCGCGCCGCCGAACAAGCCAATCTTGCCGCCCTTAGGCAATGGCGCCAGAAGATCCAAAACCTTCATGCCTGTCTGAAGGATACTCGTCAAAGAAAGCTGTTCTTCAAAGCTCGGGGCTTCCCGGTGAATGGTAAGCCGCTTCTCAGGGTCTTTAACCGCGCCCAAAGCATCAATCGGTTTTCCCAAAACATTAAAGATACGCCCCAGCGTCTGCGGGCCCACCGGTACCTCAATAGGAACGCCCAAATCACGCGCCTTCATGCCCCTCACGAGCCCGTCGGTACTCCCCAGCGCAATGCAACGGACTGTATTATTACCAATCTGCTGCGCCACTTCGAGCGTGAGGTCAATGGTCTTATCGGGATATTCCACCTTGACAGCATTCAGCAAATTCGGAAGCTCGTCGTGCGAAAAACGGATATCGACGCTGGGGCCTATGACTTGAATTATCTCTCCTTGCGACATAGCACTATCCTTTCAAAGCTTCGGCAGACGAAATGATTTCAATAACTTCGCGGGTAATCGTTGCCTGGCGTATTTTATTCCTTAAGAGTATAAGATCGCCCATAAGTTCCTTGGCGTTATCTTTGGCTGATTTCATGGCCACCATGCGCGCAGAATGTTCTGATGTGAACGCCTCAAAAAACATAAGTCTCAGGCGATTGGTCACAAACATCGGGATAATGTCTGCGCCTATGCCCCTCGGCCCTGACTCAACAATGCATCCTGAACTCTTGACATCCGGCGGGATATCAATAGTTATCAATTTCTGGACCACAGGATGATGTTTCATGGCATTTTCAAAAATGGTATACGCCACATAAAGCTCTTTGATCTCGCCTTTTAAAAAGGCCTGGGAAAGCTGCTCATACACCGGCAGATAGAAATCAGAACGAAGCTTGCCGTGGATTCCTGGGAATACCCTGGCCGGGACAATGCCGCGCTTTTTACAATGATTAGCCGCCTTGCGGCCAAAGGCAAAAACCTTAACTCCCCGGGCTTTATTCTCCAGAATAAAGCGGTCCGACGCCTTTAACAAATGATCACTGTACGCACCGCATAACCCTGTATCAGAGCTGATAATAAAAAGCCCGACGGGGCCATTGGCATCATTTTTTGAGGAAAGAAACGGATGCGACAACGGCTCTTCCTGGGCTGAAAGGATATTATAGGTAATGGACGCGAGCTTTTCAAAATACGCGCGCGCCATCACAAGCGGCCCTTCGATCGTTTTATACTTTGACATCGCCACCATTTCCATGGCGCGCGTCACCTTCCAGGTGCCTTCAACGGAACGGATACGGCTTTTTAACTGTCTTAGCTGCTGTGACATGATTTTTGTTATTTCTTAAATGCCAGTTTAAATTCCCCGACAGCTTTCTTAAGCGCCTCAGCGGTTTCGTCGGAAATATCTCCCGAAGAGTCAATGGTCTTTTCAAGGTCAGGATATTTCTGAGCAATAAACTGATAAAGCTCGACTTCAAAAGCCTTGATCTTCTCAACCGGCAGATCATCCAGAAGCCCGTTAACACCGGAGAAAATCAGGATCACCTGTTTGGCCAGTGACAAAGGCACATACTGCCCCTGTTTTAAAATTTCCACAATCCTCTCGCCGCGGTTGAGCTGGTCCTGGGTAGCCTTGTCAAGGTCGGAGCCAAACTGCAGGAATGTGACGAGCTCACGATACTGCGCCAGCTCCAGGCGCACCTTGCCGGCCACCTTACGCATGGCTTTTGCCTGGGCCTTGCCGCCGACACGCGACACTGAAAGGCCCACATTAATCGCTGGACGGATGCCGGAAAAGAAAAGGTCAGACTCAAGATAAATCTGGCCATCGGTAATCGAGATAACGTTTGTGGGGATGTAGCTCGTAATGTCACCCCCCTGTGTTTCAATAATGGGAAGCGCGGTTAAAGACCCTGCGCCCAAAGAATCAGACAACTTGGCGGAACGCTCCAGCAGGCGCGAATGAAGGTAGAAAATATCCCCTGGATACGCCTCGCGGCCCGGCGGACGGCGGAGCAAGAGCGCCAGCTGGCGGTAGGCCTGGGCATGCTTGGAAAGGTCATCATAAACAACCAAAACATCCTTGCCGTTATACATAAATTCTTCGCCGATCGCACAGCCTGAATAAGGAGCCAGATACTGGGAAGACGCCGAAGCGCGGGATGATGCGCTGACAATGGTTGTATAATCCATGGCGCCATACTTCTTTAACGTTTCAGCAATCGCAACAATGCTCGAAATTTTTTGTCCAATAGCCACATAAACGCAAAAAACGCCCTTGCCTTTTTGATTGATAATCGTATCAATGGCCACCGCTGTTTTTCCGGTCTGGCGGTCTCCGATAATGAGCTCACGCTGGCCTCGCCCGATGGGAATCATGGCATCCACAGCCTTAATCCCGGTTTGCAATGGCGCATTGATGGGCTGGCGGGAAATGACGTCTGGCGCGTTAAATTCAATTGGACGGAATTTTTCTGTCACAATCGGGCCTTTGCCGTCAATGGGGCTGCCCAGGGCATTAACAACGCGGCCTATGAGGGCATCACCGACAGGAACCTGGACCACTTTTCCGGTCCGCTTGACAACATCACCCTCTTTAATTTTCTGGTCGGGATTGTCTTTTCCGAAAATAATAACACCGACACTGTCTTCTTCAAGGTTAACGGCCATGCCCAAAACATTATTGGGGAACTCAATGATTTCATTAACCATGACGTCATCCAGGCCGTAAACACGGGCAATGGCATCCCCCACCTGGATAACCGTGCCCACAGATTCGGTCTTGAGCTGGCTGGAAAAATTCTCGAGCTCGCTTTTAATAATCGAAGAAATTTCCTCGGGTCTTAAATTACTCATCGCACCACCTGTACTTTCAACAATTGTTTTCTCAACTCTTCAAGTTTATGGCGGATAGAGCCATCCATGATTTTATTCCCGATCACGATTTGTATGCCGCCCAAAAGCTCCGGCTTAAGTTCCAGATAAAGATTAATTTTCTTTCCCAAACGCGCCGCGAGTTTGTTTTTAATGGCCTCGACAATATCAAGCTCAACAGGAAAAGTTGTCCGCAACACAGCATCAACAACCTCGCCGTGAGAATAGACCACGCGAATATAATCCGTAATGTCCACAATCCTGTTAATGCGCTTTTTGGAAATCAAATACTTCAAGAATTCCCTGGTCTCAAGATGGAACCCCTCAGACATGACATGGTCAATAACCCTCGCCTTATCCGGCTGAGGCACCTCAGGGGTTTCAAGAAAATGCTGGAACTCCGGATGCTCGCGCAAAACCCCGCGCAGAGATTTCATGTCCTCGACAATCTGCGGCAAGCCGATTTTCGGAAGCGCAAAAGTCACGTACGCCTGAGCGTACCTTGTCACAAGAGTCCTGTCACGCATGAGGCTTATCCAGTTCCGTCAAGATGCCTTCAATGATTTTCTTGTCGTTCTCAAAAGAAAGTTTTTCCTGAATCATGTGCTCTGTGGCGCTGATGACCATTTCAACAATTTCAGTCTTAAGGACTTCACGGGATTTGGCGAACTCAAAAGTGATTTCTTTCTTGGCATCAGCAACAATTCGCTCAGCCTCCTGGCGGGCATGCTCACGGATTTCCTGGGCCTTGACCTCACCCATGGCCTCATACTCCTTGAGGCGTTTTTTCGAAATCTCCTCAACCTTGCTTAAAAAGGTTTCATATTCCCCCTTAAGCCTGGCCACTTCGAGCCTTGTTGTTTCAATGGCCTTGAGCTCGCCCTCAACCTTGGAACGGCGATCTTCGAGGACTTTAAAAATCTTCGTCCAAAGAAGATGCTTTAAAAGAAAATAAACCAAAGCAAAGCAAACAACCTGAGCCACAATCAATTTAAAATCTAGGAGTTTTAAAAGTTCCATAACCGCCCTCTTCTCTTAAGGATTCCCAAAGCCTCTTTGAATACGCAAAAGTGGCTCCCGTCGCTCCATCTTATGGGGTCTCCCATGGAGTTATATTTTCCCAACTAGAGGAAAAACGATAAACGCAAGAACGTAAAAAATGATTGTTTCAATGAGCGCGCAGCCCAAAAGCATCACTGTCATAATTTTTCCCATGGCTTCAGGCTGGCGGCCAAGAGCTTCCATAGCCCCACCGACGGCCCGGCCAAGCGCCATCCCCACACCCAAAGCCGCGAGACCAACGCCAATGGGCAACCCTATAGCTAATGCAAACTTGTAATCCATTATACCCTCCCTATTGTTTTAATGATGCGCCTCATCATGCTTCATGAATAAAGAAAAATAAACCAACGTCAGGATACTGAAAACTGCCGCCTGAATCGTAGATGTCAATATGACCAGAAGAAAATTAGGAAAAAGCCAGACAATACCGTCTTTAAGCCCCCAGCTTGAAAAAAGCGCCAAGATCATGTCGTCGCTGTAAATATTGCTCCTCAAGCGCAATGATAAACTTATAGGACGCACCAAGAGGCTCACGGTTTCCATAAAAAATAAAAAAATCGGGATAATAATCGTCATGGCCATAACCCCGCGCGGCTGGCCCATAAGATGATCAAAAAAACCCAGGAATCCCTGCTCCTTAAAGCCGATGTAGAGCATATAAAAGAAAACAACCAGTGCCAGCGCCAATGTTGTGGATAACTCCGTTGTCGGCGACTTAAAAAACGGGATAAGCCCGATATAGTTCATGGCTAAAATATAAATGAAAAGCGTTCCGATAAAAGGGGTATACTTCCGTCCCTTGTCACCGAGAAGGCTGCAGACAAAGTCATCCAGAAAAGTCACAAAAAATTCAGCCGCGCTCTGCAAACGGCCGGGGCTTGTTTCACACTTGCGGGTTGCAAAATAAGCAACCACGGCCAAAAGAACAATAACAACAACAGAATAAATCGTGCTTTCCCAAAAATGCAGAAAATGGCCCAACGGCTTATCAGCGTTTAATTCGGCTATAAGGCTGACCAGATTGGGAAATTCAGGATGTGACTGGGACGCTGCTTCTGACATGAGAGTCTCTTTTGTGAATTAGGGACACAACCTTTACCCCAACTGCCTGATGGCGTAAATGAATAAAAGTTGTGTCCCTAATGAATCATTTCTAATCTGAACTCGTCTCAATATAACATAAAAGACATCTTTGTCAATTTAGGGTAAAACTATTTAAGATGCCCTGACCGTGAGGTCGTGGCGCTTCACCCTATGGCAATTCCGCCGCGCTCCTCCGTGCGGATGCGGATGCACTGCTCTAACGGCAGGATAAAAATTTTGCCGTCCCCTGTTTCACCGGTCTTGGCGCCCTTAATGATCGCCTTGACAGTGGCTTCGGCAAAATTATCATTCACGGCAATCTCAAGGCGGACCTTGCGAAGCAAGTTCCCATGCTCCCTGGCGCCGCGGTAAACCTCGGTCACGCCTTTCTGGCGGCCATGGCCTAACACTTCACTCACGGTAATCAAATTAATCTCAGCCTTGTACAACTGCTCCTTGACCTCTTCCAACCTGCTCGGTTGTATAATGGCGATAATAAGTTTCATGATATCCTCCGTATTTCTATTCCAAAATGGTTTATTCCAACATCGTATAAGCACGCTCATGATGCTGCGTCAGGTCAAGGCCGACATCCTCATCTTTCGGGCTCACCTTCATGCCCATGACCAGGTCAACCACCTTGAAAATAACCGCAGTCACAATCCCCGAATAAATTAAAGTGACAGCCACAGCCTTAATCTGAATCAGAAACTGCGCAGGATTGCCAAAAAACAACCCGTCATTACCTGCCGAATTCACAAACTTTGTGGCAAAAAGGCCTGTTGCCAAAGCCCCCCAGATACCACCAACACAGTGGACGCCGAAAGCATCAAGCGCATCATCATAACCAAGCTGCGGCTTGATGACAACAGCAGCAAAGTAGCAGAACACGCTGACCAAAAGCCCAATGATAACAGCACCTCCGACATTCACAAACCCGGCTGCAGGTGTAATGGCCACCAATCCCGCCACAGCTCCGGAACAAACACCGAACATCGTCGGCTTACCGCCGCGAACCCACTCAATAATAGCCCAGCTTAAACCTGCTGCTGCTGCCGCAGTGTTTGTGACCACAAAAGCATTGGTCGCAAGGCCATTGGCTGCCAGGGCTGAACCTGCGTTAAACCCAAACCATCCGAACCACAAAAGAGCAGTCCCGAGCACAATAAAAGGAACATTGTGAGGTGCTGGAACATGCTTATCCGTATTTTTACGACGGCCAAGCATGATGGCCATGACCAAAGCCGCAATACCTGCGTTAATATGAACCACAGTACCGCCAGCGAAATCCAGAGCCCCTAAATCGCGAAGGAATCCGCCCATGCCCCACACCCAATGGCAAACCGGCGCATAAACAAAAGTCAACCACAGAGTAATAAAAACTAAGAACGAAGAAAACTTCATCCTTTCCGCAAAACCACCGATGATCAAAGCCGGGGTAATGACCGCGAACATGGCCTGAAAAATCATAAAGGCCTGATGCGGAATTGTGGCAGAGTAATCATTATAGGGTTCCAGGCTGACACCGTTGAGCATCCACCACTGAAACCCGCCCCAAAAACTCTTGCCTGGCGCAAAAGCCAGACTATACCCATAAATCACCCATAAAACACTGACCAGGCACAACACAATCATGCACTGCATTAAAACACTCAAAACATTCTTCCTTCTCACCATGCCTCCGTAAAAAAAGGCCAACCCTGGTGTCATTAACATGACCAGCGCCGTTGAAACAAGTACCCAAGCTGTATCTCCTGCATTCATAGTAAACTCCTTTTTTAATCTACATTAAAAAATAAAAATGGCGTCTTCGAACCAATCCTTGTTGGTCTGAAGACGCCTTCGTCTTAAATCTTCTAAAGCTTCTTTACTTTATGCTCTCGGGCTGCTTAGCCCGTTTCTTTCACGGCCTTTTCGGCCGTGCTAGGACTCACAACTGTGTGAATCCGCTTAGATAATTTAAATATATACCTCCACGGAAAAAATATCAAGTGCTAAAATAAAAAACTTCCCGTCGAGAAAGAAATATTTTTAAAAAACTGAAATAAATTAAAGCATTATTGGTAGCTCCTAAAGCCCCGGGGCGCTATTGCGCCCCTGGTGGCTTTAGGAGTTATTTCGCAAAAATCTTTGCGAAATAACATCCGCCCCACTACCGAACACACCCCTTAAATCCTTTCTCCCCCTACGGAGAAAGCGCGTGTTCCAACGGATGCTAAAATCAAAAATCAATTAGAATTATTCTGATAATATTCAATCACGAGACGAGAAAGATCCTCATAAACTCCAGCAGACTTGCAAACCACCCGGTCATACCAGCGCTCGTCTTTTCCCAACTCCTGGGGCATGGACACAAAAATTCCTTTTTTTCCTGCCACAACCCGCACACCCTTAATCACAAGGGCATCATTCACAGAAACATCTGCAAATGCTTTTAAGCCCCCGGCATCAGGTAAACGAACCATTTTCTCAACCTTAAAACTAATGCTCCCCATATTTCCCGCTCCTTTTTTATTTTAACCAATTTTTTCTTCATCAGCACAGACCACTTCATATAAGCTGACCAAAGCCCTGTCTTTCAATTCACTGCTAACAGCTTCTTTAATGCCAGGGTCACGCTTCTCTATTAATGTCACATATTTTTCGAGAAAAGAAAGCATGGCTTCTATTCCAAGGCGCTCGCGCATATCTTTGAGAATAATCAATGTGGTATAAACAGAAACTTTGTTGCGATTTAGCATAATCAGCTTTTTAAAAAATTTTGTTTTGATATAAAGTCAAATCCTACAAACAAAATATAACATATTATTGCCTTATTGTCAAGTATATATTTGTTTAAAAGTCAAATAAAATATAAACATCATTTTTCTCAAATATCCTATTGATAATTGGTCAAAATATGATAGATTTAATGAACTGAAGCTTTGTTCTGGAAAAATGCTTTAGAAAGGAAAATAATATGCAGGTCGGCTCTCAAATCAAAAAATTCAGGAATCTCCGAAAAATGTCGCTCCTCTCCCTTGCCAAGGCTAGCGGTGTTCAAATCGCTACCCTCTCACGCATTGAGAACGGAAAAATGACAGGCACATTGGAAAGCCATCTTAATGTCGCCAAGTCTCTGGGCATTGATATTGCTGAACTTTATCAAAATCTTCAGCCCGAGGAACTATTAACAGCAAGCCCTACAGAATCCTTTGAGCCAACTCCTGCGGCGGACACCAAAGTCCTTAAAGAAATCCTGACCAAACAGGTTTCTACAAAGAAAATGCTGCCGCTTCTCATGAAAATTGAGGGAAAAACAAAGACATCCGAGGAAGCCCAGCTTTTTGGCGCGGAACGTTTTATTTTTGTGCTCTCCGGGACTGTTTGTGTGCATGTCAAAAACCAGAAAGTTCAACTCACAGAAAACATGTCTCTTTACTTTAATGCCATGCTGCCTCACTTTTTTGAAAATCCATCAGACACTCCGGTGAAATTTTTGTCAATCGCAACACCTGTTAACCTTTAGAGAAATACTTTATGCCCAAAACGATTCTTATCTGCGATATTGAAGAAAATACCCGGGAAGCCTTAAAAACAATTCTTCTCAACCACGCCAACCTTATTGTTGTGGAAAACCCGCTCCAATGCCTGTCAGCCTTAAAACAAAAAGCCCCTGTTCATCTGGCTTTTGTCGGCGTGCGCACTGAGGACGGTTTTGATACACATTTTTTTGAAGAGATCCGGAAAATTGCGCCTCAAATCCCGCTCATCGCCATGGGCGACCATAAATGTGAAGAAGAGACGCTTGAGGCCGTGCGGATGGGCGCGACAGGCTATATGATCAAGCCTTTCAAAGCCGAAGAAGTCCAGGCCCTTGCCCAAAAAGATTTAAATTAATTATTCAGGATAAACAACAAGGTCTGAGGAAGGATAGTAAAAGGAAAGAATCGCTTTATAATCATAATTCTTTTTTGCCATGCCGTAAGCGCCCCACTGGCACATCCCCACGCCGTGGCCCCAGCCGTAACCCGCAAAATCCACATACCAGCCTTTCATCTCAACATCATATTTATTGCTCTTGAGAATATTGGGGCCAATAATATCGCGGAATACTTTTCCCTCCAGGGTCTCTGAGGTGGCGTCATGGGAAACGACCATTAATTTGCGTATGCGCCCGCTTTTATCACGTTCAAGGATTTTAATCTCCTCAATAGTGCCGACGTGGTAGCCCCGGGCGTTGAGTTTGTCTTGAATGTCTTTAAGACGCAAATTCACTTTCCAGCGGTAATGCGGGGCATCAATTGAAAAAGGCGACACGATATTCCCTTTTAAAGGCGGCAGGTCAATCCCCCACAATTCTGCGGCATCTTCGGTGATCCCTCCAGAATTGGCATGAAAGAAGGCTGGAAAAATCTTGCCCTTATACATAAGGACTTCGCCTTTGGTGCGCCTGACCGCAAGGTTTGTCCGATACCGCTCTGCAGAACGGCCGCCGTAAACCTGGGAATAAATATCATTGGTCATGTCATAATCGCGCGCGGCAAACTTGTCTAAAGAATAAAGGGCAAAGGTGCGCGTGGCCACAGCCTGGGCCTTGATAGCCTCGAGCGGCCACTTGTCGGAAATCTCGTGATATAACACTCCTCGGATATATTGTTCCAGTTCAATGGAATTCACAACCGTCAAGTTTTTTCCGCCGTTATTAATAATCGTAAGGCTTCCGCGAAAATGCATATTATTCACGCCCATCATCGCGTCTTTCCGCGGCTCAATAACAATGCGTTCCTTATCGTAAACCGTTTCGCCAATCTTAAGCTTTCCCTTGGCAAGCATAACCATGGCCGGGCGCAGGCGAACCCCTTCTGACAAAGATTGGCCGGAAGCAGAATCAAGAAAGCTGTAACGGCCATCCGTATAAACAATAAAATGGTCTGCTTCCCGCAAGACAGCAACCCGGACCAGGACAGTCTTTTCCATGCCTCTGGCATCAGCCAAAAGCAGGAAACTGATCACAACAAAAAACAGTATGCGTTTTATTTTGGAAAACATATCGAGCTGGTCTTACGGTATGAGTAAGTGTTGTCTTGCTTTTTCCGTGACTTCACGGCCGCGTGAGGTGCGGCGCAAAAACCCGATTTTGAGAAGATAAGGCTCCACCACATCCGCAATCGTATCAGACTCTTCGTTCAACGTGGCAGACAAGGCTTCAATGCCAACAGGGCCTCCGTTATAATTTTCCAGGATAACCCTTAAAATTTTACGGTCAAATTCATCAAGACCCTGGGAGTCAATTTTAAGGCGTTCCATGGCAAGGCTGACAATCTTGGGCTCAATCGCCGATTTTCCCGTCTCAACCTGGGCGAAATCCCTGGAGCGCTTAAGAAGCCTTATCGCAATCCTCGGTGTGCCTCGCGCCCGGGCCGCAATCAAGGCCGCGGCCTCGTTGTCAAGCGTAACCCCGAGCTTCCTGGCTGCATTCATAATGATTTTCGCCAAATCCGCCGGCTCATAAAAATCCAAATGATGAAAAATCCCGAAACGGTCGCGCAAGGGAGAGGCCAAAAGGCCGCTGCGTGTCGTGGCCCCAATCAGGGTAAAAGGTTTCAGGTTAAAATTAATTGTTTTGGCATAAGGCCCTTTATCCACCACAAAATCAATCTTAAAACTTTCCATGGCCGGGTAAAGGAACTCTTCCACTGTTTTAGACATGCGGTGGATCTCATCAATAAAAAGGATGTCGCCGGCTTCAAGGTTGGTCAAAATGCCGATAAAGTCCCCTGCCCGTTCAATAGCAGGGCCGGATGTGACTGTAATGCGGGAATTCATTTCATGGCTGATGATATGGGCCAAAGAAGTTTTTCCAAGGCCCGGAGGCCCTGAAAAAAGCATGTGTTCCAACGGCTCCTGGCGCTGTTTTGCCGCATCAACAGCGACACGGATATTGGCCACGAGATCTTTCTGGCCAATGAAATCACTTAACCTCTCCGGCCTTAAAGAAATACTCGTGACGCGGTCTTCGTCGGTTTCCTGATTAAGGACAATACGTTTGACTTCATCCATAAGAAGAACGCTTTGTTAGGGGGCTTCGGACGGTTTAATGGCTTGATCGTTTACAGGCTCAACAACAGGCGTATTTTCCTGAGGCACGACCACAATGTTTTCTTTTGTGCTGACAAGTTCTATATCAGAAAAAATGCGTTTTTGGACAACCACAAGTTCTTTTTGACGGCAAAGTTCCAACACAGCCATAAAAGTCACGATGACTTCCATCTTGTCGTGCGTCTTGGAAAAAAGCTCATCCAAAGAAATCCTCGGCCGCTCAACCAAAAGATGCATGATGAAACCTACCTTTTTCTCAACTGTATACTCTTCCCGGACAACTTCATACTCGCCTTTTTCTGGCTTGTTTTGGATGGCTTTGGTCAGGGCTGTGACAAGGTCAAATAAATTAGCCTCAAAAAAAACTTCCTTGGAATCTTCCTTAAGGTCATTCATCGCTGTTTCATCAACACGGCGGGAGAAAAGGTCTGAACGCTTTTCCGCCCGAAGGCGCAAGGCTTCTGCGGCCTCGCGGATGCGCTGGTATTCTTCAAGCCTTTGGACAAGGCCAAGCCTGGGGTCAGTTTCTTCTGCGACCTCATTGGGATCCGGAGGAAGGAGCATTTTTGACTTTATGCGCAAAAGCTCCGCCGCCATGACTAGGAAATCCCCGATCCCCTCCAGGTCCACCATCTTCATCATTTCAATATACTGGATATACTGGTCGGTAATTTCAGCAATGGGGATATCGTAAATATTGACTTCGTTCTTCTTGATAAGATAAACAAGGAGATCCAAAGGGCCTTCAAACATGTCGAGGGAAAACTTATAATTCACGAAAAATCCTCCTCAAAAGAAAGCCTCACTTGAAAACCGCGGCCTTGACTTCGGCCATGGTCAGCGCCGCAATCTCTCTGGCCTGTGCCGCGCCTTTTTTAAGGATGGCCCGGACATAATCCTGACTGGCTTCAAGCTTCAAACGTTTTTCACGGATAGGACGGAGGTATTCAATAATTTCATCGGCCAGAATCTTTTTGCATTCCGTACAGCCCTTCCTGGCATTTTCACACCAGTCACGGACTTCCAGTTCCTTTGCCGGCGCAAAGACTTTGTAGTAGCTGAAAACATTGCACTCATCCGGATGCCCTGGATCCTTCAGACGCTGGCGCTTGGGGTCTGTCATCATGTTTTTGACTTTGGAGTAAATATCCTCCGGTGAATCAGAAAGATTGATCGTGTTCTGGTAGCTCTTTGACATTTTACGGCCATCAAGGCCTAAAAGCCTTGGCGTTGGCGTCAGAATCGCCTCACAATCAGAAAAAACCTGTTTTCCATACATCGTATTAAACCGGCGGGCTATTTCGCGCGTGAGTTCCAGATGAGGGATCTGGTCTTCACCGATCGGGACTGCCGTGGCTTTGTATAAGAGGATATCCGCGGCCTGAAGCACCGGATAACCTAAAAAAGCATAGGTCTGCAGATCGCGGGTCGTGATTTCCCGAAGCTGTTCTTTATAAGTGGGGTTGCGTTCAAGCCAGCCTAACGGCGTCAAACAGGAAAGGACCATCTGAAGTTCCAGATGCTCAGGAACTTCGGATTGAACAAAAATAATGGAACGCTCAGGATCAATGCCGCACGCCAGCCAATCGAGCGCCATGTCCATAATATGAGACTTGATGTTCTGGCTATGTTCATATTCTCCCATCAGGGCATGCCAGTCAACAACGGAATAGATGCAACGGTGCGTGTCCTGCAAACGCACCCAATTATGGAGCGCGCCGACCAAATGGCCTAAATGGAGCTTTCCCGTCGGTCGCATGCCGCTGAATACTGTCTTTTTCATAACTTCCTGGCAATATGTTCAATCTGGAAGGCTTCAATAAGGTCTCCGACCTGATAACCGTCAAACCCGGACACAGAAATACCGCACTCAAACCCTTCGCCGACCTCGCGCACATCGTCTTTAAAGCGTTTTAGGGCGGAAATTTTACCTGTATGAATAACCGCGGCATTGCGGATAACCTCCACGTCAAGCTTCTGGCGCATCTTTCCCTTCTGGATAAAACAACCTGCCACAAGGCCTGATTTGGAAAGGTTAAAGACCTGCCGAACTTCCGCACGGGCAATAAAAAGGCGTTTCATATCAGGCTTGAGCATTCCCTCAAGCGCAGCCCTCACATCATTGACCACGTCATAAATAATGTTGTAGTTGCGGACTTCGACAGGTGTTTTTTGAAGTTCGTCCTGCGCATCGGCATTCATTCCGATGTTAAAAGCAACAACAATAGCCTTGGAGACTGATGCCAGAATAATGTCCGAGGCGTTGACAGCACCCACGCCGATATGAATAAACTTGACATTGACTTCCCTGTTCTCGGCAGGCACTTTGGCCAAAGAATCGCGCAACGCCTCCACAGATCCCTGGACGTCGCCTTTAATAACAACATTGAGCTCCCTGACTTCACCAGCCTTTTTTTGCGCCAAAAGTTCTTCAAGCGTAATTTTAGAAGACGAGCGCAAACGTTCTGCTTTATATTTCTCTTCACGGATGGCTGTGATTTCCCGGGCCGCTTTTTCATTCTCGGCCACAAAAAACCTGTCACCGGCCTCAGGAACCGCCGGAAGGCCAAGGATTTCCACAGGCATCGAAGGCCCGGCTTCTTTCACCGGACGCTTGCGGTCGTCGAACATCGCCTTGATACGGCCGGAATAAGGGCCGACAATAACAATATCGCCTTCCTTTAAAGTCCCGCTCTGGACAATCAGCGTCGCCAAAGCCCCTTTTCCCGGGCTTAAATGCGCCTCAACAACAATGCCTGCTGCTTTCTTCGATGGATTAACTTTAAGCTCAAGCATTTCCGACTCCAGAAGGATCATGTCCAACAGGTCGTCAATGCCCTGCCCCGTCTGCGCGGAAACCGGAACCACAACAGTTTTGCCGCCCCAATCTTCAGGCACAAGTTCATTTTCCATCAGCTGCTTCTTGACTTTTTCAGGATCAGCGCCTTTAAGATCCATTTTGTTCATGGCAACCACGATGGGAACCTTGGCCGCCCTGGCATGATTAATCGCTTCAAGGGTTTGCGGCATAATGCCTTCATTCGCCGCAATAACAAGGACCACAATATCCGTAATATGAGCGCCCCGGGCACGCATGGCTGTGAACGCCGCATGGCCAGGTGTATCCATAAACGTAATGGTGCCTTTGGGAATTTTGACAGAATACGCCCTGATATGCTGGGTGATGCCGCCATGCTCGGAATCAACGACCTTGGTTTTACGAATGCAATCCAAAAGAGACGTTTTACCATGGTCAACATGGCCCATAAATGTCACCACGGGCGCGCGTTGCGTCAAAAGCGCAGGATCGTCCTGCTCTTTCTCATGGTCTAAAATCAGCTGCTCTTCCTGAGTCTTTAATTCTTTAAGGTTAAATCCAAATTCCTGGCAAAGCTTGCGCGTAATTTCTTCGCCAAGGTTTTGATTGATATTGGCAAAAATCCCCATGCCCATAAGGGTTTTTAAAAGCACATTGGCTTTTTGCTGAAGTTTAAACGCCAAATCTCCGACGGTAATCGGAATCTTAAGTTCCAGGTCTTCCAGCGGGCCATCGCGCTTAAGGGGCTGGACCGGCTGGGCCTCTAATGGCTTGTCAACAGTATGACCCGAATCTGTGCGATGGTCATGCCGCTCTCCAGGCTCCTGGGAACGCCTTTTGCCATGGGCCAAAGGCTTCATGGAAACAAATTCCGGCTGTTCCTTGGGCACAACTTTCTTGATAACTTTGATGACTTTCTTGACAACTGTCGTGGTCGTCTTTTTGGCAGCATCGGCATTGGGGTCTAAAGAAGGCTGAAACTGGGCCAGCTCATTAGGAAGCATCACTTTGGGCTCAATAGCAGGCTCTGGTTTAACCGCTATTTTTTCTTGTGTCTTAACAGGCTCAATCTTAGGTGCTTTGGCAACAGCCTTGGCCGCCTGTGGCTTGGAAGGCTTTTCAACACTGGTAACAGAAGGCTTTTCCGCCTCTTTAATCTCGTCGGAAGATGTGAGCGCTATTTCCTTTTTCTTGCGCGCAGGTTTTTCTTCATCCGCGACAGCCGGCTTTTTTACCGCAGGTTTTCGCACCGGGGGCGCTTTTTTGACAGGCTCAGGCTCTTTGGGAATAATCCCTTTTTCCTCAAGCTCGCCTTTAAGGACCATAAGGACTGCCGGGTTTAATTCATGGTCATCGCCCTTGGCACGGAGCTTAAGGCCCTTTAAAGTCGTCAGGATAATCTCTTCGGAAATATTGTACTTTTTCGCCAAATCCCTAGCTAACATAGGCTCAATCTTTCTCTCTTATTTGTCTTCAGGCGATTCGCCGTTCGCATCGCTCTTTGTCTCATCAACAACTTCTTCTTCAACCACCTCTTCAACAACTTCCTCAACCTCTTCCACTCTTTCAGAATCCTGTTTCAAATGCTCTTCCCACTGCTTGGCAGAAAAAATATCAAGTTCCCACCCCACAAGTTTTCCGGCAAGGCGGACATTCTGGCCAAAACGGCCGATGGCGATCGAAAGCTGGTCATCGGCAACAATGATATTCGCCTTTTTTTCAAGCGATAAAAGCTGCATCTGGGAAATTTCCGCAGGAGAAAGCGCGGCCTGGATATATTCCTTAATATCATTGGCAAAACGCACGATATCAATCTTCTCTCCATGCAGTTCAGCCACGATGTTTTTGACGCGCGAACCGCGCATTCCGACGCAAGCCCCGACGCAGTCGACCTTGTCGTCTTTGGAAAACACGGAGATTTTGGTGCGCTCGCCGGGATCGCGCGCAATGGCCTTGACTTCAATAATGCCCTCAAATATTTCCGGAACCTCAAGCTCAAACAGACGCTTGACAAAATTCGGATGGGCGCGGGAAAGGACAATCTGGGGGCCCCTCGATTCGCGCTGGGCCTCAAGGATAAGCGCTCGCACACGGTCGCCCTGTTTAAACTCTTCCTTGCCGCAAAGCTCGCTCCTGGGGATAATTGCCTCGGTCTTCCCGAGATCAACAATAACATTCCCTTTTTCAAAACGGTAAACGCTCCCTGAAATGATCTGGCCGATACGGGCGTTATACTCAGTATAAACAACATCCTTCTCAGCTTCGCGGATCTTTTGAAAAACAACCTGCTTGGCTGTTTGAGCGGCAATGCGTCCAAACTCGCTCGATCGGATTTCCTGGCCGTTGGCATACGCCGTAATTTTTCCAGTCTTAAGATCCAGCTTGGCCGAGATCTCCTCTTCTTTATCAACAGTCCAAACTTTACGGGCAGCTGATGCAACAGCCGCCTCAACAGCCTGGATAAGGACTTCCTTGGGGATGCCCTTGTCACGTTCAATCTGATCCAAAATTCCCATCAATTCACTTTCCATGAGACCTCACTCCTAAATTAAATGATAATCTGTTTTGCCTTCTCTATTTTTTCTATGGGAACCAGCCATTCTTCGCCTTTCACGACAAGCATGAGCTCGTCTTCACGAACCCCGTTCAATGTCGCGTCTGTTTCCCTTTTCCCGCGCACCGGTTCTTTAAAAAAAACATGGATACCCCGCCCCACCACGCGGCGAAAATCCCGATAATTCAAAAGCGGCCTGTCCAAACCCGGCGAGGACACTTCCAGCGTATAGTTGTCGCCAAGCATTAACTCGTTATAAAGAACATGGTCAAGTTTCTGATTTAAAAGGCTGCATTCTTCAAGCCCGATCCCGCCGGTAGGCCTGTCTGCAAAAACCTGAACAGCCAAAGAATCATGATAAGGGTTAAGCCTTACCTCAACAATCTCAATACCGATCTCATCGGCAATAGAAACCGCGCGCCTTGAAATATTTTCTTTTAACTCGTCCAACCTTCCCATAAAGATACCTTATTTTCCAGCCAATGCCAACATTCTTCCCACCGCCGCATCTTTGGGTAATACTTCAACCTGGGAGGTCGCACGATTCTTGATTTCAACCTTTCCTTCGGCGAGCGTCCGCTTGCCGATGGTGATCCGAAAAGGCAAACCAATCAAGTCTGCATCATTAAATTTCCGTCCCGCGCTCTCGTCGCGGTCGTCCATTAGAACATCAATCTTGCATTTTGTCAACTCGTCATAATATTGTTCCGCCAGCCCCATCACTTCGGGATCCGAAGGCTGAAGCGGTAAAATCTCGACAAGGAAAGGCGCCACTTCCTGGGGCCACTTAATGCCCTTGTCATCGTTATGAACTTCAATGATGGTTGAAATAAGCCTGCTTACGCCAATGCCGTAACAGCCCATAATCATGGGCTGCTGTTTTCCCTGTTCATCCAGGTAAACCGCGCCTAAAGCTTCGGAATATTTGGTGCCTAGCTGAAAAATATGGCCAACCTCAATGGCTTGATGCTCAATACCGTCTTCGTCTTTGGCCTTATCTTCGCCAATGGGTGCCGGCACCAAAAACTCGTGGGACAAGCGCCCGCCCATGGCCCCGGTATCAGCCTCGGCAATAATAGGTTTAAGCCCGCAACGGTCAAAAATTTTCTTATACGCCGCATACATGGCGTCGTAATTCTTCTTTAAGCCCTCCAGGGAAGTGTCAAAGCTGTAAGCATCTTTCATGATAAATTCACAGGCGCGCACAACGCCGAAACGAGGCCTGGTCTCATCACGGAACTTGGTCTGGATCTGGTAAAGCGTCACCGGAAGCTGACGGTAGGACTGAACAAATGATTTCACAAGGTCTGTAATAATCTCCTCATGCGTCGGCCCCAGGCACATGGAAGTGCCTTTTTTATTTTTGAAACGAATCATGACCTCTTCAAGCGTTTTGTCACGCCCTGTCTTTTGCCAGATCTCGAGCGGCTGGATCGCCGGCATTAAAAGCTCATGGGCACCGGCGGCATTCATTTCTTCACGAATAATGTTTTCAATCTTTGAAAGGACGCGCCATCCCAAAGGCAAATAGGAATATACCCCTGAGGTCAGCATATGAACCAGCCCCGAACGCAAAAGGAGCTGGTGGCTTACCGCCTCAGTCCCTGTCGGAACCTCTTTGATCGTTGGAAGAAAATATTTTGACCACTTCATAAAAAACCTTTCTTGCGGGCTATTCGCTGAATTCCTTAGGAAGACGGATATTGCGCTTGACAAATTTATCGCTGAACGATGGAAGCTTATGGTTAAACACCCACTCTCCGTGGACCTTGTTATTCTCGTCAATCCGATCCTGTTTAAAACTATAAACGTCCTCCAGCGCCACCGTGTCCAGCTGCCTGTCGTAACGAAGGTCTGTAATATTCACAATACGCCTCACGCCATCCATAAACAGTTCTGAATAAACAAGGAGGTCAATGGAAGTCGCAATCTGGCGGCGAATTTGATCTCCAGTCAAACGGATCCCTGACATGAGCATCATGGTAATCATACGGTTAAAACATTCTTCCGGAGAATCGGCGTGAACAATGGCCAGCGTTCCTGAATGCCCCGAAGAAATAGACTGGATCATATCAAGGATTTCCTCTCCTCTCACCTCACCCACGATAATACGATCCGGCCGCATGCGCAGTGAATTAACAAAAAGATCACGGATCGTGATGGCGCCACGGCCTTCGATATTGGAAGCCTTGGCCTGAAGGTTCACAATATGCTCCTGGTACAACCTCAACTCCGAAGTATCTTCAATAGTAATAATGCGCTCATCCTCAGGAATGTGGCGTGACAAAACGTTGAGTAACGTTGTTTTTCCCGACCCTGTGGCCCCGCAAAACACAATATTCAGCTTTGCCTTAATCGCTGATGTTAAAAATGAAGCCATGGCTTTGTTAAGCGTGCCCAGTTCAATCAGATTATCTACCGTCGTAATATCCCTTGAAAATTTACGGACAGTGACAACCGGGCCAATCATGGCACAGGGGGGAATAATAATGTTCACCCGCGAGCCATCCGGCATGGAAAAATCCACATAAGGCTGGGATTCATCCACGCGCCGGTTAGAGCCGGATGCCGCTATAATTTTCTGGATCGTGTGCATCAGCTGGCCGTTGTCCTCAAACCTGACATTGGACAGGACAATTTTACCGTCCTTCTGATAATAAACCTGTTTATGGCCATTGATCATGATCTCGGTCACATCCTTGTCTTCCATCAAAGGACGAATCGGGCCTAAACTCACAACTGCGCTTGCAAGCTCACGGATTAACCGCGTGCGGTCTTCAAAAGAAATCTTTAAATCTGATTCCTGGCAGAGGCTCACAATGGCCTTATCAACAAACAAGCGAAGCTGGTCTTCATTCATGCTGTCTTTGACGGCAATGAACTCTGTTTTTGCAATAAGATACCTGTGAATCCTGGCTTTCACTTCTTCGTATTCTGACTGAATAGGCATGGAGCCCCCCGCTTATTATTTAAAGAAATGTATCACTTTATCGATAAGCCCGATTCGTTCAAAATCAACATAAAAGACAAAAAGAGCCAAAACAATAATAAGCCCGAAACCAACTCTTGTAATAATATCTTCAGCTTTCGGGGAAAGCGGCCTTGAGCGAAGTTTCTCCAATCCCAGCAAAGCCAAATGCCCGCCGTCAAGAGGGATTAAAGGCAAAAGGTTAAAAATTGCCAGACTTGCGCTGATCACCCCAATAATATGCAGAAGAAATGCAAATCCGACACTGGCAGCAAACTTGATAATAAAAAATATCCCGATAAGCCCGGTCATGCCTTCCTTGGCTGACCGCGCGCCAATCACAATTTCCCATAGCGAACTGTACGTTTTGGCTGTCACAAGCCAAAGCTCCTGGCCAGCCTTCTTGAATGCCCCCCGCACGCCGTAACGCTTCACAAAAGCCTTATCAATCTCCTGGGACTGGTCAGGCTGAACGCCGATACGGCTCACAGGATGTTCGCGGCCAAAAATATCTTTTGATATTTGGCTCTCCGGTGTCACTTTGAGAGAAACCTGTTCCTGGCCCCGAGCCACAACCATGTCCAGAGTTTTACCCCCAGAGCCCATAACCTCATCCTGCATCACGCTCCAGCCTGCCACAGCATGGGTGCCGATCTTGACCACCGTATCCCCGACCTTAACCCCTGCCTTCTCGGCCGGAGAACCTGCCATGACCTTGCCGATCTTGGCGGGTAAGGCTTTCATGGAGGCATCGAGATCAACATACCCGACCATAAAAACAACCACAAAACAAAAATAGGCAAGCGCATAATTGACAACCGGCCCCATCAAAGCGATCAAAGCCCGGTGCCCTGGAGATTTTGAAAAAAATTCATCCGTCATCCCCTGGCATTTATCCCGTTCATCTCCAGCCATCTTGACATACCCGCCCAGAGGAATGGCGCAAAGCCGGTAATCCGTCCCGCCGGATTTCCAGGAGAATATCTTCGGGCCGAACCCGAGCGCAAACTCCTCCACCCTGACCCCGAGTTTTCGGGCCATCAGAAAATGCCCGGCTTCATGAACAATAATAAGAATGCTCAAAACAAGAACAAATATAAGAAACGTCATTTTATCCTTTCAAATATCCTTTGGCCTTTAACCTGGACTCTTGATCTGCCTGCTGAATATTACGCAGGGATGGCATTTTCACAGTTTTAAAATTCATGACCACTTTTTCAACAACCTTGTAAATAGATGTGAACGTGATCTTCCCTTGAAGAAACGCCTCAACCGCAACTTCATCCGCAGCATTGAGAACCGCTGGAAAAATTCCGCCCTTTTTAGCCACATGATACGCCAGGGCCAATGCCGGAAAAGTACGCGTATCAGGCTTTTTAAATGTCAAGGTCTTCAGTTCTGCCAAATCAAGATGCCTTAACCCTGTCGGCAATCGATCAGGATATGTCAGGGCATATTGAATCGGCAGGCGCATGTCTGTCACACCGAGCTGGGCCAGGCAGGCGCCGTCGTTAAATTCCACCATGGAATGAATAACAGCCTCGGGATGCACTAGGACATCCACCTGGTCTGCCGTAAGGTCAAAAAGGCGCATGGCCTCAATCACCTCAAACCCTTTATTCATAAGGGTTGCGGAATCAACGGTAATTTTTGCCCCCATTCGCCAGCGCGGATGCGCCAAAATCTGACGCATGGAAAGCTTGTCCTGCTTTGCCAACGGGACATTACAAAGAGCTCCTCCTGAGGCCGTAAGGTGGATACTCTTTAAATCCGCCAGGTCTTTGCGCCCATCCAGGCATTGAAATATTGCGCTCTGTTCGCTGTCCACAGGAATCACCCTGGCCCCGGCTTTTGACGCCTCAGCCATAATGATGTCCCCGGCCATGACCAAGGCCTCCTTATTCGACGGCGCAATGATTTTCCCTGCCTGGGCAGCCCTTAAAAAAGGCGCCAGAGCCGCGGCCCCGGACATGGCAATCACCACAATATCAATATCCCGCCGCGCTACCAATTCCGCAAGCCCTGTCTCAACATCAAAGAAATCAACGTTGCGGCCAAATTTTTCCTTCAAACAGGAAAAATGTTCCCTGGAAAACGCAAGATAATCCGGCTTAAAACGCCTGGCCTGTTTTTGCAGAACCGAAATATTATTATACGCCGTCAAAGCCGCAACCTCAAAGCGGTCAGGAAAGCGTTCGATGACCCTGAGCGTATTGATCCCTACGGAACCGGTGGCCCCTAAGACAGCGACTCTTTTTTTTCTCATGGCTTGAGCAAATTAAGCGTTGAACTCATATAAAGATAAAAAGCCGGCGCTGAAAACAAAAGACTGTCAATAATGTCCAAAACGCCTCCCATGCCTGGTAAAAGTTTCCCGGAATCTTTGACTTCGCAATCACGTTTAATAAGAGATTCTGATAAATCGCCGAGCTGGCCCAACCCGCCAAAAAAACACCCCATGACAGCAATAAACGGTAGCGTAAAATAAGGAACCGGCGGAAGCCATGTATGGCAAAGGACAGCCGCCAGTGCGCTGAATAAAAGCCCCCCCAAGGTTCCTTCAACGGATTTATTGGGGCTCACCTTGGGTAACAGCGGGTGTTTCCCCATCCATGTCCCAACCAAAAGCGCGCCAACATCTCCCGCCTTGGTGACCGTAATAATAAACGCTACCAGTTTGGCGCCCGATACCCCTGGCAAAAGAAGCTTGATCTTGACCAGAAAACTGAGAAACCATGATACATACAAAACCGCAAAAAGCGTTGTGGAAAGTCCGATGACAGCATTGCGGTTGTCTTCACGCGCGAATTGCAGCATAAGGATGAGAAGAAACGTACAGACAATAAAAAGAAGTTCCCAGTTTTTTGTGAGCTCAAAATGTGTGGCAATGGATAACGGGATAAGAAGCCCGATAAAAATACCGGTATAACTGTAAATGGGGATACCCTTTTTCTTTTTTAAAAGATAAAAAAATTCGTAGAGGCCTCCCAGCGTCAGCAGGCAAATAACAGCAATAAAAAGCCAGTCGTTCATGATGGCCATAGCCGTCAGAAGAACGCCAACAAGACTGCTCATAACACGTTTTAAATTCATTTCTTATCCTTTTCAAGCGAAGCTTGAAGATGCCCAAAACGGCGTTCCCTGTGGGCATAATCTGTCATGGCCTTAAGAAATTCGTTTTCTGTAAAATCCGGCCAGTATTTCTCAGTGAAATACAATTCAGCATAAGACAACTGCCATAAAAGGAAATTGCTGATACGCTTTTCACCGGAAGTCCTGATCAATAAATCCGGGTCTGGAAGGCCCCGGGTATAAAGATACGAAGAAAATAACGCATCATCAATGCCCTGGGGATCAATTTTCCCAGACTGACAATCCTTGACGATCGAGCTCACCGCGTCAAGGATTTCCTGCCTCCCGCCGTAATTAAAGGCAATATTCAAAACAAGGCCGTCATTATTTCTGGTATATTCCGCCACCCTGTCAAAAGTTTCCAAAACCTTGCGCGGCGCGCCCTGACGCCGGCCTGAAACACAAAAACGCACATTATTGTCATGCAGCTTCTTTAGCTTCATTTCCAAGGCTGAAACAAGGGTTTGCATCAGAAGCGAAACTTCTGTCTCCGGGCGGTTCCAGTTCTCGGTTGAAAATGTAAAAAGCGTCAGGATCTTGACCCCGAAATTCTTTGCGACTTCCACGATTTCATCAACACGTTTAACGCCTTCAATATGGCCTTGTGTCCGCGGCAAGCCCCGTTCCCTGGCCCAGCGGCCATTGCCATCCATAATAATGGCGACATGAGCGGGAATGTTATTTTGTGCTGATTCTGTTATTTCCACAACTTAAAACCCCTTATCCCCTAAATAAAAGAAGGGGATACATGATATCCCCCATGACACCGTTCACAAACACTTTTCGCCATCCGACAACGCTAAGAACTCAGTGCTATGGAACTACTTCGATGCCGCTGCTGCATTCGTGGCGGCCGCCGACGCCTGCGCTTCCCTCAGGGCCTCTTCTCGCGCAGCCTTGGCATTGGCCTCTTCCAGCTGGGCCTGGGCCGCAAGGACGCGGGCCTCAGCATCCTTTTTCATGCGCTCAAGGTCAGCCTTGCGCTTAAGGGCCTCATCAAGATACTTTTGGAGGCTCTCTTTGGTATGCCCCACCTCTTCGAGCTGGGTCTTGACCTCTTGATTGACTTCTTTTTCCTTATCAAGCGATTCCTGCATCTTGGCAAGCTTGACCTGGGTTGTCTGCAAATCCGCCTCGAGCTTTTTGATCCGGTAATCGCTCTTTTGAAGTTCCTCTTCCGCGCTCATGCGGCTGTAACGCTCCTGGTCAAGGCTCTTGGTGACCTCGGAATTCTCTTTATTAAACTTGATCAAAAGTAAAACGCTCACAGCCGCAACGAGCAAAACAAGAAACAATATAAAGTTTTTCACAACAAACTCCCTAACCTATTTCTCCATCTCCTCAGCCGGCTGCTTGGCAGCCTTGGGAAGAATAACAATCTCAACCCGACGATTTTTCTGGCGGCCTTCTTTGGAGTCATTCGACGCCATCGGGTGGTACTCGCCATACCCGGTTGCAGCCAAACGCTCAGGCGCGACATCTTTCTCAATCAAATAATGAAGAACGCTCAAAGCCCGCGCAGAAGAAAGCTCCCAGTTGCTTTTCCAGCTGGAATGCTTAATCGGTTCATTATCCGTATGCCCCTCAACACCGACATTGAGATCAACAACCGTTGTCTTTAAAACAGAAGAGACTTTCTCAAGCTTCTGCAAAGAATCATCCTTAAGATCAGCCTTGCCTGAATCAAAAAGGACCTCGGCCACAAAGGTAATAACAAGCCCCTTTTCGAGCATTTCAACCTTGACCTCTTTGTCTGAAATTTCCTTGGAAAGGCGGTCTTCCAGCTCTTTTTTGGCGCGCTCGAGCTCAGAAAGTTCGTTTTTCAGGCGCGATATTTTTTCCACATCCACCCTGCGGCCTTTCTGAAAAATAACAGTGCAGCCCGAAAAAGATATGGCAAGAATTACCGTCGAGAAAATAATCAGAAAATTGAACACACCCCTGGACATCTTCGCCTCCTTTTTCAATGCCTCAAATTATCATGGACGTTTTTCAAAGTCAAGGGATAACAGGCTTCTCTCCGTCATTAACGGACAATAATTTCGTCGCGCTCAGAGCCGATGGAAATATATTTGATCGGAACTCCCACAAGTTCTTCCATGCGCTCCACATAGGCGCGAGCCTGGGGTGGAAGTTTCCTGAATTCGCGCACAGCATTAATGGGCTTTTGCCAACCCGGCATTTCAATGTAAACAGGCTTTGCCCGGCAGATAACCTCATAATCATGAGAAAAATCTTTTAATATCTTCCCCTTATACTTATAGGCAGAACAAAGCTTTATGGTTTTTAATTCATCCAGGACATCCAGTTTCATGATGGCCAGTTCGTCAAATCCGCCGGTCACAGCGGCATAACGCACCAAGACACTGTCAAACCATCCGCAGCGGCGCGCCCTCCCTGTGGTCGCGCCGAATTCTTTTCCCTTGGCGCGGATTTCTTCATCCATCTTGGGGTCAAATTCCGTTGGGAAAGGGCCTTCGCCGACACGCGTGGTATACGCCTTGACCGCAGCAATCACCTTGTCAATACTGGTCACAGCAACCCCGCTGCCGCTCGGCGCACCGCCAACCGTAGTATTGGACGATGTCACATACGGGTATGTCCCGAAGTCAATATCCAGAAACGCACCCTGGGCGCCTTCGAAAAGCACTGATTTCTTTTTGGAAATTTCTTCATTCACAAAAAGGGCGGTATCACAAACATAAGCCCTAAGCCTTCTGGCATACGTCATATACTCGCTGTAAATCTCGTCAAAATGAAAACCCTTTTGATTAAAAACCTTCTTGAAATATTCGTTCTTCTCGCGGAGGTTATCCTGAAGCTTTGCGCGAAAAACCCGGGGGTTTAAAAGATCCACCATGCGGATGCCGCAACGGGTTACTTTATCAGCATAACAAGGGCCGATACCGCGGCCGGTCGTGCCGATCTTGTGTTCTCTCATCTTTTCACGAAGGCCATCCAGGATGCGGTGATACGGCATCACAACATGGCTGTTCACCGCAATTTTAAGCTGTTTCGGCGTGACCGCAATCCCGCGCCTTTTTAGTCCGTCCATCTCCTCCAAAAGGGCCTTGGGATCAACCACGACGCCATTGCCAATGACGCAAATTTTCCCCTTGCGCAGAATCGCGGAGGGAAGAAGGTGAAAAACATACTGTTCATCCCCGACCCTCACCGTATGACCCGCATTGCTCCCACCCTGGTAGCGCACAGTAATATCCACGTCTTTTGAAAGGATATCAATCAGTTTCCCTTTTCCTTCATCACCCCACTGGGCGCCTACAACCACAATATTCATGGATTTCCTTTAACTCCGTTAACAGTTAAAACCTTCCCCCGAAAATATAAACAAGCGCAATTCCCAAACCCAAAAACACTGCCGCAAGGATAATACAGGCAAAACTTTTTTGTTTCTCTACAGACCGGTTCAAAAAACGGCCAGGCATCATTTGAAAAGCCGCGAACCATACGGCCCCGATCCAAAGAGAACTCGCCACAGAATAAATCAAAAGCTTTCCAAAAACAAACCACTTAAACCCGGGATAAGCAAAACTATTCAGCGTGATCGTGACCGTATAATTCGGCGGCCAAACAACGCTGGCCAGAAGAGAAATCGCGCATCCCCAGGCCACAAGCAAAGACATGACCAGCGGATGCACTGAAACCTTTTCCATAAGCCTCAAAACAAGAGGGCTGCGAAGGCTCTTATGCGCATAACCATGCCAGTCATAAAGAAACACTGCGCCTGAAATCAAGAACATGACGCCGAGAAAGATATAATAAATATTTGCAAAAAACGCGTAACCCCGGGTGGAAAAAAAGCTCAAATCCCCCATAAGCGTCAAAAACAAAGAACAAAAAATATAAGAAACCAGAAAATGAAAAGCAAACCCGTTCCTGGCTTTATCATGGGGAAACGGCAAAAACATAAAAAGAGCAAACAAGCCCAAAACCGCCAGCCGGCAAGGATTAAGCCCGTCTAAAATTCCCGGCATGACCAAAGCCCAGAGATCATCCATGAACAGCTCTCCTTGTGATCGTCATCAAACATTCAACATTTTGACAAACTGGATGCCCTTGATGCCCTTGATCGTGTCAATGACGCCTGTAGACACAGGGCCATCGACATTGACAACGCTCACGGCCATGGCCCCAGCCTTTTCACGGCCAAAAGTAATATACGCGATATTAATCTTGGCATCCCCCAGAACCGTCCCTACCGCACCCACAATGCCGGGGACATCATTATTACGGATAAAAAGAATGTTACCTGAGGGGACTGCCTCAACATAAACATTGTCAACCTTCACAATGCGCGGTTTTTTATTCGACGAAAGCGTGCCCCACACCTCAAGGGTCTGTTTATCTGTCACGATTTCAAGCTTGATAAAATTAACAAACTCTTCTTCCTTGCTGGAATGAATCTCCTGGATGTCAATGCCGCGCTCTTTGGCAATGTCCAAGGAATTAATGGCGTTGACATTTTCAACCAGGATCGGCTTTAAAACACCATGGGAAATCGCCATGGTAACCGGCATCACATTATATTTCGTGAGAAGCCCGTTATAAGTAATCCTGATCGTTTTAAGCCCGCCGGAAACAAGCTGTCCGGCAAATTTCCCCAGCTTATCGCCAAGGTCAATATAAGGCTCAAGAATTTTATATGTTTCCTCATCCAGAGAAGGAAAATTCGCGGCATTGCGGATGCCCTTCCCTAAAAGCGCATCGCGCACGGTATAGGCAATTTCAATGGCAACGTTCACCTGAGCTTCCACGGTGGACGCTCCCAAATGCGGCGTCACAACGCAGTTGTCAAACTTAAGAACCCCTAAGTCTGCCGGTGGAGGCTCCTGGTCAAACACGTCTAACGCCGCCCCTGCAATACGCTTAGTCTCAAGGGCTTTGGCCAGAGCCGCTTCATCAATAATACCGCCGCGCGCGCAATTGATCAGGCGCACGGTTTTTTTCATCATTGCGATTTCTTTTTCACCAATCATCCCCTTGGTTTCCTCGGTCTTGGGCACATGAACCGTGATGAAATCGGAATTCTTAATAAGGTCTTCCAGCGGCGCCATATTGATCCCACGTTTAGCAGCCATTTCAGCAGACAAAAACGGGTCATAAGCTTTGATGGTCATGCCAAACCCCTGGGCAAACTTGGCCACGGTTGATCCGATACGGCCCAACCCAATGACACCCAAAGTTTTTCCATAAAGCTCAACGCCGCCATATTTGCTGCGTTCCCATTTGCCATTCTTGAGCGCTCCATGAGCCTGAGGAATATTACGCGCCAAAGACATGATCAGGCTAAAGGCATGTTCAGCAGTTGAGGTGGTGTTGCCGCCGGGAGTATTCATGGCAATGATGCCGCGCTTGGTGGCAGCCTTAAGGTCCACATTGTCCAGGCCAACACCGGCGCGCCCGATCACTTTCAGCTTTGTTGCCGCATTAATAATATCTTCCGTCACTTGCGTGCCGCTGCGGACAATCAGGGCATCATAATCTTTTATGATGTCTTTCAGCTGCTCCGGTTTAAGGTCGTATTTTGTGTCAACCTCAAACACATTACCTTCTTTCAATATTTTCAAACCTTCTTCGGCCAGTTTATCGCTGACCAGCACTTTCATTGTCATCGCAAAAAACTCCTTTTAACTGTTAAACACCTTCTGGGCTGCCGCAAGGCTTGCGCCCAACTCAAACTTATGCCCGGCTTCTTTAAGAACTTTTTCCAGGCAGGAAAGCCCTGTCAAAATATCATACTCATCCACAGCACCCATATGGGCAATGCGGACAACCTTGCCATCAAGCTCACCCTGGCCGCCGGCAAACGTAATGCCATGCACATCGCGCATGGTCTTGACGATCTTCTTGGGGTTCAAGGCCTCAGGGATCACAATGGCGGTCAGTGCCCTTGAGCGGAACTTGGGGTCTGCATAAACCTTAAGGCCCATAGCCTCGGCCGCGGCCCACACTGCCCTGGCCATTTTAAGATAATATTCCTGTTTTTTATCAAGCCCCTCGCTCAAAAGCATTTTAATGGCTTCATTTAAGGCAATCACAATCCCGATCGCCGGAGTAAACGGCGTATCAATGTCAGCCAGGGCTTTCTTGGATTTTCTGAGGTCAAAATAATAACGGACGTTGGTGGAAGAGGCAATCATCGCAATCGCCTTTGCGCTCACCGCCACAATCCCGACTCCCGGCGGAAGCATGAGTCCCTTATGAGAACCCGAGCAAACCACATCCACACCCCACCCGTCCATGGCCATGGGTTCTGTGCCCAAAGCGCTTACAGAATCCGCAACAAGAACAGCTGTGCCTGATTTCATGACAGCACCAATCGCCTGAAGATCAGGAGTTACGGACGTTGATGTCTCGCACTGCGTCAAAAACACAGCCTTGGCATCAGGATTTTGGGCCAATGCTGCCTTGATTTCCTCAGCCGTCACAGCCTTGCCCCATTGAATTTTTAAAACAACGGGAACCGCTTTATAAGCCTTCACAAGCTCTGTCCAGCGTTCGCCGAATTTTCCGTATTCAACGGTGATCGCTTTATCACCGGGAGAAAGAAGGTTTGAGACTGCAGCTTCCATGGCGCCGGTGCCGGAAGATGCCAGAAGGTAAACATCGCTCGACGTCCCGATAATTTTCTTAAGGCCATCGTTCACTTCCTTAAGAACCTGCTGGAACTGGGGTGTGCGGTGATGGATAATCGGCTTTCCTAAAATTTCACAAAGCTCAACCGGAACCTTTGACGGGCCCGGGGTTAATAACAAATTCCTCTTCATGATAAATCCCTTTCCTTCCTGAAAACTTTTAATTAAACTTTAACCGGTAATGATTCTATAACGCCATCTACCAATCCGTAATCTTTGGCCTCCACCGCAGACATAAAGAAATCACGATCTGAATCTTTCATGACCTTGTCTATCGGCTGATGGGAATGCTTGGCAATAATGCCAGTCAGATTCTCTTTCATCCTGAGGATTTCCCTGGCCTGAATGGAAATATCGCTGGCTGTTCCTTCGGCCCCGCCCCAGGGCTGATGGATCATGATACGGGCATTCGGAAGCGCAAACCGTTTCCCTGCGGCTCCGGCTGTTAAAAGCACAGCCCCCATGCTCGCGGCCTGCCCGAGGCAGTAGGTGGCCACTTTAGGCTTGACAAACTGCATGGTGTCATAAATCGCGAGCCCTGCCGTGACAGATCCGCCCGGAGAATTGATGTAAAGGCTGATATCTTTTTGAGGGTCTTCCGACTGCAAAAACAATAACTGCGCCACCACCAGGTTGGCCACGACATCATCAATGGCTGTTCCCAAAAAAATAATTCGGTCCTTGAGCAAACGTGAATAAATATCATACGCGCGTTCCGCATGGCCCGTGGTTTCTATGACCATCGGGACTAAAGTTGACCGGACAGGTTGAGTCATGATTTTTCCTCCCATTTAGCTTCTTTCAAAAGGAACTCCATCACCTTAACAGCAAGATTCTCGCCTTTTTCAACTGAAATGTTTTCCAGTTCCGCTATTTTTTGAAGGAGCAAGAAAACTTTCACGTCTTTTTCTGCGGCCTCCCTGATCTCCTTCTTTGACTCTTCTATTTTCTTGGCAATATCCTCATCCTTGGCGCCATAGGCTTTCAGCCTGCGGTGGAATTCCTGAAGGCGGCCCTCAAGCTGACGGTCAACCAGAGACTGGGGCACGTCGAACTTGCTTTTTTTAAATAATTCATCCACCAGCTGGTTTTCAATTTCCTGGCGGTTTTGGCGTTCTTTATCAATTTCAAGATTGCGTTTAAGCGCTTTCTTGAAATCTTCAAGCGTCGGGAATCCCATGCTTTTGGCAAACGCGTCATCAAGCTCTGCCTTGTCATCAAGGCCGCGCCCTTTCTTAAAATAATCTATGGTCTTGTTGATCTCTTCATCGGAAACTTCAGGCGTCTTTTTCGTGACCGGAATCCCTTTATAGTCCTTGATCTCAACTTTCGGACGAACGTCAAAAGTGGCGCGGAATTTAAGAATTCCTTCATTCAGTTCCACCTGGTCAATGGCTGGGAAATCAATCGGGTCTAAATTCTCACCCTTGACCCCTTCCTGATAAACTTCAGGAATAAGCCCTTTTAACATCTCTTCGCGGGCCACGCTGCTGTGGGCGGTCTGGACCATATTTTTAGGAGCCTTGCCCTTGCGGAAACCCGGAATCTTGGCATGCTTCGTAATTTCACTTAAAACTTCGTCAAGCTTTTTAGCCACACGGTCTTTCGGGACCTCAAAGTGCATTTCCCGTCTTAATGCGTCAATTTTCTTTACAGATACCTTCATGATAATAACCGCTCCTTTATGTCGTTGTCTTGTGTTATTGATCCCAAAACTACCCCCAGCCCTTCGGGCTGTTGGAGTAAATTTTGGGGTATGGAAACCTAATAATTTCCCCAAAATTTACATCGTGAATTTTTCGCCCAAATATATTTTCCGCGCTTTGGGGTCGTTGATCAAGTCCTGGGCTGTGCCGGAAATCAAAATTCTTCCCTCAGCCACCAAATACGCCCTGTCGACGATGGATAAAGTTTCCCGGACATTATGGTCTGTTAATAATATCCCCAAACCTCTGTTTTTCAATTCTTTTATGATTTCTTGCGCTTCCGCAACCACAATGGGGTCTATCCCGGAAAAAGGTTCATCCAGCAAAAGAAAAGAAGGATTGGTCACAAGCGCCCTTGTAATCTCCAAACGCCTCCGTTCTCCCCCTGAAAGCGTATAAGCCTTGCTTTTGGCCAAATGCGCAATGTTAAGCTCTTCCAACAGAGATTCCAGGCGGCGACGGCGCTCCCGCGGCCCGATATCCAACGTCTCCAGGACTGCCATGATATTTTCTTCCACAGTCAGCTTACGAAAAATCGACGGCTCCTGGGCCAGATACCCCATCCCCAGCTTGCACCGGTCATGAATAGGCACCTTGGTAATGTCTTCCTGGTCAAAATAGATGCTCCCGGAATCAGGATGGACAATCCCGACAGCCATATAAAAGCTCGTGGTCTTGCCCGCGCCATTGGGCCCCAAAAGCCCGACGATCTCGGAACGGCCCACGGAAAGGCTGAGTCCATTGACAACATTTCTCATGTTGTACGTTTTTACCAAATCTTTGACTTCCAAAAGGTCCATAATTTTTCCTAGAATTTAAGAGCGTCCGCACTGGTACGGTCACCGGGGTCAAGGATCAGCTTGGGCTTGCCGGTTAAAACCATGCGCTGCTCATCCGCCTTATAAATTAAACTTTCAGAATGAGTGATATTATTGCCCTGAAAAACCGAAACATGGCCTGTACAAACAATTTCCTTGATTTTTCTTGTTTTCTGGTCGAAATGGACATCCATACGGTCAGCCTTTAACTTCCGGCCCGTGGCAATCTCAAAAGCAATGACATTATCCGTAAAAACAGCGGTCTGGGTGTTCTGGTCGATCTCCATGGGGCCGTCGGATGTAATTTGAATGCGGCCGCCCTTTTTATCTTTTGTCTCGGACTTGATATCTGCCGTAACACCGCTGTGAAGCGTGGCCTCTTTTAAAGATGGATGCGCATCCATTCCCGTGCCTTTGATCTTCATAGTTTCATCTTCAAGCGTCACGACATCCTCGGTCTTCACAACATCCTTGCCTCTTTGCCAATCCAGGGTGTCGGTTTTCATCTGCGCGCCGCTTTCCGAGGTGATGACAACATTATTTTCCAGATGAACGTTTCCTGTGGCTTTGTCAATCACGCCCTTTTCCGCCATAAGATTGGTATCTTCATCGCCATAAGAATTGGCATTCACCTTGTTCACAGCCACTTTGTTATCATTAATATCCGCGGTATCTCCCTTGATATCCCAGCTCTTTTCACCGCCCTCGGCATATCCTGAAAGGTTAAAGCCCTCCATCTGCTGGGGGACGCCCTGCGGAGACTTTTCTTTAACCGTGGAAGCGTCCTGGGCATAAACCTCAAAACCCAGCCCGCACAACAAAAGCATAGAAAAAAAACAAAGAGAAAGCTTCATTTGATTGTCCACTTCCCCTGGGCTTTAAGGATTTTCTCAACAACCTCACGCACGGCACCCCTCCCGCCATGACACCGGGTAACGTAATGGGCCACACCTTTCAATTCCGGTGCAGCATTAGAAACAGCCACAGCAAAACCCACACGCGAAAGGATCTCAAAGTCCGGCAAATCATCCCCTATAAAACACACCTCATCATCTTTGACATGAAATTTTTCAAGCATATCCCCATAGGCTGTGACCTTCGGAGAAACGCCCAGATAAACCTTGTCGATCTTAAGGTCATCCGTACGCGCCTTGACAGCCCGGCAGCCGCGCGCAGAAATAACCGCTGTTTTAAGGCCTGCTTTACGAATACGCGCAATGCCATAACCGTCGCGCACGTCAAAAAACTTGAGTTCCTTCCCATCGCCGTCATAAACAATACGGCCGTCTGTCATGACACCATCAACATCCATGGCCAGAACTTTGATTTTCTTTAATCTTTTTAATCCGCTCATCGGATAAGCCCTGCTTTCAGTAAATCCTGGACATCCAAAAGCCCCACCAGACGATTTTTACAGTCCACCACAGGAAGCTCGTCAACTTTCTTCTGAATAAGAAGTTCAAACGCCTCAACCGCCAGCCGGTCCTTATCAATGGTCAAGGGTGATTTGGTCATAACCTCGCTAACCTCCCGGTTCAACAACGCTTCATCTTCCTTCAAATGCCGGCGGAGGTCACCATCCGTAAAAATACCGACAAATTTCTTTTTAGCATCCACAATGCATGCCGAGCCGCAGCGCGCCGCTGTAATTTCCAAAAGGACTTCTTTGACAGGTGTTGTCGTTGCAACCACGGCAAAATGCCTGCCCTTGCGCATAACGTCTTCCACTTTCAACAGCAGCCTTCGGCCCAAACTTCCGCCAGGATGAAAAAACGCAAAATCCTCCTGCTTAAAATTCTTACGATCAATGAGACATGCGGCCAACGCATCACCCATAGCCAAAGTCGCTGTGGTAGACGCCATAGGCGCCAGCCCCAGGGGGCAGCCTTCTTTATCAACGCCGACATTTAAAACCAGGTCGCAATACCGGGCTAAGGATGATTTCAGGTCTCCGGTCATGGCAATGGTTTTACAACCAATCTTTTTCAGGCTCGGAAGAAGCCTCACAGTCTCTTCGGTTTCTCCGCTTGAGGAAATGAGAATCACCACATCCTCGCGGCCAACCTGCCCCAAATCGCCATGCACAGCTTCCGCACTGTGCATAAAAATGCTGGGTGTTCCCGTGGAAGACAATGTGGCTGAAATCTTATGGCCGATAATTCCGGTTTTCCCCATGCCAGCCACAACCACACGGCCTTTGCATTTTGTGATAATGGAAACAGCTTTCTTAAAATTATCATCGAGCCTGCTGATCAAAGATTTTAAGGCAGCGGCTTCAATCTCAAGAACATCTTTGGCACGTTTTAATGGCATTTGACAATCCTGTCAATTTTTATCATGTCCCTCAAAAGCGGTTCCAGCTGTCCTAAAGGAATCATATTAGGCCCGTCGGAAAGTGCTTTTTTGGGGTTAACATGCGTTTCCATAAAAACCGCATCCACTCCTGCAGCCACGCCTGCGCGCGCCAGAAGGGGAACAAACTCGCTCTTGCCCCCTGTGGCCTCCCCAAGCCCGCCGGGCTGCTGCACGCTGTGGGTCACATCATAAACAACCGGATACCCGGTCTCACGCATGATTTGGAAAGCGCGAAAATCCGTAACCAGGTTGTTATACCCGAAAGAAACGCCCCGCTCGGTCAAAAGAATTTTATGGTTGCGAACCGCTTCAATCTTTTTCACAATGGCTTTGACATCCCACGGCGCCAAAAACTGTCCTTTTTTGATATTAATCACTTTCCCCGTCAACGCCGCGGCCTGAACAAGGCTCGTCTGACGGCAAAGAAACGCAGGAATCTGGATAATATCAAGAACCTTTGCCGCAAGGTCAACTTCTGCAATATCATGCACATCGCTTATGACAGGGACAGAAAAACGTTCTTTGATTTCTTTGAGGATTTCCAACCCGGCCTTGAGCCCCGGCCCCCGAAAAGAATTAACGGATGTACGATTAGCCTTATCGTAGCTGACCTTAAAGACATAAGGAATTTTCAAACGCCTGGCAATCTTTATCAAATCAGCCGCCATTTTAACCGTGGCTTTGCGGCTCTCAATGACACACGGGCCTGCGATGAGAACAAAAGGATTATTCCCGCCGAATAGAACATCATTGACTTTAACAACACGTGTTTTCATTATTTTCCTTGCTGACGAAGAAAGTAATCGTTTATTTTCTTTAAATCTTGAGGCGTATCAACACCGATTGTTTCATAATCCGTTAAAACCGTTTTTATCTTGTAGCCGGCTTCAAGGACACGCAATTGCTCCAGCGATTCCTCCTGCTCTAAAAAGGATTTTGGCCATGAACAATAATCCAGCAAGAAATCCCGGCGATAAGCATAAATCCCCAGATGCCTGAAACAACGGGAATAGTCTTCCACTTTTCCATCACGATGGAAAGGAATGGCCGCCCGAGAGAAGTAAAGCGCGTTCCATGTCCGGTCCACAACAACCTTGACGATATTCGAATTGTTAAATTCTTCGGCTGTCCGGATCCGCTTAATCGCGGTTGTCATCACAGCGCCCATCTCTTTTTGAAGCGCATCCGCAAGGTCATCAATAAGCTTTGGCTCAATCAAGGGCTCATCGCCTTGAATATTCACAATCCCCTTGGCATCGGTTTGAAGCGCCACTTCCGCCACCCTGTCCGAACCGGAAACATGGTCCTTGCGGGTCAAAACAGCGTGCGCTCCAAATGACTTTGCCTTTTCAAAGACATGCTCCTCATCGCAGGCAATAATAACATCTGTCAAAGTTTTGGCTTGTTTGGCCCTTTCCCAAACATGCTGCAGCATGGGCTTTCCCGCAATATCAGCAAGGATCTTACCCGGAAAACGTGTGGAAGCCCATCGGGCAGGAATAACGCCGATTAATGCCATCAGTTCTCCTTTAATGACACAATAAGTTCATCCGGAGTGACAGCCGCGGCACCAACCTTCCCCACCACAATACCAGCTGCGTGGTTGGCCAGGTCAGCGGCCTCTCTTTTTCCTGCTCCTGCGGCCATGGCCAGGGTAAAGACAGAAATCACGGTGTCCCCTGCGCCGGAAACATCAAACACCTCTTTGGCGCGTGTCGGAATATGAAAAGGATCTTTCCCGCTTTCAAAAAGGTACATTCCATCCTCCCCCAGGGTCACCAGGAGAGAATCAATGCCAAGATATTTAAGAAGCCCCAGGCCAGCATTCTTCACAGCATCAAGGCTGTCAAGGGTTGTTGTTTTAATCAAAACAGCCTTGCGGGTCTCTGGCTCAAGGCTTTTTAAGGCATTCTCGGTTTCTTTACGGTTGGGAGTGATGGCTGTCACGGGCCCATAAAATTTCAAATTCTCGACCTTAGGGTCAACAACAACCGGAATCCCGGATCTTGCGGCCATGGTGGCAACATCATTCAAAAGCTCGGGCTGCACAATGCCTTTTCCGTAGTCGGAAATAATCACGGCATCGAAACTGTTAAAATGTTTATGAATAAAAGGAGCGACTGTGTTGCAATAAAAAGCCCCGTCAGAGTCATCTACAATTTTTTCCCGGTCAATGCGGACCACCTGCTGGCGATGGGCAATGATCCGTGTCTTTAAAATAGTATGTACCCTTTTATCAGCAAAAATGCCTTCTGTGCGGATCTTGCGCTGATCCAGAACCTCCTTAAGAGTTGCTCCTTCATGATCATGGCCAATTCGGCCGACCACGGTGACCTTGGCTTCAAGGCTGCTCAGATTGTTGGCCACATTCGCCGCACCTCCAGGAGTGAAAAAAGACTCTTCCTGGACCACAACCGGAACCGGAGCCTCAGGCGAAATGCGGCTGACACTGCCCTTGATATACTGGTCGAGCATCAAATCTCCGACCACAAGGACGTGCTTATTCCGAAACTCATTAAGTATGGAAGTATATTTTTTCATATATTATTTTTAATTATTATAAAAAGAAGGAATTATCGTAACATGGCAGGAAAAGAATGTCAACGCGAGAGACTATTTCTGTATTTTTCTGTCACTTTGAATTCCATATACCGGCCCAGCATAAGGCGTGTTTGAGCGTCCAGAGCCGGAATAGCGCTAAAAACCAGAATAACAACCGGTATGGCCAGCCAATCAAAAACATGGAGGATTTTCTGGGAAAAACGCTGCTCTGTCGTGCTTGTGGATAATAAAGAAAAACTGATCACCATACAGGCCAATAACCCCACCAGAGAAAGGTCAAATATAATGCCTTTAATACGCGGCGCCATATAATACATGGTTGTGGTGGCAAACTCCCTGCCGGCAAAAATCGTGGGAAGCCATGTGATAAAGACCAATAAAAAAGACCATGTGGCCCACGATATAAACCCGTCAAATAATCTGATGGCAAACATCAATTTCTTATAAAACGAAATTTCTTTGGCTTGTAAAAAGGCCCTGATGACAATCGGAAGATTTTCAACCCCCCAGGCCCAACGGCGTTTTTGTTTGTAAATATTAAGAAACGTCTGCCATGCATTTTTACCGCTGGCAATGTCCATGGAAACTGTCACATAAATAGGAACGACCTGATAATGGCCGTCATAATGGATAAACGATTTCCAGAATATGGCGGAATCATCTGAAATCATGTCCACCGGCCAATATCCAACCTCAACCAGGGCCTGAAAACTCATGCTGTGGCTTGAAAACGTGACAAGCTTCTCCGTATTGGTAGCCTCAACAAGCTGAAAAAATGACGTGCCGATATCAATAATCCTGGCAAAACTCGGCACTTCCCAAAGATTATTATAGTAAACCGGGATGGGCTGGAAGCTTGCCCTGGTTCGATTCGGCGTTATCATAAAATAATAGGTCAGGCAAGCCAGGTATTCGGCATGAGCCACGGTATCCGCGTCAAAACAAGAAACAATAACATTGTTGTAATCAAAGCCCTTTTCACGAAAATAAACAGCGGCCTTTCTGCCTGCAAAAGTGGCATTGGCCCCCTTCACCTTTGCCTCACCCGGGATGTCACAAGGATGCTCAGCGACAATAAAATCCATAAAATTTGTCTGAAATTTCTTTTGGATCGCGTAAACATCATCTTTCACTTCCTGGGAAGAGTGCTCTTCAAGGGCAATCAGGAGCAAAACCCTTTTTGCAGGATAGATGCCGCTGGCAATGCTTTTTACGCTCGGCTCTATGACCTGGCGAGTCTCTTTGGACACAGGCAAAATCACCAAATGATAAATGTCGGTTGACCGTGGAGGAAGAGACCCGCTGGCCTTAAGGGCCGCAAGCTGCCTTCGGCGGATCATGGCAGCGAACCCTGAACGCAGGCCCTCGGATGATAAAAAAGGTTCCAGGGCGTTTTCAGCCTCACGAAAACGATCAACTAAAGCGATGAACTTCATCCAGTCGGTGTTTTTCTCGACAGAAAGGCGGGCATAAGAAACAGCCAGAAAAAAATTGATATAAACAAGCCTGAAAACCCAGTATAAAACAAAGGCCACCATAATTCCGGCGGCAATAAAGGGCTTCACAACAGAAAGGACTGTCATACCCAGAATAATAAACCAGGAAATAGCACCAGGGAGAATTTCCAGAAAACGCTCAAGCCTGTTCTCTTTCTCAGAAAGATTGTTACGCGAATAATTAAATTTCATCCGTATCATTCATCCTTGTTTAACAATTGCTCGACTATATTTTCCTTGGGGATCAGCTGAATTTTCCTAAACTGCCCTGCCTCATCCAGAAAATAAACACACCCCGTCTCATTGCTATAAAAAATCAACGATCCTTTCTTCACGGAAACAAGCGCTTCCCCGTGAAATCCGCTGACCGGCTCTGTTTCAAAGACATAAATTTTGTCATTGTCATTCACAATCACATAGGAAGCGTCCAACGCCCAAAAGCACTGTTTAATGTCTTCGCCCCCCTGGTAAACCTGCCGGAACTTCCATTCCTTGATGCCGCTCTGACCAGCTACAAATTTGGCCGAAAACACGGCTCCGGCTGTCCATACCAGAAGAGATTTTGAGCGTTCATGATACTTAATCCCCAGGACACCCTTGTCCATCAGCTGATAGGGGGCAGAATTCGTGATCAGCCGACCATCTTCCCCCTGGAGAAAAACAAGATCATCCGGATAAATCATAATATTGAAGAAAACATTTTTCCCCAACGCCGAGGTATCCATGCGCTTGTTTTCCAGGAAAGATTCCGGCTTGGTTTTTTCATGGTCATACTTGGTAAAAACATTTTCGTTGGAGACAAGAAATATTTTATTGTTGTGAAACCCGCAGCCTTTGACGTCTTCCAGGTATCTGGGATAAAAAGCAGAAGTCCCGACATCAATGCGGTCGATATAATTGGCATAAACAGGGAAAAGGTCATTGCTGCTCGCGGGATCCCACTTTATTAACAACGGATCTTTGGAAAATAATTTTGTGATATCCGAAATAACCGGAACGTCCCCTTTCATATCCACAAAAAGGTATTTTCTTTCCCACAGCCCGCCGCCATAGAGAATAAAGACCTTGCTGTCATCCTCATGAAAGACTGACAAAACCGGAAACCCGTACCATGCCGATGAGTGATCCGCGAGAGGAAAATGTTTATTTGTTTTCCAGTTGTGCAATTGAAAACTTCCCAGATTAACATCCTGGGCCGTAAGGATAAAATCCGTGCCCGTGAGCGGCCTTAATTGCCGGAATGTTCCTGCCATAAAAATCGAAGGGGACAAATCTTTAGGAATCAAAAGGATCTTGTCAAACGCTGTTGCCTTTCCAGGGCTCACTGCAACCTGTTTACCCCATGTCCTGTAACCCGGCAAATCCAGGGTGACATGATACTGGCCGGGATGCAGTTCGTTGATATTCGTCGGGGTCTTTTGAACAAACCGGCTGTGCTCCAAATAAACGCTGGCGCCAGCAGGAATGGTGGACAAATGAATCAGCCCTGTCTGCTCAACCTCCCGAGTCAGGGGGTTGATGGTATACCCCAGGGCAAATAATAATAAGACCGGGCACACGATAAAATACAGCACGACAAGACAATAAAATATAATCCGGCGCAAAAGAAGCATTTTAAAGTTTCTTCTCCAAAAGCAGTTTTTCCATTAACCAGTCATCGGCCCAAAATCCGCCACCCAGATCCTTCATATCTGATGCCGCTTTAACAAACCCCATTCTTACATAAAAGTCAATTGTCGCGGCGTTTCTTTTATTCACATTCAATGACAAGGCCTTTAGATTCATTGATCGGGCCATGTCTTCAACAAACCCAAGCATCTCACGGCCAAACCCCTGTCCCCGGTAACGGGCCAAAAGATACAATTTGCTTAAAAAAAGCGAAGCTCCTTTTCCCTCTGGAACCACTGATAAATAACCGATATTATTCTTCTCAAAAACAACAAGAAAATACAGCGCCCCGTCTTCAATCTGTTTTTTAATGGCACCCGCTGATTGAAACTGCGCCAGCATATACTGAACCTGCTCAGGGCCGATAATGGGCAAAAAATGCTCAGGCCAAATCTCCCGGGCCAGGCACTCAACATTGTTGATGCCTGTATTATCCGCAACCTTTATAAATGATGCCCTTAACGCCATGCCCCCTCCTCATTTCAAATCAATGATGAGATAATGCCGGAGGCGCCGGACGGTCCAAAACCCTTGCATTCTCTAAAACCTTTGTTTCTTTTTGATCCTGATCAATCTTTCCGGAAATATAAGCCCTTATCCTTTGGCCAGCCAAAAGTTTGGGTGCTTGAGAAGTTAAAATCTCCACATTGGCCTGTGTGGAGGCGTCATATTCCGTATTGCATGAGAAATCTTTATAAAGCACCGGATCCCCTTCACGCACCTGCCCAAGGACAGACATGACCAAAATATCCACTTTCCCGCTGGAATAAGAGCGAAGAACCCTGGCCGTCACTTCGCAGGCCGGAGTTACGATTGCAGGGCTCGAAGTGTCTGAATCTGCCCGAAGAGGGCTCGTAAACACAAAAGAAAAAAGCATCATCAAAAACACTGATCGCATATTCATTTTCTTGTCCTTTTTATCTTCCTATTCACTTTTCCATGGCCCAAGACCAAAATGTCTTTTTCTTTTCTTGTTAACCTCTTGATCCGGCATTCTTCGGCAAATGCTGATTTATAATAGCAAAATTTTCTGGCATAAACCAGGCAAAATGGCCGCCGGGCACGGACATATTTTGAACCCTTCCCAGACTCGTGAAGTTTCAAACGAATTTTAAGATTATTGGTATATCCTGTGTAGAACGAGCCGTCCGCGCACTCTAAAATATAGACAGCAAACCGGCCTTTACGAATAAACTTCCGTTTCACCTTTTTTAAAAAAATTTTTCTTTTTCTCACAGCCCCGTCGCTTTGGCTTGGACCCGGACAATATACTCATCCCCTATGACCTTAAGCAAGTCACATTGAAGCCCCATACCCAAAGCAACTCGCTTGATTTCATTATAATAGGTACGGTTAACCAAAGCATAAGAAATGGCCTGACTTCTTAAGAAATCTTTCAGTTTTTCTTCGGCATTTAAAGTCACGACAGGATGCGGGCTGAAAAAATTGGAGCCATTGGCATTGATGACCGCAACATTTTTATCCGTATACAGACTGACCCCGCGAAGAAACATCTTGGAGCAAATAACAATATTATTGACTGAATAATTCTTGGCTAAATACTGCGCAGCATTTTTACTGGAAACATAATCCCCGAAATGCTGATATGAACCCAGGGCCACCATGAGAATCAAAAGAGGCTGTGCAGCCAGAAAATACACCCCCGCTCGATACTTTTTCTTAAAAAGAAAAAAGAGCCCTGTGGAAAATAAAACAATATAAAAAGCGGCCACGCCCAAAACCTTGACCGGTGAAGGAAGATAAACCGGATACTTCCAAAGGCCGATGAGAAGAATTATAGGGATAACAAAAAAGAAAATCCCTGTAGCCTTAAAAAGCCGCCCGATAGTTTTTCCTTTTTCATGGCGCAGGAACGTGTCTATATAATCTCCGGCCAAAATGCCCATGGCAGGAAAAAGCGGGAGGATATAACTCACAAGCTTGGAATGGGCGATTTGAAAGACCACAAAAACAACAGCAATCCATATCAAACAAAATTGTTCAACAGCCAGAAGGCTTTCTTTATTCTTTAGACGGGACGCAAACCAAACGAAAGCGGCGCCCATAAAAAAAGTCCAGGGAAACATGCAGCCCAGCATGGACAAAGGGTAAAAATAAAATTTATCATTCGAACGATGTTCCGCGATAATAAGGCGGCGCCAGTGGTCGTTATAAAAAAATTCGTGCGTAAAAAAAACGCCGTATTTTTTAATCACAAAAACATACCAGGGCAAAGCCACACCCCAAAAAAGAAGAAACCCGGCCAACACCGCAGGGCATAATAAAAAACGCAGTTCCTTACGGCAAAAAAGGAAAATAGCCACAACAAACGCCGGCAAAACCAACCCCAAAGGCCCTTTTGTAAGCACAGCAAGCCCGGCAAAAAGAAAAGCGAGAACAATTCCCCATGTTTTCCTCGCAGGAACCTGGTAAGCCCAGAAAAATGCTGCCAGAGAAAAAAGCATTGAAACCGAGAAAATCATATCCGTAAAAACCGTGCGCCCCATTCCTATGTAAAAAACAGATGACATGAGGATCAGTGCCGAGAGAAACGCCTTGCGCCGGTCACCAAATCCTAAGCATGCCATCCAGTAAACCAAAAGCACGCCAAGGCCGGCAAAAAAAGCCGGAAAAAAACGCGCGGAAAAATTTGTTTCTCCGAAAAGAAGAAAACTGACCCGCAAAAACCAGTAAACGCCGATGGGCTTTTCAAATTGGGGCTGGTCAAAAAGATAAGGCACGTTCCAGGAAGCCTTCTGCACCATTTCCCTTGCGGTCTGGACATAAAAGACCTCATCGGGATTGGTAAGGTCCATGACATTATTGCCGGCAAAAAAGAATGCCCCTGACAAAAGGACTAACAAAACGATATTCCTCAACCCATCCCCTTGTGCTTTTAAAAATTTTTCCATCATAGTTTTTTCCCGTAAACAGTTGATATAACCTTCTCGGGCATGACATGAGAAAAATATGTGCGCGGCGACTGAAATAAAATTTCAAAACCATTCTTGCAAAAAAAGGCCTCTGCCCGTAAAGACATGGAAGCCATCCGGACACCAGGAACCGCAGCTTTTTTCAAATAGGCAAGATACGTTTCAATAAGGCTGGTCCCGGCGCCATAAGCGCGCGCGTTTTCCGAAAGGTTGATATGCAGTGTGGCCGGGTATTTTTGATAAAAATCAGGAGTAAAAAATTCGCCGCGCACAAAAGAAAGAAAAAGACGGCCCAGCAAAGCCCAATTTTTTGCCTTTCCCCAAAACCCGGAAACAATAGACCGCCAGAAAACCGGCCCTAAAATTTTTGTAACAAAAACGCGCTCCATAGGATGCGTATCTTTGGCCCCTGAAATATATCCGACAACTTCTCCGGACCGTTCTGCGACAAATAAAGACTCTGGCTCATAATCTGTAAAATAAAGCGTCAACAGATCCGCAAGGATTTCATCGCCTTCTAAAAAAAGATTCGCTGGCCGGCCCATGAGTGCCGTTGCAACCGCAATGCGCCGCACAGCCTCACGGTCGCTGGCCGCATAAGAACGAATCAGGATTTCCTGCCCCATAACTTTTTCCTCCCCACCTTCCACAATGTCATACCGGCGTAAATCGTTACAAAAAGAAAAAGGCCTGTCAAAAGCGCCAGCACAAAGCTGCCTGTAAAAAGCACCACAAGAAATTCGCCTAATTTTTGAAAATGAAAATTGCGGAAATAATCCAGTGACAACGATGGCAGCGAAGGATTAAGAATCCGGCGGCCGATGTCATAACCTGCCCAGGTAATGAACGGCACCGTGGGCGGCAAAGAAACATTGGTCCCCAAAAGAACAGCAGCCTTGTTGACGCGCGGAATCAAAAAAGCCAGCATCACCGCAAGAATAGTATGAAAGCCGTAAAGGGGCAAAATCACCACAAAAGCGCCCACGGAAAAGCCCAGGGCAATCCCGAATGGTGACGCATTCTCCTTTAAAAGCCTTGCCGCCGCCGCTTTTAAACGCGGCCATAAATCCAACTTTGCCATAAACATAATTTCTATTGAAAACTGAGGGCTAAAACACGCCAGGCTGTTTCATCCAGTGCAAGATCATATAATGACGTCTTCGCGGAACTTAAAATCCGGTCAGGATTTCCAAGAAAAGACAACGGGATCTTGAACAAAAGCGTCTTGTTTTTTGATTCAAACTCCACTTCCTTGCTGGGGAGCCTCTTCAATTTATCATGAATAATAAGACCATCCAGCCGATAATTCAGAGTCACTTTAGGCATTTGGGAAAACGGCGTAGCCTTGCTATAGGGCAGCAAATAAAGCATGACGCCCAGTTCTTTGTCAATTTCTCTCTTTAAAGTCAGGCGGACAAGAAGCTTGTCTTTTTGCAAAGCATATTCCAAAGAAGAAATCTGGTCTGAATGAGCAGGCTCTTTTAAAGAAGTTTGGGGAATAACGCTGGAGGCATCTGTCCATTGGACTTGATCTCCTAGCTGATTGGCTAATGGAATGGGAGAATAATCCCCAAAATCCTCATTCTTACGGGCAAATGTTACAAGATAGTTAGGCGCATATTTAATTTGCGACTGGTACAATTCAATCGAATTCTTTTTTCTTTGAACTTCCACACGGGAAAGATCAAGTTTTTTCCATCCGATCTCGCTCTCTTTAAGGTCTGGCGGGACATCAAGCGCAAGCTCCGGATGATACCCTCGCGGCTTTGGCCAGCCGACAACGTGAATAATATAAGGGTCGATTTCCGGTGAAGGAATTTTCCCTTCAAGGTCCCATAAGGCAATCCTGGTAAAAAGATAAAGCGCGCGATGGTCCCGGTTGACATCCGCAGGATGGGAAACAACAACCCTTGTGGGGCGAAAATCAAAAATAACTTTCTCGAGATCCGTGAGTACGCTTTCCCCCACATAAGGGACATTTAAAGACAGTGCCGTGGCATAAGGAACCTGTCGGACCCGTGAAAGCATGCTCTTAAAAGGCTTGGCACTGCTCCCCCAGTATTTCAGCAAAACTTCCATGGTCCCAAAATCAGGGAATCCCAAAGAAACAATATCACCCGGATCCAGCCCCAAATACTCCATGGCAGCCAGGGATTCCTCACGGCGCACTTCTCCCAGGCGCAAAAATTCTTTTTTGCGGAAAACAATCCTTTTTTCATAAACAATGAAAGCAAACTCGTTATTTTCCCCATAAGTGAGGAGCACAACTTTGACTTTGGCCCCGGCCTTGATGGCCTGCTGGATCAGCCCGCCGGCGCCAATGGTCTCGTCATCCGGATGAGGGGCCAAAACCAGAATACGGTCGTTGCTGGTGATGGGAGACAATTCTTTTTCCGGTTGCCCCTGGGCCCAGGGTCCCAGAATCAAAAGAAAAGAAAAAGCAGTCAAAAAACTGCGGATATTTTTTTGAAAATCCAACGTCACTTAAACTCCCTCAAAACTATTTCTTTTTTTTATGAACAATAAACCTGGAAGAAAACTTTTCCAGGAAGATATCCCAAATCTGCTGACTTTCCGCAGCTTTCATAATGGCGCTGCGGACATCCTCCTCTGACATAGCCTTGGCAATCAGGGAAAGAATCTGCACCTGGACGTCAGCGCCGCGCTGCGGAGTCAAAATCAAAAATATGAACCGTGCGGGCTTCCCGTCAGGCGAGTTCCATTCAATGCCATCCTGGGAACGGCCAAAAAGAATTACCGCACGGCGGATATTGGAAAGCCTGGCATGCGGAACTGCAACCCCATTTTCAAGCCCGGTGCCGATAACATTTTCGCGCTCAAGAACCGACGTAAAAATCGACCCTGTATCAGGCAAATCATCATACTGGCCGGCAAACTCCGCAAGCTCACGCAAAGCCGCATCGCGGGACTGGGCTTTAAGGTTAACAATAATATCCCTGCGTGAAAAGTATTCCAGGATGCTGATTTCCTTGCGGCGCTTGATCGCATAACTGAGCAGCGGCCCCAAAGCCATGGCCGAAAGTACAGCGCTCAAAACAATGCCGATAAATACAGGTTCGGAAATGATGCCAAACTCCAAAGCCAAAATCCCCAGGACAATCTCCATAGCCCCGCCCGGTGTATGCGCAACCGCCACAGCCAGGTGGTTGGAACGGGAAACCCTTGTGAATTTGACGCCGATCCAGGCCCCCAGAAAACGCGCTGAAAAGCCGACCACGGCAATAAAGAAAACAATAAAGAAATCAAAATTCCGGATAAAATCAAGTTTAAGGCCGATATTGACAAAAAATATCGGGACAAAAATCGCATAAACCATTTGTGAAATAATCTGGCGGGAACGCTCCGAAAGAGAACGGGCGCCTCCGGCCATGATTCCGGCCAGGAAGAAACCGAAAAGGGCATGAATCCCCAGCCTCTGGGTCACGGCGCCGCAAAAAAGCCCTAAAAGGCAAATGAATGTCAACGATGTCGCCGGTTCCGGAAGCTGGCGCTCGGAAATCTTTTTCACAACCACATCTGACCAACGCCGCCCAAGCGTCATGCAAAAAACAGAAAAAAGGATCATGAGCAAAAACAAAAACAAAATTCCTGACACATCAGGCATGGCCTGGGTAAAGAAAGAAAATACGAGCGTAAACACCAGCCAGCCGATAATGTCATTGACAGACAACGCCGATAAAATAAGAAACCCTAAATCTGTTTTTAAAACTTTAAGCTCATTCAATGCGCGGGCTGCCACCGGCATGGCGCTGATCGACATGGCCGTGGCCATAAAAGCGGCAAAAACAAGCCTTTTGGACGGATCCGGGAGGTACTTATCCGGCAATGCCAGGCATAAAAGGAAGCATAAAACAAATGGAGCAATAACGTCGATAAGCGCAATCCTCAAAGCATCCCCCCTCTGGCGCCACGCTGAGGAAAAATCAACCTCAAGCCCGGTTTCGAGAAGAAGGAAAAAGACGCCCAGCCAGCCAATGGTTTCAAGCATGCTGAACTGCGTGGGATCTTGAGGAAAAATAGCAGCCTGAAGATGGGGAAAAACCCTCCCCAAAATAGTCGGCCCCATCATGAGCCCCACTAAAATTTCTGCTGTCAAAACCGGCTGTTTCCAGAAGCGAAAAACCTCCCCCAGTCCCCTGGCCAAAAAAAGAAGAATGAAAAACTGCAGTAAAAATAAGAAGAGATTTTGCTCATTAAGATAGTTCATACGTTGTCACCTCGCAATCTTCTCATGAAAAGGATTAACAGCCACATCTTTTAAAACTCCGGCCAATTCTTTCTTCCAGAGCCCCGAAGAATTATGCGCAATATAAACAACTTCAAAATATCCTGTCGGGCGCTGGAACCTCTGGCCATCACTATAAATCGCCACGACCCGGTCACGGCCTAACTTTCCCAGCAGATACCCCAAAGCAAAGCTTGTAGCCAAAGACGGCCCCGGCACAGCCACAGACTGGCCTTGCCGGCGAGAATGCGTCCAGCACTCTTCGCTTAAAACAACAACAGCCATTTGAAGGAAAGAGCACTGCAGAACCTGCTCATGGATGGCGGGAGAGGAAAAAGACAATGTCTCGCCACAAACAATCGATGCGCCAATCGTTGTCAAATGCCCTGCAATATCATCATTCATTGCCTTATTGTTCCCCGGCAGAAAAAAGACCTGTTTCAAGGCATTGGAGGAAACTTGCGGCTTAAAATGCCTGGGTAAAAGATCTCCGCCATCGCCGGGAATGCACATCATGTCCTTAAGATTGATCCTGACACGCACAAGTCCTGGCGGCATGCGGCCTTCAGGCACTGTCAAAGGGCTTTCCATTCTCGAAAAATCCACCCGAACCCTGTTTTTAAGGGCTGAAACAATTTCGGAAAAAGAGCTCTCGAGTTCATACGATGGCGGTTCATCTGGAAATTGCGAAGAGAGCTCCTCCTGGCGATAGTGGCCCAAAGAACGAAGGCTGTGGTCATCCAGCATCACAAACAAAAGGTCGCGCATCTCTTTTTTAGCCCTGGCCCAGTAACGGATATTGTCTTCAACAGAGGCCAATGGCGATGACGGCCGAAAACGAATCACGTTGAGGCACGTCATATACTGGCTGTGCGCGCCAAAAATCTCCTCAACCACATCTTTCAGGCGCGTCAAAAACAAATCCAGCTGACGGTCATCATCGTAAGATATGGCATGAAGCAACGGGACAAGCTCTTGTATTTGCCGCTTGTGTACCATGAGAAATAAGCTATTCCAGCACAGTTCCTAGAATTGCTTCTCCGTCGATCTTATGAAGCCTGACAGAGACCATTTTGTTCTTTAAATTCCTTTTCGAAAACACTTTAATTTTAACATAATTATCAGTATGACCAACCCAATAATCACCTTTCTTTTCTTCGATCAAAACGCCTCCTCTGGAGCCAATCAAGCTTTCTAAGAAAATGCGCTTTTTTTGAAGGCTGAGGTTTCGAAGGATTTCACTTCTTTTCTTGATAACGTCTGCGGCGATCGCCCCTTTAAACGTGCGGCTGCGTGCGCGATAACGATGGGAATAAGAAAAAACATGGCAATAATTCACTGAAGACCGTTCCAGAAAAAGGCGCGTTTCCTCAAAATGCCGGTCTGTTTCCCCTGGGAACCCCACAATAACATCGGTCCCGATCATAAGCCCGGGAACCCTGCGGCGAAGGGAATGCGTAAGCTTAAAAAACTCTTTGACGGTATAACGCCTCCCCATCTTTTCTAAAATATCCGCAGACCCGCTTTGAACAGGAATGTGAAGGAACCGGCACAACTTCCCTTGAGGAACCATAAATTCCGCGAGCTTGAGGGGAAGCGTTGTATGTTCAATCGAAGAAATTCTGATCCGTTCAAGCCCGGAAAGATCATGGAGGGCTTTCACCACATCCATCAGATTCTTATTTTTGTGCTGGTAAAGCCCGACATTAATGCCTGTGAGCACGATTTCCTTATGGCCCAGATTCACCAGAGCCGCAGCTTCGTCTAAAATGTTTTCAAATTCCCGCGACCGTGCCCGGCCCCTGGCATAAGGTATTTCACAATACGCGCAAAAATTATCGCAGCCATCCTGGATTTTAAGGTTGGCCCTGGTGCGGGAAGACACCGCTGAGCTGATCGGCAGCGAAAAAGGCTTCCGGGAAATAGGCGGAATGACCATCGCCGTTTTTTGAGAAAAATCTTTCTGCACAAAATCGCACAATTCCATCTTTTTGGCCGTTCCAACAACCCAGCGAACCCCTGGCCAGGACAAAAGCTTTTCTTTCTGGACCTGGGCCTGGCATCCAATAACGGCAATGGAGGCCTGCGGCTGCTCACGATGAACCCTGGCCGCCAATTTCCTGGCATCGGAATCACCCTCGGCCGTGACCGTGCAGGTATTAATGACCACAATATCTGCGGGATCATTTTTACCCACCACCTGAAAACCTCTGGCGCGAAACACCCCTTCCAGCACAGCGGTTTCAGACTGATTTAAGCGGCAACCCAATGTAAAAAAGTGTACCTTGGACATAATGACTACACAGTATAAGATTCATGAGCCTTTTTTCAAGTATTGCTTTTCCTAAAACTTGGATTATAATTCCCGGCATGAAACTCGCCAACTATGAACTTATTCAGCCTCTTTTTCTGGCCCCCATGGAAGACATTACAGACCTGCCGTTCCGCTTGGTCTGTAAAAGGCTTGGCTGTGATGTTACAGTCACGGAATTTACGGCCGCGGAAGCCCTGATCAGGAATATCCCCAGGGCTGTTAAAAAAATTACCATTTGCGAAGAGGAGCGTCCCGTCGGAATTCAACTGTTCGGCTCAAGGCCTGACGCCTTAAAAGAAGCCGCGGCATTTGCCCAAACCCTTGCGCCTGATTTTATTGATATCAACTGCGGCTGCTGGGTCAAAAACCACGTTGCAAGGACTGAAGGCGCAGGACTCCTTAAAGACCTTCCTTTGTTCGAAAAACTTGTCAAAGCAACTGTCTCAGGGACAAAACTGCCAGTCACAGTAAAAACCCGTCTGGGCTGGGACCAAAACTCTATTGTCATTATGGATGTTGCCAAAATGGTTGAGCAGGCTGGAGCCAAAATGCTCACGGTCCACTGCCGCACACGCTCCCAGGCCCACCGTGGCCTGGCCGACTGGTCGTGGCTTGAACGGATCAAAAAAGCCATCTCAATTCCCTTGATCGGTAACGGCGACATTAACTCGCCCCAGGATGTCAAAGCCATGCTTGAAACCGGCTGTGACGGCGTTATGATCGGCCGCGGGGCTGTGGCCAACCCCTGGATTTTTCAACAGGCCAAACATTATCTTACGACCGGCCAGTTTTTACCTGAGCCTTCGGTTGAGGAAAAAATAAAACTTTGCATTGAGCACCTGGCGCATTCCTGCCGCGAGAAATCCTGCCGCAACCCGGTTATGACATTTCGTAAACATTATGTCGGATATCTTAAAGGCCTGCCCGGCATTTCAAAGCTGCGCCATGACCTTATGACCATGGAAACTTTTGAAGCGGTCCGTGATCGCCTGCATCAATTTATGATTGAAAAAACAAAAACCATGCATTAGTATGCTTTAACAATTGAAGGGCTTTTCATGCGCGACTCCGATAATGCCATCCATATTTCCAATCTTTCCAAATTTTATGGGAAACTGCAGGCATTAAACAATATTTCCTTTACGATCAAGCGCGGGGACTTTTACGGTTTCCTGGGGCCCAACGGCGCCGGAAAAACGACGACCATTAACATTATCACAGGACTTTCCAACTACAACGCAGGCTCTGTGAAAATTTTTGGGCACGACGTGACCCGCGATTACCGTGACGCGCGCCGCCTGATCGGGCTATGCACCCAGGAATTTAACTTTGACCCTTTCCTTTCCATTGCCCAGCTCCTTGTTTATCAGGCCGGATATTTCGGCATCCCCAAGGAAGAGGCCAAATCACGCGCCGCCACCCTTCTGCAGCGCTTCCAGCTCCTAGACAAAAAAGACCTGAAATACCGCGCCCTTTCCGGCGGGATGAAAAAACGCCTGTTGTTATGCCGCGCCCTTATTCATGACCCTGAAATCCTGATCCTTGATGAGCCGACATCCGGCTGCGACCTGGAGCTCAAATTTTTAATCTGGGACCATCTGGCAAAACTTAACAAGGAAGGCAAAACTATTTTTCTCACCACCCACTATATGGAAGAGGCTGAAAAACTCTGCAAAACCATCGGCATCATCAACCACGGCCGCATTGTCAAAATGGATTCCAAAGAAAATATCCTGCAGGACAAATCGCTTCAGGACGTATTTTTAGAAGTCACAGGGATTGAATAATGCTTAAACTCATCACCAACCCCATCGGTGTCACAGCCCTTTCAAGAAGGGAAATCGTGCGTTTTCTCGCGGTTTCCATTCAAACCATTTTTCCGCCATGGATCAGTTCGGTCCTGTTTATTTACATCTTCGGCGTAGCCATCGGAAGACAGATCATTTTTACCATCCCGGGGATCACCTATCTCCAATTTATCGTGCCCGGACTCATGGCCATGCATCTTATTTCAAGCTCCTATGAAAACACGGCCGCATCCCTTTTTATCGGCAGATGGCATAACAACATTCAAGAAGTTCTGTTATCGCCCTTGTCTTATCTGGAAATGGTATTGGGGCTTTTGGCCGGAGGATTGGCCAGGGGCGCTTTGGTTTGCCTGGGGGTTTTTGCGGCTTCACAATTCTTCATGCTGCAAGGGATTGAACATCCGTTCTTCCTGATTTATTTTATCATCATGACATCAACCATATTCTCCTGCGCCGGCATGCTCGCCGCCCTCTGGGCTGAAGATTTTGGGATGCTGAACCTTTGGAACGTCTATATTATTTTTCCCATGGTCATTTTAGGCGGAGTTTTTCATCCGCTCTCTCTTTTACCGCTGCCGTTACGGATCCTTTCCCATTTTAATCCCATTCATTACCTTGTCTGCGGGATACGTTATTCCATCGTGGGATATTCTGACCAAAACATCTGGCTATGCGCAGGCCTTGCCGTAACTCTCGCCGCAATATTGGGGTTCGTGACAGTTTATTTATTCAAAATCGGCTATAAATTACGCACTTAAAAAAAGAGCCCCGTCAAAAGACGAGGCCCTTTTTAATATCCGCTTCAAACTTTTATTTTATGCTCGCCTTTACAATCTTCTGATCTTCCACGGGGCGGTCGCCAGGCCCTGTTTTAGAGTTCTCAATCGCCTGAACAACATCATACCCTTTGGTCACAACACCAAAAATTGTGTGTTTCCCGGTCAAGTAAGGTGTTGCGGTTGTAGTAATAAAAAACTGACTGCCGTTGGTATTGGGTCCGCGATTCGCCATGGCCAGAATCCCCGGCTTGTCAAAGGAAAGTCCGGGCGCAAATTCATCCTCAAAGTCTTTGTTCCAAAGGCTTGCCCCGCCGCGGCCAGTGCCTGTCGGGTCGCCGCCCTGAATCATAAAAGACTTGATCACACGGTGAAAAATCAGACCGTCGTAATATCCTTTTTTCACAAGGCCTATAAAATTTTCACAGGTCTTTGGAGCTTTGTCAGTAAAAAGCTCGATCTCAACAGTCCCGCGATTTGTTTCCAGGACCGCCACTGGATTCTTAACTTCCCCCACAGGTTCTCCTTTCTGGGCCCTGGCGGGGGCAATGCACACAAAAGCTAAAATTACAGCCGCCAAAGACACAATACTGTTTTTCATGTTAACCTTTCTCCTTTACCTTAAAAGTTTTTTTGATTTGAATTTTCCAAAACATCACGCAAAAAAAGCGTGCTTTCCACATCAGAAGCAGGGCTTGCGGGAATGACAGCCTGCCCTTCATCCCAGAACGAGCCGCTGGGAATATATTTTTTGGTCAGCTCCAGGTTTTTCTGGCGCAGTCCTTGCAAATCTTCTTTTAACGCCCTGTTATGCTGTTTTAAATCATGAATCTGCTGTTGAAGAATTGTTTTAAAATTTTCAAACTCTGCCCGACAAGCGCGTTCAACGTCAAGGTCGTGTTTTAACCGCTCCAGGATGCGGTTTTTTTCTTCCATCATCTGTTCCAGTTTAATGTATTTTTCTTCGAACTTGCCGGCCTGATCCGGCGGGGCATCTTTAGCCAATGGCTTCACAGCAGGCTCGGCAACAGGCTGAAGAGCAGGCTTTCTGAAAAAAGGGTCAAAAGCAGGGTTTTTCTTTCTTTCGTTCTCCAAAGCCTTGAAAAAAAGAATTTTAAAAAAATAAAGCCCGGCGGCAATAAATAAAAAATAAATCAGGAACATTTTTCCTCTATTTAAAAACTATGACTTTCGCGCTGTACATGAGCCGCAAATAGGCATTAGCCAGCAAATCGTCTTTTTTCTTCTGAGGGGCTGACGGCTGAGACGAAAGGTCTGTAACCGCATCCCCTCCGAGCATGGCGGCTTCACTGCGCATTTGAGTTATCACCTCATCTAACGGGCGCGTACGGTCTGCCGTGACCGTCACAATGCCTATAACCTCATAAGGCTTGGACGTTTTCTCCAGATAAGGAACTGTCTGGGAGGATTCTTTGGGAGGATAAAAATCCAAAGTTGTATCCTGGGAATCAACCCGGTACACGCTGCAACCCGCCAGGAAAAAAAAAGAAAAGAATAACAGCATCAGGTTCTTTTTGGACATCGCTTGCATCCTGCAGATCACATGAGATTAATGACTTCCTTGGGAAGATTTTTAAGTTCCTCGGTCCCCAGAATCTTGACCGACCAGCGCAAAAGCTGAATCTTTTTCTTAAGACGAGAATCGTTGGGATCAGCATTTTGTAATTTCTTGCGCGCCAGAAAAAACGTCTTTCTCAAAGTATTAAAAACAATCCTGGCCTCACGCGTGCGCTGGTTGCCGGCCTCAATAATATGGTTGAGCGCCTTATCCGCCAGGTCGCTGACCGTGTCATCATAATGATCCATTTTTTGAACAAGCGCCGGAACCATGGCGTCAAAATAACGATAGCGGTCCATAATGACCAAGGTATGCATGATCTCAACCTGGACAAAAACAGAACTGGCCCTTTCCATCTGGCGAAGAAGAACCCGCTCGATGATCACCCTCTCGCTTTGGACCATCTGGGGGGCAAATCTTTCGCGAAAAACCCTTATTGCAGCGGCTTTTTTGTAAGGATAAAGGCTGTCATCATTGATCATGGCGAGCAATATGTCTTTCGGGGCGTTTGACAGCTTGGCCGAATAACCGTCAATCAAAAGTCTGTCGTCAAAAATATTGTCTAACGAATCGCCGGGAGATGTTAATGAGGCTGCAACATGGCCCGTGTCTGCGACCGCAGGAAGCGGCGAAGCCAATGACGCTGCAGGGTCTGCCCCTGCTTTCAGGGGCTCTGCCGCTGCGTTCAGCGCTCCCAGGAAAAAAAGGATCAAAAAAAGAAAAAAGGCTCTCATCCCATCAGCTCCAGTGTCATATCAATGGCCTTGCGAGAATGTGTCAGTGATCCGACGGAAATCCGGTCAACCCCGGTTGCCGCGATTTTCTTGACGTTCTCAAGCGTAATGCCTCCTGAGGCCTCCAAAAGGGGCGGCTTGTTCGGGCAGCATTTTCGTGTCATGACCACAGCTTTTTTCAGTTCCAGCGGGGTCATGTTATCCAAAAGCACCATTTCAGGATGGGCTTTTAACACCTCTTCCAGTTCCCACAAATGATCCACTTCGATTTCAATCTTTTTATGGGTCTTTATGTGCAGCCTGCGGACAGTCTCTGATAATTTTTCCTTTTCGCGTGAAATGACCCGGTGATTGTCCTTTAAAAGGACCATATCATGCAAATTAAACCTGTGATTGACGCCCCCGCCGCAACGCACAGCGTAACGCTCAATAGGCCGGGCACACGGGGTTGTTTTACGGGTATCAAGAATCTTGACCGGGTAAGGCTTCACAGCTTCCGTAAAAAAATGCGTTCTTGTGGCAATCGCAGACAAGTAGCTTAAAAAATTCAAGGCCACCCGCTCGCCGGTTAAAATAGCGCGCGTTTTCCCGTTGAGGGTAATCAATGACGCGCCTTTTTTCACCTTGTCGCCGTCTTTAAAATGAGCCATAAACTCCATTTTAGGGTCCAGCAAAGAAAAAACCTCATGGGCAAACGCCATCCCGCACAAGACCACGTCTTCTCGCGTAAGAATAACGCCCTTGCTCTTGTGGGAAGAGCCGACCACCAGGGTGGTTGTGATGTCGCCTGCGCCGATATCTTCTTTAAGCGCGGCAAGGACTGTTTTTTTAATCTCTTCGTGGTGCATATAAGTAGTTGATTATAATATCAGAAAAAAAGCGTTTCAATCATTATATCCAAAAAACACAAACCTTATGTCCCGGCGGGAGGAACTTTTAAATTAATTTCAAAAGAAACCCGAATATAGTCCTGGGGCAAATGGCAATCATGGGCCCCCTTGATCACGGCGGCAATGTATTCGTGAGACGGCGCGCCCTCGGGATGAGGCTCACGGGTATAGACCCAGGCCTGAATTTTATCCTTCCGGCCTCTTAAATCCACATTAACCTGGCGGCGTTGATAAAAACGGGGATACCCTTCATACCCATCTAGGACTTTTAACTGGCTTTCAGAAATTTCAAATAACCCTCCCCAAACCTCGTCATCCCGGGAAGGCAAAATGTTCGCCACAGCCCCGCGCCAATGCGTGGAATAACCGTCAAACACAAGCCAATAGCCAGTCAACCGCGCCGGGCCGACAAATATCGCACCGGGACACCGTTCTTTAAGCATCTGGTTATGGTCCATGTTAGAGCCATAAGCAAAATAAAACATAACTTTTCCACCATCACTTTAGGAATGTTTTTTAAATTATAACTTATAATTTCTTAAAACCAACAACGGAAAAAAATACTTTTAACAAGCCGTTTAATCTGTAAAAACACCTTTTAAGCGCAAGTCAGTATCCATCATCCGCTCCAAATCAGGAACCTGGTCTTTTTCAGAAAGGACCGTATAAAAATCAGACTTAATGGTAGGAGCCATTTTAAAGGCCTCAATCCATTCTGCCTTCACAAAAGGATCATCCTTAACAGCCTTCCAGAAATCAGTCCTGTCAAAAAGCCCGGCAATCCTCTCCGTGCCCCGGCCCTGCAACTGGCTGACCATATAGGTCGCAACCCCGACCTGCAGGCCATGCAAACGCGGCTTTTCACACACCAGGTCAAGGGCATGGGAAATCAAATGTTCGCTTCCGCTCGCCGGACGCGACGACCCGCAGATTTCCATCGCGATCCCGTTTAACATGAGCGCAGTTCCCAGAAGGCGGATACCCTCGAGATCATGATCCGGTTTAGCCATCAGCTGAAAAACCGTGGCATCCGACAAAAGCGCTGCAAAATCATCCACCTGGGTTCCTTTGATTTTATATGCCAGCTTCCAGTCGTAAATGGCTGTAATTTTCGCCACAGAATCCCCGATTCCGGCGAGCCAGAGTATCCGCGGGGCTTTAAGGCATACCTCGGTATCAATCACAATACCGTAAGGCATGGCCGCAGGGTAACTGTGTTTTTGGCCCTGAAAATCCAGGCTGGACTGCGGAGAGCAAAAACCGTCATTGGAAAGGGCTGTGGGAACCGCAATATAAGGCAGCTGCATTAAAAAAGCCACATACTTGGCCACATCCAAAGCCTTTCCGCCGCCAAAAGCAATAATCACGTCAGTTTTCTTCGGGATGGACTGAAAAATTTCCTGGGCCCGTTCAAAGCTTGAGGCAGACACTTCCACCTCAGAGATGATATCCGCCCCTTGCGTGCGGAGGGAACGCTTCACACGTTCCACGAGCCCCGAATCAAGTTCCTGGCTGAAAATAAGAACAACCCTCATCAACCGGCTTCGTTCCACATAAACTCCCAGGCGGTCTAAAGCGCCGGGCTTAATGCGGACCAGCGTTGGAATAATAATGGAGGTGTTTCTCATGGATTCCTGTCCTCTTTCAAAAGCGCCCGGGCAACTTCATCCCAGTGGTCAAAGGGAACAAAGCTTTCGCCAATCTCATGAAGTTTCTTGGCAAGCCAGCTTTTGGCAAAACGGCGCTCCGGGGAAACCAAAAGCGCAGGTGCCAAATCCGGCCGGCCATCGCCAGCAAAAGCCACCTTGGCTGATCTTTGGAGCGCATCCTTAACGACAAAAACCTTGTTCACGCCCAAATCCGCAGAGAAAAAAGGCGAGGCTTCGGGCAAACGCATCACAAGGCCTTTCTGAGAAGAAAACTCGCCGGGGTTCGCGTGTACCGTGATATCAACGTGGCTATTTTTCAAAAGCCGGCGGATATACCAATCGCATCCGGCAGAGGCCACAACCACAGACCAGCCCTTTGCGGAAAGATCTTTAACCGCATCTGCCAGTTTAGGTTCAATCTGCATGCTGTTAACAATTTCTAAAATATCGTGTTCACTCGCCCGTATCCCTCCAAAAATAAGCCGTAGCGCTTCAAAATGGGTCAATTCGCCTTGTTCATACCGCGGCCAGAAATCTCCGGCAATTTGAGGAAACGCCTGACAAACAAGGTCATAAAAATCAAACCGCGTCATGGTGCCGTCAAAATCAGTTACTAATATCCCGGCCTTTGAGTCTTTAGACAATACACTTTCTTTATCCATAAATTTATTCTAGCAATTCTTTCAATTATTAGTATAAAGCAATGAAAAACAATTACAGGCCTGTCTTTTTTCTTGACGGCACCCCAGCAAGAAAGACCGCCACAAAAAGAACCTCTGCAATCAAAGACGTAATTCCCAAAGGCTCGAGCCAAGCCTCTGGTTCGGCCGGGATGAACGGCAAGCCTACGGTCCGGCTGGCCACATACCCCATAAATGCACCCACAGCAATCATCAGCCCCCAATACCATCCCCAGGCGTGCCTGCGAAAAATACCAACAGCAGATACCAATGCCGCGGCGCCATTGCCATAAAAAAGCCACCCTTTATAGGCGGCATCATGAAAACTGTCCGGCGCATCAATCACATGAATGATGCCGATGATTAAAATTAAAATAATGCCCGACCAAAAAAACATTTTGGAAACTTGCGCCATAGTGCCGCCTCTCCGCTATTTACTATTTTGAAATTTATGATTGTTATTTTACACCACTTCATAATGAATTTTTCTAAAAAGACCATTCTTTTTCATAAAAAAACCTTCCCTTTTAAGAGGAAGGTCTATTGCTCTTTTTTTTGCCAACGGCGAAAAAATACGGAGAGGGAGGGATTTGAACCCTCGGACCCAGTCTCCCAGGTCAACTTCTTAGCAGGAAGCTCCAATCGGCCACTCTGGCACCTCTCCAAAAAATTCTACAAATTTTTTGGAGACACCTATTTGCCACGACAAGCCAACAGCTTGACGGGCAAATAGGTGTTCCGTAAAAATATTCCGACATTTTTGGAGACATCTATTTACATCGACAGGCCAACAGCCTGACGGTGGACAGATGTCTCGCCTAAAATTTAGAAATCTTACTAACTTTTCATCCGCTTCTTCTTAAAGAAATCGCTCATAATCGCGCTGCACTCGTCGGCCAATACCCCGCCTTCGACTTCAACTTTATGATTCAATTTCTCATTCTGCAAAATATTGACAACCGAACCGCACGCCCCGGTCTTGGGGTCAGGCGCTCCAAAGTATACCTTATCAATTCGCGAAAGAACAAGCGCCCCGGCGCACATGGAACAAGGTTCGATTGTAACATAGAGCGTACAATCCTGCAACCACTTGGAGGTGAGATAATTCGTGGCCTGGGTAATGGCAATCATCTCGGCATGCGCCGTAGGGTCTTTGAGGGTTTCAATCTGATTATGCGCGCGGGCAATGATATCCCGGCCACAAACAATCACTGCGCCCACAGGCACTTCATCAGCGTCTTTGGCGCGTTTGGCTTGTTTCAAGGCCTCGCGCATCAGGGCTTCATGGATTTTGTTATCATCTGGATTCAGCATATAAAATCGCCCTGCCCCGCTTTAAGGGCGGAACAGGGCTGTATATCAATGCGCGCCCCAACAAACCCTGCCTGGCTACATGGCCAGTCAGGTTTAAAGCTTGGGACGGCATTTTTTTCTTTTGGGCCGCAGTATGGCGGCCAAAAAGAAAAAATGCGCGCCTGACAGGAGTCGAACCTGTAACCTTCTGATCCGTAGTCAGATGCTCTA
>JADFYI010000055.1 GCA_015233145.1 Candidatus Omnitrophota bacterium
TGAAATGGGGGTTTTGTCTGTGGTTACGGCGGAGGAGTATGTCAGGAAATACGGCCACAAGCGAGAAAATGGCCACACCCAAAAGCATTTCAATTAACGTAAACCCGTACGCAGGAGACAAACCCCTAGAAATTATGCTCAAATTTATCGAGAGAATCGGGTGACCCCGGAGGCGGGGGCCCCGATAGTCGCATGGGCAAAAACCTTTGTAGCTCGAAAGCCGGGAACCGTGCGATATCGGGGTGCCGAAGGGGGCAGGCCCCGATTCTCGATGGAAAACTTGGAAACCATCCCTAGTTCTTTTTTGTTTCATCAGCATTTCCATACGTCCAAACCGTCATGGTGCGGCCGGTATTCCCTTTTTCCTGGGCTATAAGAGAAATCTTTTTTAATTTCGTTTCCCCATCCCCCAAAGCGTCGCTGTGCAGTTGAATATCCCACGCATTTTGTTCTATTAATCCTTGCGGCGTAATGCCGTTTAAAAGTCCGCCCAGAGAACTGTACAAAAAAAGCGTCCTTTGGGTATAGCCTTTTAGAAGCGTCACGCCTTTGTGCTGTGCCGCAAAAGACTGCATCACAGCCACAACACCAACGGCCAGTATCCCGATACTGATGACCGCCTCCAATAAAAGAAAGCCCTTAAGGTTTTTCTTCTGATACAAAAACACGGCCGCGGGCCTCCTGGGTTGAAACAATATAGTGCTTTCCCCCGCCCTCAAACGTTATTTTGACTTTATCCATGCTCCCGTCAGGGGAAAAAATCATTTGAGCGGGAGCATCCGAAACCTTAATATCCGACGGTAAAAGTATGCGGCGCCCCATGGTTCCGGTCAAAGGCACGAAATCAGCCTGTTTGCCGTTGTCATCCACCGCGGCCTTGAACAAAGCAAACGCATTGTCGGCAAAAACCATCTTAAAAAAAGCGCCTTCAATAGCGGCCCGGCGGGCCGCATAGCGCATGGCATAAGCCACATCATTCATTGCGCGCGCTGTTGTGAGCCCCGCATAAGTGTTTTTAAAATTCGGCACAGACAGCACAGCCACAACAGAAAAAATAACAACCACCATTAAAAGTTCAAGGAGCGAAAAAGCCTTCATGGCTTACCCGTATCCCAATTGGCCACGTCATCCGCACTCACCGTGCCATCAGCCCCCAGAGACGAAAGGTCGTAAGATTCCTTGTTGTGCTCGCCCGGAGCCTTATAAACATATTCATGGTTCCAGGGGTCTTTGGGGATTTTGTGCTTCTTTTTTAAATACGGGCCTTTCCATTTATCGGCATCCCCATCCGTCGGGGCTGTGACCAAAGACTGTAAGCCCTGGGCTGTTGTCGGGTAATGGCCGATATCCATCTGGAACAAGTCGAGCGCCGTGGATAGATTAGCCTCAATGTCGGTTCGGGCCGCAACCGCGCGGGCCTGTTCACTGCGGCCGGAAATATTGGGCGCAACCATGGCCACAAGAACCCCGATAATGATCACAACGAGCATAATCTCGATAAGCGTAAACCCTTTTTTTATTTTTCTCATAACAGCCTCCATCCTGTTAACGTCACTTGATCAGCATATTCATCTGGAATAACGGCAAAAGCACGGAAAGGACCATGACCCCCACTATGCCCACCACAAACAACAAAACAACCGGGCCTAAAAGGGTTGTAAAAACCCCTGCGGCATCACTGGTTTCACGGTCGAGCATCGCGGCCAGCTTGTAAAGCGACTTTTCAAGCCGCCCGCCCTCTTCTCCGACGGAAATCATGCTCACGGCCGCCTCAGGCCAAAACCCGCCCCGTTTTCTTAAGGCAGCGCTCAAGCTCGAGCCTGCCCTAACCTCGGAGGTAATATCCGCCATATCTTCACGGATAACAGTATTGGAAATCAGATCCGTCACAATGGCCAGGGCCGTGACAATCGGCACCCCGCCTTCCAGGAGTGTTGCAAGGGCATTGGCCGCGCGGGACGTTTCGACCTGGCGGATAAAATCTTTTAAAATATAAACTTTCAAAATCATGGTATCAAAGAAAAGACGGCCGCGTGACGATTGAAGCGCGCGATACCCCGCAATAAAAGCGCCGGCCGCAACGAGAGCCACCGCCCACCAATACGATGCCATAAAACTGCTCGCCTGGATCATCATCTGCGTCGGCCACGGAAGCTCAGCGTCAAAATCTTCGAAAAAAAGTGTCAGCTTCGGCATCACAACCGTTAAGAGCACAAACACGGTCAGAATCCCAACGCCAAAAACAATGCCCGGATACATGAGGCTCCCCAAGACTCTGGAACGCAATTTTAAATCCTGCTCGCTCAACTCTGTGAGCCGCTCCAAGACCACCGGCAGGCTTCCCGAAGCCTCGGCGGAACGCACCATCTGGACGTGAAGCGCAGAAAAAGCCCTGGGGTACCTGGCCATGGCCGCAGAAAGGCTTTCACCGCCCTGGACAATAATCTTCATCTCGCCGATCACAGCGCGCAAAGGCCCGGAAGAAACGCTTTTTTTTAAAATATCCAGGCATTTCAAAAGAGGGCCCCCGGCGTCCACAAGGTCAGCAAGCTGGCGAAAAAAATCACACAACGCTTTAAGAGGAATCCTTACTCCCCCCAAAGATGCGGCGGGACCCGGCGACTCCGCACTTTGAGAGGCAAAAGAAACAGCCAGCGGCGTATAGCCTCTGGCCAAAAGCCTTGTGACCGCATCCTCCTGGGTATCCGCCTCTATGACCCCGGATTGAGTTTCTGACGGGGAAACCTTGACTTTGTAACTGAATTGCGCCATTTTTTAAACCGCCTTCACTGCGTTGCCTGCAAAACCTCTCCCGCTGATGTCAGGCCGGATTTGACCCGTTCCCAACCGTGCTGGCGTAAAGTTTTCATACCCTTTCGGACAGCCGCAGATTTGATTTCTCCCGCGGTTCTGCGCTGGACAACAAGACCGCGCAACTCCTCATCCATGATGAGAAACTCTGCTATTGCGGTCCGGCCATGATAACCGGACATGCGACAGGCCTTGCACCCGCGGGGCTGATAAATCGTGGTCCCACGGAGCGTTTCCGGCAATCCAAAGGCCTTTAAAACCACATCATCCACCTCGGCCGCGGCCTTGCACTCCGGGCACAGGAGCCTCACAAGCCGCTGGGCAATAAAGGCTTCTACCGACGATGAAATCAAATACGGTTCGATGCCCATATCCAGGAGCCTTGTGACGCCGCTGGCCGCATCATTGGTGTGAAGGGTTGAAAGCACCAGATGCCCGGTCAGCGCGGCCTGCACTGAAATCTGAGCTGTATCACTGTCGCGCACCTCGCCGACCATGATGATATCCGGGTCGTGGCGCAGCATGGAACGAAGGGTTGCGGCAAAGGTGAGGCCAATCGAAGGATTGGCCTGGACCTGTAAAACCCCTTTCAGCTGATACTCGACGGGATCTTCGACCGTAATCACCTTGACATCTTCCGCGTTCACCGAAGACAAGCCCGCATATAATGTTGTGCTTTTTCCAGAACCCGTCGGCCCTGTCACAAAAATAATGCCGTAAGGCTTGTT
>JADFYI010000023.1 GCA_015233145.1 Candidatus Omnitrophota bacterium
ATCCTGAGCCATACCCTGAAGCATGGCCGGAGTGATCGAAGTTCCTTTTTTATAAGGATTCCCGGCGATGTCCATATCAGACTGCAGGACATCTCCCACTTTAGGCAAAGGATTATCCACGCGCACGCCTCTGCCGGCGATAAGGCCGTTATCTGATTTCACATCAAGCCTGACGCCGCCATTACTCAGGGCCCAATTTTGAATTTCCCCTGTATGGGCAAACGAATCTGTCATGGGCTTTGCCTTGTCATAGGCAACGCCCAAAACATTATTTCCGGCATCCATGCGCAAATTGGTTAATTCCTGGGAGTACTGAATCTTTCCCTGATTGTCGGCCCGTTCTGTTGTTTGAATAGAAGTAAATGTCTGGCCCGGGAGTGCCGCTCTTTCTGATATGCCGAACTGATGGAAATCCTGGCCTTGAGGCGTAAAGATATTCTGATCCTTATTAAGGTAGAAGCCCTGATCACTTGTTTTCTGCAGGGCCTCCTCTGCCAGCATGGTTTTTCCGTCGCGGCCAACAATATTAAACATCGCCACTTTGTCTACTCCGGCGCCATAATTTAAATGCGTATCTCCATAATATTGTGTGGATGTGGCATTCAAATTGCTGTCCATGTCGATCTTATACTGGGCCTGGCCCTGACTCACAAGCCTGTCCCCGGACTTGGCTAGGGTTAGCTGTGAAAATTTGGAGACATCTATTGAGCCCTGTCCGCCTTGCGGCGCAGAAGACAAATCCTTAAGATACGCCTTTACCATATCTGTTGTTACTGTCGTGCCTGCGCTATAGGCTTTCCCGCCGATCATCATGTCTGTGGCGAGGGTTCCATTTTCCTGTACTGCTACAGGATTAAGCTTATACCCCTTGCCTGCTGTTAAATCTGAAGATTGAACAAGCGCCTTCATTCCGCCGCGCTCATCTGTTGAGAACCCCTGTAACGTGCCTTTTCCGCCTAAAGAGTCTGTATAGGAACGGTCAGAAGCCATAACAGTTCCTCCCTCAACCAGGCGGTTATTTTTATCAAACTCAATAGATTGATACTTAAAACTCTGGGAAACATCGGGACGATCTTTAAGAAACGCGGAAACAGAAGATCCCGTCGTGTTATTAGAAAGAGATCTCCACGCCGTGCCAGTTAACGCCCCGGCTTCGTTAAACGTAAATTTCTCTCCGCCAGCCTGCCTGATATTATCAAATGTTCCATTGGGATTGGATTGAACACCAAATGTGACCCACTTACTCCCGGTGTTATTTGTCGCTGACACATTACGAAAATCGCCGGACAAGGTTGCATTGGGCGAGTTAAGGTTGGCGAGCCCAAACTCTGTCCTCTGCAGGCCATTGGCATAAGTGACGCCATTTTGATTAGTTAAATTCATCTCCGGACGATAAGGCGCCGTAGCTGTTCCGGCTGATGGCCCGCCAGCGGCCCCGGGATTTCTCACTCCGGAACCCAGTTGGGCCAAAACCAACGGATTGTTGCCATCAAACTCGATGACCGGCTTGCCATTTCCAAAAGTATCAACACTGGAATTTTTTATAGGAACATTTACCCCGCCGAAATTGAGGCCCTTAACGTTAAAGCTATCCCATTTTGTTCCGCCATTCTCAACACGGAAATTAACACCCGAAAGCATGGCCTCACCCGAAACCGCCATGTTTCTGCCTGTAAGGTCTTTTAAATAAGATGCTTTGGCATTGATATTTGACCAGCCAGACTGAATACCGTCAGTTGTGGCAAAACCGTTTTTATCAAGATCCACTGTCTTGCCATTAAGGAAAACATCCTTGTGATTAATGGCCGCGATAATTTCTCCTGTTATCTCTCCTTTTTCATTGCGCTGAACGCCGGAAACAAAATTTACAAAATTATTTCCCTGGAACGGTTCAAATGTATGCCTGGCATTGTTATACATCGGCGAGAAGGACGCTGAGAAATTCTGGTCAAGCTGCTGGGTTGTCGCAATTTTTTCAGGAATATTCAAATTGGCAATGTGAGATGCGCCCTCGCCAATAGCTGTTGAAAGATACACATGGTCTCTCACCTGCGCTGTTTCAAACTTGCCACCAAGATTTTGTGCGCCGGCGCCAGGGCCGCCCCCTAAATTCACAGTCTCGGAGGAATACAAAACCTTCTGGCCGGCATTGGCAAAAACATTGGTATAGTTTGACGTGAAAGCATCGGTTTTAACCGGAGCTATCATCTTTTGGCTGTCAAACGTTGTCATCTGGAGCGCCTGGCTCACCGGAGTAAAATCCTTGTTAAACTGCCAGCCGCTCTGCATTGATGTGCCTGAATACGTTAACCCGCCCATCTTGCCGGTTGTCCCGTCAAACCCGCGGTTAAACTGGAACGAACGCGCCAGCCCTTCAGGATTGGCCTGATTGTTGACCTGCAAAGTATTGAAATACGTGGGCAGGCCTTTTTCATTAAAATTCTGGGCTGAATTAAGGGGTATCAGCGAATTCTGCGGGCCAAAATAAACGCCATTGCCCCAGAAAGAATTATTGGTATTAAAAAGATGAATCGGATTGCTCGGCGTAATGGTTGAGCCGAATTGTGCTGATGCCCCGGTTGCAAAGTTGTTGGCTACGGCCGAGCCCTGGTAAGAGTATCCGTGTTCTGCCGCCTTGTTAAGATCAAAGCCTGGCAGCATCATTTCGGTCTTACCGTTAAGTTTGGCATATTCACTACCATTGGCATTCTTGAAAATATCAATCGTGTAATTGGCATTGGATCCGGTAACCCCTGCGAAAGGATTTCCGCCGTTAGCTCCATTGGCGCCGTTACCGCCCATGGCCGGCATTTTCATTCCCGGAAAAGCATCATAAATCCCGCCCTGGCCCGTAACACCAAAATAACCTTTGCCTGCCGCATCATACCTGATGCCTGCGCCATTAATCGTGGACTGAAGCGTCTCTGTACCGCCGGCAAGCTGGCTTGAAATGTTTCCTGAAGCTTTATGGAACGAATCAAACGGCGCAAATTCTGTCTGGCCGCCAGCCAGCTGCATCCCCAGCCCGGAACCTGTTCCCTGCACTTGAGAAGTGAACAAAGGATTTTTTATTTCGGCAGTGATCCCACCGGAATAATCAAAAAATTTCTGTACCGGAGCAACCTCGCCGTCAGGCTTATAATTGGGACCGACATAAGAAACTCCTGCGGGGAGCTGGTTCTGCCAGGCCGCTACATTATTTTGGGCATTGTTCCAATCCGTTAACCCTGTGAAGGTATTGGTCTGGTAACCCGTTTGCAACCCGGCCTGAGTGCCGGTATAATTCTTGTAATAAAAATTCGCGGCATCGCCCTGTTTAACGGCATTATCCACCATGGTTTCGGCATTGCCGTTATAAATGGAAATCGCACCGGCCTTAATGTAAGCATCTTTATTCTGTTCAATATACTCAGTCCGTCCCGCAGGAGACAGGCCGACCAATCCTTGGTTTAATTGGGCAATTGCTGTTTTATCAGCCCAAGGATGAAGAACATCGTTTGTTAAATAACCCGACATGGTCCATCCGTAATTCGCGCCCTGATTAGCCTCGGAAAGCCCAAGGTTAGAGCTGAACCACGGCCGTTCAACATAAGAAAGGTCCTGCCCCTTGCCTTGCAAATAAGCAGCCTGCTCATTGCTCAACGGAATCAATCCTGCTGAAGCCTGCGCCAAATTTTGCCTGTACTGTATGGACGCGGCATCTGTTCCGCTGGTTGCTGACACTTGATCGGCAATGACACCTGCCGCACTGACAAGCGAGCCGAGTCCGGCGGGTAAAACCGAGCCAATCGCCTGGCCCCAGGCAGAATAAGACGACCCGCTGGACGCTGTTGAATTCGCTTGCTTTTCATTAGAAGATTGATTCTCCTGCGACTCTTTGACGTCATTAAAATAATTTTGAACCTTGGACCCGTCAGGGCTTTCTGTTGGAGCGCCGTAATAGGGCGATGTCCCGTAACCGTTATAATCGCCTTGTCCATTATTAAGCGCGCCGGCAGCAGGGTTTAAAATCCCCATGCCAGCGGCGGAGTCGATATTCGTATTAAAATTCTGAAAATAGCTGCCTGAGTTTGGGTTCCAGTTGGGCTGGTAGCCATAATTCATATTATTGTTATTGCCACCATACCCCATGTCATTGCCGCCATAGCCATAGGAAAAAAGATCATCAACGTAGTTGCCGGAAGAGCCCTTATTGCCGCCGTAGCCATTCGAAGCGCCATAACCATTCGAACCACTATACCCGTTCCAAGCGCCATAGCCGTTATTGCCGCTGTTTGAAGCGCCAGTATTATTTCCGCCGGTAAGCCAGTTATAATCATTGTTGTTGCCAAAGCCGTAATTCATGGTGTCGCTACTACCGCTGCTGCTGCCGCTGCTTTGCGCGTTATTGCTGGCAGCGCCTTCAACATAAGTGGAAGGGCCATAATCACCACTATTGCCGCTCGAACCCGATGATGGATACGTTCCGCCAGTGCTTGAACCTGCTGCAGGCTGCTGCTGGGCGCCGCTTGATCCTTGAGGAGTTTCTGTCGGCTGCTGAGAGCCGGGTTCTGGCGCATACGGCCCGCCATTATCACTGCCCATACTGCCCTGACTGTTACCTTGTTCAGAGGAACCACCTGTGCCGCCGCCCATACCGCCACCTTCGTCACCATACCCGCCGCCCATACCACCGCCGCCCATGCCGCCGCCTTCATCACCGCCGCCACCCATACCGCCACCGCCCATGCCACCACCCTCATCACCGCCGCCACCGCTATTGTCACCGCCGCCGCCACCCATGCCCTGCCCTCCGCCTTGCGGAAGGGCGCGCGGGTCAAGCCCCATGTTAACCGCGTTTTCGCGGCCAATCGCGGCTGAGGCCAGCCGGCCAATGGAATTGGCAATAACGCGGTTGATCATACTTTCATAAAGGGAAGACTGGTAATCAATGCGCGCGTTCCACACGCGGTCTTCAATCCCGACGAGCCAGCGCATTTTGGCCATTTCTTCGGTATCCCCGCCCTGAATATAAGCGGCCATGGCCTTGTCGCGTGCAACAGCACTCCCATACATCTGCTCAACAGAAAAGCCTCCCCATCCCGCCAAATGATCCACATACTCGCTTAAGCCGCTGCCACCGTTAAAAGAGATATTCGTGGGGGTCACGGTCATATACATATCGCCGGAGTGCATCCCTGCCGCCGTGCTGTAATCTTCTGTAAACCCGCCGGCAGCGCCGCCGGAATCATTTAACGCCGCGGCCACAATAGCGCCGCCCAGCATGGCCAGCCCCATGCCAAACATGACAGCCTGGGCTCGCTTGTATTTGTAAGCTTTTGATCCGTCGTCTTTTCCAATGGCCGCTTCCATGGCCGAACCGACAGCTATGGCAATAAGGCCTGATATCGCGCCTTGAATAATCGCCCTTAATATGGCGTCGCCCATGCTCACATCAGAGTTGGGCGCCATCATGGCGCTCATAATGCCGGAGCCAATAGAATCACCCACAATGCCCATGGCCTTGGACATGACAGAATCCGGATCACCGCCCACCGCAATGCGCATCAAAGCGCCCAAAGCTTTACCGACGCCTGTTATAAAAGCTTTTTTCATCTCATCGGCCATGGCTTCGCCAAAGCTCTTGTTGCCATCGCCAATCAGAGCTTGCGCGTCCACAAGATACGCCATGGCTGTTGTGGCAATACTTCCTGCAACGGATGAGGCAAACGACGCCATGGTTTGCTGAATAATGGTCTGGGCATTGCTCTTTTTGCTATCCCCTCCCATGGCCTCGTAAACAATCTTGTAAACTTCATACATCACAAAGCCCTTCACAATCCCTATGGCCAGGCCCTGTGCCGCGCCTTTAAAGAAAGCGCCAAGAACATCCCCACCCTCGGTGGCGGCGTTGGCCCCGGAAATGGCGCCCAACGTCAAGCTGGTATTCAAAGCAATATTTAAAATAAATCCGGTGCGCTCATCGCAGACTTCGGCCAGAATACACGCCTCGGCTGCTGTGCTTGAAAAAGTGCTCACACCAATGGTCAAGGCAATTGAAAATTGCTGCATGGACGCGCCCATTTGGGCCACCTCGCCGCCAACTCCAGCCGCAGCCCCTGCGCCTGAAAAAAGGCCGCCCAACAGCATGCCCAAAAACGCCATGGCAAACTGCATGAACACCTGCATGAACACCTGGCCCGCCGTCAGAAGGCCGGGCAGGTCATCGGAACGGTTGCGCCACTTGTCGCCCCACACGAATGTCTGCATTGTGGGAGAAACTTCTTCAAACCCAGCCCCCAGAAAATAATCCATGTTTTTGGCGAGCACATAACCCGTGGCGCGTTCAAAAAGCTCTTCGCGCGTCATCTTGCCCTGAACGCCGATATCCTTAATAACAACCGTATCGCCATCGGCCTTCAAAACTGTCACAAAGTGTTCATCGGAAAGATGCGCGATAAAAGGCATCGAAAGGGTGAGAATATTCTTGGGATTAATTTTGACCGGCTTATAGTTTAAGCCCAACGCCTTGGCTGATTCACTCAACGCCAAAAGAGAAGTCTTTAAGCGCTTATCACCAGGCTTGGTGACGTTTTGCATCACGTCAACCATAATGGTCATCATGGAAATTTCGCTTAAAGATTTTTCAATCTTTTCAGCGTTTAAAATATCTTTAAAAGCAAACACACCGCAGTTATCGGCATGAATTGAAGGATCAGCCAGCCACTCTTTGACCTCTTTGATTTTTTCAGAAGTGATCGGGGTCTTGGCTTCAAGGGCAAGGGTATGGCCTTTGTATTTCCCCAGGCCCAGAAAGTTTTTATTCTCATCAAGTTGCAGCTCGAGCTTAACCGAATCTTTATCCGCAACCTGTTTTAAAAGATGCTCAACGCCACCTGAAACCTGCATGGCCGTCAGCTGGGCTGGTGTCATGCTGGCAAAGGCCTCGGTATTAACCGCAAGTTTGGGGCCGTAGATAATAACCGGATTGTAATTAAACGCCCAGCTTACCTGGTCAGGAATAAACGTGCACAAAACAACAATCGCAACCCCCCTGATCCATTCAGCAAAACGGCTGTGAAAATACTCCTCCCCATACACCTCAACCGGAGGCACAGGATTCTTAGAATCAGCATTATCCTGGCCAGCGATTTGGCCAAAAATATCATTAACAGCGGCTTGGGTAGTCTTTTGTTCCTGGGAAGGAAAGGAGCGCTGGGCAGACAGAGGAACCTCTTCTCCTATATTATAGAAATAAGAGATAGAATCATAGTCAACTTTTGGCTTTTCAGGCCTGCCCATAGATGCCTCAAATTAAGCTGACAACGTTAAAATTTCGAGTCCTCAGTCTACAGCAATCGAAGCATTTGTCAATGGTTGGCATTTCAAGCTGTTTAATACAGTTTTGTTCAACATATTTTCTCTTTTTTTACGACAAGCGAAGTATATCATATAATAGATGGAGGGCAAATTTTGGAAACGTTTTCTTACAAAAAAATGTCATTTATTTGCAACAAGTTACAACAAGGCCTAAAAAAATCTTCACTTTTTTGTTATAAATCTACTGTTTTATAAGAAGTATTAATAAATAGTAGTATTTTTTAAAAAGCTAGGGAGAGGTGGCATATTTGTTAAGACATAGCCCCCTCTCTTCTTGTGAAATCATCAACAAAAACCACCCAACCGCGCAGGTCCGACCTGCGCGGTCGGACCTGCGCGGTCGGGCCGAAGGCCGGCATGGATTCGGCGCCAGGCTACTAGCTGTAGGATTAAGAGATTTAATGTCCACTCTGTTTTGTCCAATCTGGAAATTACAGATTGGACATTAAATAAGAACGAAGAAATTCCATGAATTACACACGAAATAATGTGTATTTATATAGTATTGGCACTAGATATTGTATCTTGCTTATAGACTGGATATTTCAGGAAGGTTGCTTAAAAAGCTTGTTCTTTTAAGCCTGTTGATAAAACTCTTTGACAACCCTTAGGGCATCTCTGAAGGATAAAGAGGGGTAAATTGGCAAAGAAATACTGTCTTTCATCAGGTTTTCTGTGACAGGAAAACCCTTAAGTTTCAAATACTGGTGCACAGGTTTATAAAGCGGGCGCTCACAGTTAATCCCCCTTTTTTTCATACCCGTAATAACCTTCTGGGCACGGCCGGATATTTTAACCACATACCGATAAAATACAGGGGTTGTCAACAGGCTGTGGAAAGGAAAAGTCATGTCAAGGCCCTTTAATCTTTCGGAATAAAGCCTGGCCAGGCTTCTGCGCAGGGAAATCATCTTGTCCAACTTCTTCAGTTGTGAACACCCCAAAGCAGCCTGTAAATCAGTCATTTTGTTATTAAACCTTACACAAAACTCAGGATGATGGTCGTAGGAAAGCATGTCGCGGACACGGGCCATGAGCCGCTTGTCAGCTGAAACAACCATGCCCCCCTCACCTGTTGTCATCATTTTGGTGGCATAAAAAGAAAATACGCTCAAAACGCCAAAACTCCCGACATATTTACCGCGGTATCGGGCGCCAATGGCTTGCGCGCAATCCTCAATCACAGGCACTCCAAGGCTCAAAAGAGGTTGCAAATCCGCAGGTTCACCGAACATGTGCGGGACAATAATGGCTTTTGTTTTCCGGGTCAATTGAGCCTTGGCCGCAACACAGGAAATATTGCCGTCCTCATAATCCACATCCGCGACTTTTGGCATTGCCCCGGTATAACTGATCGCATTGAGAAGTGCGGGGCAAACATAACTGGGCAAAACAACCTCATCACCTTTCTTGACACCGAGCGCCAGAAGCGACAAATGAAGGGCCGCAGTTCCCGACGACACGGCCGCGGCGTCCTTAAAGTCGAATTTTGCGGCAAACGCGGATTCAAAGCTCTTCACACAAGGCCCGGCAGACACCTGGCCTGAGGCCATCGGCTTTTCGAGCGCCAAAAAATCACTCCTGTCAATCGTGGGGCAAGAATGGGGGATTGTTGTCATTGTTTTACGCCTGATTGGCGTCAATCAGTTTCAAATACCTTAACGGTTTAAAGCCTTCAGCATAACGCACCTTGCCCTGAAACCCGCGAAAATGTGCAACCGCGCGCACGCTTTCGAGCATATCCAGCGCCTTGGGCTGGTTGCGTTCAACCTGGGAGGAATGAAGTTTGATGACTTCGATCTTTTCGTCAATGACGGTCGTAATATCCACAAAAATTTCAGGATTAAAATCAAAGGAAGTGTAGTCTTCATAAAAAAGGACGCGCGGGATATAGCGCGTTGCCGAAATAACGGCCTTGCCAAGGGCCCGGTGGTCCTGGTGGGAATCTTTAGGAAAATTGACATAAACCTCGTCGGGCTTGACCTCGTCGCAAACCCGTTCGATCATGGAAACAATGTCGCGGCTTGCATCAAAAAACGTATCTTCGCATCCGCCCCAGAACACGCGCTTGACCCCCAGGCGTTTGGCCGCAGACTCCTGCTCGCGCGCGCGGACAGCCGGGTCGCCGCCCTGCGCGCCTTCGCTCATAATAAGAAAATAAACATGATGCCCCAGGCGCACGTAACGCAAAAGCGTTCCGGCACAGCCAAGCTCAATATCGTCAGGGTGCGCGCCAATGGCCAGGATGTTCATAATGATCCTTTTTTTGTATTATAGTGTTTTAGGTTTTTATGGCAACCTGATTTAAGAGAACCGTCTTTGATTTTTCGCCGCAATTAAAAAGGAGGTCAATAACCGACATAAAGGGCTGAAACCCGACATCCGCGCCTGTCCAGAGCTGCGGGTAAGCGGGGTGGTTATAACTCTGGACATCCACCTTGATTCCCGCAACCTTGAACGCGGCAAAATCCATATACTCCGCGCATCCGGCGCCTGCCAGATAAGTATCACAATGGCGCGCCCGGCAAATATCAATCAGCCGTTGAGTCTTTTCTGATGACACATTAAGTTTTGAAGCAATCTTGATCTCTGTTGCAATTCCTAAAAATTCTGCCAGGAGTGTCACAAGCGCGATATTAAGCTCGCCCAAAGCTTTCCAGTCTTTTTCATAAATCAGGCGCAGGCGCGGCCAGTAAACATCAAAAAACGGCGCTTTTTTATAATTAAGCTCTATGGCCCGGACATGATCTTCACGCCAATGCCTGGAGGAGTTGAATTTCACGTCACAAATCAGCTGCCCATGGTCGTGCAAAACCGGCACTGTCAGCCACTGCCAGCCCTGGGACGTGCGGATGCGGTTGCGGTTTTGCCACTCGTTTTTCTTAAACTGAACATTATCAAGGAGCACAAACACATCTGCGCGGGACATTTTCTCAAAATACCCAAGCCAGGGTAAATACTGGGGCTGATGGATGGCGCAGATCATAGGAAACGATAAACCTCATCAATTTTTTTCACCATCACCTCAACGCTGAAATTTTTCCTGGCATGCTCTCTGGCGCGCGCGCCAAAATCGCGCCTGAGATCCGGCTTTTCAATCATCCTTTTCATGATCAGGGCCCACTCGGCAACGTCCAGCGGTTCAACCCAGAAACCCTGCTGGTCATCAGTCACAACCTCGGGGAGGCCGCCGGCACGGCTCACAATTACAGGCAGGCCCATGGCCATGCCTTCCACAGCCGCGCGGCCCATGCCTTCATTTAAAGACGCCAGCACAAACACATCAGCCATGTTCAGGAACCGCGCCACGTCTTTTTGATAACCTAAAAATAAAACCTTATCGGAAATACCGGCCTCAACTGTTTTTTGGCGAAGCATGGTGTTTTGGACGCCGTCGCCTGCAAAAACCAGCCTGGAGTGGGGATAAGTTTTCACAACATCACAAAAAGCCTCAATAACGGTTTTATTGTTCTTGATGGGCTCAAGCCTTGTTACGGAAACAAACACAAAATCTTTGTCGTCCAGCCCCAATTCCCGCCGGCATTCTTGACGGGTATCCGCCGAAGGCTCAAAATTCTTAAGGTCAATCCCGCTAAACACAACAACCCACTGGCCAATCGCGCCGATATGAAAACGCGTATGCTCTTCAACGCCTTTATAAGTCAGGGCAATGAGCCGGGTGGTAATCATGGCTGCACCCATTTCCATCCACACAAAAATATAAACAACGAGAGGATGAAAATATCCGTAAAAAATATGGCCATGAGGCGTATGGACAATTTTCTTAACACCGGCAAAAAACGCGGCCCAGCGCCCCAAAATGCCGGCTTTGGAAGAATGCGTGTGGACAATGTCATACCGGCCGTCTTTAATAAAAGCCTTGAGCTTAAAAAAAGCCTGCACGTCTTTAATCGGAGAGATACTGCGGACAATTTCATTGATATACACACAGCGGATGCCGTGTTCACGAATAAAGTCTCCCGCGGCATTGTCCTTGTCATGGGTGAGCCCGGCCACAAGGTCCACATGATAACGCTCCTTGTCCAGCCTCGCCACAGTCTCCAGGGTATTGGTGGTGGAGCCGCCAGGGTCAAGCCTCGTAATGATATGAAGCACCCTTGTTTTGGAAGTATCAATGGTATCCACAGCATTTCCTTGAAAAATAACGTCAAGCTCCGGCGCACCGAGCCTGAAATCAAACTCACGCGTAACACGCGAAAGCCCGTTCGTTCCCAGGCGCGCGGCCAATTCTTTGTCCGATAAAATTTTTATAACCGCAGCAGCAACTGCTTTGGGATCTTGGGGTGCCACAAGGAGTCCGGTCTCGTGATCTTTGACCGCGTCACGCACACCGCCTGAATCGCCGGCCACAACAGCCTTTCCCGCGGCCCCTGCCTCAAGATACACCACGCCAAAGCCTTCGGCATCGCCTTTTTCTTTTATTTCACGGCTGATCATGACAAACACATCGCACGCTTTAAGCAAACTTTTCTTTTCACCATTATCGCCTTCGATAAAAAGAACTTTCTCCTTAAGGCCAAGGCGTAGCACCTGATTTTCAAGTTTTTTCTTATACTTACCGCGGCCAAAAATCACATAAAGAGCATCGGGGTGGGCTTTTAAAATGTCAGGCATGGCCGCAATAACCATGTCATTGCCTTTTCTCTCCACCAGACGGTTGATGCTTAAAATGACCCTTTTACCGATGATCCCGTGCTTTTTAAAAATATTGCTGTCCGCGGGCGCAGAAAATTCTGCCGCGTCAATCTTTGGAAAAGAACAAATGATTTTTTTAGCGTCCACCCCCAGCGCTTCGAGTTTCGAGCGGGTAAATCCGCTGTTAGCAACCACAAAAGACGCGGAAAAAAGGATGCGCCTGAGCCAAAACCTTAAAAAAAAGTTTGGCAGATGCTCGAGAATATCCGCCGAATGCGTATACACCACATAATCAATGCCCAAAAACTTCTTTATCAAAAGCCCGACAAATCCCGTGGAAAGAACATGCGCGCAATGAAGCGTCTTTATGTCCCTTTCTTTAATAATTCCTATGGCCAAAAAAAACGGCACAACAATTTTGACAATTTTTTCAAAAACAGGGGTGGAAATAAGGTATGGCTTGCGGATGATTTCAAAAGGCTGGTCCTGGTCGAAAATTCTTGTATCACCGCACTCCGGCGCCAAAACAATCATATTTTTAGAAGAAAGCGCCTTGCATAAATAATACAAATACGCTGACTGCCCGCCAATAACCGGCGGAAAATCATTGGCAATCAAAAGCTGGGGCCTAGCCTTCAACGACAAGTCTAAAAAGGTCATACATCCTCTTTGCAATTTTTTCTTGTGAAAAATCTAACGCCCGTTTCAAGCCCCTTTCGGAAAGCTCCCGGTGAAGCACTTTATCTTCGAGCACCATCTTGACGGCCTCAGCCAGCCGCTCCGTATTCCTGGCATCCACCAGAAGCGCGGAATCCTTTGTCACTTCCGGAAGGCATGTGGCGTTCGAACACACGACCGGCGTCCCGCAGGCCATGGCCTCAACAGGGGGCAGGCCAAACCCTTCATATAAAGAGGGCATCACAAACAAATATGCGCCGGTATAAAGGAGGCGCAGGGTTTCTTCATCCATAATCGTGTCCGTAAAAATGACTCTCGAGCTTAAGTTAGCCCTGGCAGCCTGGCGCATGATTTCCGCGCAATCGCCGGTTTTGGGACCCGCAAGGACAAGGCTCACACCGGGATAACGCGCGCTTAACAGCTTAAACGACTTAAAAAGCGTTAAAACATTCTTGTGCGGTTTAAAATTCCCGGTATAAAGGAGATATTTTTCCGGAATGCCAAAAGAGTGGCGCATGGCAAGAATACGGCCGGTATCAGGCTCAGGATAATACGCGCGGCTGACGCTTAAAGGGATCACAATAATTTTCCGGCGGTCAATGCCGTAGACTTTCATAATATCATCGGCAGAAAATTCCGAGCACGTCAAAACACGATGCGCACTCGCCACACACCGGCGGCCCATGGTCTGGTAATAAAACTTTTGAAAGCCCTTGAGCGCCTGGGCATACAAGGGAAACTGAAGGTACATCAAATCAAGGACTGAGGAAATCTTTTTGGTTTTTGAAAACAGGGGGATTTTATAGTAAGGTGAGAAAAAAAGCTCAATGTCTTCATCTTCGATCGCCGCGGTAAGCTCCACCTGATCCCACCAGAATGTCGCGGCTTTTTCAATGATATGTGTCCGCACTTTATCGGAAAACTTGAAGGGCAGCTCTTTTTCGCAAAACAAGATGCATTTATCCGCGTTGGGGACATCCTGGAAATAATGCAAAAAATTATACAGGGCCCGGCCTATGCCGGTAAAAACCCCGTTTTGAATCTCCCGTGCGTCAATTCCAATTCTCATCTCACCTGTCCTTTTTTCTCCAGGAGCTCGTCATACAGCGCCATGGTTTTTTCAGCATTTATTTTGACATCAAACAGGTTTTGAGCGCGAGCGCGGCCGCCTGCCCCCAGGCGCAAACGCACATCATGATGCTCTAAAAGCTCAGCAAGCCTTGAGGCAAACATTTTTTTGTCGCCAGGGGTGACAAGGATGCCGGTTTCACCGTCCACCACAAGCTCAGGGGTCCCCCCATCGGCAAATGCCGCAACAGGAACTCCAGCGGCCATGGCCTCAAGGATGGAGCGCGAGCACGCTTCTTTTTCCGTCACATTGCATGCCACGTCAAACGCTTTTAAATACGTCCCGACGTCTATCTGAAATCCGCTCCAGAAAACTTTATCCGAAAGCCCGAGGCTCTGCGCGTAACGCTTTAATGCCGAAAGCCTGTCAGGGCTTCCATTATACTCGCCGCCCACAACCACAAAAAAAACATCCTTACGCGCGCGGCTGACAAGCTCGGCAATTTCCAAAAACGTTTCAACCCCTTTGCGCTCCCCTAAATGAGACACAAGCCCGACTATTATTTTTCCCTGCCACCCAAAACTGGCTTTCGCGCTTTCCTTGTCATCCGCAGGGGTGAATTCCAAACAGTCCACTCCGTTTAAAATCACACGCACTTTATCCGGCAAGCGGCCCTGGATCAAAAAACGCGCGGCCACGGCCTGGGAATTGCAAATGACCGCCTGCGGCCATTTTAAAAGGTCGCGCGTCACATCCCTTTCCCGCCCGTAAATCAAATTGCGTTCATGCCAAATAACAGCAATATGTTTGCGCTTTCCCACCCACCAGGCTATCGCGTTGTTGCGCGGGCTATAGGAATGGATCAGGCTGATTTTTTCCTCAACAACAATACCTGAAAGTTTTCGCACCGCCTTAATCAGGCCCCAGGTAACCCAGGGATAAATCCTGGGGACGCAAAAAACATAAACCTTAATCCTCAGCTTTCGGGCCTCCTCAGCCAGCGGGCCTTCGCCTGGCAAAAGGGCTATGGGGTTAAAACGCACCCGGTCAATGCTCTTCCACAGCGCCAAAAGGCTCCGTTCCCCGCCGCTGATTAAAGAAGAATTATGGAAATATAAAATATTAACCATCTTGTTCCCTTGGCGCTAAAACGCCTTCTTGTTTAAAATCTCGCAATAAACCTGCTCCAGCTTTTCGGTCATGGACCGGCTTGAAAAATCTTTGGCGCGCTGGCGGCCTTGCGCTGAAAATTTAGCGGCAAGTTCAGGGTTGCTTAAAATTTCTCCCACAGCCTCAGCCAGCGCCCTTTCCGAGCGCGGCCAGAAAAGAATGCCCTCTTCGCCATTGCGCACCACTTCAGGAATAGCGCACACCATGGATGCGGCCACGGGCTTGCCTGAGGCCATGGCTTCCAAAAGCGCAATCCCAAAGGCTTCGCCAACGGAAGAAAGCACAAAAACATCCATAATGCTTAATAACGCTGAAACATCTTCACGCCGGCCCGTAAAAGTCACCCGCGCACTGATGCCTAAATCCCGGCTTAAGGCCGCAAGCTTCTCGCGCTCAGGCCCGTCTCCCACAATCAAAAACTGTACCGAAGGATGGCGCGCCAAAATAAACGGCGCGCTTAAAAGAAGTGTTTGTAATGATTTTTCCGGCGAAAGCCTGGCGAGGCTGCCCACCACAAGCCTTTCTGCGGCTATCCCCAAAGAAACCTTTAAGCACATTTTTTCTTCCAGAGAATGGTGATCTTCAAACTTCTGTAAATTGGTCCCATTGGGAACCAGCACGCATTTATCCGCTCGAATTCCTGTCCGTGATATCACCCTGCGTTTAACATAATCCGACACGCAAATAATCCGCGTTATCCACGGCGACATAATCCGATACCTTAAGGCATGCCTGTTTTTTTGTGGAAAAGAAAAGCTGTGGACATGCATCACAATCGGGATCCTGCACAAAAACGACGCCCAAAACCCTACAAAATCGCTGTCCATAAAATGCGTATGCAAAATATCAGCCCTGTACTCTTTAAGCGCGCGCGCCAGTTGCCACACGGATGACAACGACAACACTTTTCTGAAAGGCAGCTTCACCACCTGGGCACCGGCCTCACGCATGGCCTCGGCCAGCTCATCGCTGTCAGCCCAATAAAAAACCACAATACGGAAACGTGTCTTATCGATTTCGCGGCAAATGTCTAAAAGCAGGCTCTCTGCCCCGCCGCCAAAAGGAACCCATGGAATAAGGTGCGCCACTATGCGCGGTTCTTGATCCGGCATTTTATCCCTCTTATCATGTTAACCATGAGCCTGCGGGCCCAAAAAAGAAACGAATGCGCTATAAACACCGAACGGTTATAACGCGTCAGGGTTGAAAAGCGTTTTTTAAACGCCTCGTCCCCGCGCGTAAAATCAATCTCCGAAAAACCCTTGCTTTGCGCAAACTCGATCGACTCCGCCAGCATCACAAGCCCCGGCGAATAACGCGCGAATTTCTTGTCAAACGAGGGCTTATACCACAAAAGTTTTTGTTGATCGACAAACCCGAAATGAAACGCGATGGGCTTATTTTGAACATAAAGCGCGGAAAGGACCACTTGCCCGAGCGATGAAAAACGCGCCACAAGCTGGCGATAAAATTCCCGCATCCTATCTTCCGTAAAAAGGCTTGGCGTCATGGTTTTTCCCCAACGCTCAACATGCTGGTCAAAAAACTCTTCCAGCCGGGGGGTAATCTCATCAAAGGATTGCCAGTGGAAGGCCTTGGCCTCCATTTTCCGAAGCTCCTTGCGGGCCCAGCGCAAACTGTCTTTTTTAAGGGCATTGGCACTGCCCTCTTTTAACACCAACGCCGGACAGGGCCACGGCGCCGGAATAATAACAGGCAAGCGGTTTTCCTCGGCGCCATCCGCCAAAGCCGCAAGTGAAAGGGATGAATCAGGAATATTATTAAATTCCGCCTCATCCCACAGGCCGCGGTTGGCACAAAGAAATTTTATGGTTTCATGAACAATCATTACGTTGGAGCCTTTGAAAAGAAAATCCAGGTAATCGGCACGGTCATCGCTTATAAACCTGACAACCTTCCGGCAGAATTTTCCCCCGCGGGTTTCAATGCAAAGCGGGGCGATTCCCAGGCATTGGCCGTTGTCATGAACGCTTAAAATCAAGGGCTCCACTCCCTTTCCCAGGCACTCGAGCCAAACCTTGTTCCATGCGTAACTTTGAAAAATCTGGCTTCGGTCCGAATTTTCAAAAAACCCGTCCCACACCTCAGGAGAAATTTCCGACAAGTTTTTATGAACAGCCAGCTTAACCACAAAAATCCTCTTTCGCCAATAACTGCCTCTTAAAATCTGTCCACGGGTCCGGCATCAAGGCAAGCCTGGCCAAAAGGCCGCGGCCCCTCAGCCTCGCGCTCACTGCAATTCTTTTGATTTCCCAAAGAGACGCGAAAGGCTTGTTAAACCCGGTTTGAGCTGAAAATGCGGCCTTATACCCGCACTGCTCCAGGCAAAAAAAAGCGCGCTTATCAAAGTCCCCTTGTTCGCCGTTAGGATAGGCTAAAACCTCGCACGGTAACGGTAATTCTTCCTGGATTCTTTTTTTTGATAACGCGATTTCATAAGCAATTGTTTCATCCTGACAACGAGACAAAATCAGATGGTTGCACGTATGGGCCCCGAACGTCACAAGCCCGTCGCGCGACATGGCGCGGACATCTTCCCATAATAACGGACGAAAAAATTCAGGCATTGAAGGCGAAAAAGAAAGCTTTTCGCCTCCCAGCGCCTTTTCTATCATGGAGAGCCATTGTTCGCGCTCTTCCTGGGGGGCATGCTTTAAAAATGCGGCCAATCGTGAGCGTGTCCTTAAAGAACGGCGCAAAGAAGAAAAATTCAATTTTATTTCCCTGAGCCCCAGGCTGATCTTGTGAGTTTCAGCCTTTGTATTGACGAGAGAAAAAGTCAAGCGGTCAGACCAAAGCGGTTTTTCCTTATCCAAAAATCCTGTGGTTAAAAATACTGTCGCAGGAACATCATAACGGGCTAAAAGAGGATACCCCAGGGTATAAACTGATTCATAGCCGTCATCAAACGTGAGAAGGCATGCGTTTTTAGGAAGCCGGGCGCTCCCTTTCTGCCAGGCCAGGACATCCTTTAAAGACACCGGTACATAATAACGTTTTAAAAAACGCAGGTGCTCTTCAAAAAACCTGACCGGGATATGGGCTGCCAGATAGGGACTATACTCTCCGGCACTAACAAAAAGGCGCACGCCATGATACATGAGGACACCCAGCTCTATTTGGCGCATATA
>JADFYI010000024.1 GCA_015233145.1 Candidatus Omnitrophota bacterium
AGCCTCATCCATGGCCGCCGGCGAAATATTGTGCGGCATCTCGGAAGGCTCAGAGGCTGTCAGGGTCGGCAACATTGGGCTTGATTCCGCAATGGCAGACTTCAATCTTGATTTAGGCACCAAGTTTTCAACGCATGCGTTTTATATCATCAGGCGGATGATTCAGATTGAGAAATTTTCTGATAACCGTTCAGGATCAAAAAAGGTCACCAGGCAGTATGCCCGAGTCGTGGCGCTTTTTAAGAAAAGCCTTGGCCGTCGGCCGTCTCTGGAAGAGGCTGCGGAAAAAATGGATATCCCTGTGGGGGCGCTGGATAAATATTTATTTTCGAAAAACAAAAGACAGCCGCGCATAGTTTCTTTATTCGATACGATGCGGGGTAAAAAGGGGGATGGCTTTACCAGAGAAACGATACTGGGAAAAAGAGACGAGGATTTTGTCTTGCGCAGGGATTCCCAAAAACGGGTCAAAGCCAATGTTGCCCAGCGGATGGAAGCCCTGACCCGCAGGGAACAGATTGTTGTCAAGATGCGTTACGGCATCGGCACGCAGAATAGTATTTATACAGCAGAAAAAACCGGCGAGCTCCTGCACGTGACGACGGCGCGTATTACCCAGATTATGGAAGGCGCCAGGCAAAAGATGGCTGCTTTTTCTTCCCGCGCGGCAAAGGTTGCAAAGTTTATTTTTGACCACAAGGATGTTTATATTGTTGAAGTTTACGGCATCTTGCCGGATGATGCGCGGTTTGAGTTTTTACTGACAGGCCAACAGCCTGTGGCCAGGGACACTGCCTGGGAAAGGATGGGCGTTTTGCTCGGCCTTTATGGAGGGATCGTCAAGCAGGTTGAAACAGGATGTTTGATGCCTGCGGTTGAAAAGGCCATGGCGTTCTTGACACGCTTTGAGCAGGTTGTTATCAAAATGCTGGCGGGAAAAGGAACCCGCGACACAAGGCCCTATAGTTATGAAGAGCTTGCCAAATTCTTTGGCATTACCAAAACCGGCGTCTATGAGGTCACAAAGCAGGCCAAGAAAAAAGTGCGCGGCAGGGATGAAAAGCTTAACGGCGCTGATTTTATAAGCGACGATAGTGATGTGGTGTCTTTTGAGCAGAGTTATCTGGGGGCCAAGAGTGATGTGACGCACAACATTTCCCTGGCCTCCCAGCGCGAGGGGGCGCGCCGTTATCCTGACGCGGGCTTTGCGTTTGAAAAGATGCGCGTCATGCTTGCCGATATTATTGACATCCTTGTTGAAAAATCAGGTTCAAAGTTCTTACCAGAGGACGTGTTTATCGCTGACAACCGTCCGGGCAAGCCTGACATCTGGAATTACGGGCTCAATGATAAAAAGATCAAACGGCTCCTTCTTGAAAGAAAATACCTGCATGATGAGATTGAATGGTTTATTGATCAGGTGCGCACGCATGAAAGTGCCTCTTCAGAACCTGTGGCGTTAAACGCCCAGGCTGTGAAAATCAGAAATCAGGTCAAATACAAATTATATCCTTTCCTGAGTCCTGAACCCGCAGCAAAGGCGGCTCCGGGCAGTTATCTGGAAAGAAAAATCAGCCAGGGTATTCCAGTCAAGGATTATGAGGTGGATAAAAATGAGCTCCGCCGGACAATATCTGAAAGCAGCGGTATTTTAAGCCGTGAAAAGGAATATGTTCTTTTCCGCGCGCTTTATGCCAGGAACTTGAGTGGACATGAGAGAGCGGATTTAACAGAGTTTATCAAAGATAAAAATAGCGGCCTGGTGGCCAGGGTTGCGCGGTTTTGGGGCGTGCCCCAGGAGCAGATGGACGCGGCCATTGATGTGGGAAAAACCCAGGGCGTTTTTGCGGCCATGACCGAGTTCGACCCTGACTTGGGGAATAAATTTTCAACCCGCGCCTGGTACGACATTTTGCACAGTATTCAGAACGCAGGTTTTGGCCATGGGGCGCAGGTAAGCCCTTATTACAAGGCCAAGCGTGGAAAGTACAGCAAGGTTTTTAATCGTCTTATGATGACGCTTGGCCGCGCCCCAACTCCCGAGGAAGTTGCGGATGAGATGGGCATTAAGTTACGCGACCTCAATCGATTATTGTCTTTGACCCGGACACCATCCTTGTCAGCGCCTTTGGGAGGCAAAAAAAGGCATACCGAGAAAAACGGCAAACTGGAGGATGTTGTTGGACAGCGTGATGATGATGTTGTGGCGGAAAGAGACTATCAGGAATCTTTAAGAGCAAAAGTGGCCAGGCGCATGATTGTTTTAGACCAGAGAGAGCAGGTCATCATCAAGATGCGTTACGGCATGGGCACTTTCAATAATGAGATCTATGTTTTAGAAAAAGTCGGAGGTTTCTTAGGGCTGACAAGGGCCCGGGTCCAGCAGATTGAAGTGGTTGCAAAAAGAAAATTAAACAACTTTTCTTCTCAAAGCCGCGCGGTTGCCGTATATTTGCCAGGCCATGAAGATGTCCATCTTGCGGAACAGGGCATTCTTCCTGATTCCCGGGAATTTTATGCGGCGTTAAGTCAAATGGGCATTGACATTAAAAAGACGCCGTTTGATTTACTGCTTGAATTTATGGTCAAGAAGGGCATCGAAGTCAACGGCACCACTCCTGATGATATTGCCTCGCGCATGAACAGTTTAACCCGTTTTGAGCAGGTGATGGTGAAGATGCTCGTGGGCATGGGCACACAGGATGAAAAGCCTTATTTGAGCAAAGAGGTGGCGAGGCTTCTTTATAAAACCGAACACAAAGTCAAGCTGGCGAGCGCCGATGCTTTTCAGAGGCTTGTTCGTGGCCATGGTTGGCCAACGCGTCCGCAGGCGGTTCCGTTTATCCCTGACCACAAGGATGTTTATATTGTTGAATTTTGGGGAGCAGACACGGATGACCCTGATTTTGAAGACTGGGTTTCGGGCCGCTTGCCTCTGCCGCCTTTGGCGCCCCAGTCTTTCCGCGAAATCCTTGAACTGGAAAAAAAGAAAAAGGACGCCATTAATGGCCCTGAGCAGGAAAAGTTTATTCAAAGCCTTGATGAGCGTGCCCTGTCGCTTCTTCCTGATTTCTTAATGAGGTTTTGGATAACGCGTAAAATTGATCGCAATATCAGGATATTGACGCTGCGTTTGCATGGAGAGTCGGCAAAAAGTATTGCGCAAAAACTGGACGTTTCTGAAGACCAGGTTACTGAAATTTGCGCCAGGGGCAAGAGGTTCTTAAAAGAACACATGGCTGAAATTAAGGAGCTCCTGTCAAAGGCTCCGGGTCTTGCCTCTGAGGCTGAAAATCGCGAGAGCGCGTATGCGCACAACATTTCGCCGGCGGCCATGGATGCGGCGGCGCAAAAACACCCCCAGGCTGCCACAGGGTTTATGTTCCTCAGCCATTGGCTTACTCAACTCGTTGAATTTTTACGCGAGAGCCATTGGCCGGGCCTGCCGTTTGGTGAAGTATTTGTTGCAGACAACAGGCCAGGCAAGCCTTCGGTTTGGAACTATGGGCTCACTGATGAAAAAGTGAAAACAATTCTTAAGGACACATTCGGACTGTCCGAGTCTCAGGCGGATTTCTTTGTGGCGCAGGTTAAGATCCATGAAAGTTTCCTGGATGAGGAAGCGGCTTTCGCCGCGCAGGCCGCGGCCATGCCCAAAGAGTTTTTGGGCGACAGCCTTCTTTCAAACGCTACCGAGGCTGTTGATTGGGCGGCCATGGATATTGTGCGTTATGCAAGGGGGGAAGGTGACTACGAGTTTGGCAGGATTCATTACATGCCATGGCACGGGCCTGTGGTTATTTCTCCGTATGTTTTACAGCCAGGACTGTTATCTGTGTCCCTGCCGCCAACAAGGATATTTTTTAATGGCCCGTCAAAAAATGAGATGGTTGCGCTTTCTGTTGTCAATGATATCAATCATGGCCCCTTGATTTATGTCTCGCGGCTTCAAAAAGACGGGATTACGCCGCTTGAACTGCCTTTTCGTGTTTACCGTTACCATCCTGAAATTTCTTCGGCTTTGAGAGGCGGGCGGTTATTGCCCGTGGATTTGCCGTGTCTGGATATTTTTACGGCGCATGACGGCCAAAAGCTCGGCATCACGGGCCGTCCCATGCATGGCAGAATCACCCGGGGTAATTTTGGTTCCGGCATTTTCTGGGTACAGCCTTATTCGAGGGTTTTTAGAACAGCCCCGAAAAATTCGCCGGAATCTCTTTTGGCGGAAAGACGGCAGATTGCGGTACCGCGGCTTGTGATGGAGAGATACGGGCTAAATTTTGGCGACGAGGTCGTGGCTGTTGTCGAGCGCGACATTAACCAGGGGCAGGTTATCAAATTGTATCTGGACATGGATTACAAGGACGCTTCCACCGGAAAAGGCAAGGCCCTGGTCGTCTACTGGTCAGTCGCGGGCCGTGAGCGCAGCCGCAAGATCAAAATGTCACCCAACCGCGGCATTGCAGAGTCAGACCTCATGGCGCTTGATATCGTGGATTACTATTTCGGCCGTCAGAGACTTGTTTTAAGGGATTGCGAAGCTGTGCAGATTTCATGGGTAGCGGTCAAACAGGTCGGTGAGGGAGGAAGGGTGTGGTACCGGGCAGAGTTTAACAGTCCGGTTGTGAGCGAAATCAGCGGGAATGAAAATGTGAACAGGATTATTTTTTGTTTTCCGCCTTCATTTAACGATTTGTTTGAAAAGGATCAGAAACCGCTGATTTGGGCCCGCCTGAAACAAGACAAGGATTATGGAATTTATACAGAAGTTTTTACTGTCCGTGAAGAGAAAGAAATCACGCTTGTTAACTATTACTTCATGGAAGGCTTTTCCAACATGGCAGTTTCTGTTGATTTCAGCCGTTTGGCCATGGCCGACTGGATGGCAGGGCGGCGTAACATTCGTGGAGAGGAAATTCTTCCAAGGCCCTATGAACATAAGTTTATTAACGAACAGACCCGCACGCAGTCGATTTTTATTTATTACCGCGGGAGATTTCCGTCTATTGTGAATTTGCCGGGAAGATTCAGAGGCAGAAATTTTATGTTTGTTCCTGCCAAAGATGATGTTTTGGGGCAGATCATTCATGCCCATGTGCTTGAGTCGTATGAAAAAGACCCTTTGCGTGAAGCTGATTTTGTGCTGGTTCGCGATCCGGTTTCACGGAATTTATATCCTCTGCGTGACGGGATTGCCAAACTGGCCAGGGAATATCTGGAGGCAGGATTCCCTTATATGGCCGCAATGGTTCTTAAGAAAATCAAAGACAAATCCAGAGAGGAAAGGCGGTTGCATCAGCAGGTCAGGGCCGCGATTTCTGCTGAAACAGAAATGTCCACGGATTTTGAATGGCAAGGCAAAGATTTTTCCAGAATGGATTCATGGGTTGATATTTTGGCCGAGATTCTGGCTGGCGGGAATCATTCTGCTTTTGAAAAAATAATGGCCTTGATAGGAAAATGGAAACCGAATTATACGGATGAGGCCCTTTTTAAAATTCGTAAACAGCTGTTGTCCCGCATTGATATGGAGGCCTTGACTCCGGTCAAGGTTTTATTAAATGCAGCTGTTTTGGAATTGCTCGCGGCCTTGCCGCATTCCGGGGAATTTGCAGGTGATGTTGCCACCCTTCGCGCCCTGGTCAGGATTGCGGATTATCACGACACGCATGAAGAACTTTTCCGCGCGGCCGCGGCCAGATTTTTCCGTTCAATCCCTGATTCTCAGGTTTTCCAGCCTCTGGCCGTAGATCAGGCTGTCCCCAAGACCACGGACGTTTCGGACACTCTGGGCCGTTTTCTTGCGGAAATATATCAATATCCCATGTTGACCGTCTTAGGAGAAATAAAACTCAACGCTCTTAGGCGCTTGGGGGACGCTGCGGCAGGCGGTCTTATGGCGCGTGCCAATTTGCGACTGGTCGTGAGCGTTGCCAAAAGATACAGGGCGTGGGGCGGTGCCGAGGGTATTTCTTTCAATGATCTTATTGGCGCAGGCAATATCGGTCTGATGGAAGCTGTTAAAAAATTCAGGGCTGAACGCGGCTTTAAGTTTGCGACATATGCCACGTGGTGGATTCGTCAGGCCGTTAGCAGAAGCATTATGGACACTGGCAGGCCCATACGCCTTCCGGTTTCGGTTCAAGGCAAGCTCAGGGAGTTTGAAAAGGCCTGCAATGAGGCCGGAATACCGGATGGCTTTGATGAGAGTCTTTCTGCCGAGGAAGTGGCGCAGCGTATCGGCTGGAGCGAAGAAGTCGTAGAGCACATGCGCGATGCGCAGGCTATTGTGGTTGTTTCCATGGACAAAGGTTTTTCCGGTCCCAGCGGCGATGAATCATCCCTGCATAAAATGCAGGGGAAAAAGGATTTTGGTTTTGAAGAATTGGCTGTCAGGGATTTTCAGGACGAACTTGTCAGGCGTATGGAGGCGCTCATTTCAGAGAGAATGACGGAAGACGAGAGGCCTCGTGCCCTGGAAATTTTCCAGAAAATTCTTTTGCCTGCTTTGGCGCTTCAGCGTGAGGATATGACCCGCAAGGATCTCGGTGGGGAGTTTCGAGTCAGCGGAGAAAGGATCCGCCAGGTTGAGGCCGTGCTTCAGCGCTGGCTGGAAGAAATTGTAAGAGGCATGGATATTGCCGCGGAAGGGCCTATCAAGGAAGGCTTCCTTCATAAAGCCAGGAAAAGTGTTTCAAGGAACCAGAAGGGGCAGCTCACAAAAAGCAGAGTAAAGAAAACAAGGCTTTCCCAAGATGCTGTGTTTGGGTTCTCCATGGCTGCTTTGGACAGGATGCCGGGGGAGGCTTTTGCGTGGCAGCGGAAGATGTTGGGAGATGTTGCCCGATTCCTTCAGAGGAGAAAGATTGCGAATACATTGCTTGAGAAAATTGAGATTGCTGATAACGCTCCAGGGAAAACCTCGGTTTGGAACCACGGGCTAAATCCGGAGATGGTTTTTAACATTCTTATGGCCACAGGAGAATACCTGCCTCCTCAAATAGAAAGATTTATAAGCGATATCATCCGTTTTCTGGCAGAACCGACAGAGCAAGAGGGGCTTAAGGCTATCAGCATGGAATATGAGCATAATATTTCCCTGGCTGTCCTCGATATTGGCGTGCGCAAGTTCCCCAGAGCCCGCCAGGGCTTTGAGCGTTTGCGCGGGATGCTTGCGAACCTGATCGACTGGCTGAGGGACAACAGGCGCGTTCCCTCAACGGGTGAAGTTTTTGTCGCTGACAACAGGCCCGGCAAGCCTTCCATCTGGAATTACGGATTGACCCGAGATGAAGTCCGTGAAATTTTCTCGGAGAAATTCGGGCTTTTGTTAGGGGATGCGGATTGGTTCATCCAACAGGTCGAGCTGCATGAAAGTTTTCCAAATGAGACTGCGGCGCTTGAAGCTCAGGCCGGCGCCATGTCTTTTAATTTTTCAGGTGAAAAGAAAGACCGCAGAAAAAAGGAAGATGGCACAGACGATTTTCTGGAAAAAAAGGTGAGGAATGGCATTCCTGTTAAAGATTATGAAGTGGATAAGGCAGAGTTGAAGGAAGTGATCGCGGCCAGCGGCAATGTTTTGACGAGGGAAGAAGAATACGTTTTATTCCGGGCGCTTTATGCCAAAAACCTTGGCGTCCAACAGAGAGAAGCGTTACAACTTTTCTTGTTAGATAAAAATCGCAACTTGATTGTTTATATTGCGGAGTATTGGTGCGGGATATCGTTATCGAATATGGACGATGCTGTGAGTGCTGGAAATATAGGGCTTATGGCTGCGATGGTAGATTTTGAGGTGGAAAGAGGAAATAAATTTTCAACTCATGCGTTTAACAGAGTCAGGAATGCGATTCAACGGGCCAATTTCAGCCATGGCGTTGTCCGCGGCCCACGGGCATCAAAAATTGAAAAGCAATATGCCCAGGCCTTCCGGGATTGCGCCGAAAAGCTGGGCCGTCAGCCTTCTATGGAAGAAACGGCCGCAGAAATGAATGTTTCTTTGGATGTGCTGGACCAATTTCTTGTTTCCCGTAGAAAAAGAAAGGTGCAGGTTGTTTCTTTATCAGACCCTGTCGGCCGAGGGGAGACAACAAGAGATCATTTTTTAAGCGATGCTAAAAGTGATTCCGCCGCGAAGAAATATCCTTTGGATTTTACGAGATCAGACATTGCCATCCTCATGGAAGCATTGACGCGCCGGGAGCAGGTTGTTGTAAAAATGCGTCATGGGATCGGGACAAAAAATGGCGCTTATACATTGGCCAAGGTGGGGCATTTTCTTCATCTGACAAAAGAACGTGTACGCCAGATTGAAGACAAGGCTATAGAAAAAATGAACGCCTTTAATTCCAAAACCATTCGGTTCGCCAGGTATTTTCCCGATCACAAAGATGTCACACTGGTTGAAATTGACGGCATTCTTCCCGGTGACACGCGTTTCGAGGCTTTATTGAAAGGCCAGGACATCGCCCCCAGGTCTCCTGTTTTAAAAAAGCTGGCGTTATTTTTAATCAGGCCGATTCATTGCAATTACAATGACATAGAACAAGACTTTTTGATGCAAGGGATTGAAAAAATTATGTCCATCCTCACCCGCGAGGAGCAGGTGGTTGTCAAAATGCTTTCCGGATATGGAACCGATGCAGGCAAGGTTTATGATCTTCACGCCCTTGCATTCTTTTTGGGTGTAAGAAAGATACACATTTTGCGGATACTCGAGAATGTCAGAAGAAAAGCGCGTCACGTTACAGATCAAACTCCAACAGTCGCCGAATTCCTGAGCGATAACAGTGATGTACGCTTGGCGGAACTTAAAGGCGCATATTCTGATACCAAAGTCGTGGTTGAAGAGCTTGCGGTTGAAGCACCGCCTGTCCGGCATGAAACGCCGTTTCACAGGATCGCAGAATTGTCAGGGATCACCCAGGGGGAAAAATCCGATGAGGCGTTTATCGCCGATATTGTTCAGCGCATGGAAGCACTGAGTCTGCGCGAACAGGTTGTGATCAACATGTCTGTCGGCAGAGGGACTAAGCGGTCAAAGGCCTATTCCATGGCTCTCATTGCCAAGCGTTTGCGTTTACCGAAATTGGCAGTGATGATTATCTGGTCTTCTGCCCTGCAAAAGATTCGGGATGGCAGCGTTTTACCGACAACGGACAATTCGCAAAAAGAAGAGAAGCCCAAAAAGAAAAAAGGCGGATGGATTAAAAAGACGTTTCTCGCATTCATTGGATTTTTCTTGTTCTGGCCTGCGTGGGGCAGTGCGGAAGAAAGCACAGCCCCCTATACGATCGATGTGGATATCCATAAGACTGTCAAAAAAATCGACAGGAATCTTTTTGGGTTTAACGTGGAATGGATTCAGGATGGCGGTTTCTTATGGGACACAGACGAAAATGCCCCTAAGAAAGAACCGTTGGATGACCTTTCAAAGCTCGCCCCCGGAGTTTTTAGATACCCAGGCGGGACTCTTTCAGATTTTTACCACTGGAAAGACGGCGTAGGGCCAGTAGCGTCAAGGCCTGAGCGGCAGGTTTCGGCAGGTGACAGTCGCACTTTTAAAAATACTTTTGGTACGGATGAGTTTTTATCCTTTGCGAAACAGCTTGGCGCAGAGCCAAAAATTACAGTCAATGTCGGCAGCGGCACAGCAGCGGAAGCCGCGGCCTGGGTTCGTTACTGCAACATCAAAGGAAAAATCAAGAAAGTCAAGTATTGGGAGCTGGGCAATGAATTGTATTTGAACGGTGACCCGGCAAGCCGCGCGGTCACCATGACCCCGGATGTTTACGCGAAAAAGGCTTTTGAGTTTGCGAAAGCCATGAAGGCTGTGGACTCTTCCATCAAGATTTCTGCGATAGGCGGGGTCAATACAGGGTTATATCAGATGAACCAGTATCCGGGCTGGGATGAAAAAGTCTTAAAAGCAGCCGGAGACCGGATTGATTATTTCTCAGTCCATAATTCTTATTATCCAATTATTATGGATGATAGCCCTTATACAAAGGAAGAAATTTATCCAGCGCTTTTGGGTGCCAATGCCCTTATCAGGGAAAACCTTGATAAAGCGGCCTCAGAGATCAAAACGTTTACCCCCCGTAATAAGAACAGGATCAAGCTTGCGGTCACAGAATGGAGCCCTTTGTTTGTCTGGAACAAGGAAAGCCCTATTGTTGAAGAAACGCGCACGTTGGGTTCTGCCATGTATATTGCGCTCGTTTTGGAAACATATTTAACCCATGATGCGGTGGGCGCCGCCGACTTTTTCAAGCTTTCCGGGGATGACTTTATGTCGCTCCTTAAAGACGGGAAAAAGTATCCATCCTATTATGCGTTGCAGTTTTTTACCAGAGGCCTGGGAACCGACCTTTTAAGAGCGAAATGCAGTTCCCCTCAATACAACACCACGAAACGTATCGGGGTGATTTCGCCGTTAACCGGTGTTCCGTTATTGGAAGCCGTCGCATCAAGGGACGCGGCCGGCAACATTTATATTATTGCGGTCAACAAGGACCTTACAAACGCGCACGACTGTTCCATTGTCTTAAATGATACGCAGGATTATACGGGAAAAATTTTGATTTTAAGCGGCCAGGACGTCACGTCCAAAGACGCTGTTGTCACAACCGAAGAAATGTCGATGACAAAAGGAAAGGGGACGTTTTCCATTCCCCCGCGGTCCGTTGTCAGGATTAAATTAAAAGTTTCGCAGGGAGGGAGAAAGGAGGAAAAAGTGATAAAATAGAAAAACCCGAAGAAACCTGGGGGCGCTATCTCAGGGGATGTGTTTTAGGGATTTAAGAAGGAGGGGGGAAACCGGAGGAGTTATGGAAGAACGAAGACAAATACCTCGTTGGCGCATTGACAGGGATGCCAGGCTGAGTCTCGGAATTTCCGAGAACCGTTTGGATACGTTTGTCGAAGACATGAATACCAAAGGAGCGCGATTTTTCTTGTCCGCGCCTTTGCCGGAGAGCCGTTTTATCGGAATGCACCTGGATTTGGAAGGGCTTATGCATTTGGAAGTCACGGCTTATATCGCCTGGCGTAAAGAATCAAAAGCGCGAAACATCTACGGGGTGTTTTTCAGCAGGATCAAGGATGCTGATAAAGACAGGATTTATCAGTATTTGAACGCGAATTGTGCGAAGCAGTTACAGGCAAGCTTTTGGGCCGGGACAAACTTTATCGGCCCTGTTTCATGATTTTAGGATAAACGCGCAGGGCCTTGATCACAAAGGCAGGGTCTTTGGAAAGAGCCTGCATGTCAGGGTTGGACAGGATGGCGGCCAGGTCTTGTTTTTCAATGGCCTCGGTGAGCTTGGGGTTGTCCAAAAGTTTTTTCATGCGCGGGTCGTTCATCATGCTCTGGATTTCTTTATCTTCCAGAAGGGCCTTTTGGTCGGCCTCAGACATGTTGCAGAGGTTGTTCATGCAGGGCGTTGGTTTGCGGGGCATGATTTTATGCTGTTTCACCTGTTCGGCAATTAACTGGTAGGTTGCGGAACGGTTCATGTCAGCGCGGACAAAGTCGAGCTTGCTGTTTTTAATCGGCACAAGCGCGAGGAAAAGGAGCACCACAAGGAGGATCATTCCTCCCCAGACAATGTTGACAACGCCTCCGAGGATGCGGCTCCAGCGTTGAAGCGCGTCAGGGTTGTTATCGCTGCGCAGATGAATCACGGTGTTCAGTGCCCAGGTGAGGAGTATGGAGCCAACAACCGAAGTTAAAAATCCCGCGGCCGCGTTCTTTGTAAAAATAAAAATGAGAAATCCTGCGGTGATGGAAACAACAAAACAAACCGGGCCCACGAGCGCGCGCCAGAAACCCTGGGCGTAACCGTTGGTCGCGAGGATGGCAAATACCAGAAAAACAACAATGTCTGTCAGCATGGTTTAGTTTCCCAGGGTTCGGATATAAAGGATGTATTCCAAAAGAAGAATAACAAATATCACCAGCGGAATCGTAAGCGCCAGCATAATTGGCCAGGGGTAAAGAGTGAAATGGAACCGTTTCTTTTTAAGGGCGTCCCGTTTTTTTGTATACTCTTCGATTGTTAATTTTTCTTTTTTCTTTGGATTTTTGGCCATAGGAGATTCCGTTTCTTTCTATAATATACATAGTTGAAAAGCCGAATAAAGGGAATTTCAATATTTTTTTGTGTAATGTTGGCGATGTTCGGGTTTCATGTTATACTTAATTTTGGAAAACATTTCTTTATTCACAAGTAGTATTATTTCAATGATTTGAGAGCAATTGTTTTACCGCGAGCAAACATCTTTTTTGGTGGATAGTTAAAACTTATTTAAAAGATTTAATAAATATTTTTATTGGGGACGCTTTAAGGTCTTCCGGGTTTTTGAAGATTTGAGATGTCGTAACCTTATATTTATCAAGTATTTATGTTCTTGAGATTATAAAGAAATTCCTTGAAATCCTGAAGAGAAATAATAGAATATAGCTATGACAAACAACATTTCAGACAAAAGAAAAGCCAAACGTTTTAACTGCCTCGTTCCTGTTGATGGCAAAGAAGGTTCCCTTTTTTCGAGTACCAAGACCGTTGATATCAGCAAGGATGGCATTGGTTTTGTTTCCAGCCATGCGATTCCTTTAAATGAAAAGATTGCCATTGAATTGGCGTTAAGCCCTGAGACAGAGCCTGTGCTTGTGATCGGGCAGGTCAAATGGGTCCGTAAAATTACGGATTCAGATCAGTTTCGCGTGGGGCTTACGTTTTCTGATATTATTGACGGTTCCCGTGATGAGCTGGACAGCTCTTTAAGCGGGCGGTTTTCTGTCCGTGAGAATGTTTAGCTCGTAAAGAGGTGGGGTATGGAAGAGGAACTCGACAGACGCCTTTTTAATCGTTTTACGGCGCGTTTTCCTACCAAGTTTAAGGATTCTTCCCAGGATTATGGGGCTGAGGTTTTTTTAAGAGACGTGTCTGCCACAGGCGCGCGCCTTGCCACACACAGCCGCATGCTGATTGATGATGTTTTATCCCTTTCCGTGCTTTTACCGGATGGCCGCGATCCTGTTCAGTTAAACGGCCGCGTACGCTGGGTTCACGGGCATGCGCCGCAAGTCTGGGAAGTCGGGATGCAGTTTACCAAAATTGACCTGATGAATCTCCACCGGATTGTCAAGTATTCCATGCCTTCGTCAGAATCTTCCGAAAAAGTTTCCAATCATTAAAATTTCGCCAAAACTCTCATAAAATAACGCCGCAGTTTTTGCTTGTCCTTCGTTTTTCTTCAGGTTAGAATGCCTCACGATATAAAACTTTAAACCTTTCTTCATTATGAATAATTTCTTCAAATTTCTTCCGGACGGGGTTTCGTTTGAATCCACAGAAGCTGCCAAATCGCGCCTTGTTTATGGGCCGTTGTGCGGAGTTGATGACGATGGCATCAAGTCGGCTATCACACCGTTTCTTTCCGGAGACATCAAGGTTGACAAGGCTCGTTATTTGACCAAGCCAGCGTCGCGTGAAGATTTACGCAGCCCTGTGCGCAATTTTTTTGTCAAGGTCGAGGGCCGCGGCATAGGCTCCATGGCCGATGACCCCGACGGGAATATCAAGGTTGAGATGGGCCTGTTGTGGCACAAAGTGACGCGCGCGTTTCCGGCATTGGGGCTGGAAGTCGAGGCCTTGAATTTTGTCCCGGTGTCGGGAGAAAAGCTTGAGCTGATGAAAATTTCCGTTAAAAACATCAGCGCGGCCCCGGTGATGTTTATTCCTACGGGCGTTGTCCCGGTTTTCGGCCGTGCCCTTTCCAACAAACACGACCATGAACATGTGACCGCCCTTTTGAACCGCGTTGAACAGATCCCTTCCGGCATTTTGGTGACGCCGACCATGCGCTTTAATGAGGAGGGCCATAGGGCTAATAATGCTGTTTATTATGTTCTCGGGATTGAGGCCGACGGCCGCGCGCCGCAGGGCTCTTTTCCAACGGTAGAGTCTTTTTTAGGAGAGGAAGGCACATGGTTAAGGCCGTTTAAGGTTGTTCTCGATGATGCCCCGCGCCAGCTTAATGCGAGTGAACGTAACGGCAAAGAGGCTGTCGGCGCGATCCGTTTTTTAAAGGCCGTGCTTAATCCCGGCGAGGTTAAGGAGTATATTATTGCGGTCGGGATTTGTGATAACCGCGCGAGCATTCTTAAAGATTTTGTTTCTTTTAATACTCATGACAAATTTCAAAAAGCTTTTGAGGAGAACCAGGCATTCTGGTCCCAAAAAACGTCTTCAATTCTTTTTGATAACGGGGATGCGAACTTTTCTTCCTGGATGCGCTGGGTTGTTTTACAGCCTGTTTTGCGCCGTATTTTCGGCTGTTCCTTTTTGCCTGACCACGATTACGGCAAGGGCGGCAAGGGCTGGAGGGACATCTGGCAGGACCTTTTGTCGCTCATCCTGATTGAGCCGGAAACTGTCCGGGGCCAGCTTTTGAACAATTTTGCGGGCGTGCGTATCGACGGGACCAATGCCACGATTATCGGACAGAAGCCGGGTGAGTTTCTGGCCGACCGCAACGCCATTACCCGCGTCTGGATGGACCACGGCGTATGGCCCTGGGTGACAACGCTTCTTTATATCGACCAGACAGGGGATGTGGATTTCCTGTTTGAAGAGCTTCCGTTTTTTTCCGACCCGCAGATGTCGCGCACGCTCCAGAAAGATGAAGACTGGACGCCGGCTTCGGGCCATGAGCTTAAGGACAAGCAGGGCCAGGTGTATCAGGGCACGGTTTTGGAGCACCTCCTTATCCAAAACCTGGTGCAGTTTTTTAACGTTGGCGAGCATAATATTATCCGCCTTGAAAGCGCGGATTGGAACGACGGGCTTGATATGGCCTTCAAGCGTGGGGAAAGCGTTGCGTTCATGGCTTTTTACGGCGGAAACCTTTTGGCCATGGCCGACCTCCTTGAAAAGATTGCCAAACGCGACGGCGGCGCCCGCCAGGTCAAGATTGCCAAGGAGCTTTTGTTTCTCACCGATACGCTCTCAGCGCCCGTGAATTACAACAGCGTTGAGGAAAAGCAGAAGCGTTTGTTTGATGAATACTGCTCCTTGGTTCAGCCTGCCTTAAGCGGCGTGCGCATTGATGTGGATGCCCATGCCCTGGCCGAGGATTTACGCAAAAAAGGAACATGGATTAAGTCTAAAATCAGGGCGCAGGAAAGTATCAGCTGTGAAGACGCCGGAGAAAAATTCTCCTGGTTTAACGGGTATTACGATAATAACGGCGAGCGTGTGGAAGGAAAAAAAGAGGGCAATGTCCGCATGACATTGACAGGCCAGGTTTTTCCGATCATGCACGGGGTTGCCACGCCCCAGGATACGGCCGAAGTTGTCAAGTCGGTCCGGAATTTTCTCAAGGATAAAAATCTGGGCGGCTTTCGCCTTAATACGGATTTTGGCGTGCCTCATTATCTGGCCATGGGCCGCGCGTTCGGATTTGCCTTTGGCACAAAAGAAAACGGCGCGGTTTTCAGCCACATGGCCGTGATGTACGCCTACGCCCTTTACAAGCAGGGCTTTGCCCGCGAAGGGCATGAGGTGTTGCATTCCCTTTATGAGATGGGAACCCATCCTTCCCGCGCGAAAATTTATCCCGGACTCCCTGAATATTTTGATATTGACGGCAGGGGCATGTACCATTTCCTGACAGGCTCTGCGAGCTGGTATATTTTGACGCTTCTGACCATGGTGTATGGCGTGCGCGGAGACCTGGGAGACCTTGTTTTGTCACCCAAGCTCATGCGTGAAGAATTTTCTTCTCTGGGTGAGGCGCGCGTGGCGTGCTTTTTTGCCGGACGGCATATCACCGTGACTTATGCCAACCCCTCAAAGCTCGATGCCGGGGCTTATCGTATTGAGAAGGTGCTTGCCAACGGTGCCGAGATCGCTGTTGACCGCAAGAATCCCTGCGAAGTGGTCCTCAAACGCGCTTTTCTTTCCGGAACAAAAGGTGATATGGATATTAGGGTTACATTGGCGTAGCAAATAATATTTGTACGCCTCAGACTTGTATGATATATTAAAAAATTCTTTAATTATTAAGAAGAAGATTAAATCTTTTTGGCGTGAAATTGTTTCTTTTAATTCTGAAATGAAGACGGAGGAAAGTAATGGCACAGGCAAAGGACCAGGCAGCTCATCATCACATCACAGCTCGCGAAGATCGCATTCCCGTTTTTCAAAAAGTCGTCTACGGCATAGGGTCATTCGTTAATCAGTTCCAGGCCGCCGCGATCGGCCAGCTGATTGTTGTCTTAAACGTGGGGTTAGGCGTGGATCCGGCCTTGGTCGGCTGGATCGGGGCTATTCCTCGTTTTATTGACGCCTTTTCAGACCCTCTCATTGGTTATACTTCAGATAATACCCGGACACGTTTTGGGCGCCGCAGGCCGTGGATCTTTTTTGGAGCGATCGCGTCAGGAATCCTTTTGGCCTTGATGTTCCAGCTGCATAAGGGGCATGATCAATATTTTTATTTTTGGTATGTCCTGGCCATCCAGGTTCTCTTTGTTATCGCCTTTGCCTGTTATTCGATCCCGTGGATCGCGCTTGGATATGAAATGACGCCTGATTATCATGAGCGGACACGGTTACAGGCGTTTGCAAGCTTTTTTGCCCAGCCTGTCTGGATGATCGCGCCCTGGTTTTTTGCGATCATGAGCGCAAAACAAATTGAATTAAAGGCATGGCATTTTTCGTTCGGCACCATCAATACCGGATTTACGGATATTGTTCATGGCGCGCGAGTCCTTGCGATCATTGTCGGAGTCTTTATTCTGATCGGCGGCCTTTTACCCGCGATTTTTAACAAGGAACATTTCGGCAACATGTCTGCGCCTAAAAAATCACAAGGCGCGTGGCATGTCCTTAAAGACCTCTGGAGCAATTGCGCGATGTCTTTTCAATGCCTTCCCTTTGTCAAGCTCTGCGCCGTCACATTCCTGATTTTCAACGGATTCATGCTCGCATCCGCCTTTACATTCTATGTTATTTGTTTTTATGTTTATGGCGGCTCACACCCGGAGGGGTCACTGGCGGCCATGGACGTCATGTGGCGCAACGGCGGCATGCTGATCGGCACTTTCGGGACTCTTAGTTCTGTTTGCGCTCTGGGCGCGATTCCCCTGACTGCATGGGTTTCCACAAGGATTGGCAAGCGCAACACATTCTTGATCGCGATGTCATTGGCCATCATTGGTTATGCTTTAAAGTGGGTCGGGTATAATCCCAGCCATCCCTATTTACTGCTCGTTGCGGCACCCTTTTTGGCGTTTCATTTGGGCGCGCTTTTTACGATCGTTCCTTCCATGGTCGCGGACGTCTGCGATTATGACGAACTGCAGACCGGCACCCGCAGGGAAGGCATGTACAGCGGTATTT
>JADFYI010000056.1 GCA_015233145.1 Candidatus Omnitrophota bacterium
ATCGATGAACGCGTCCACGCTTCCTGGTCCTGATATAACTTCGACACTTCATCCTGTGCCTTGACATACGCCTCAAAATCAGCGCACAGCATGAAATAATCCCCGTTATAGATCGTCTGTACAAGCGGGTCGAAAAGGCCGGGCTGGCCAGGCGAAAAGAAATCATTCTCCATGAACCTGAATATCTCGCGCAAATACGGCGAACGCTTGATGTACTCCCTCGGCGCATAACCGCCGGCGCGCAGCGCCTGGACCTCATCCGCCTTGAGGCCGAAAATAAAGATATCTTTCCCGCCCAGGCTCTGGGCCATTTCAATGTTCGCGCCGTCATAAGTGCCGATCGTAAGGGCCCCGTTTAACATAAACTTCATGTTCCCGGTTCCGGAAGCCTCCATGCCCGCGGTTGAAATCTGTTCGGAAAGCTCGGCCGCAGGCATGATTTTTTCCGCCAGAGACACACGATAGTTTTCCAAAAAGACCAGCCTGATCTTCTCGCGCACAGCCTTATCTTTATTAATTGTTTCCGCGACATTATTTAAAAATTTAATAATAAGCTTGGCCACGTAATACCCGGGCGCGGCCTTGCCTCCCACAATAAACGTGCGCGGCTGGACAAAAGACCCAGGATTGTTTTTGATGCGCAAATATTCTGAAATAATATACAACCCGAAAAGAAACTGACGCTTGTATTCATGGATACGCTTGACCTGAACGTCAAAAAGCGAATTCGGGTCGATCGAGATATCCATGGTCTTTAAAATATATTCGGACAGCGCCACCTTGTTGGCCTGCTTGATGGCGCGCCAGCGGCGAAGAAATTCTTTGCTGTCTTTATGGGACGTGATCTTTTTTAACAAATCAAGGTCTGTCACCCACTTGTCGCCGATTGTTTCGGTAATGAGCTCCGACAGCCTGGGGTTGGCCTTGAGAAGCCAGCGGCGCGGGGTAATGCCGTTGGTTTTGTTATTGAACTTGCCCGGATAAAAAATATGGAAATCATGAAAAAGTTCTGCTTTCAAAAGGTCGGTATGAAGCGCAGAAACGCCGTTAACGGAAAAGCTTCCGACAATGGCGATGTGCGCCATGCGCACACGCTTGGGGTCCCCCTCCTGAATAATGGACAGGCGGCCCAGGATGTCTTTATCGCCGGGAAATTTCTTCTCAACCTCTTTTAGGAAACGGAAGTTGATCTCATAAATAATTTCAAGATGGCGCGGCAAAACATGCTCCATCAAAGGCACGGTCCAGCACTCCAGGGCCTCGGGCATCAGCGTATGGTTGGTATAGGCAAAGGTGTTCACAACCACATACCAGGCCTCATCCCATGTCAGGCCTTCCCCATCCATGAGGACCCGCATCAGCTCAACGACAGCAAGGGTTGGGTGGGTGTCGTTTAGCTGAATACAAACTTTTTCATGAAGTTTGCGGATATCGTTTTTTTCGCTCTTATGGCGGCGGATAATATCGGAAATCGAGGCTGCGGTAAAAAAGTATTCCTGTTTAAGGCGAAGCTCTTTGCCCTGGCTCACGTTATCATTAGGATATAAAACTTTGGAAATGCTTTCCGAATGGATTTTGTTTTCAACCGCTTTTTCATAATCGCCATGGTTGAAATAATCAAATTCAAATTCATCCGTGCTTTTAGCTGACCAGAGGCGAAGGGTGTTGACCACATCGTTTTTATAACCAGGAATCGGAATGTCATAGGGCACGGCCAGCACCGCTTCTGTGTCAACCCAGGGCGAGGCAACCTGGACACTTTTATCGAGCCGGCCATAAAAATTAACTTTTACAATATATTCAGGCCGCGGAATTTCCCAGGGATTGCCGTTACGCATCCATTCATCCGGCAGCTCAACCTGGTTACCATCCTTGATTTTCTGGTTAAAAATACCGTAATCATAACGGATGCCATAACCATGGGCAGGAATGCCCAGTGTGGCCATGGAATCCAAAAAGCATGCGGCCAAACGCCCCAGGCCGCCATTCCCTAAACCAGCATCCAGTTCAGCATTGCGCAAGTCATCCAGCTGAATACCCATTTCATGCAAAGCCGCTTCAATATCTTTCTCATTCCCCAAATTAAACATATAATTGCCCAGCAAACGGCCAATCAAAAATTCCATGGAAAGATAATAAACTCTGCGGTTGTTTTTTTCGTGATAACGGCTCTGGGTTTTCATCCAGCGATCCACAATGCGGTAACGGATCATCAAAGCTAGGGCATGATAATTGTCTAAAGCTGTTGCGGTGCGCTGGTTTTTGGCAAGATAATGAGTACGGATGTCAGAGATGGCAGACTGTATCTCTTCTTTGCTCATGTCTGCAGGAATGCCGTATCTTTCTTTGGACTTGGCCATAACCTTACCCCTTTAAGGGTGAATTATTTTTATACCATGCATTCGATAACCACTTGAACAAAAAGAACTTACATCTCTAGCGCAGAGTGAATTATACGCAGAGCGCGTAGTTAGTCAACAAATTTTTATCCACCCCTATGGAGCCAATCGTTTGATCGACGGAATGTTGAGGGCAAAAAGAAAAACAAGCCGCAAGTCTTTGATTTCAAACAAGTAAAGATTATTCGCGTTTATGCCTTGGAAAAATCCATAGAAAGGTAGCAACTAAGCCTCACTAAAGCAGCAGCCGTAACCCCATCTCTACGATATGGTTCTGAAAATCTTTAAAATTTGACAAATGAGGTGTCAACAATAAAGCCTTTACTGGTAAGCGTTTACGAATGGCTTACAAAAAGACTTTAGAGAAACATTCCGTTCATCTCCCTACTTAAGAACCGCGCCAGTAGAGGCTGAGGTCACAAGCCGGGCATAGCGGCCGAGATAGCCGGTACGATTTTTCAAAGGCAGAAGCTTCATAGACTTTTTACGCCTTGCGATTTCAGCCTTTGAAAGCTCGGCATTGATTGTCTTTTTAGGGATATTGATCGTGATTTTGTCATTATCTTTAAGATACGCAATGAGCCCGCCTGCCGCGGCTTCCGGAGAAATGTGGCCAATACACGGGCCTCTTGTCCCGCCTGAAAAGCGGCCGTCAGTAATGAGCGCCACATGCTTGTGAAGCCCCATGCCCACAATGGCGGATGTGGGGGAAAGCATTTCACGCATGCCAGGGCCGCCGGCCGGACCTTCGTAACGGATCACAACCACGTTTCCTTTTTTGATCTTTCCGGCAAGAATAGCCTGCATGGCCGCTTCTTCGGAATTAAACACGCGCGCTGTGCCGGTAAACACAAGCATTTCAGGCTCGACCGCGGATTGTTTCACAACAGCGCCTTCCTCCGCCAGGTTACCGTGAAGAATGGCAATGCCGCCTTCTTTATGTTCAGGCGCCGAAGGAGACTTGATC
>JADFYI010000025.1 GCA_015233145.1 Candidatus Omnitrophota bacterium
GTTAGATGTCGCTGCCGCGGCAAGGGACTTACGCGTCAAGTCATCAAACGGATTAATATCTGCTCCAGCTTCTCTGCGGGCATCTTCAATAATTGCGTTACCACCCCTGGCGCCGGCTTCCTTCATAATACCGTCCAGGGTTTCTTCCATGTTTGCGCCAGGCTTAAACGTGGCCTGTGTCAGGGTATGTCCGTCGCGGGCACCAAACACATTCGCAAATTTCTTTTCATCCTGTTCCAGAATCCCCTGGCCCAAAACCCTGGCACCCAAAACATGGGTTGCTTCCTCAGCGGTCTTGACATCAACGCTTCCGGACAAAAGAACCACATCTGCGCCATGTTCACGCGCCGTGCGGATAACATCCATATCTGTGACGCGCGCGCCCTCGCTCTGGGAAAGCAGTTCATCGTCGGTCAGACCCTGGGCTTCACGTCCGCCTTTTCTCGTGCTCGCCAAAAGCACTTCCCTGTTCGCAGCTGTGGTAAGAGTATCCTGCGGCCTGACACCGGTTGACACAGAACCCATGCGGTCCACAAGCTGGGTGGCGCGCTCACCTAGCGGCAGGGCAATGCGGCCTTCTTTCAAATCTGCAATGGCCTGGACCGCGGCCTGCATAAAGGCAATGGTTTCAGCGCCGTTCTTGCCGCCGCGGATCATTTCAATGGTTGAAAGGGCATCTTTCTTGCCCTCGTACTGGTCGAGCACAAGCTTAACCGCGCGTTCGCTGTAAGCTACGGGCACGCTTTCAATGAGGTCAGCGGCAATTTTGACATCCTTGCGCGTGGTCACATCCGCATAGTTCTCGCCGAATTCGCGCAGGGCTGACACAATGCCCCTGATATCCTGGGCGCCGACCTTCTGGTCGCCCTGTTCGGAAATATTTAACGCCGGACGCGCCAGGAATTCGCCTTCATAAAAGACCGCGTTCTTTAAAAGCGCCCCAAGGGCGGAGGCGGCCTCCGGCTTTTTATACGACTGGCCTATCAAAGACTTCATCTCAATATCTTCAACAATCAGGATATCCGCGCCTTCGACCTTGGCCTTGACAGCCTCAAGCCCTTCGGCAAGGCTGACCACAGCCACTGTAATGGCGCGGCCGATTTTCTGGCCGAGCGCGCTGGCATAGGCTTCGACTTCTTTGAAATTCTGCAACACCTGGCCCTGGTTGTTTTCAAGCACAACAACTTTACGGTTGCCCTTCACAGCGTCGAAAATAGCCACGGGCACAACCGAGCTTTTGCCTGTGCCGGTTTCACCTTTGGCAATAAACACGCGGCCTTCCTGGCCAGGCTTTGGCGCGTTAATGGCAGGCGCGATTTCTTTTTCAAATGTATCGGCAAGCACGGTTTGAGGCTCGCTATGCGTAGCCTGGAGCTTTGCGGCAAGAACCCGGCGGAAATGCTCATTATCATTGGCGCCATTGATCTGGGCGCGGTCAATAGTTTTGGCATCAAGTGCCTTTGAAATTTCAGCCAAGAAATGATTAGCGTTAGTCCAAAGCTCTCTGCTTCGTCCGGCAAGGGCTGTGAAAGCATTTTGAACAGGGCCTGGACGAGGCTTAATGGCCTCAGGCTTCTTTTTGTTAATCGCAACCAGGCGTTCGGCTTCGTTAGATTTTTTCGCAATCTTTTTGGCTGGCCTCTGCGAAGCGGCAACTTTGAGGTCATTTTTAATGCCGACAGCTTGAGCCGCCTTGGCAACTCCGGCGTTAATCGCCTTCACCAATGTGCCCATCATGGCTTGAGGCAACGGCATTTGCGTGGGCGCGATTGTGGTGCCCTCAATTGCTGGCATGGCAGGACGCACCGGTTCCTGGGTCATGGCCTCACCCGTATCTTCTATAATATTCTTACCGCTCTCATCCGGTGACGAGAGAACCATGGGCTTTTGAACTTTTTCACCGGAAACCGCTCGTGCCTGGACAGGCTGCCCTGCCGGTATCCTGGCGACTTGCGAGGCTATATTCTGACGAACCTGCGCCCCGGCCTGGACATCATTTTCTGCTTCAATATCCGCAATCTGGTCAAGATAGAGTTGAACACTGTTCTTGAGCTGAGTCTCATTGATCTTGCCGTCTTGATATTTCTTGTACTGGCGCTTGATCTTGGCGCGCAGGCCCATAATCTGGGCATCTTCGCCGGAAAGAACATCAGGAGCAGGCTTTTTGTCGCGGCCCAGGAACATAAGCTTGCCATCCTGGGTAAATTCAAATTTGTAGTCCGGCGCCCACTTGGCGAGCCACTCGCTGAATTTGGCCTTGTCAAACCGGTTCTCGGCCTTGAGCTGTTCGTAACGGTTATAGATCGTGCGCAAAACTCCGGTATTGGCAGTCTTCGCGGTAAGTTCAAAAGGCTTAAAGTCTGCGGCACCCGTAACTTTGGCTTTGGCCTTGGCCGCATCAAACTTGGCCTGGCCAACGGTATCACTCATAATCGCCTGTGTAATTCCGGCCTGCTTGTTGTCGTTCCAATCCACCATGGAAATCACATCAGCCAGTTCTTCGATGGAAATCTTCTCGGCATTTTCTTTAATCATCTTAAGAGCTGAGGCCACACCCTCAGGCATATTGTTTGCAAACGGCGCTTTGAGAGAAATGAGCGCCAGAGACAAGGCAAAGGTCAGCTCAATTTTTCTGATCTTGCCCGATGGAATCTTCTTTAAGTAGAACTCCTGCCACTTGTAACTGCCGTCACCCTCGGCCTGCCAGAACTGGACAGCCAACGCCAGCATATCCTTGGCCGCATTCTGCGCGCCTGTGTGGACAGAAGACCCGAGATGGGTGTCGCGTTCTAACTTGTCAAACTGCCGTCTGCCGGCATTGACAAGATCAAACATTGTTTCGCCCTTCTGCATGGAAAGCTTAACCATGCGCCTGATAAGGGTGGTTTCGTCTTTATCCGAAATGTTCCTGCCTTCGTCAAGCGCCGCAATAGCATCGTCGAGAAAATTGTCAAAAGCTTCAGGCGTTTGGAATTCCGTGCCTTCAATAACCTTTAAGACGCCCTGACGGTAACGCGCCATTTCACTGTAAATCCTGTCAGCCTTAGGCTTGCCATGAATGTCGCCAAGGTTCGGAAGTTCAGACTTGATCCTCGCAATAGTCTCTGCCAGAGATTCTTTAATCGTCACTTTGGGCGCTGGCGAAAGCTCTTTGGTTTCAGCCATGGCTTTGCTAAATTCAGGATGCTCATTAAGGGCGATGGTCAGCTGTCTCACCGCCTGCTGGCTGGCCCAGGTCTTTAAAATCTTTCGTTCTAACAGGATAAAGCTCTTCACTGTCGGCGGGAACTTGATCGTGGAATCAATCTTTTCAATCATGCCCTGAAGGGTTTCCGGTGAAATGCTCTGGGGAATATTAATGGCTTCTATCTGCGCATGATCCCGTGTGGGCGCCGCTGTTTTGGATTGAGCCTCAATAACTCCGTTCAAATGGCGCTCCACATCGGCAACAATTTCAGGGGTCACGGCCTTGCCGTTATAACGGCCAACATATTCCAGGGCCATTTGATTGGCCTTGTAGAATTCTTCAGCGCTCGTGATTCGGCCATCATCCGCAGCCTTTTGAATTAAAAGATACTGATACGCGTGCAAATATTCATGGGCAGCATATTTTGACGACGGGAAAGGAACGGACGTGAGCTTGTCGGCGCCGTAAGGAACCGCCATATAGAAGCCCAGGGAAACCGCATGCGGAATGCCCAGCGCCGCGCCAACCACGCCGGTCACAACGCCAGTAGCCGCCAAAAGCCTTGCAAACGTTGTGCCGCCCTGGCGAATTCTTATTTCTGATAAATTTCCGTCTTTGTCGAAAAACGGATCTGCGCTCGGGACTTTTCCTAACATGAGCGCCGTAAAAGAATACAGAAGAAGGTAACGATACTGTCTCCCCTGCCAGGCATCCTTAAATGATTTGGCAAGCCAGGCCACATGATTGAGCGGCGTATACTGTTGCCTGTCAAGGACAACGCCGCCCAAGTTCACCACGCCATTCGCGCTTAAATCATTTTTCAGCAAGCGTGTGCGCACTTCATGCAAAGCTTTAGGCGTATTTCTTTCCTCAACAACCTGGGCGCGGTCAGCATTGGCAAGAACGTCAGCCACACGAGCCAGGAAGGCACCCTCTCGGCCAGGTTTTTCGCTAAACCCGAGTTTTTTATACAACGTAATGGCGGGGGTATTGTCAGCCTCCACACCTAACGTCATTGTTTCAAGGCCAATTTCTTTGGCACGCTGGGCCACAGTTTTTAAAAGCTGGGTTGCAATCCCGTTGCGAAGAACATCTTTTCTCACGCCCAGCCGTTCCACATGGGCGCTCGTATCTTCAAGCGAAGTAATAATAAATCCGGCCACCAGGCCATTGGCATCCGTCACCGCAAGGTCAGAAAACAGGTTTTGGCCTGGCTTCTGATTAAACCTGATGAGCGCCTTCGCCGGCAGCTCTTCTTCAAAGTCCGGCAGGACATCAAGGCTTAAATCACCCACTTGCTTTACTAAATCAGCATCCTCCACGGAAATGGTTTTTAAGGTCATGCCGTTCGGCAAGGGCGCTGGCTTCATCCACGACGCTTGACGCGCCTCGGCGCGGGCATAGAATGACTGGGCGTGGTCTTTGGCCTTTTGTGCGGTTTCTTTTTCTTTCTTAAGCGCCGCGGCTTTGAGTCCTGCCAGGAATTCCTTGAGTGACGCAGGCTCAGGCCGGGAAATATTTGTAACATTAGACGGCGTAGCAGGAGCTTTTGCGGAAGGCACGCCTGAAACCTGGCCGCCCTTTAAAATCATGCCAGAGAAAATATTCGCGATCCGGTCGCCCAGGCTTAATTGGGCATGATCCGGCTTTGATTCTTGAACAGCGACGGGCGGCGCCTGGGGCTGAGGCATAAGGCCCACGCTTGAGGTTACGGCATGCTCTTCAATATCTGTTGGCACAAAATGAACAACACCAGATTCTGCCGCACGTTCGATATCAGGATGCATCAACAGCATCCCCAGCGCCATTCTCGAGCCTGTCACAACCATATTATTGGAAGAATCGCTCTTAACTGAAATTTCAGAGCCCAGCTCATCAGGCATGGCCTGTTTAACGCGCTCAATGGCCTCCACAACGGCCTGGGGTCTTAAAATATTCTCTTGAGCCCTTGTGATGCCTGCGTTTTCAAAAGCCTTGGGCATGTCTTTGGCCATGCCATCCTGCAGTCCTTTTGAGGTCTTTCCTGTCGAGAAGAAGGAAACAATGGTTCCGGTATTTTTGTTCACAACCATGCCGCGGCCGGTAGTTGTGCTTGTAATCGTCACAATATTGCCGCCATCGGATGACATCTTGTAAAGCGAATCACCCATGATTTCAGCCACTAAGCGCTTGGCACCCAGTTCCGTTTTTTCAACACCCAGGCTATCGTCCATCAGCGGCGCAAGCTTCTGAACATAAGCCGCTTGCTGAACTTTCCACATAATCGGATTCTCGGCGTGGATTTTGGTAGTCTTTAATAAAATATCGGCATCAACCGCACTCATTTGAAGGGCGTGCACGGTATTGCCCAGCATTCCCTTTAATTCCTCGAGCATGCCCTGATCTGCCTTGGTTTTCTCACCCACGGGGATGCTCAGTTCATAATTCAGATGCGGCATATTGAGTTTAGCAATATATTTTCCGTCATCATCTTTAACCACTTGAACGTTCGAAAGATCAATGTTCCTGGCTGCGGATTCGGTAATGCCCAGGAAACGATAGGCAATTTCGCGGGCACGGCCAAAGTTATCTGCCGCCATTTTGGCGCGTGAACGAACCTCGCGCATATCGTTTCTCTTTTGCGCCTGGGCCATGGCCACCATATTGCCGCGGCCTTCATATAATTGAGTATAAACCTCACCAAGGGCGGTGTTTCTGTCATAAATACCAATCGCCTCACCGCCATTCATGACTTCAAAAATAGCCTTGCGCTGAGTTTCATCGTAGCCCACCAAATCTTCGGCCTTAAACGTTCTTCCTCCGAGTTTCGCAAAATTTTCGCCAAGGACAGGAATTTTTACCATCTCACCGTCTTGTTCAAATTCAGCGATACGAATATACCCTTTGTCTATCAAATCCTTGAAAACTCTTTCCGCCGCAGGAATCTTGCCATCAGCCTCAAGCTTCTGGAATGCGTCAAACCTTACAATGCCATAATCTTTACGATTAAAACGCGCCGCGCGCATCATGGTCTTTTTACCCCAGGACGTTGTAAAAGTTCTGCCCTGGGCTTTATTCATGCGGTCAACCAGGTGCATGACTTCGTGGCGTAAAACATTCATGCCCACGCGGTCATTGCGCGTCAAGGCGGAAACCAGCGTGCCTATGCCAAGCTTAATGGACTGGTTATCTGTTGTAGCGGCCTGACCGTCGTCTTCGATGTCAAAATCTACAATAATTTCTTTAATATTTGATGTCTTGTCTATCGTCCGCATGATCCTGGCCAGGCGGTCTGACATAAAGCCGCTCTTCATCTCTTCATTAAGCTCAATCTTTAAACGGCCTTCTGTATCTACAGAAGTTTTAAACCCGCCGCGACGCTCAACCAAAGATTTAATCGTATTATTAATCCCCTCTTCAGCGGTTGCCTTTAAGGCTCCGTTGCCATCTTCAATGGCCTTCTGACGCAAAGCCATATGCTGCTGGATATCGCGCATGGCATCATTCAAATCTTTCACAGCGCTGTCCAGGGCAAGGCCGCTGATCGTCGCAAGTATCTGAACCCGGCCGCTTGCTAAAGATTTGGGTGCCTCCAGGGCCCCAACCTCAATGAGCGCGGCAGGATTCTTTTTTTCTGTTACAAAAAGTTTTCCTTTAATTTCCTGAATCCCAAGGCCTTTAAGCATGGTGCGGCCATTAGCGTCAAACCTGATCGTATAATTGCCTCCGGGATCTTTGGCATAAATGCGATTGTTCTGCAGGATAAACTGGATATTACGCTGTAATGTTTCTTTACCATCAGCGCCGGTAGATCTCTTTAAATTATAAATATAGTCATTGTTTTCGCTCACCAAGGCGCCATTGGGGACAGACATACCGTTCACCACAGCTGCTGCCTGTGACGGATTATAGGAAATATGTGCCGGGCCGGCATAAGCGCTTGTGTCAACCGCGCTAAAATTCCAGCGCTGCACTATCGGAAGATCAATAACAGTATTCTCACCATGCCCCTGCTCATAAGTAAATGCGTTATCCGCAAGCACGTCAACAAACCTTTGCGCCGGGTCATACTTCACCCACATGACATCGCCGTCATTGGAACGGAAATGTGCAACTTTATAGCCGGCATTGATCTTCTCGCCAACCGACTGAACGGCTGCGGCATGCAGGCTTTCAAAGACCTGATCGTTCAAAACCGTTCCGGCAGGAAGCATATTTAATTGATTGGCAAAGGCAGAACCTATAGCCGTGAGCCTGCCTGTTGTCTGGCTTATTGTTCCGTTAAACGGCGTTCCGTTCGATGTCAAACTGCTATTCGTTGGATTATTGTTTGTGGTATTGACTTCAAAATATTGACTAAAATAAGTCCGTTTTCCTTCGAGCGAAGCGCCACTTGAAATAACCCTGTTGGCCAAAGCTACGGCCTGGTCGCCTTCCCTTAAATGAGTAAGCATATCGCCGATGCTTTTATCTTTTAAAACATCCTCCGAAAGCTTGGCAGGCTCTCTTTGATCCAGCGACGCTTTTTCCGAAACCCTCGAAACATCAACGTGGGCAAGGCCGCCGTAAGTCCGGCTCAACTCTGTTGCGGCCTGCTGAAGCTCAAAGGCCTGGTGTTCAGCTGTTATCGCCTCACCCGTGGCGCCTTCCATGCGAACGCCCAAAAGCGTACGGCGGGCCCGCTCAGAAGACTGCTGGTCAATGTCCTGGGTTTTTCTCTCGGCAATATTGAAAAGTTCTGCTTCTTTATCCGCATCACTCACCCCGTCAAACCTGGCCCTGTCTGTATCATTCAAACGCCCGATATCCACATAAGCCCTGATCTGGCCGATCTCATTGCCATTGGCATCTTTGACAGTCTCTGCAAGATACGCGCGCTTGGCTTCCGTATTGCCTATATTGCTGGTACCGCGGCCCACCAACTGCTTGTAGGAAACAGCGTCCATCAACTGGCCAACCTGACGGATATTGGCTTTATAAGTCATTCCTTCAGAAAGACCGTCAAAACTTAAAAGGTTCATGCCGGCATCAAAACGGGGCAGAATAATCACTATCTTTTCATTGGTGCCCTTTTCCCGGTTACTCTTAACAACATCGAGAATAGCATTACGGGCCGCTTCAGATTCTGCGGCTTTCTCACTCGTTCCGGTAATCCTGACATTCCTAATCCCGGCTTCATTCATTCTGTTCTGCGCTTCAACCGCGGCATCACCACTGTCCGTAACAATAACCTCAACAGTCACCTTGCTGTCTTTGTTATTAACGCTGCTCACAACATCACGAATAACGCCATCAAACATGGAGCGATATTCGCCATAACTAAACTTCACCTGATCGCGCTGCAACGGCTCTGATTTGCCGATAACAACCACATCGCCGTGAGTTGTAAGCTCGCCTCTTTCATTCGTGCCCCGGGCCATATCAATATCAAAACCAAGGGCACGGCTGGTTTCAGGCAAAATAGTGGCTGTATACATCTGGATATGGGCCGGGCCAACATCACGGATGATCTTGAATATATCCGATGACGAGGCATTTTCAGGGCGGGACAAATAATCGGCCACTGTCTGATCTTTGGCGCCCACGGCTATGGCGCACACCGCAGCATCCACAGCAGAATGGAAAATATGGTCTTTTTTGGTATTGCCCTGTTCTGCCAGCACAAAGTCGGGCGAAAGATTGTCTTTCCTGATATCTTCCGGTGTTCCATATTCCCTGGTCAGGCGATCAACCTGGGCCTTATCCGCGCCTTCCCATTTGATCACTAACTTAAGGTCGCTCTTACGGCCTTCAATGGTTCCGGTATATTCTTCGCCATTGATCGTTGTCTTGATCGTTGTATAAAAACTCTCGGTATTGATCCTGCCTAATTGCCTCCAGGAAGCATCAATCACTGAATCAATAAACTTTTTATTTTGTTCAACGTCAGGAATTCTGGCATCGCCAAAAACAGAATTGTGCACCGCTTCCACAATAGACTGGGGCGCCGCACCATGCTCGGTGAGGGCATCTCTATTTTTGCTCACAAGGTCTTCCACCTGCTTATAAATCTTTCCGGTCAATTCTGCGGCTGTTTCAATTTCACTTTTAAGCCTTTCATTGCCAAACATATCCGCTGTATAGTGCTTGGAAAGAACAAGGCCCGCGCCTTTATACATTTCCTGAATATCGTCGAGCTTAAGGCTGTTTTTGCCATCTTTCATAGACTTGATAAACTCACTGCCTGCTGAGCCGCTCTCAATATGCATCCTGTAGGCCACGTTGCCGGACATCACAACAACATCGTAATCTTTAAAATTAACGCTGTCTTTAATCACTTCCTCCCAGCCAAGCTTATAGGCATTATCCTTGTCCACCTTTGTTAAGGTATTGTCAGCTTCCTTTTGGAGATACGAATCACGTTCCTGCTTATATCGGGTAGCGTTAAATTCATAAGCCTTTTCTCCCAGCATAGCCAAATATTTTGTGCCTAACGGCGGAACCTTGGGAACGTCTTTCATAAACTCAGGCACGTTTTGATCTGTGGGAGTAACAATAACAGTCCTGTCGCCCCTGGCTCTATAACCCAAGACACGGCTTAACTCATCGCCCATGAGTTCCATCATGGTCTTACCACCGCCGGTATCTTTAATGAAAATACGGCCGCCCGGATCTAAGGCCGCATCCACAAACGCCTCTATCAGGGCAAAACGGTGCTGAGATTTCATCTGGCCGGTCGTGCGGTCAACGACATCTGTAAAATAATCACCCATATCCAACTTATAACCAAAAGCCTGCCAGTGGTCTTCACTCTCCCGGATATAATCCACCACTTGTTTGACTTTTTCAGGACTGCCCAGATATTTTCCTAAATCTTCATACTTGGCGAGCATTTCATAACGCGCCTTTTCAAACCTGCTGACACTGTCTTCAAAATCCCCTGAAGTTTTTCGGGCATCGCCCTTAGGGCTCTGGCCCCTGTCGCCAGCGCCGCGGTGGGAAAGCCTTGACATGGCTTCCTGGGCCAGATCCCCTATAGATGCTCCTCTTTCTTCTGCAGATCCTTTTAAATCCGCGCTCTTTCGGCTTAACCCTACCAGCCCTTCCTGCCCTTTTTCAAAAGCCTCAGGGAAATATTTCCTGGCAATGTCACGAAAAGCCTCGGCTCTCTCGGGTGAAATAATGACAGGCCCTGTAATATCCTCAGTCCTTCCCAAATCTTCTCGAACGGTCTTTGTCAACGCTTCTGCTGTTATGGAAGGATCTTTTAAAATTTCAATCAATGCCAAAGCATCTTCTGTGGCGCGCTGGCTTTTGGCCTGAGCCACAATCTCCTGTCTTAACGTTTCTAAAATCTGGCCAAAACTGCTTCCGTCTTTGGCATGCGACCTTAAAATTTCTATTTCTTTATTCATGTAATACCCGAGAGATGCGGCCATAATGATGCCCAAACGCTCTGCCATATGCTCCTGGCGGAAGGTTCTGTTATCCGCCATCTGTTTGATATCTCTCACCAGAGTTTCAATGCTCTGGATCCTGTTAATAATGTCTTCGGTCGCGCCGGATTTCTTGAAAAACTCTTTAAGGTTTTCGCGTGAAAGGCCCGTGTCCTTAAGAGCATCTGTTGAAACAGCGCCGCTCTTTGCCAATAAATCCTTGGCAAAATCCATGGCTTTCTGGTGAAGCTCTGGAGACATTTCCATGCCCTTCTGGGCTTCGACTTTATCCAAAATATCTTTGGCTGCCGCTTTATCAATAGGCAGGGTTTCACTGGAAAATTTAATCACAGCTAATGCATGAAGAAGGTCAGCGTCTCGTGTAATGTCAGCGGAATATTTGGCCCAATCTTCACGGATAGATACCTTTTTAGCTTCAGCACTTTCAATGCTTTGGGCCAGTTCCTGTATTTTTTGCCTGCGGTCAGGTGTGTCCTGGGTTTCCAGCGCTTTTTCCTGCTCTGCTTTCTGGGTCTGCAAATCCTTAATAACGCCATCCTGCTCAGACATCCGGCGGTCATTTTCAACGATCATCAAAGACAACTGATTGGCCCTTGCCAAATATCTGGCCGTGCCCTGAAGCCCGGCATCGGTATCCATGAGTTTCTCAATCTGACGGAAAGACCTGGCATGTGCCAGCGCCAACGAGGCTTCCGAGAATATTTCCTGCTGCGCTTTTAATTCCGCGCGCTTTTGTTGAAGAGCAGCCTTGGCATCTTCGGGAGACTCTCCGTTGCTTTCGCGTTTGGCAATCTCATCGCTCAATGCCTGCACTCTTTGAGGATTGTAATTTTCAAGCGCGGCAACCGCCTTATCAAGCCTGGCAAGAAGGGATTTTCTGTCAGCAGACGGCTCGCTGCTTTTGGCACTCGCGGCCAGGTCAGCCTGGGTTTCGCGCAGATCAACGCGCAAAAGGGCTTTATCGCGCTCGCCCCAAACCTTTTGCACATCTCCGGATTCCATGTCAGTAGATCTCAACGCGCGATCCGCCTTCATAAATTCCATCTGGGCTTTTGCTCTTTCAGTCGAAAATGGCAGGGCTCGGCCGCGTGTCATCTGGTCCAATGCCAGCATGGGGTTCTGGCTAAGCAATTGGTCGCGCTGACGTTTTAATTGATCGGCAATCGAAGGCTCAGAAGGTGTTGCGGCTTTCTGTGCAGCGTCTTTGGCTTCTGTAGTTCTTTTTGAGGCTTCCAGGGTTTCGAGCCTGGCTTTAATTAAAGGTAAATCCACACCCGCTTTTTCTCGCTGAGACGACGCCTCGGCGATCCTCTCTCTTAACCATTGGGACTGCTCTTGTAAATCTCTCACCTCTTTGGCAACGGCGCTGTCTCTATTTTGGAACTCAGGCCTTTGAGAAAGTTCCCTGACCTTGACATCAATATCAAATGCCATATCCATGGCGTCTGACAAGACCTGAAAATCATTGCGGCTAAGGAGTGTCCGGCCAAGATTAGTTTTATCTGCCAACGCATTCAACTGTTTTTCAAGGTCAGCTTTCCTGGTCTCAAGCGCTCGCGCTTCCCTCGGACTAGCTTCCGCGTTTAACGCATTGAGGGCATGCTCTGTGGCGGCAATCTCACCGGCAATTTTGGCACGGGCTTCAGGCAGATCTGCAGCAACCGAGCTCTTTAAAAGCCCGGATAAAAATTCATGGTCTGCTTTTAATCTTGAAATATCCTGCTCAACGGCCTGACGTTCCGGCCCGGCAGATGTTTTTAGAAGCTGTTTCTCGAGAGCAGAAATAGCCTCGGCTCTTTTTCCTAACTCAAGCTCTGCCTGCATGCGGCCGGAATGTTCGGCAGAAAGGTCGCCCGCCTCTTTGGCAGCTGTTAAAAGCTCACGCCTGGTGCCTTCCATGGTCGAACGTGAAGGCTCCTCTGCTGCTGTGCGCTCAATCTTCTGCCTTAAAATTTCTGCGTCATTGCGTGCCTGTTCTGCCTTAACACCAAACTGTTCTGCCAACGCGAGATTTTTTTGCACAGAATTAGATGCCCCAGCCACCATACGCTGAGCCGTCACGTCTTGCATGGCAAGTTCGACTTTTCTGGTGGCAGCGTCTAAGGTCGCCAAATCAGAGGCATCATGCCCGGAGTCGTTCTTATAAGACTCCCACTGGACATTTAATTCATTCAGAGCCTTGGCCACTGCCGATGACCGGTATTCAGGCAAGGCGGCCTGCAGTTTTAACTTTTCTCCGCTAGCCTTGAGAGCGCCCTCTCTATCGCCGCTCGATTGTAAAATCTTTGAAACACGGTCCCACCCGCTCGCCAATTTGCGCTGTGCTGATGCGCTATCACCTAGTAAAAGAGCCGCTCTCTCCATATTCCCAAAGGCTCTTTCCCTCCTTGAAACCTGCGCGTCCTGAATTTTCTGTTGTGATTGATCAGCTGAAAGTTTTCTTAATCTATCAACAAGCTTAGAAAGGCTGTCACGGACTTTTGTGCCTGATGTGATTTCAGCATCTGATTTCGCGCCTTTGAGCCTTGTCTCTGCTGTTGTCAGATCCTGCACAGCCTTGGCTAAACGAGCATCAATATTGCTCTTGGCTGACGGAACAGTTCCGGAAACAGGCTCAACAGCTGGAACCACGGACTCCAGCCTTTGTTCACCTTTATAAACTCTGTTGATGTCACGCGCTATTTGAAGTGTTGCAGCATCGCCGTTGCTTTTGGCTTCCTGACGAGCTTCAAGGTTTTTTTGCAAGGCTATTTTATCTACAGCGGCTTTGACATCCGCATCCTTGGCCGTGCGGGCAAAATCCCCCAATTCCTTGGAAACTTCGGCCTTACGCAAAGCCGAATTGCCAAGACCTTCTATCGCCTTGATCAAGGCATCTAATTTGACGCGCGCTTCACTCGTAGGATTCTTAACCGCCTCGGCGAATAACGCCTCTTTCAACTGATAAGCTATTTTCCCCGAGGCAACCATGCCTTGCTCAGCATCGGATTTGGCCAATTCAGCGGCTTTGTCAAGAGCGGCATCTCTTTGTGCGCGAGCCCAATCAGCGTTAACATTATCTCCCCTGGCTTCAAATTCCCTGGCAACAGCCTGTAAACCTTCCGCTCTCACAATCTGGCCTTCAGCCTTGCCTGTACCAACAACTTGGCCAGCCTTATCAATTTCTCCTAAAATCCCCTGGCGTTCGGCAGCTACTTTAGAAGCCTGCACTGCAGACAGCCTTTCTCTTTCTGACGCGGCCTGCCTGGCTTCAACGCCCATGTCAGCCACACCCTGCGCCAGATGCTCAGCGCCAAGAGCGGATGCGGCGATTTCCGATCGTCCGATTTCCCTGGCGCCAAAATTTTCCAATCCAGCCATCTCTGCGCGAGAGCCTAAAAATTCTTTTCCTATGGACGTTTCCGGATGAGCCAGTGTGCTGGCTGTCAATTCCCTGGAAGAAAGCCCGGCAATCTCAACCCCTGTCGTTGACGGCATCTGGCCTTCAGGCGCGTGCAGATCGTTGACAGAACCCATCTCATGCGTGCTGATCTCAGAAAGCGGCTTGCCAAATGTTTCCGCTCCGGCGATTTCTCTCGAGGATGTCAGCGCCCCTTCAAGCCCGGATTCTGTGCGTCCGGCCATTGTGGAGGTAGTCATTTGAGGATGGGCCATCTCGCCAAAAGCAGTTTCAGAATGTGAAAAAGATTCGTTAGGACGAGCAGCGGATAATGTGTCGAGCGATAAAGAAGGAATTTCAGTAGAAGCCGTGTGATTAAAGCCAGCTATTTCCTGTGTTGCGGCCAATGGTTCAAGAACTGGCGGCGCCTGCGGACGCGCGCCTTCCATCATATCCGGTATGCGCGGCGCAGGAATTTCAACACCATGCGTGGCAATAATGCTTTCCGATCTTAAGGCATCCAGATTCCCTGTCCCAGAAGATGCCTCAACACGGGTATTGGAAGAAAGGTCGCGCGCCTTGTCGACGGCATTATTAATATAAACATTGGGATTGGCCGGGTGATATGCAGGCGCCGCGAGCATGGCGCCGAAACTGCCAAATCCCTTGACAGTGCTACCCATCATTTCCGTACGGCCATATGTCTCAAACATCTTATTTTCAGCCTGGCTTTCACTCATGCCTGACTTTAACAAATCAGCTTTCTCATGGGCAAACTTGTCATACTGCGCTTCTGTTTGCCCCAGTGTCCACATGGAAAGATGTTTGTTGGCAGCTTCAAGCCCTGTTTCAACGCCTGTGACAAATCCAGGCATATAAACCACATCACGATAAAGCTGATTCATGACCGGAGCCTCAAAAGGCCCGTTTTGAATCTTGCTCATCACTTTTTGTTCTGCTGTCTCAGCCACGCCGCCGCCAACCTGTGTAAACCCAAAAGTCGGGGCCATCCACAAACCGTCTTTGGGCCCTGAAATCGCCGCGCGCATCAGGTCGTCACCCGAGAGATTAAACTGTCCGGTAAACGCGGCGTTCCACAGCGCCTTACCGGTTGTAAAGGCTGGAGAAACATAGGTCCATTTCATGGCACCAATGGCTGCCTGATTATAGAGTTCACCGGGATCAGCCATCCGTTTAAAAGCCAGTTGATTATTATTGGCCAGACCTTCTGTAACTTTGACAAGATTGCCCTGGCTGTCGACGGTAAACCGGTTAAGCCCGCGAGCCCAATAAGTTCCCATCAGGCCCATGCCTGCGCCAATGCCGGCATCTGCCCAGGCTTCTTTGCCCGTATATTCTTTGTTATTTGACCACGCACGTGCATAATTTACGCCAACATTAATACCGGCCCCGGCTGTAGCACCCAAAGCATACTTCCCGGCAACAGTCAGACTCGACTCCGCAGAAGCTGCGCTGATCATTCTGGGATTCATGGCCAAAGAACTCATTCCAGCCATTAAGGCGCCTTTAGCAAAATCCCATTTCCACTCGCCATTGCCGCCAAAAGTTTTTAAATCCCATTGTTCTTTTGCGCCCATGCGTTCAATGCCGTTATAAGCTGTCAACCCAACACCGCCAACCGCAGCTGAACTCAGGCCCTTGCCAATAGCACCCATTTCACTTCCGGCAATAGAACCTAAGGCATTCATCGACCCGCCAAAAGCAACTCCTTTGCCAAACCCAGTGGCATAAGAATTCATGAAATTAAATTCGCCGGGCCTATGATCATACGCGCTCATAAATGCATCGGACATCACATAGGTATGTCCCCACAAAGCGCCTTCTGATACTGCTGATGCACCGAAGCCTTTCAAAGAGAAAGAGCTTGCGCCCTCTGCGGCGGCCGGCGAAGCTGACCTTGCCAACGAACCGCCAACGCTTGCTACGGCCCCAGTTACCCCTACTTTCCAAGCCGTATCCCAGTCTGGTTTTCCATTAACAACATTAGAAAACCCCGCATATGACCCCATGCTGGCAGCGCCTGAAAATCCGGCCCTGCCTAAAGTGCTTAAAGAGACGAGCTTATCCGACTGTCTTGCAATCTGTGCCGTGGCGTTTTCCGCCAGAGTTGAAGTTGTCGGCGCGACTGCCGCCTCTCTTGCCACTAACCCTGCTGATGCCACGGCTAAAGCTGCAGTGCCACCAAATTTTAAAGCATCCGACCAATGGGCATTTCCCGTAGCAAATTGAGAAATCCCCGCATAACCTCCAGTCACCGCAGAGCCTGTCCATACAGACCGGCCCACTCCGCTTAACATGGCCCCATCAGCTCTTGCAAGAGATCCCCCAAGGCTCATGGTTCCCATAACAGCGCCAAATTTAAGAGCATTATTCCAATCCGCTGTTCCTGTTGTTAATTTTGTAACTCCGGCATAACCAAGCGTTGTCCCCGCAGATGACACTGCTGCCCTTCCTATAGAAGGAAGTACTCCTTCTGCACCAAGAGAGGCAATGCCTCTTCCAAAAGATTCTGCCCCTAATCTGCTTACTGCATTACCAGCGGCAGTATACATTTGAGCCCCGAGCGAGGAGGCTTCCTCTGCAGCCACTCCAGCGGCTTCATAAGTTTTTCCTGCAATATTCATTCCTTGAACGGAAGCGTTGGCCCCTGTTGCCGAGGGCACTGTAGTTTTACCTAAAATACCAAGCCCTGTAGAAATACCATATGCGCTTGACGCAACACCTCCGCTATCAGCTGATGATAACCCCTCACCTCTTTCTAAAAAACTAATTCCGTTGGCAACACCAACAGAGCCTGCCGTCCAGCCTATTCTTGATAACTGCCCGCTATAAGAAGCTAATGAAGTTAATCCTCCACGCGCTAAATTAATACCAGAAAGGGCATTGGCAACATTCACAACATTAAAAGACGTTGAGAAAAATCCTGTAGCCTCTGATACCGCCGTTGCCGTGCCACTTGTGCCAGCAGATGTCCCGCCCGCAGCTAAAGAAACAGGCGCGGCCACTACAGCAGCCACTAAAGAAGCCGGGCCTAAAGAATGCAAAAACATGCCGCCATCCGACATGTCTTTGACCCTTGCATCTGTTGGCACAAAGAAAGAATAACCAAAATTACTTAGCCATTTTCCTGTCCTTGTCAAATCGCCAATATCT
>JADFYI010000026.1:0-9064 GCA_015233145.1 Candidatus Omnitrophota bacterium
GTAATAACTCTGCAAAGATTCGACTGTAAAACCTTCCTTCAGGCTTGCTTCAATGCCATGGGCCGCTGCCCAGGCCCCTTGAAGCGTTGTAATACACGGGACGTTTCTTAAAATAGCTGCTGCGCGGATTTTGCGCATATCAAACTGGCTTTTCTTGCCTGAAGGAGTATTGATAATTAAATTTATCTCACTTTTTTCGATTAAAGTCAATATATTGTTCTCACCCTCGCCGGTCTTGTCCACGATCGTGGCCGCAACACCGCTCGAACGAAGGACTTTGGCCGTGCCTTTGGTCGCAAAAATCTTAAACCCAAAATCATGTAACCGCTTGGCCATAAACGCGATTTGGCGCTTGTCATTTTCATTAACACTGATAAAAACAGACCCTTTTTTGGGCAGCGCCTGGTAGGCTGCGGCCTGGCTTTTGGCAAAGGCCGCGCCAAAAGTCGGGGCCAGGCCCATGACCTCACCGGTCGATTTCATTTCCGGCCCAAGAATAATATCTACCCCTGAAAAACGTGAGAATGGAAGCACGCATTCCTTGACCGCCACCTGCTTTAAGCGGTCAATGTCAGGCAATTCCGGAAAACTGGCCAGTTTTTCGCCGGCCATAATGCGCGCCGCCATTTTCGCCAGAGGAATGCCGATAGCCTTGGACACAAACGGAACCGTGCGAGATGCGCGCGGGTTCACTTCAAGGACATAAACCTTCTCGCCCTTCACTGCAAATTGGATATTCAAAAGACCCACCACTTTTAACGCCAGGGCAATGCGGCGGGTGCTGTCTTTGATCTCGTTGACAATCATTTCACTTAACGTATGCGGCGGAAGAACGCACGCAGAGTCGCCCGAATGGATTCCGGCGTTTTCAATATGCTCCATGATGCCCGCCACAAACACTTTTTCTCCGTCACAGATGGCATCAACGTCCACCTCCATCGCATCTTCAATAAACTTGTCAATCAAAATGGGGTGCCCGCGGGAAACATCCGCAATTTCATCAATAAAAGTCATGAGCGTTTCTTCGTCATACACTATGCGCATCGCGCGCCCGCCCAAAACATAGCTCGGCCGGACAAGAACCGGATAACCTACGTGCGACGCCGCGGTCACGGTCGCCTCAATGGACATCGCGGTTTCGTTGGAAGGCTGGGCGATCTTCAGTTTGTTCATGAGCTCTGAAAAACGCTCGCGGTTCTCGGCGATGTCAATGGAATCCACACTTGTGCCGATAATCGGCGCCCCGGCCTGATACAAACGGCGCGCCAGGTTCAAGGGCGTTTGGCCGCCGAACTGGACAATCACGCCGTCAGGCTTCTCGACATCCAGGATGTTCATCACATCCTCAAACGTCAGCGGTTCAAAATAAAGCCTGTCGGAAGTGTCGTAATCCGTGGAAACTGTTTCAGGGTTTGAATTGACCATAATGGTCTCAAAACCCGCATCATGCAGGGCAAACGACGCGTGGCAGCAGCAATAATCAAACTCAATCCCCTGGCCGATACGGTTAGGCCCGCCGCCTAAAATCATGATTTTTCTGCGAGGGCCCGGCTTTTCCCTGGAAATCTTTTCGTTTTGAAGGATGGCTTCGTCTTCCGTTTCATACGTGGAATAAAAATACGGGGTATACGCCTCAAACTCTGCGGCGCAGGTATCAACAAGCTTAAAAGTCGCCACAATCCCCATTTTCTTTCGGAAATCCCGCACCGCTGTTTCCGAGATGTCCATAATCTCGGAAATCTGGGCATCGGAAAAACCCCATTCCTTGGCCTTGCGAAGCGTTTTTTGTGAAAGTGTTTTTGTTTTTTCAAACTCCACAATCATTTCACGCTCAAAATCCACGAGCTGTTTCATTTGCGCCAAAAACCAGCGGTCAATGCGCGTGAGTTCCATAATGTCGTCGATGGAAAGGCCTTTTTGAAGGGCGTATTTGATATAAAAAATACGCGACGCGTTGGGTTCCCTCAGACGCAGGCGCATTTTGTCATCATCGACCAAACGGTAATCGCTTTTGTTGTCAAAACCGATATGATTGATCTCAAGCCCCCTTAACCCCTTTTGAAGCGCTTCCTTAAACGTGCGGCCAATGGCCATGGTTTCGCCAACGGATTTCATTTGGACGCCCAAAATATCTTTGGCCTCAGGGAATTTTTCAAAAGTAAAGCGGGGAATCTTGACCACGCAATAATCAATGGATGGCTCAAAGGAAGCCGGTGTTTCACGGGTAATGTCGTTACGGATTTCATCCAGGGAATAACCCACAGCCAGTTTGGCCGCGAATTTCGCAATCGGAAAACCCGTGGCCTTGGAGGCCAGCGCCGATGATCGCGACACGCGCGGATTCATTTCAATCACCACCATGCGCCCGGTTTTGGGATGAACGGCAAACTGGATGTTGGAGCCGCCTGTTTCAACGCCGATTTCACGGATAAGCTTCAAGGACTGGTCGCGCATTTCCTGATACTCGCGGTCTGTCAGTGTCTGCGCCGGAGCCACGGTAATGGAGTCCCCGGTATGAACGCCCATGGGATCTAAATTTTCAATGGAGCAGACAATGACCACATTGTCTTTTTTATCGCGCATGACCTCCAGCTCATACTCTTTCCAGCCTTCAATAGATTCTTCAATAAGGATTTCTTTAATCATGCTCGAGTCAATACCGCGCTGGGCCTTGACGTCAAACTCTTCACGGCTGTAAACAATGGAACCGCCCGTGCCTCCCAGGGTAAAACTGGAACGAATAATGCAGGGAAACCCGATTTCTTTAATCACGTCCTGCGCCTCAGCCAGGCTGTAAGCAAACGCACTTTTAGGCAGATCAAGCCCAATGCTCAGACACGCTTCTTTAAATTTTTTTCTGTCTTCGGCTTTTTTAATCACGTCATATTTCGCGCCGAGCATTTCCACATTGTATTTCTTTAAGATGCCCTTTTCCCACAGCTCAACCGCAAGGTTCAAGCCTGTCTGGCCGCCTAACGTGGGGAGAATGGCATCAGGACGTTCTTTTTCAATAATGAGCTCCAGAAACTCCACTGTCAACGGCTCCACGTAAGTATGGTCCGCGGTTTCCGGATCAGTCATAATCGTGGCGGGATTGGAATTTACGAGAACGATCTCAAAGCCCTCTTCGCGGAGCGCTTTGCACGCCTGGGTGCCGGAATAATCAAACTCACAGGCCTGGCCGATGACAATAGGCCCGGAGCCGATAAGAAGAATTTTTTTAATGTCTGTGCGTTTAGGCATGCTTAGGTTTTGTTTTTGTCCATCATTTCGATAAACTTGCCAAAAAGATACTTAGCATCGTTGGGGCCTGGAGATGCCTCAGGGTGATACTGTATCGAAAACAACGGATGCTTTTTGTGTCTTAACCCCTCAACGCTCTTATCATTCAAATTCAGGTGAATGATTTCAACGTCGTCTTTATTAAGGCTGTCCATATCCACGCAAAACCCGTGGTTCTGAGACGTGATTGAGATTCGCCCGCTTTCAAGGTCTTTCACCGGATGGTTCGCGCCGTGATGCCCGAACTTGAGTTTATATGTTTTTCCGCCAAGGGCATGGCCGATCATCTGGTTTCCAAGGCAAATGCCAAAAATCGGGATCTTGCCAATGGTTTCACGCACCGTGTTAATCACATACGTGACCGCCGCCGGGTCCCCGGGGCCGCTTGAAAGAAACACCCCGTCAGCACCCATGGCTAAAATATCAGAAGAACTGGTCGAGGGCGGAACAACATGGCTTTCAATCCCAAGCTTGCTCATCTCCCGCAGGATATTGCGCTTGATGCCGCAATCCATGACAACGACTTTGTATTTCTTTTGCCCGTCAGCCTTCCAGACATACGCCTTTTTCGGAGCCACTTCCTGGACCCAATCAGCACCGGTCATGGAAGGAACCTTGTCGAGCTTGGCTTTAAGGCTTTGGGGATCAAAATCTTCTGTGGAAATGATGGCCTTCATCGCACCCGAAATCCTTAAATGGCGCGTAAGTGCCCTGGTATCAATGCCTTCGATAGCCATGATCTTGTTGCGGTCAAGATACTCGATAAGGCCTTCTGTGGCGCGGAAATTGGAATAGGTGCGGCAAAATTCCTTGACCACAAAGCCTTTGACGTGAATTTTATCGGATTCAAGGTCTTCGGTATTAATGCCGTAGTTGCCGATCAGAGGATAGGTCATGACAACAATCTGGCCGGCGTATGAAGGGTCGGTAAGGACTTCCTGATAACCTGAGAGGGCGGTATTAAAAACAGCTTCCCCGGCGGATTCTCCGTATGTATTTAGAGAGTTTCCGCGAAAGCATGTGCCATCTTCGAGGAAAAGGACTGCTTCTTTCATCTACTTCTTTGCTATTTAAAGGAAACTTCATGAGGCGGGAAATCCGTCCCAAAGCCTGGATTAATATATCATTGCGCCTTTGTTTGTCAAGCGATATCGGCCACAAAAAATAAGCCCTTTTAAAATGTCTTTCCGACGAAGAATGTGCAGAATGCGAATAACAGGAGAAACGTAAAGGCAGGCCCGGCCAGCCCCTGCCTTAAGGGATTTCTTCTTTAAAGATAGAATAATATCGCCCGGCGCTCTTCGGCTGCAGTAAACGCCTTGACTGCTGAAACAAGGGGCAGTATCCGAAGCTCGATTTTCTTTTTCTTTAAGAACGCGAGGCCCTTGGCGGTCACGACAACCCTGCTGGTTTTGCTAAGCGCAATAATCAAAAGCTCAGGGTTTTTTTTGCAAATATCAACAAGTTCGTCATCACCAAGCGCCGAAGGAAGAATATCTTTAGGCTCCTTAAGCTTGCCGTCAGCGCGGATGTAGCTGGTCGTGTCCAAAACCCTGCCTTTAACTAAAACATGCCCTACCGCGTTGCACTTAAGCGAGGGGTAATATTCGAGCTTCTTCAGCCTGTCCTTATCTGTTGCTGAAAAAACCAGGGCCACGGCCCCCAGCATGACGGCATCATCACCCAGCTTTGATTGCACCACTTTAGGAACATCCAACTTTTTAAAAAACGGGTCTTTTTTAAGCGCAGCCTCAATTTTCGGCAAAATGTGCTCCCCGCAAGCCTCGACAACCCCGCCTCCCAAAAGAAACATATCAGGATTAAACACGTGATTTAACGAAACACACCCTGACGCAAGCCTGTCCACAGCGCGGCCAAACACGCGGGTCACAAGCCCGTCTTTGGCTTTAAGGGCTTTGGCCAGCGCATTGCTTTTAATCTGGGGGACGCCTTCACCGACAAGGTCTGTAATGATTGATTTTTCTCCGCGCTTTAACGCCGCGCGGATATCGCGTTCCATGGCCCAGCGCCCCACAAACGCCTCAAGGCAGCCCTTGTTACCACAGGAACATTCCGGGCCGTTGGGGTCTACGGTCATATGCCCAAGCTCAGCCGCCGCACCCTGGGCGCCGGTTAAAAATTCATTCTTAATCACAACCCCGCCGCCAACGCCTGTCCCTGGAAAAATACCCACAATGTTTTGCGCCTTGCGGCCCGCGCCAAGCCAGCGCTCTCCCAAGACACCCAGATTAACGTCGTTGCCTATGCCAACTTTGGTTTTCAGTTTTTTGCTTAAAATCTTTTTAAGATCAACATTGCCGAGTTTAAGATTGGGTGTTGCAACCACACGGCCGTCATTGTCCACAATGCCGGGAATGGCAACACCTACCCCCTCGATATTCTTTAAAGGGATTTCAAACTCACTGGTGAGCGACTTGACCAGCTTTTCAATGATCCCGACAATGTCTTTAACGCCGGCGTGAGGGGGTGTGGCAAACTTTTTTGTGCCCAGAATTTCACCGGAAGGGCTCACCAGCCCGCCGTAAACCTTGGTTCCGCCCACATCAATGCCTATGAAATATTTGTTTGTCATACCTCTCCGCTCTCCGCCGTCTGCGGACGGCCAACCGCGTGGTAATGCGTACTGCCGCCTTCGGCAAACTGCGCAGGTTAGACCATTTAAATAACCCAACCAAACCTGCGCAGTTTAGCTATTCTATCACAAGTCTTCCAGGCTCAGGCCCTCAACCACGGAACGGATGATTCTTGCCGGAAAGTGCTCCCTGGCCATTTTTTTTAAAAGCGGCTTTTGGTCATACGGAACACGATAATGGAAAATACCCAGCGTTCCTTTTTTAACACTCAAAATCACATACGACGCGCGATAATCATTGTCAAAGGCACGGCCAATGGAACCGGGATTGATCACGCGCACGCCTGCTTTCTTTTTGTCTTTAAACACATGCGTGTGCCCGCATAAAACAACATCCGCTTTTTTAGGCTTTAAAGGCTCCTGATGAATCAAAAAAAATTTAAATCCCTCACAATCAATGCGAATTTCCTGAGGAACGTTTCGAATAAAGGCGGCTGACGCCTTGGAAAGATTCTGGTGTGACCAGACAAAAGAAAATATTTTGTCCTTATCTTTGGAGCTTTGCTTGATTTCGGCAATGGTCTTTTCTGAAATCACTTTTTCGTCGTAATTGCCGCGGACAAAAAACCGGCAGGTTTTTTGAAGGAGCCGGGCGCATTCGTCGGGAAAAGGGCTGTAGCCTGTCATGTCGCCCAAGTCCCAGAACTCACGCACTCCCCGCGCGCGGGCATGGGCCAAAACACTTTTTAACGCGGGAAGATTGGCATGGACATCGGAAAGAATGGCAATTTTCATTGTCTGTCTAAGGCAAAAAAGCTTAGGTTAGCCCACACCTTGCGGCGCTTTAAGGAGGCCCAGAGCTTGACAAAGGCCTTGTACGACGTGACACGCCGCACGGCGCATTCCTGGCGCAAAAATGTCACGGCGCGGCGAAACGAAGGCTCCCGCCCGGAACTGTCAGAAAGAATCTTCATCAGGTTCAGCCACACGTCAAAATTATGAACGTCCCCGAGAGCCCGCTGAACTTTCATGGCTGACTGCGAATAGGGGCGGATTCTACGCTGACCGTACAAATGCTCCAGGTTTTCAAGCGTATAACGGAGGTTTTTTGCCGCAATGCGCATTTCATGAAGCTCGGTAACACATCCGGGCTTTCTTACATACGGCTCAAGCCCGAACATCTTTTCCAGCCGCGCCAAAATGCGGTTCTTGGCCCATTCATCCAGGGTAATGCCGGTTTCCTCGAGAGAAACTTTCAATCTCCTGGCAGAGTGAAAAATCTTTTTACGGTGGAGCTTGGCGATCGTGCGGGTAATCTTGGGTTGGACCTCGTTTCGGTCTTCCGCGATTTCGTCAATGATCTCAAAAATCCCCTCGCGATACCGCGCGGCACGCGGCTCGGCCGCCAGTTTCCTTAAAAAATCAATCTTGGTGTCCATATCGCGGGCCGAACCCATGGCGCGCAAAAGTTTCTTTAAATTGCCCTTGAGGATCTCGTAATCTCTCGGAGGAACAACCTCCTTGAAATCCGAAAGCGTGCTTTTAAGCCTTCGCAACGATACGCGCATCCGGTGCAAATGCTCAATGTCGAGATTTTGGCGTACACCCTTGACCTCGGCTTCAACGCCCCGGGCATGATGTTCGGTCAGTTTTATAAAAAGGTCTCTGGCATTCATTTGTAATTATTCAAAAAGAATTCCTGGGCGTTAAATTTATCTTCCTGGGCCTTCATAAAAGAATATTTCCTCTGCGGCAAAAGGATGCGCGTCTTCTGATTATCCATCCAGCTCATGTCAAGGATGTTGCGCAGATGGTCTTTCTGCTCCTGGTGATGGATTTCAAACAAAAGCTCAATGCGCTTGTCAAAGTTTCGGCTCATCCAGTCGGCCGATGATAAAAACACGCGGAAATCCGAATTGTTGTTAAAGAAATAAATCCGGGAATGTTCCAGAAACCGGCCCACAATGCTTTTGACGGTAATGTTTTCGCTTAACCCCGGAACCCCGGGAATGAGGACGCAAATGCCGCGCACAATGAGGTTAATTTTTACTCCCGCATTGGACGCCTCGTAAAGCTTATCGATCATTTTCGTGTCTTCGAGCGAATTCATCTTGGCAAAGATAAAGCCGTTTTTATGCTCCTTATGAAAAGCTATCTCCTGGTCAACCATCTCAAAAAAATACTCGCGAAGGTCGTAGGGTGAGGAAATAACCCGTTTCCAGCGCGCAGGCTGGGAGTAGCCGGTAATAACGTTAAAGACGTCTGAAATATCGCGGGCAAAGTCTTCATTCGCCGTAAAATACCCCAAGTCAGTGTAAACTCGCGCGGTTTTCTCGTTATAATTTCCGGTTGAAAGATGAACATACCTGCGGGTGCGGCCTTCTTCCCGGCGGACAATAAGCGTCATTTTGGAATGAATCTTCGTCCCAGGCATCCCGTAAATCACATGGCATCCGGCCTCCTCAAGCTGGCGCGCCCAGCCGATATTGCGCTCCTCGTCAAAACGCGCCTTGATCTCTACCAAAACCGTAACCTGTTTCTTTTTCTTGGCCGCTTCTTTAAGGGCAAAAATCAGCTCAGAATCTTCACTGGAGCGATAAAGCGTCATTTTAATGGCCAAAACATCAGGATCTTCTGCCGCGCTTTTCAGCAAATCCACCGTCGGCTGAAAAGACTGGTAAGGGACATGGATAAGAAAATCATTTTCCTTGATCCGCTCGAAAATATTGTCATACGCAAGCTTCGGCGCCACATGGGCAGGATACGTCAGCCCTGGCTCGGAAATTTCGCTGATCAGCTGAAAAAGAAACGTTAAATCCAGCTCGCCTTTGATAAAAGCCACTTCGTCTTTGGGAAATAAAAGGGCTATGGTCAAAGCATCCAGAAGACCCTCGGTCGTCCCGACCTCCACCGACAAATGAACCACTTTCGCGCGCGGGCGTTTTTTGATTTCCTCTTCCATGGTCTGCAGAAGATTTAAAGAAATTTCCTCGTCCATGGAAAGCTCGCTGTCCCGGATAATTCTAAAAAGCGCGGCACTTGTCACCTCATGGCCGCGAAAGAAAATTTTCAGATTGTCCCTGATAATTTCATCCGTCAGAATAAACTCGTAGCTGTCTTTGACCGACGGGAGCTTGAGCAGCCTCGGGATATTACCGGGAACAGGAATAACCGCCAGGTGCATCTCCT
>JADFYI010000026.1:9098-16477 GCA_015233145.1 Candidatus Omnitrophota bacterium
TGAACGGCAAAGGCCAGCGTTTTTGAGGCCAGCACGGGAAAGGGGTGCCCCTGGTCAATGGCCATGGGCGTAATAATCGGATAAAGTGTCGAATCAAAGAAACGTTTCACAAACTTCTGCTGGTCGGTGTTCAGTTCCCCCATTTTTTTAAGGACAATCTTTTTCTGCCCCAGGCCGGGCTTGATGTCTTTTTCATAGGTCTCATAACTTTTTTGCACCAAATTGGAAGCAGCTTCCCTTACCTGGCGAAAAAGGTCCTGGGGGTAATATCCGTAAACATCCTGCCTGTTATACTGGGCGTCCAAAAGCCGCTTGATGTTGGCGTAACGGACCATCAGAAACTCATCGAGATTGTTCATGCAGATGGCAATAAACCGCGCGCGCTCCAAAAGGGGATTTTCAAGGTCAACCGACTCTTCCAAAACCCTTTCATTAAACAAAAGCCAGCTTAAATCACGGTGAATATATTTATCTTTATCTTCAAAAGGTGCTGACATAATTTCCTCATTCCCATCCCCAGGCCTTCGGCCTTGGGGATGAATGCCCGGCTGTGGAAACCCCAAAAATGGCCGGGCATTCAAAAATTCTCGTTAATCACTATCTTTATCTTGCTGCCGGTAATTTTTTCAAACAAATCTTTTTTCTCGTAAAAATCATTCTTTTCCAGAAGAAAATTATCCTTGGTATCCACCTGGATGGTAATGTCTCCGGTATTCGCGCCCAAAACTTTCATGCCCTTCACTTTTTGCTTATGCGAATGGTCCAGGGCGTTGGCCAGCCTTAAAATCGAGGCGAGCTTCTGGACCACAATCTGCTTGTCTTCCGCAAGGCTGTTGTAAATAAGGTGCGACTTGGCCGGCTCTCCCCGGCGATGATAGCGCGCAACACAGGCAATAATTTTTATCTCTTCTTCAGTCAGGCGGAAAAGATTGAGCGAACTTATAATATATTCGGAATGCTTATGATGCGAACGGTTCGAGATAAACTTCCCGATGTCGTGCAGATATGCCGCGAGCGTCAAATAGAGCTTCTCGCTTTCATCCAGACCCAACTGCTGGGCTAACCCGTCGAAAAGCGCATGCGCGGCCTGGGAAATGTGCTTGGAATGGTTTAAGTCCACATCGTAAAGCTCACAAATGGCATGCGCCACGCTCAAAAGCTGGTTGCTTTTGTTATAACGCTTGGAAAGTTCAAGGCCGAGCGTTTTATTCGCCAAAACCGCCTCTGCCAAAGACGTTTCCAGAATATACACATGCGGGTTCTGCGTCAGGGCAAAAAAATTCTTGAGGATAATCATGTAGGGCAAAAGCGCGTCCGCGCTTTCCATGGGCATGTCGTAACTTTTGGCAATTTCCTGAATATTCTTGCCGGAAAGCTCATCAATGATTTTTTCAACGTCCTCAACGCTGAACTGAAAAAAGTTTGTGGCGACCTTCTTGTTGGGTAAAATCGCACGGAGATATTCCTGGTTTTCATCAATCAGGAAAATATCATCAATGGTTACGCGCGGCATGCGGCTCTTTAAATAGGCAAACTCGGTTTCAATGTATTCGGAGAGGGATTCCGTGGTCTCCTCCATACTGCCGCCCAGCTTGCTGATGAGCTGTTTAAAACGAAGAGACCCCAGCGCGAGGCCTGTGTTCATCAGGGTAAAACCTTTTTTAAGCAGGGAAATGTCAACATTGCCCGCGCCCATTTCCGAAATCAAAAGATTTTTGGTGTGAATAGGGTAGGTGTCTTTCAGCTTGTGGGAAATGTAAGCATCAATGTAGTAAACGATATCGCCCACATTTAAAACCTCGATCTCAAACCCGGTTTTCCTGCGGACAGTATCAACAAAAATGCTTTTATTCGTGGCCTCGCGCACCGCGGTTGTGGCAATGACAAAAACCTGCTTGACGTGATACTCGGCCAAAACCTTTTTATATTTCTCGAGGATGTTGATGGTGAGATTAATCGGCTCCTGGGAAATATACCCCTTTAAAAAAGTCGACCGCCCGATGGGGACAATGTTCTTTAACGATTCGAGCGTCATAATATCATCATCCACCGCCTCCCCGATGAGAAGCTTGATGGAATTCGAACCTATATCAATAACTCCTGCAGTCATAATACCAACTCCTTTGACCTCCCAACCTTAAAAACCCCTGATGGAAAGTTTACCTTATGTCACCTTCACCTTCAAAATCTCGCCAAGGCTTTGGAAAGACAAAACCCAGCGTTTGACAGCCTCGTCGTGTTCAGCCTCGGCTTTCTTACGGTGAAAAATTTCCTGGGCTGTTGAAAAATACATGTTCTGCGCTTTCCAGGTGTCGAGCTCAAGCCCCAGCTCGTTTAAAAGCCGTATGACGCTCACAATGTGGTCAATCAAGGACTGGTCTTCAGGGTTTTTCATAAAGCGGGCCATTAACCCATTAACCTTCTGAGTGCCCAGGAAATCCAGGTTCTCCTTGTCGCGCTTGAAATTCCAGCGCTTCACTTCCTTGACCAGGCGGGCAAGCTTATCAAGAGAAATATTATCCGCCTCTAAAATCCTGATCATATCGCGGCGCAAAACAAACTCCACAATATTAGCCAATGCCTTAGGCAGTGACAAATGGTTTTCGTTAATCATGCGGATCAGCGAGAAATGGTCGTCGTAAATCTGGCGGAAAGAAGATTCGAGCTCATCCATGGTTGATTCGAAAACCCGCTCCAGGATGACTTCCTGCTCCTGTTTGAAAAGATGCCACAGCGAATAATTCTTGGAGCCAAAATAGCGGTTGACCGTCTGGATGGCGTGAGGAACATCACCCTCGGAGAAAACCGTAAGGATTTCCTGCTGCATCCTGGCAAAAGACGCCTCATCCTTAAAATAATCCACGCCGCAAATAACATTATGGTCGCCTAAATGAATGACCAGAAACTGCACACGGAACCCGGTCCAGGTGATTTCAGAAACAATCTCGCAGGAGCCGACCGCGATTTCCATCTTTCCAATCGACTGGCGCTCGTAGGCCTGGCGCTTGACCGTAAAAGAATAAAGCCTGGCTTCCGGTGGATAATCCTGGTAAAGCGAGGTAATGGCATAATGGGCGCCAACGCGCTGGATATCAATAATCGAAGGCTCCACATAGTTTTTGTAAATACGCGCCCCGTTATTGGCTTCGGGGACATTGCTTTTGGCCTTGCCAAGGATTTCAATGAACCCGAGCTCCAAATCTTCATCCACCACGCGCCGCACAAGCTGGATCACGCGCGAGGCATATTTGATGATCTGGACAGTTTCAATGCCGGAAATGTCGTCAAAAAACCAGCCGCAGCTCGTATACATCAAAAGCGCATTTCTTTGGATTTCCAGGCAGCGCAGGATCTTGTTTTTTTCCTCAAAAGAAAGAGGCTGATGGATGTTCTGGGCCAAAAACCTTTCAATATTATTCCGGTTGCGGTCAAGAATGACTTCAATGTAAGCATCCCGCAAAGCCCAGGGGTCGGGATGGAATCTTTTCAATTCACGCTCAAAAGACACTGCAGCGCGGTCACGAAGCCAATCCAGGGCCTTACGCAGCGGCGCACGCCATTCCTGATGCCAGCCGGGCTTGGTGCCGCTGCAGCATCCGCAGTTGTCGCGCCAGCGCTCAATCCCGTGGATACAGCTCCAGGAGCTGTTTTCAACAATTTCAGCCTCATACTCCGGCGGGTTGCGCTCCAAATATTCCCCATAAATCGTGAGCCGCGCAACATTGCTCTCATCAATATAACGGAGCCCGTACGCCAGGGCCATATCGCCGAATTTATGGTGATGGCCGTAAGATTCTCCATCCGTGGCAATATGGACAATCTGGTTTTCCTTGCTCTTGGGATCAAAAGCCCCCATGATGCGCTTGGCATAGGCCTCGCCGTTATGAAGTAGTCCTTCAAAAGCCACAGCCAAAGAAATAGGGCCGTCATAAAAGAAAAGCGTGATTGTGCGGCCTGAAGGAAGCTTGCACAAATAAGGCCGCTTTAAATCAATATTTTCCTCATCTTCAGGCTCCCACTCGCGCTCTTCGGAAATTTTTCTAACGCGCCTGGCCTGATGGGGTGCAAGAATTGTGAATTTAATCCCCATCTCGGCCATGATGTCCAAACTCTCCATGTCAACGGCCGCTTCCGCCAGCCACATGCCCTCGGGCTTGCGGCCAAAACGGTATTCAAAATCCTTGATTCCCCAAATCACCTGGGTGCGCTTGTCGCGTGAATTCGCCAGCGGCATAATCATATGGTTATAAACTTGAGCTATTGCCGCGCCATGCCCGGAAAAACGCTGGCGGCTCAACTTGTCGGCCTCAAGCACAAGCTTGTAACTTGCCGGGTCCTTGCGCTCCATCCAGGAAAGAAGGGTGGGGCCGATATTAAAGCTGATCTTGGAATAATTGTTCACAACTTCAGTAATCTGACCCTCGGCGTTTAAAATTCTGGAAGCGCCATTGCGGGCGTAACACTCTGCCGTAATGCGTTCATTCCAGTCATGATATGGATGGGCTGATTCCTGCAACTCAACTTCTTCAAGCCAGGGATTTTCACGGGGCGGTTGATAAAAATGGCCATGGATGCAGATATATTTATTCACAAATAGAACCTTTCTAAAGAAATCCTAAAGATCGTAGGGGCGACGCCCAGGATAAATAGATTCATCCGCTCCGGGCTCAACCTGCAGGTGAATTGAACCCCTTACAAAACAATTCTTGATATTCTACCCTCAAAAAACCATAGCAGCAAGCAGTCCTTTCAAGACCTCTTTTCGCTCTTGGAATCCCCCCAGATTCTTACTTGTCTCTCCTGAAAAACACGACCCCCCGCGGCGGCAAAGTCACGCACAAAGCATTATCGCGCCCGTTCCAGTGGATGGGCTGGCTCATGGCATAACCATAGTTGCCCTTGCCTGAACCCCAGTACTCTTTTCCGTCAGAGTTAAGAATTTCCCTCCATCCGCCGGCATGCGGTACGCCCACACGGAAATTCTCGCGCAGCACAGGTGTAAAGTTGCAGCACACCAGGATATCCTGGTCGCGGTTGGGGCTTTTTCTTAAAAACGTGAGGACACTGGTCTGCCAATCACCGCAATCGATCCATTCAAACCCGTTATAGGTAAAATCATCCTCATAAAGCGCGGGTTCATTTTTATACATGCGGTTTAAGTCCTGCATCCACTTCTGCACGCCCTGGTGAGGTTCCCAACCCAGCAAATGCCAATCCAGGCTCGACTGGTAATTCCACTCGTCCCACTGGCCGAACTCGCCACCCATAAAATGCAGTTTCTTTCCGGGCTGGCCAAACATATAGCCAAATAAAAGCCTGAGATTGGCAAACTTCTGCCAATCGTCTCCCGGCATTTTACGCAAAAGCGCGCCCTTGCCATGCACAACCTCGTCGTGCGACAGGGACATCATGAAGTTCTCGGTAAAAGCATACAAAAGCCCGAAAGTAAGCTGATTATGGTGGTACTTGCGATGAATGGGCTCTTTGGTGAAATACTCAAGGGTATCGTGCATCCAGCCCATGTTCCATTTCATGCCGAATCCGAGGCCGCCATCCCATGTGGGCTTGGACACCTTGGTCCAGGCCGTTGATTCTTCGGCCGTCATCAGGATATCAGGCTGTGCTGAATAAACAGCCTCATTTAAACGCTTGATAAAATCAATGGCTTCAAGGTTTTCGCGGCCGCCGTAACAATTGGGGATCCACTCGCCTTCCTCGCGGGAATAGTCGAGATAAAGCATGGACGCAACCCCGTCGACACGCAAGCCGTCGGCATGATACTGCTCAAGCCAAAAAAGAGCGCTGGCAATAAGATAACTTTTCACTTCAACGCGGCCATAATTAAAGATCGAGCTCTTCCAGTCAGGATGGAAGCCTTTACGCATATCCTCATGCTCATAAAGGGCTGTGCCATCAAACTGCCAGAGGCCGTGGCCATCGTTGGGGAAATGCGAAGGCACCCAGTCAATAAGAACGCCGATATCGTTTTGATGCAGGCGGTCAATGAGAAACATCAAATCCTGCGGATTTCCGAAAAATGACGCCGGAGCAAAATAACCGACCGTCTGATACCCCCATGACCCCTGAAACGGATGCGCCATGACCGGCATAAACTCAACGTGGGTATAACCCATGCGCTTGACATACTCTGTCAGCCTGTCTGCAAGCTCCCTGTAGGAGAGCGAACGGAAGCCCTCTTCCGGCACGCGCATCCAGGATCCCAGATGGACTTCATACACGGATATCGGCCGGTTATGCGCATTATAATTCTTGCGCTTGCCCATCCAGGCCTGGTCATTCCATGCGTAGTTGATATCCCAGACAATGGAGGCTGATTTCGGCGGAACTTCCGAATGAAAACCCACGGGGTCTGCCTTTTCAAGCTGCCAGCCCTGGCGTGTGGTAATCGCATACTTATACAGCGTGCCATGCCCCAGGTGCGGAATAAACCCTTCCCAGATTCCTGTGCTGTCATGGCGCGGGGCGAGCGGCGATAAATCACGGTTCCAGCCGTTAAAATCCCCGATAACAGAAACGCGCTCAGCATTCGGCGCCCAGACGGCAAAAAGAGTTCCAATCACGCCGTCTTTTGTCACGATATGCGCACCGAATTTCTCATACAACTTAAAGAAATTACCCTGCCTTAAAAGATGAATATCGAAATCAGTGAGTTGGTGCGACACAAAAGTTTCCTCCTTGATCAACCCGTTAGCCTCGCAAATAACAATTTCTTTTTGCTCCGTTGTTAAAGGATAATACTTCTTGGCGCTGCGATTGCGCTTTTCAAGAGTGCCTCTCATAGTTTTCCCCTTACCTATGGCTGTCGTCGAAGTATATACGATCCGCCTGAATGAAAAACCTGCGCGCTCCCCGGCAGTAAAGAGAGGCGCAAAAAGCAGAATGCTCTTAAAAAACACCCTTCAATCAGCGGCCGGCTTTTATTTCAGCACGGACAATTTTTTCCGCTTCATACCAGTCATTAAGTTCATTGCCATGAACACAGCCGCGGTTCACAAAAATTTCATACGCCCTGTCCTGAACCCGGCGAAAAAACTCATCCTGACTAACTGTCGGCCTTGAAACATTGCCACTTACTATTTTTTTGGCAGCTTCCGTGATTTGCTGGGCAGCTTGAAAAACTTTTTTAACCATAAAACCCTCCTTATAAAACTTTCCAAATATCTTTTGCGTACTCTTTGATCGTGCGGTCGCTCGAAAAGAACCCGGCGCTGGCAACGTTAATGATGGACTTTTTTGTCCATTCCTCGTGATTCGAATAAATCTGGGATACCTCCTGCTGTGTTTTGCAGTAAGCATCGAAATCCCTACCACGTCGGTAAGTAGCCGCTTGGCCTTACCTGAGCACTTATGAACGGGCA
>JADFYI010000027.1 GCA_015233145.1 Candidatus Omnitrophota bacterium
TGCTAAAACGGCAACCTTGGCCTTTACAGCGGCAAGCAACAATTTTGAGCTGGCCATTGCGGTGGCGATAGCGGTTTTTGGAATCAATTCGGGTGCCGCGTTTGCCGCGGTTATCGGGCCTTTGGTGGAAGTCCCGGCCTTGATTCTTTTGGTCAACGCGGCTTTATATTTTAGGAAGAAATATTTTTAAAGGGGGCGTTATGAAAAAGCGCGTTCTTATTTTATGCACAGGGAATTCCTGCCGTTCACAGATGGCCGAGGGGGCGCTGCGTCACTTTCGGGGCCATGATTTTGAAGTTTTTAGCGCCGGCACAAGGCCCTCGGGCGTGAATCCTTTGGCCATCAAGGTCATGAAAGAAATCGGGATTGATATCAGCGCTCAGCGCTCAAAACATGTTTCCGAGTTTAAAGGGCAAAAATTTGATGCTGTGATTACTGTTTGTGACAATGCCAAGGAACTGTGCCAGATTTTTCCTGGCGCAACAACGATGATGCACTGGCCGTTTCCCGACCCGCCGCACGAAGAAAAAGAAAGCCCTGCAGTCCTTGCCGCTTTTCGTTCTGTCCGGGACATGATTTGTGAGAAGTTTAAGGCGTTTCAGTGAATTTGATAGGATAAGAAACATGCTCCGGGCTTCTGGTGTAGGTCATGGGATTTAATCTTAGATCGCTAAAAGAGGACTTGGGGATATGTCACCAAGCGAGTTCCGCAGTGAGCTGCTTTATGAATTTCAAAAGATTTAATTCCAAACTTGGCAGCGAAACGAGGACTGTCCGAGCGACTGACATGTCCCCAAGGCCTCGGAATAAGCGAAATACAGTTAAGCTCCCGCGGAATGGAAATCTTTTGACATAAGCAGGAGTGAACGTTAATATACCACACATCTGGGTGGTATATATGAATAGACAGAAAAAAATTTTTCTTGGTTTTTTGAAAGAGAAAGAACGTTATGAGTATAAAAGAAAAAATTCACAGAGGAAGTGCCAATGTATTTGCAGATCTTGGCGTCGCCCATCCCGAAAGGGTCCTGGCAAGGGCAGAGATTATGTCTCGTATTTCCGGGATTATCAAAGAGCGCGGATTTACTCAAAAAGAAGCTTCTGTGCTTTTGGGAATTCCCCAGTCCAAAGTGTCTTGTCTTATGAACGGAAAGCTGGCCATGTTTTCTCTCGATCATCTTTTTGAGCTTTTAAATGCGCTGGATAAAGATGTCGAGATCATTATTAAAGAAAAAACTAAGAAAGAAAAATTTGCCACAACGCATGTTTCCATGCTTGTCTGCCGGTAAAAGAGTTGCGCCTATCCACAGAAATCCTTTTGACAGAAGTTCAAGACAGAGTTAGTATATACCACACAGATGAGTGGTATATATGGAAACTCTGGAAAAGCTCAAAATTTTAGCCGGAAGCGCGCGTTATGACGTGAGCTGTGCGTCGAGCGGCGCGGTCAGGAAAAACGCCCAGGGCCACGCCCAAACAGCTCCGGGTGTTTGCCACAGCTGGTCAGCCGATGGCCGGTGCATTTCTCTTCTTAAAGTCCTTTTCACTAATCATTGCCGCTACGACTGCAAGTATTGCGTCAACCGCCGCAGTAATGACGTGGTACGCACAGCCTTTACCCCCCGGGAACTTGCCCAGTTAACATCAGATTTTTATCTCCGTAATTATGTTGAAGGGCTTTTTTTAAGTTCAGGCGTTGTTAAAAGCCCGGATTTTACCATGGGGCTTTTGCTTCAGACTGTCCGTCTTTTACGGGGAGAATATCGTTTTCAAGGATATATTCACCTTAAAATTATTCCAGGAGCTTCCAGTGTTCTGGTGGATGAGGCCGTGCGCCTGGCCGACCGGGTGAGTGTCAATGTCGAATTTGCGAGCCAGGAAAGCCTGACCTCCATGGCGCCGGACAAGGCCTGGGGCAATGTGATGGCCCCCATGGCGCGGGCAAGCCAGGCGATTTTGGAAGGTGCTTTGGCGCGTAAAACTCCTGCGGGAAAAAACAGGCTTTCAGCCACAGGCCAGAGCACCCAGCTTATTGTGGGCGCAACGCCCGAGGATGACGCGCGTATTCTTACGCTCGCGGACAGGTTGTATCAAAAAGAACGGTTGAAGCGTGTTTATTATTCGGCTTACGTGCCTGTGAATGCTGATGCGCCAAGCGCGCGGCCGCCGCTTTTGCGCGAGCACAGGCTTTATCAGGCGGATTGGCTGTTAAGGATGTACGGCTTTGGCCTTGGAGAAATCATTAATCCCCAGGATGGGATGCTTGATTTGGCGCTTGACCCCAAGGCTGCATGGGCCATCCGCAATTTAGCCAGGTTTCCTTTAGAGGTGAATAAGGCATCTTATGAGGAGTTGCTGCGTGTGCCAGGGCTTGGCATCCGCAGTGCCAAGAGGATTGTGTCTGAGAGGCGTTTCTCGCGCCTGACCCTTGAACATTTAAAGCGCATGAATGTGGTCATGAAGCGCGCGCGGCATTTTTTAACTGCCGGCGGGCTTTACGGCGGGGATGGGCTTTCAGATGCCTTACGCGTTAAGGAAAAACTTATCGGGATCGAGGCCCATAACGTGAATCCGCAAAAACAGTTGACGTTCTTAGAACCTATATCCTCGGCAGAAGAAGCATGGTCTGCCTTGACGGGAGAATTATGACGAAAAAATCACGCGAGGTTGATTTCGGCTGCGAGCTTCATCGCTGGAAAGGGTTTGCGCGGTTTCGCCGTAAAGAAGATGGAACACTTATGGCTTTTATTAATCCTGAATGCGACATTCTCTCTTCTTTGGCCGCGTATTTTAGCCGCCGGCTTACCGGGCAAAGGTGGGTGATTGTTGACACCCGCCGCGCCCGTGCCGCGGTTTGCCGGGAAGCGTCCTGGCGCATTGTGCCCTGGCAAGATCATGTGAAGCTTGTAACAGACTCCACGGAAACTCTTTGGCAGACGTATGTAGATACCATTGCCATTAAAGAACGCGAAAACAAGAAACTCCAGCATCAGCATATCCCCGAGCGGTATCGTCGGCATTTGGTCGAAAATGTTTAAGCCCGGCTTGATAACGACAAGGAGAATGATATAATAACGAACATTTAAAAGCCGGAGAAGTTTATGGTGTTAGTGAGAGTTGTTATTGTATTGCTCCTGATGGCGTGTTTAACAGGAAATATTGTGGCTCAGGAATCACCAGAGCCGACAACGGATAGCATTGTGCTTGTGATGAAAAAGGCCCTTCAATTGAATGATGGCCAGACGCGTGAAGTCAAGGCGGCTGTTGAGGAACAATTAAGGCAAATCCGGCAACTGAAGTCTGAAAGGCTCGATGCCGAGTCCATGAAAAGGCAGATGGCGATTTTAGGCGAAGATTTTAATTCCAAACTGGAAAACTATCTGACACCTGAACAGATGCGCCAATGGAAAACCAAGCCTTCCCAGCCGCAGAATAATACGGCCGCGCCTTTGGCAGACGCTACTTCCGGTGTTCTGACCAGCACTGGCGGCGTTTTGGAATCAAGCCATCCCGGAAAAGTCAAAACAAGCGGAATTTGGTAAGCTTTTGACCTTGACATCAGCAGTAAATTCAATAACAATTAACCCTACAGCCAAAAATTCATAAAGGCCCGGGAACTCTTCAAAATAAGAAGTTTAATTAATGAAATATAAATTGATATTAGTTTTAGTGTTGTCTTTTTTCACAACGTTTCCTTCACCTTCCTGGGCCGCGCTTGAAGATTCGGGTTCAGTGGAAAGCGCTTCTGTCGAGCCCACGAATCCTGCTGTTATTTTCTCCTCGAAACAGGCCAAAGAAGGTCCAGCCAGGGATATTATTGAGACCGGAATGGTTTTGGATGATCTTTCCATGAAAGATATGGACATCCGTGAAGCCATTGAAATCATTGCCAAAAAAAGCGGGCTGAATATTATTACAGGCCAGAATGTTTCCGGGCGGGTGACGATTTTTCTTAAGAACGTGGATGCGAAAGATGCCTTGCGCATGGTTCTTGAGTCCAACAACCTTGCGTTTGCCGATGAGGCGGGCCTGATCCGCGTTATGTCGGCCGAGGAGTATGCGACGCGCTATGGGCATCCTTTCGGCCAGGAAAAAGTAACGCGGATGATCAAGCTCAACTTTGTGCCTGTTAAAGACGTGTTGACCCTTTTGAATGAAATGAAGAGCACTGATGGCAAGGTTGTGGTCAATGAGGAGTCCAAGAATCTTGTTATTATTGACAGCGCTGACAAGGTTCGCGCCATGGAGTCTCTCTTGCGCGAGGTTGACGTCCAGACCGTGACCACGATCATTCCTCTTCAGTATGGCAAAGCGCAGGATATTCTGGACGACGTGAGGGGCATGCTGACACAGAGTGTCGGGTCGGTGGAGTGCAACACCAAAGACAACAAACTGGTTGTGACTGATACTTTACCCAAGATTGAGAAGATCAAGCGAGCTGTCGAGGAACTAGATGCCATGGGGCGTAAAGTTATTCTGGAAGCGAAGCTGGTGCATATCAGCCTTAATGGCGAACATCTCGGCGGCGTTGACTGGGGCGCGATTGTTGAGGATTACCAGAACATCAGGTTTTCAGGCAAATATGACTTTCTTGATGGAGAAGCAGAGGAGCGTGTTTTAAGCCTGGGCACTATTGCCGAGGGCGATTTTCCCACACTTTTGGATGCCCTGGACACGGTTGGCCAGGTGCGGGAATATCCTTTGGCCGACATCACAGTTGCCAAGAATGAAGTGGTCAAGCTGACGGTTCATTTTGACGAGCCAGGGCTTGTGATGCACAAGGCGCCGGATTCTGTGGTGGCTAATGAGACAGACACTTTTTTTCCGGGAACAGCTTCCCTGGAATTTTACGTCAAATCTACGATCAGCGCCGATAACACAATTGAAACCGTGGTTGTTCCCCACGAGCTGCGGCAAAAGCAAAAATCTTTTTCCTCTAAGCAGCATTCCGTAACAGTACCGACGGAGGAGGGCGACTCCCTTGTTTTGGGAGGGCTTATTGCCACGGAAAAGATTGCGGTCAACCGTAAAATCCCTTTGATGGGCGACCTTCCTTTGGTCGGATTTGTTTTTCGTTTTCAGAACAGCTCCATCCGCCGGGAAGAGTTTGTGGTATTTTTAACTCCCAAGCCTTTAATCCCCAAGCCGGATATTGTTGAGGCAGTTGCGATTCCTCAAAATTCAGGGAAAGAGGCGGCAAAACCATGACACTGCGCACTCTTTTTATTTTATTGTTTGTTTTTTGGCTTGGCGGTTGCGCCACAGTTTCCCGCCCGCCTGTTTCTCCGGCAGGGCTGGAAATCCCGTTGTCGTCTTTGTGCAAGAAATACAACATGGATTGCCAGTGGGACGGCGTCCTTCAAACGGTTGTGATGTCTTATCGGGGAACAAAGATTCAGGCCATGGTGGGGAGCAGCACTGTTCTTGTGGGAAATAATAAAGTTTTGTTAAATGTTCCTTTAACCCGCCGCAAAGGCAATATCATGGTGGGCGCTGATTTTGAGCGTTTGGTGATCGGCCCGCCGCTCCCTGTGCCGGCTGGCCCTGTGGGTTTCAGGCGTTTTGGAAAAATCGTCATTGATGCCGGGCACGGCGGCAAGGACCCCGGGGCCTTTGGTTTTAGCGGGCAAAAAGAAAAAGAAATCACCCTGGATATTGCAAGGCGTGTGAAAAAAGCCCTGGAATTCGCCGGTATTTCAGCGATTATGACCAGAGATTCCGATCAGTTTATTTCCCTCCAGGAGCGTACCGCGATTGCCAGCCAGCCGGGTGTAGATTTTTTTGTGAGCATTCATGCCAATTCCAATAAAACTTCCCATGCGCATGGCGTTGAAGTTTATTATATGGGCCCCTTTAATGCGGAAGATAAGGCAGACCCCCAGCGCAAACTTAATGAAAAAAAACTTTGCGGGCTTTTGAAGATGCGCGATGATTCGCAGAACGTGAAAAATATTGTTTCCAACATGCTTTATTGTTATAAATTAAACGCTTCCTCGCGCCTGGCAGACCAGGTGTCGACCGGCCTCGCCCATGAAATGGGTGAGCGGTCGCGCGGCTCAAAGCCGCAGAGGTATTTCGTCTTAAGAAACACCCTTGTCCCCGCGGTCCTCGTTGAGGTGGGGTTTTTGTCAAACCCGAAAGAAGAAAAACAGCTGAAAGATCCGCAGTTCCGCCAAAGGATAGCGGATACGATAACAAAAAGTATTTTGGAGTTTCTTTATGCTTCAGGAGCGTGATCGCCCCATCGGCGTTTTTGATTCCGGTATCGGCGGGCTGACCGTGGTGCAGGAAATCACCCGTCTTTTACCCAATGAGCGGATTGTTTATTTTGGCGATACGGCGCGGGTCCCTTATGGCACGAAATCCAAAGAATCAGTGATCCGGTTTTCAAAAGACAACGCCAACGTCCTTTTGAAATACGATGTCAAAGTCATTGTGATTGCCTGTAACACCTCAACGAGCTGGGCGCTCAATGTCCTTAAGCGCGAGTATGCGATGCCTGTTATTGGCGTTATTGAACCCGGTTCCCGCTGCGCCGTTCAAACGACAAGAAAGAAGCGCGTGGGCGTTATCGCCACACAATCGACCGTGGCGAGCGGAAAATATGTCAAAACGATACAGCGTTTCCTTAAAACCGCCAGGGTTTTTCAAAAAAGCTGCCCTCTTTTTGTGCCCTTAGTCGAGGAAGGCTGGCTCGACCACAAGGTCACGGAAAATGTTGCGCTTGAATATTTGACTGACTTAAAGAAAAACGATATAGATGTCCTGATTTTGGGCTGTACGCACTATCCGCTCTTAAAGCCTGTTTTGCAAAAAGTGATGGGAAAAAACGTGACACTCGTGGACTCTGCCACAGAGACCGCGCGCGAAGTGAAAAGCCTGCTTGAGAGGGAAAACCTTTTGCGCTACAGCCGGCACCCCGCGCATCACGAGTTTCTTGTTTCCGACGAGCCTGAACATTTCCGGGCCATGGCCAAAAGGTTTTTGGGCCATGACCTTCCGCATGTAAGGAGGGTGGATCATGTTTGAACTGACAGTGAGGGGGGATTTTTCATCCGCGCACTTCCTGCGTGATTATCAGGGCCAGTGCCGCAATCTTCATGGCCACACATGGAAAGTGGCGGTCACGATTTGCGGCAGTAAGCTTGACGATATTGGTGTTATGGCTGATTTTGTGGAGATGAAAAAGCACTTAAAAAGCATCCTGGACACCCTCGACCATGCCTGCCTTAACGACCTTGAGTTTTTTAAGAAACACAACCCCACCGCCGAGAATATTGCGTATTATATTTATCAGGAATATAAAAAGCTGATTGCGCCGTTAAAGCTCGTTAAAGTCCAGGTTTGGGAATCTGACCGGGCGGATGTGGTGTACTTCGAGTAAATGTTATGAAAAAAGCTGTTGTTTTATTATCCGGCGGATTGGATTCTTCAACGACCCTTTATTACGCGATTGACAAGGGTTTTGAAGTTCGTGCGCTTATTTTTGATTACGGCCAGCGCCATCGCAAGGAAATTTTTGCGGCCCAGGCTATTGCCCGCTCTGCCGGAGTCCCTTTTTATGTGGTCAGGATTTCTTTGCCCTGGAAAGGCTCCGCGCTTTTGGATAAGGCCATTAAGGTGCCAAAGAAATTGTCTCACAAAGGGAGTATCCCGCCCACGTATGTTCCTGCGAGAAACATTATTTTTGTGAGTTTTGCGGCTTCGTTTGCCGAGGCTGTGGGGGCGCGCGCTATTTTTATAGGGGCGAATGCCGTGGATTATTCCGGGTATCCTGACTGCCGCCCTGAATTTTTCAATGCTTTCCAGAAAACGCTCGACAAGGGCCTTAAGGCCGGGGTTGAGAAGCGGGGAATACGGATTTTGACACCGCTCATCACTTTAAGCAAGGCCGACATAGTCCGTTTGGGGCGAAGGCTTAAAGTTCCTTTTGAGAAAACCTGGTCGTGTTACAATAAAGGCAAAAAGCCGTGCGGCGTTTGCGACAGCTGCCGTTTGCGGGCCAAAGGTTTTTGGGAAGCGGATCAAAAACATTGATTTTCTATGGATACGACAAAAGCCAAAATCGTTGAAATTTTCAATTCTGTGCAGGGCGAGGGCAAGTACGCCGGAAGCCAGCAGGTGTTTGTCCGTTTTGCGGGATGCAATCTGCGTTGTTCTTGGTGCGATTCTTCTCACGCGCGTGACCTGTGCGCGCCCGGGCTTCTTGAGCTTTCTCCTACTCAGACATGGGCAGAAGTGGAACGCCTTTGGAGGGGGTGCCATTCCGTAAGCGTTACCGGCGGAGAGCCTTTGCTTCAGGGTGCGTTTTTAAAGGAGTTCTTCTCGATCCTCAAAGTTTATAAGGTCAAAATTTACCTTGAAACCAACGGCACCCTTCCCGGGGCCTTGAAAGAAGTGGTTGATGATGTTGATATCGTTTCCATGGATGTCAAGCTCCCCAGTTCTACCGGTTGCCCGGCGTATTGGCAAGAGCATGTGGATTTTATACGCGTAGCGTGGGGCAAGGATATTTTTATAAAGACGGTCATATCTAAAAGCACAACCATGGAAGACATGGTCAAGGCCGTTGAAATGATTTGCCAGGGAGACCCCACGATCCCGTTATTTTTACAGCCCAATTATTTTGAAATCAACGACGGCATTGTGGACAAATGCCGCGAATTTCAGCAGTATTGCGTTAATTATCTTGCCGATGTGCGCATCATCCCCCAGATGCATAAGTTTATGAATTTACGTTAAATACAGAGTTAGGCGTGTTTTAACATAAAAATATTTTTCCTGACCATAAGCATAGGGTGTTTGCAGGCAGTCGTGGCAGGATAGGTTTTGGGAGAAGAGAGGATGATCATTTTTCCTATTGCAGTATTTCTTTTCGTTCTCATGATAACGAAACGACGAGCTGTTGTTGAAAATTGGCGGGAAGTTTTTTTGTTTTCGTCAACAATCACGGGGCGGTTCACGGTTTTTGTTGTTGAAATCTTAAGCTTGTTTCATATGCTTTCATGGCCAGGCATTCTTGTGTCATGGGTGGCGTTGTTTCTTGCAACAATGATTTTTGCCTGGAAGAGACGAATTTTTTCGAGCCCCGTTCACAGACCCGAACCGCTTAAGCAAAACAAAGAAAACAAGAAATTAAAAAATAAAGATTTTCAAAATAAAACGAAAGTCCTGTTTTCGGGTTTTCCAAAAACGATTCTTTTTTTTCTGGGTGTTTTGGCTGTTTTTGGCGGAGTTACATTTATTATTGCGATCGTCGCACCCCCGAATACCTGGGATTCCATGACCTATCATCTCGCGCGTATTATGCACTGGCTGGACAATAGGTCGGTTTATTTTTATGAAGCGGCCAATGATCGTCAAAATTTTTATCCTCCTGGCGCGGAATATATTTTGCTTAACATTTATGCGTTAATGAACAGTGACCGATGTCTTAACTTGCTTCAGTGGGCAGCTGGCATGGGAAGCGCGGCAGGGGTTTCTTTAATTGCCGGTTATTTAGGGGCTGGTCTTCTCGGGCAGGCTTTTGCAGGAGTTTTGGTTTTTACGATACCAATGGCCATTCTGCAGTCATCAAGCACGCAGACCGATTTGATCGCCTCTTTTTGGATTGTCACGACGTTGGTTTTTTTGATGCGCAGCATGCGGGACATAAAGCCTGGGAGTTGGTGCGATATTATTGCAGCAGGAATGGCGGCCGGGATGGCATTTCTAACGAAAGGAACCGCATTCGTTATTTTGCCATTCTTTCTTTGGTTTGCTGTTCGATCAATTCAGACGGAGAAAATAAAAGGGGTTTTTAAGTCTGCAATGGTTTTAGCGATTATCCTGATGGTTATTTTTCCCTGGGTAGCAAGATGTGTCCAGGCTGATAAGGGTAAAATGGGTGGAATCTCAGATGTCAGCTTAAAAGATCATTCATGGCAGTGCTTAATTTCAAACACATCCAAACATTTGGCGTCTGAATGCGAAGTTCCGTTTTTGCCAATCATGAAAGCTTGTGCGGCCAATGTAACAGGAGTCCATCGCTTTATTAATTTCAAGCTGGATGACGAGCGGACGACCGGGGGTGATTTACGGGAGATGCTTTTGTCAAGCCAGGTATTTGAAGAAGACCACGCTGGAAATTTCTTCCATGTTCTTTTTTTCATGGTCTGCGCAGTCACGGCTCTTTTTTTAAAAAACTGGAAAGCTCGTTTTTATGTTATTTGTTGTTTTATTGCCGCGGCTGTCTTTGTGAGCACCGTGAAGTGGAATCCCTGGGTTAATCGTTTTCATTTGCCCCTGCTTTTAATAACAGTTCCCGTTGCTGGAGTTGTTGTCAATAACCGCAAATGGATTGTTTGGATATTAAGCGCAATTTTTTTATGCCTTGCGGTTCCGGTTCTTTTGCATAATAATTCCAGGCCGATATCAGGGGAGAAGACTATTTTTTCCTTTCCCTGGAGTTATCAATATTTCTGGAAGCGGCCCGATCTGCTTGAGCCGTATCATAATGCCGCCCAGATTATTACGAAAAGCGGATGCCGCCATGTAGGGATCAATATCGGGGGTGATAGCTGGGAATATCCTTTTTGGGCATTAACAAAAGAAAGCCGAGTCAGGTTCAGTTATCTGAAAATAGAAGATGGAAAGGTTAATTACAAACAAGATGACGATTTGCCCTGCTTGCTGCTGACAGAGGGAAGTCGTGGCCAGAATTTAATATATGATATGAAACACCATTTTCGTCAAATTTGGAATCAAAACAGCGTGAACATTTATCTTCAGGAAGAGTTTTTTAAATCCGATGCGAAAAAGCTATAAAAAAGGAGTTGTTATGCCTTCTCTCAGTTCTTACGAAGGGCTGCAAAAAAAGATCCGCCAGCTGAAAACACCGGCCATTGAGGTGTGGGCCAACCAGTATGCTGACAGGGATTACACGATCCATCTGGAAATCCCGGAATTTACCTGCATTTGCCCCAAGACCGGCTTGCCGGATTTTGCGGTTATTAAAATTGATTACCGTCCGGGCAAGGACTGCCTGGAACTCAAGTCTTTAAAAATGTACACGATTTTTTACCGCCAGGTGGGTATTTTTCATGAGCATTTGGTGAATAAACTTCTGGATGATTGCGTCAAGGCCTGTCAACCGCGCTGGATGAGGATTGAAGTTCAGATGAACCCCCGCGGAGGGATATTTACATCGGTCGAAGCAGAGTATGAGCGCAAGAGATAAAGATAAAGCGTAGGGGTTTGATTCATCAAACCCTGGAAGAGGGGAAATTTATGACACGCATTGACGGGCGAAAGCCCAATGAGTTAAGAAAAGTCACGGTGCAGAAAAATTATCTTAAGCATGCCGAAGGCTCTTGCTTGATTTCTTTCGGCGATACGAAAGTGGTGTGCTCTGCCTCTGTCGAAGACGGTGTTCCTCCTTTTTTAAAAGGCAAGGGGCAGGGTTGGGTGACAGCAGAGTACGGGATGCTGCCAAGGTCCTGCACACAGCGCATCAACCGCGAGAAAGGCGGCGGGTCAGGCCGCACCCAGGAAATACAGCGTTTGGTGGGCCGGTCGCTCCGTTCAGTTGTGGACATGAAAAAACTCGGCGAGCGCACAGTCAAGATTGACTGCGACGTTATCCAGGGTGACGGCGGAACGCGCACAGCCTCCATTACGGGCGGCTATATTGCGCTTGCCATCGCCCTTAAGAAAATCATGAAGCAGGGGCTTGTGACGGAAAATCCTTTGATTGATCAGATTGCGGCTATCAGCGTTGGCATGAAAGATGACACCCCGATTTTGGATTTGAATTACGTCGAAGATTCAAAGGCTGAAGTGGATATGAACATTGTGATGGTGACGAGAGGCGAGTTTGTGGAGATCCAGGGGACTGCCGAGGGAAAGCCTTTTTCTAAAAAGAACATGGACGCCATGATTGCGCTGGCTCAAAAAGGCATTCAAGAGCTTTTTGTGATTCAGAAAAAAGCATTGGGGAAATAAAGAGAAATAAAGAGAGAGGAAAACCAAAGGCGGCAATATGCAAGAGCTCTTAATCGCCACAAAAAACAAAGGCAAGGTCAGGGAAATTGAAGACCTTTTAAGGCCGTGTGATATCAAGGTTGTTTCGCTCCTGGATTTTGAGAAAATGCCGGAAATCATTGAAGACGGAAAAACTTTTCGTGCTAATGCCGCGAAAAAGGCCGTGATGATTGCCAGGCACACCGGAAGGCTTGTGATGGGTGAAGATTCGGGCCTTGAGGTTGATTTTCTAGGCGGCAAGCCGGGTGTTTATTCCGCGCGTTATTCCGGCGAGAATGCAACGGATGAGCTGAATAACGCAAAACTGCTAAAAGAATTATCAGGCGTTCCTTTGGAAAAACGCACGGCGCGTTACCGCTCCGCGATCGCCCTTGCGGATAAAGACATGCTTGTGGATGTGGTCGAGGGCAGCTGCGAGGGCGTTATTGCAACGGAAATCCGCGGCACCAACGGCTTTGGTTATGACCCGCTTTTTTTAATCCCTTCGCATCAGAAAACTTTTGGCGAGCTTCCTCTGTCCATCAAGCAAACCATGAGCCATCGCGCCAACGCGCTTCGCGAATTTTTAAAGCTTCTCGAAAAGTATCTTTTACTCAAATAATTTAAGCAGGCCGCCCACAGTGTTCTGCAGGGTTTTCTTGATGACTTGCGGAGCTGAAATGTTGTGTTCGATGACGGGTTTGGAAAAAGTTCCTCCCACATGGACATTCACAAGCCCTGAGGTGGGGTTGACAAGAGTCAGGACATTCGCAGCGCCGCCAGCCCCTGATACCGGGTCAAGCTGTGGCGTAATATTAAAATCCATATTCTGGTCCCAGTCAGCCCAGCCGTTGACCAGGATGGAAATTCCGGTTCCTTTTAGCGTTAAATCATCGGTTGTGACCCTGGCGTCGGCAAAGTTAAAAGTTCCTGTGGCATCCGTGATGGTAATGTCTCCGCCCTGGAAAGAGGCTGAAAGAACACTTAAGATTTGCGGCATAAAGTTCCGACTCCACAAATAACCGCCGCTGATCATCATTTTTGAAGTCCCGGTCATTTTGCGAATGTTTAAAACATCCCCTTGCAGGTTTCCCGTAAGATCCAGATTCCCGGAAAACTGCTGGTCTTTCATGGGTGTTGCTTTCTTAAGCAGCTCCAGGCTGGTATGGTCAAGTTTGAAATCTGTTGTAAAAGGAAATTTTTTGTCAGAGACAGCGACCTTGGCGGAGATGTCCATGTTCCCGCCGTAGAAAGTGCCATTGATGGTGAGCGGCTCAACAACACCGTCTTTTTGCGTGGAGGTGACCAGAAGATTTTCAACTTCATAGCCCATCATATAAAGGGCAGGGGTTTCAACCCTGAGCGTTGAGCGCCACTGGGGCCACTGTGAGGGCTTGCCTTTGATGTCAGCCTTGATCTTAAGGATCCCGGCCAGTTTCAGGCTTTCAATTTGCCGAATCTGCTCCTGGGAAAGAAGTTCTATTTTGGGAAGGTCTTTCAACGAAAGCTTGGTTTCGGTATTGACGTCAATATATGGCTCGCCCTGGCCCTCTTCAGGGAGGCGCACCAGGCCTTTGGCGTCGAGTGTGGAATCAAAATATGTTGCGGTCAGGCTTTCGATGTGAATTTCATTTTTATCTTTCTTAACCTGAAAATCAGCCAGGATATTTTCTCCCTTGATGGATCCGGCCGTAAAGGGGCTTGCAAAATCCTGCAGGTAGCCGTTTAAAAGGTATGTTTTGTCCCTGTATTTAAGGGTAAGGTCTTTCCAGGACAATGTGGGAGACGTGTAGCTGACGGTGCCGGAGGCGTCTTCGACTTTTTGCTTGAGCTTGGAGCTTTCGCAATAAACATTTTTTATTTGAGCGGCCGCATTGATTTTGGCATTTTGGATATCAGCGAGGGCCCCTTCCATATGCGCCTTGAGCGAAGCATTCCCTTTAATTATAAGGCCCTGGTCTTTGATGATGTCAGGGATTATTTTCTCGGCGACAGCAAGGTCAACCTTGTTAATGGCAATATCCGCATTGATTTTGGGCGCTGCAAAATTTTTGATTTCGCCGCTGACAGCCACAGGCGTGTCAAAAACACTGAACGATAAATTCTTGGTATGCGCCCTGTTGGTTTCAAAAATAATTTTCGCTGTGATGTCACTGAGCTGGCTGATATTAGGAAGCCCTGACAGCGATCCTTTGTTAAGCTCCATGGTGCCGGTGTAAGAAAGCGGGTTTGGGGCTTGGGGGTCAAATTCAAGGTGAACCGAAAGGTCCGGGTCGCCGGAGAATTTTGTTGTTTTGTTAACCGTAACAGCCGTCTTTTGAAATGCCAGCCGCGATGCTGCGGTGAGTTTTCCGTTTTCGAAAGACACGCGCGTGTCGTTTGCGAGAATGTCGGCATTGGCGAGAAAGGCGGGAAGGTCAACCTTTGTTTCCCGAAGGGCAAGGTCGGTCTTTAAGAAAATATTAGAGCCTGTGACAAGGGCGTTTAAGTTGGTCAAAAGCAGGTCAAAAGAAATTTTCTGGTCTTTGGGCAGGGTCAGGCGGGTGTTATCGGCTTTGATTTCGGTTTTAATGTCCAACCCTTTTTCGCCAGGGGTTATGGTCAATGCGGGAATGGAAAAACTGGCTTCCAGCGTTTGGTCTTCTCCGAGCTTGATGATGGCGTTTTTAAGCTCCAAATCAGAAGAGGCGGAAATCTTTCCATCAGTGATGGCAAATTTTGTATTCCGGGTTTTTAAGGCTCCTGTTAAAGTTTTTGATTGATCAATTGAGAGCTTGGTGATGATCGCGGATAAACTGCCGTTAAAGTCAATATCGTTTTTATTGACCGCCAGGTTTGACACCGAGGCTAAAAGGCTTCCCGTAAAATACTTTCCGTCAGGAAGAATAAGGACTGTTTTGTCTGTTGAAACGCCGCCTTGAAAATTCAAAATGCCGTTTTTAAGCGACAAAGATATCTTATTAAGGCCCACTCCGCCTTGAAAGGCGGCATTGCCTTCCAGGGGGCTTATGTCGATTTCAGGAACAATGGCGTTACCCGAAACAGCGACATCGCTTTTTTCAAGAAAAAAAGATAACTGGGCATCGCTCATGGAAAGCGCGCGCAATTTCAAAGGAAGGGCTGGCGCAAAACGGAGGTATTTTGTGACAACGAGGTTATGGATTTTTAAGTCGCCCTTAAAAGACTGGTTTTTCAAAACACCCCGCACGTCAAATTTAAAGTTACCCTGGGTGGAGGGGAGGGCAATGTCGCCGGAAATATTGACGCCGCCCGTTAAAGACAAAGAGCCTTTAAGGTTCATGGGACCGATCATTTCGCTGAATGGCTCGGCGCCTGAGGCGTCTTCCAGTTTTACGCGGCCGTTTGCAATCGAAATGCCGCTTACAAAAAAGCTAAAGGCTTGTTTTTCGTCTTTTGAAGCATCGGGCGAAGGCTTAAGGAGGTCGCTGAAATTCCAGAGGTTGTCGTCAAAACGGATAAGCCTTGCCGATGGCTCGTTGATCCGTACGGAAGAAATAACAATCTTTTTTTGAAGAAGCGCCAAAAGAAGAACCTGGGCCGAAGCTTCTTTCACATGAAAAAGAACCTCATCAGGCTTGTCCTTGCTGTAGACGGTAAAGTCGTTAACCACCAATCCTTTGACAGGGTTAATCTGGATTGAATCGAGCGTGACTTTGCGGTGAAGCGCGTCTTGGGCTGCCTTGATGACCAGGCCTTTAATCTGGACAGGCATAAGGACTTTGTTGACATAAAAAATTCCGGCAGAAATGATGACGAGCAGAATAGCGATAGTGATGGAAATTTTTTTTATCATAAGTGTGCCTTGCCTGGCTTTCAAGCGGTGAAGTACTAAGATAGCGAAGTTTTTGTAATATCGCAAGTTTTCTTACGACTACACATAAAAAGATTAAATTATAAAAAACTTTATGTTATACTAGCCGCGCTTTTTGAGAGGGAAATAACGGGCCCGTCAAGCCCTTGGCTTGACGCGGTGGCGTCTGAAGGATTTGAAATATTGTTATTTCATCGGGAAGTGGCGCAGCTGGCTAGCGCACTTGCTTTGGGAGCAAGGGGTCCAGGGT
>JADFYI010000007.1:0-47966 GCA_015233145.1 Candidatus Omnitrophota bacterium
CGATAGCTCGTGCACTCATGGCATCCTTCGCAATCGCTGGAAAATTTTGAAGGCATGTCCTGATTTTTCCAACCAATGCCTCGCGAGAATCGTCAATCAAAGCTTTTTCATTGAGTATAATCTGAGCAACTCCCAACTCGGTCGTAATCCTATGCAAACGGTTGGCCATCTGATGTGCCACAGCAGAACCCAAAAGACCAATATCCCTCAAACGCCGGTCGTGATATTCCTCCTCAATGGTTTTTTTCGCCACCGCAATATGCATCGCGTTTTCAATAGCCAACCCCACAGGAAATGCAAAGTTTTCTAAAGCAATAAAATCCCGATCTAAATATGCAGCTCCATTTTCTTTGTCTCCTAAAAAAAGAACACCTAAAAGCATCTCGCCACTCTTTATTGCGATCGCCACATTTGCCAAACGATCTGAAAAAAACTTAATAGTTTCCTCATCAATCTTCTTTGAATTGCTAGCCATGTCGCAATTAGATTTGACTTCATCTAAAGAAAAAATACCGTAAAACTTTACAAACGAAATAATAAGACTATCCACCGAAAGCTCCAAAATACCGGATCTCGTATCACCGCTGTCTTTCTTCAAAACGAATCTTTCTCCTTCAAAAGAATAAAACGCGATACTTCGTGGCTTTATAGTTCGAGATATAACATTTACTACTGCTGTAATAATCTCATCTACCGTTTTATGACCCGAAATACTACGTGAAGCAGTTAAAAGAACTTCCTGATATTTTCTTTCCTCCTGAAGAATTTTGTTTTCAGCATGCCGTCTTAGCCATGCGTATATTATCGGCGCGGCCGTGGCCAGCCCAATGGCGGATAATAAAGCTCCTAAATACGAGCCCTTCCAGAAAAGGTAAAAGGGGATCCCCAGTGCAAAAGCATACACAACCATAAACAAACCAGTGATTGTGACAGCTACACGGAGATCCATTAATCTATATGTTACAATCGCATAAAAAGTTAGTGCTACAAATGAAGACGCCAGTATATTTCCATAAGGAGGAATGTTGATGTTATACCAAAGAAAATAATTTGTAGATCCACCTAAAAAAGATAACGAAATTCCAATTAATATAAATTTAATCTGTTGCTTCTTTATTCCTACATTCTTTTTATAAAAATTAATTAACAAACAAGAAGACAGAAACACATAAAAAAAGAAATAAATTAAATAATAATGATAAAGAATCCCCGGCACCGCCCAATACTTAAGAGAAAACTTTGGCACCATTCCGTTAATAAAGAAGTTAGAGAAAGTCGTGCTGGCAAAGATACACGCCAAGCCATATCCCAAATAAAGAATAATTTTATTTCTTAAATCAGAAATATTCAGCCAGGAAAGAACAAAATGAAAATACGTTATTGGGGTAAAACTAGCCCCGATATGAAGCAACTGAAACCAAAATAAAGTTTCTTTAGCGGTATGTGCTAATGGCCAGCCTATATATGCATAAGACCATGCGGCAACAGAGAAGGAAAAAGCAGCAAAAGTACGATTAACATTATTTTTTGCATCTTTATATAAAATAAAAAAGCCGAACAAAGTACTCACTATGGCATTAAAAAGACCGCTGAGAGCAAAATATGTATACATATTGATCAAGCAATCCCAATGACAATCTCATACAACTTTGTCGGTTCTTCTTGAAAAAAACCACCATACTTCCAGCCAGCGTCCTCAAAAGCTTTTTTTAGCTCTCCGAAATCAGGATACTGGAGCCCCCATCCACAAAGTTCTCTTAGGATATATGAACACAATAAATCCTTCCTTGCCATTTCAACAGTTAAAGCCGCAGCAACAAGCTTTCCACCGGGCTTAAAATAATGCCTTATTCTTTTTAACAACTTTACTTTCTCTGAATAGGTCAAACTACATAAAATGCCAATTAGTAAAGCATAATCAACATTCTTAGGGTATCTTTTTCTTAAACGAGTCATTGTTTCTTTAACAAAAACTATTTGTTTAATTCCATGTTGTCTCACCAGCTTTTCCCCTAAAAAAATAGCCTCTTCATCAATATCAATGCATTCAATCTTAACACTGCCATTCCAATGGGGATTCTCCCTACAAACATCAACACAATTTCTACCAGGCCCTGAACCAATATCTAAAATAAAACATTCTTTTTGACCCTTTAAAATTACGTCTACATGCTCCTTCATTTTCTTATTAATAATTTCGTATCTGCACTTCAACGCCTGGCCGCCAGCGATACTTTTTAGAAAATAATTATCAACAACTCCGCTTACTTTCTTAAAATGATACATTTGCTCCAACATAGTATAAGTACCTGGATTTGCTCTTAAAGCTGGAATAATTCTGCTGTTTTCCTGAAAATACCTCGAAACAACATCCCAATCTTTAATATCCTCAGCATGAAGTCCTAGGAAAAAACCATTTTTTAAAATATTTGCCACTTTTTCAGGAAGCCCATTAAATAAATATGTTCCAGCCGCATCTTCTAAGTAAGTCTTTTTTTTACTGATGGATAAATCATAATATTTCCTAAGATTCCTACAAAATGGCCGATCCCCTGCCATAGCATTCACCAATTGCTCTAATTTTATAAATACCATAAATATCCCCTTGTGATAAATTCCCTCATTAATTTAATTAATGAATCTCATTCTTCAATTCGGTCATTTTTAAAACCAACGAGTTTGAAATCTTCATAAAAACGCTTCCGGGCTCCATTAATCTTAAAGCTTCTGACTTTTTCCCCTGAAGGGCAAGTTCAAGAATTTTTCCGGCCTCAACATGGAATTGCAAATGAATGTCTCTAATCTCCGCATAAATAGGCTGTCCTCTAAATTGCGTAGAAAAATCACCATACAACCATTTCCCAAAATCACAATTATTATCTGTCCTTACAATCGTCGGGCTAAAATCACTTTCCCCGGTTTCAATGACTCTTTTCAAACAACGTAACCACTGGCCATGCGCATAAATAGCCCCATCAATATTAGAAACATTAATCATAAAAGTCCTAATTTCATATTTTTACAACTTCCTAACCTCATCAACCACAGCACCGGCTTCGTCAACCAATGACATAACATTTTTCAAAATTTTAAGCGATTCCTGAAAAAGCTCAGCATCGGATTTTGTTTTTAAAAGCCCGTCTTCATAATCGCAAACAAGGCCGTCGCACCCTATACGTATCTTGTTGTGAATATTAGCAAGAGAATGCGCAATTTCTCCTGCTTCGGGGCGTCTGGCCACAGAGGCTTCGGTATTACAAGGTTCAAGGATTTGAAAATTTGATCCCGCAATTTCCTGAACTTTCTCAAATAATTCCTTAAGCCTTAACGGCTTATGAAAAAGAGCGACAACATGTTTACTAACCAATCCCTGATTCTCTTCTTCTACGACCATCTGCCCGGTCACAACAATAATTTTAACAAGCAAATTGAACTTGCGAACTTCTTTAATAACATCCCAGCCCGACAACTTCGGCATTTGGATATCGAGCACCAGCAAATCAGGGCACATGCTTTTCGTCAATTCAATGGCAGCCTGCCCGTCAGCGGCACAAAAAATTTCAATATTATGCCTTTTTTCAAAGTATTTCCTGACGTAATCCCGAGTAACTTCCTCGTCATCGACAATAAGAATCTTATAAATGTTTAAATTGTTCATAATAAAACTATATAAAGTATTTATATAATAAAATTCTTTTTTATTATAAAACACCTGTTAACAACCCGCACGATATTCGTTAAGTTTTTTATACTGCCACTAGTTAACAATGGGTGTTAAAAAGGTTGGAATAAAAATCTAAAGGGACGCCAACCTTCCCCAGATCAAGACACTGTGAATGTCCTTCTGTGGATGGGAGAAAAGCCATGCCGCTTGATCGCCGCACGGTGATCGCGGGTCGGATAACCTTTGTGTTTGGAAAAGCCGTACTGCGGATAAATCTTGTGGTATTTGTCCATCATCCGGTCACGGTAAACTTTGGCCACAATGCTGGCGCAGGCAATGGAAAAGCTTTTCGCATCGCCCTGAACCACGCATTCGACATTAAAAGGAATGTTGCCCTGATAAGAATTCCCATCCACAATCACTTTAACAGTTCCAGGATGTTTCAATTCTTCACGGATATCCCCAGGGACTTTGGCCAAAAGGTCTTTGACCGCTGTTGTCATGGAGAAATGAGTGGCTTTGAGGATATTGACTTCATCAATCACCTGTTCATTGATGATCCCAATCCCCACCCACCCGCGTTCAAATATTTCGTGAAAAGCTTTTTCGCGCGCCTGGCAAGAAAGTTTTTTGGAATCTCCCACACGGTTAACAAAATCAAAATTCTTTAAACAAACCGCCGCACTCACGACCGGCCCGGCCAAAGGCCCGCGCCCGGCCTCGTCAATGCCAAAAAGAAAGCGAGATCCGCTTTTGGATCTCGCTTCATGATCAAACCCGAATAAATTATCGTGTTTCGAGTTAATAGGCTTCACTTATTCAGCTTTTGCCGTTTCAGAAACAGCGGCCTGGGGAGCAAGAACACCCGCCAGCTCAGATTCAACACGGGCGCCTTTGCCTGTCTTCTCACGAAGATAAAACAATTTCGCGCGTTTGACCTTACCCTTGGAAACAACTTTAAGGCTTGCAATAACCGGCGTATGAAGGGGGAATGTTTTTTCAACACCCTCTCCAAAAGTTAATTTCCTGACCGTAAACGCTGCCTTAACGCCGATGCCGCGCTTGGCGATGACGATGCCTTCCCAGGAATGAAGCCTGACTTTATCAGCTTCCTGGACTTTGATTTTCATCTTCACAGTGTCGCCGACATTAAATGCCGGGATATCGGTACGAAGATGTGCTTTCTCAACGAGTTTAAGTTTACCTAAAAGACCTGCCATTTTTTCTTACTCCCTTGACTTCTTTAATAAATCCGGGCGGAGACGTTTTGTTTTAAGGAGCGCCTGCTCCTTCCGCCACTTTTTTACGGCTTGATGATTGCCGGATAATAGCACAGGAGGTATTGTTTTTCCACAAAAATTTGAAGGACGTGTGTATTGGGGATATTCTAAAAGATTACCTTCAAACGACTCGTCTTCCAAAGAGGCCTCTTTCCCCAGCACTCCAGGGATAAGCCGTGTGACAGCATCGACCACAACCATGGCCGGAAGCTCGCCTCCTGTAAGGACATAATCCCCCACGGAAATGCTTTCATCCACGACCAGCTCCCGCACGCGTTCGTCAATCCCTTCATAATGGCCGCAAATCAAAATAATATTTTTTTCCCCTGCCAACGCCCTGGCTTTTTTGGGGGTCAAGGGCGTGCCCGCAGGGCACATATAAATCACTTTCGCCTTGCGGCGGCCTTTGATTTTCCTGACCGCGTCCACCAAAGGCTGAGGCGTCATGACCATCCCCGGGCCTCCGCCGTAAGGATAGTCATCAACTTTGCGGTGGGGATCTTTGGAGTAATCGCGCAGATCATGAACTTTAAATACAACTTTTTTCTTCTCCTGGGCGCGCTTCATGATGGACTCATTAAGCACTGAAGAAAAAACCTTGGGAAAAATAGTGATGATATCAAAACGCAGCATACCAATTAAGCCTCCGGGATAATCCCTTTTTGAGCATAAACCGTCCTTATCTGGGAACGGAACAAAGGATAATTTTGCCAATAAATAAAACTTGCCAAAAACGCGACGCCGCTGCCTAAAACCATGGTCAAAGACAATCCGATTTTTCCGGCAAGCCAACCCGCGGCAAGGCTGCCCAGGGGCGCCATTCCGATCAATGCCGCGCCGTATAAACTCATCACACGCCCGCGCATGTTTTCTTCAACCAAGGTTTGCAGGATCACATTCACAGAGCTGATCGCCAGAATCATCACAAGCCCCATAAGGAGCGCGGATATCCCTGCGAGCCAGAGGTTGGTGATAAGCCCCAATGACACAAAAACAAAACCTAAAATAATAGAGGAAAAACCAATGAGCCGGCCTAATCCCACGACAGTCTGACGTCCAGCCAGATACAAAGCCCCGCACAAGGCGCCAACCCCTGACATGGAAAGAACAAAACCCAAGGCCTTTGGCCCCCCATGATAAATATCCTTAACAAAAACCGGCATCAAGGTCTGGACCATGCCCGTCAGAAAACTGACCACCGCAAGAGTCACGAGAAGTGTACGGATGGGCATAAAATGAAATGCATACCTGATGCCTTCTTTCAAGGCGCTATTAACCTTCTTATGAGGTAATTGCTCTTTATTTTTTAACGGAAACCTCATCATCCAAAGAGCGATAATGATCGGCAGAAAACTCAGGGCATTCAATACAAAACACCACCCCTCTCCCATAACAGCGATCACAACGCCGGCCAGGGCAGGGCCAAACAACCTCGAACCATTATAAAGAGAAGAATGAAGGGCAATGGCATTGCTTAAGTCTTTACGGTCATCAATCATTTCACTGATAAAAGACTGCCGTACAGGAAGGTCAAAGGCATTCACCAATCCTAAAAAGAAACTCAACGTAATAATCTGAACGATATTAATAGAATTGGTCACGACAAGCCATGCCATGATAACAGCTTGAACCAAAGAAAAAACCTGGACCATGAGTAAAATGCGATGACGGTTATATCGATCCGCAAAAACCCCGGCAAAAGGGGCTAATAAAAATGACGGAACCTGGGAGGAAAAACCGACAACACCCAAAAGAAACGCTGAATTGGTAAGCCTGTAAACAAGCCAGCTCACCGCCACCATCTGCATCCATGTTCCTATCAAGGAAATGCTCTGCCCGCAGACAAAAAGACGGAAGTTGCGGTGCTTAAGGGAAGAAAAAGTCTTACGAAAATTCATATTATTTTCCATGCCAGAAACGGCCCACTGCAAAAAAGATCCCTACAACAACCACGAATGCCAGAACAAATTTTAACCAGTCGCGCCAGGTCATGCGATACGCGCCGGGAATAACAAACAGGGTAAAAAATGTGGACACCAAAACTCCACCAATAACCGCAATGGCCATAGGCGCCCTGACCTCGGAGCCTGCCCCCATGGCCATGGCCGGAGGAATAGCCGCGGCAATGGTCGCGACTGACGTCATCAGAATCGGCCTTAACCGTATGGGACACGCAGTGGACAAAGCCTCATCCACGCTTTTCCCTTCCGCTCTCAGCTGATTGGTAAAGTCGACCATCATAATGGAATTCTTTTTCACAATCCCCATTAAAAGGATGAGCCCGATCATGCTGTAAAGATTAATGGTTTGGTGCCCCAGAAAAAGCGCGAGAAATGCCCCGGAAATGCTGAACGGAAGCGCCAAAAGAACAATAAAGGGATGCCTGAAACTGTTATACTGGGAACCTAACACCATGTACGCCACGAGAATCCCCAAAAGAAAAACAATCCCGACCCCCTGAGACGATTCCTGGGATGTCTGCGCGCTTCCGGTCAATACCGCGCGATACCCTGGCGGTAAAACTTCTTTGGTAATTTTCTGGGCAACATTGATCGCATCAAGCTGGGATTTCCCTGGGGCCATGTTGGCAAAAACCGAAATAGCCCTCTCACGCGCCCGGCGGGTAATGGTGAGGGCTGTGGGTTTTTCAACGACCGTCACCACGTCTTTCAAGGCCACACGCTCGCCGCGGTTGTTCCACACCCAAATACTGTCAATGACCTCAGACTTAAGACGCTGCTCTGCAGACAGGCGCACGCGGACATCATAACGCCGGTCTCCGCTTGAATATTTCCCCACGCGCTCGCCGCCCACGAGGGCATTGATGGCTTCCCCGATCGTAGTCATACTGACACCACGATCGTTGGCTTTTTTCCTGTCAGGGACAATACGGATCTCTGCCGCGCCTGGCTGATAATCGCTGTCAACGTCAACCATATAGCCGCTCTTCTCCATACGGTCTTCAATCACAGCCTCAAGCTCCACAAGCTTGTCCCAGTCAGGGCCCCGCAAGCTGAACTCCACGGGAAACCCCCGCTGAGCGGAAAACCCGCTCAAAGAAAGGTCCTGGATTTTAGCTTTGATATCCGGAAGCTTGTTCAACTCTTTGCGGAAAATGGTCATTAAATCTTTTTGCTTGAGCCTTTGGCCTGTTTGGGGGTCAACGGGACGGTCTTTGGGGTCTTTTAAAACAGTAAAAATAATGCCGCTGTTGACGCTCCCGCCGGAAAATCCTCCGATAACAGCAAGATACCCTTTTACCTCGGGCCGTGAAGAAACAAACTTCTCCGCTGCCAGGAAATGCTCGTTTGTGAAATCAACCGACGCGCCCGGAGGCGTTTTCATGGAACACATAAACATGCTTTGATCCTGAGGCGGGACAAATTCTTTTGGCAAAATTCCGGCCAGGGTCAAAGACAGGCAAAAAATCACGAATGAAACAACCATCACCCAAACCCGGTGCAAAAGCACCCAGGATAAGGATTTTTTGTAACTGTCTGCCATTTTTCGAAAAGCCGTGTCTATGGCCAGGCCAAAACCTGTCTGGTGGCCTGTCTGCAAAAATTGCGAACAACGCATAGGAGTGAGCATAAGCGCTTCAAGCAGGGAAAGCCACACGGCCACGGAAATCGTAACGCCAAATTCAAAAAAGAATTTTCCCATGATCCCGGAAATAAAAACAATGGGGACAAAAATAGCGGTCATGGCCATGGTTGTGGCAAAGGCAGCGCCAGTGATCTGATTCGCCCCATGGCTCGCCGCAGAAACGCGGCTTTCCCCGCTTTCCCGATAACGCACAATGTTCTCAAGGACCATAATAGAATCATCAACCACAATACCCACGGCCAACGATAATGCCAAAACCGTAAAAGTATTCAGTGTGAAATGCAGAAAATAAATAACGATAAATGTCCCCAAAATCGATGTCGGGATCGCCAGAAGAATATTTAAAGTGGCGCTCCAGGCCCCCAGGAAAAACCAGCAGACAAGCGATGTGACAAGGGCTGATAAAATCAACGTCACGCTCAAATCACGGATAGAGTCTTCAATAAATTTTGTGCGGTTGACAATCACTTCCGCATGGACATCCTGAGGCAACGACGCCTGGACTTCCTTTAAACGCGCAAAAACAGCATGCGCTACAGCCACATCATTGACCCCGCTTTGTTTCCTTATTCCAAGCCCCACATTGGTTTTTCCATTAAAACGCGAAATCCTTCGGATATCGTCAAGCCCGTCTTCAATACGCGCCACATCTTTGATATAAATAGGCGTATAAATAGGCTGGCCCGCGCGTTTGGTAATGATAATATTTCCAAACTCCTCCGCGGATTTAGCCTCCCCCATAAAACGGACACTTTGTTCCATTTTGGGATTTTCTATACGGCCAGCCGGCAATTCGGAGTGTTCCTCTTGGATCGCGGTCATAACATCCTGAACCGTGAGTTGATAAAAATTGAGCTTGTTAACATCCAGCCACACGCGCAGGTTCGGGTCAACATAACCACCCAGCATAACCTCACCCACACCGCTGATGGAGGTAAATTTATCCCTCACGTGCTGTTCCACATACTCCATGAGATCACGTTTGGAACGGTCAGCCGTGACGCCGATCCAGACAATCGGCTGGTCCGCAGGGTTGACCTTGGTAATAATCGGAGGATCCAGGTCTTTGGGAAGGTTGCGCTGGGCCTGATTAATTTTGGTCTGCACCTCCTGAACCGCCACATCCAGATTACGGCCAAGCTCAAGTTCGATGGTAATATTGGCCTGTCCCTGCTGGATGCTCGAAGAAACCTCTTTGACGCCCTGCACGGTCATGATCGCCTGCTCGACATCATTAACCACGTCGCTTTCCATCACCTCAGGAGCAGCGCCCTCCCATGTCAAATTCACAGAAATAATTGGAAAATCAATATTGGGAAGCTGGCTCACTCCCATGCGAAAATAAGAAATGAGGCCAAAAATCATGAGCCCCCCCATCACCATCCAGGCCATCACATATTTTCTTATGGAAAAATCAGACAAACTCATGGCAGCAGTTCTCCTGTAGCAACTTTAAACGCTGAGAACGCGCGGCGGGCATCAGCCTTGGCCGCCACCAAGTCTCGGCGGGTATTCTGCAAATCCTCAAGCGATTGAAGAAGGTCTATATTGCTGATCAGATTCTTTTCAAAATCATCTTTTTGCAAACGGTAATTTTTTTGAGAGGCCTCCACCGCCTTTTCAAAAGCCCTGCGCCTGGAATCCAAAAGTTTCCAGCGGGTATAGGCATTTTGAATGTCCAGGCTGGCCGTGCGCCTGGCCTGGCTTAAACGCAATTCAGCCTCGCGCTTTTGGGCTTTGGCCACGCGCAAATTGCCGACATCTGTGGTTCCATTCATAATGGGAACACTCACCACAATCATGGCATCCCAATCATTGCCCTCATTAATGTCGGAACGCTTGGTATAGGCATCTGCTGTCAAAGACACTGTCGGAAAAAATCCTGACCTCGCGGAAACAATGTTATTTTTAAACAGCTCAAGGGATTCTGATGCCGCCACAACATCCGCCCTTTGGTCGGAAAAACGCATTAAAGCGTCTTGGGGGATGTCGGAAAATTCGACATCCAGCCCTTCCTCAAGATAGGAAACCTTTCCCCCTATTAAAAACTCCAAAAGCTGGCGTGCCACTTCTTTTTGGGCGCGCACGCCCTCAATCAACGCCTGATTGCCGCGCAAACGTGCCTCGGCATTGGCAACCTCACTCAAACGCGAACGACCCACAAGCTGGCGCTTTTGAAGCTCTCCCAGCTGATTGTAAAGGGCATGCTGAATATCAGAGAGAGTTTCCTCATCCTGCTGGTAGCTCAAATAAAGATAAAAAGCATCCGACACATCCGTAAAAAGCAGCTCCCTGGCGCGCTTAAGTTCTGCGGCACGTTCGCGGCCCAAATGTTTACTTGCAGAAATTGCGGCAAATTCCTTAAACCCTGTAAAAAGGGGCTGAGAAAGAGTAAACACGGATGACGGAGAATACTGACTGTTCCACGTGGTTTTGGGGACATCCTGCCACTGTTGCGAATAAGAATAAAAAACCTTAGGCAGGGCCGTGCTTAACGACTGAAGCATCTGGCCTTCCGCTTCCTTAATAAACTCTTTTTGGATGGCCACGGTTTCGCTCTGTTTAAGAGCCATCTGGTAGCAGTCATTAAGGGTATAGGCAGAAACTTTTTCCGCAGCCCAAAGCGCAGGCGCCTGTACGCACAAGAAACATATAACCCCCATAATCAAAACACATTGTTTCTTCATAAAACCTCACTGATTTTCTTTAATATTTCCAGATATTTCTCAGCGTCTTCACGGGAAATTTTAGAAAGAATTTCTGTCCAATGAGTCACCACAACCGTGCGTAATTTTTTTGCTATTTTCCGGCCATCGCCCGTTAATTCCACACGAACGACCCGCCGGTCTTTCTTATCGACAAGGCGCGTAACATAACCTGCCTTTTCCAAACGGTCAACAATACCCGTGGCGGTTGGAGGCGCAACCTTAAGTTCCCTACCGATATCACAGGCACGGCAAGCACCATTATGAAAAAGCATGATAATCACAAATAACTGCGCGTGCGGGATGTCGGCGACTTGCAAAAAGTCTGCCAGAATCTTGCGCCCGATACGGGGCCCGATCATAGCCACTTCTTCAGCGATCTCGGGAACAGTTTTCATTTTTGCATCAGCTCCAATATTATTACTTAGCTTCACTAAATATTAACATGGCTAATAAGATTGTCAATATCCCGTTGTAGAAAAATTCAGGCCAGATCAGAGCTGTAGGCGCGCAAAAAATTATCCTGGAATTCCGGATAGCGGCCCTGGTCAATGGCCTCACGGATACGGCGCATCAGTTTGACATAATAGTAAACATTATGATAAGCGGCAAGATGCAGCCCCAGCACTTCACTGGTATTAAAAAGATGGCGGATATAGGCGCGTGAATAGTTTTTACACACAAAACAATCACACTCGGGATCAAGCGGAGTAAAGTCCATTTTAAATGCCCCGTTACGGATCACGACTACCCCTTTATCCGTAAAGCATGTCCCATAACGGCCGTATCGGGTGGGAACAACAGTATCAAACATATCAATGCCCATGCCGACAGCCTTCACAATCTGGTCCGGCATGCCGATCCCCATAAAATAACGCGGCTTCTCCTCAGGGAGCATGTCCACAACCCAGCCTAAAACCTCAAACATCTCCCTGACTGTTTCGCCCACAGAAACGCCGCCAATGGCATACCCATCGGTGTCAAGCTCCAGCAGTTCGCGGGCAGAACGTTCACGCAAATCTTTATAGGCCGAGCCCTGGACAATAGAAAAAAGGCGCTGGCCGCGTTCATGCATGCCGGTTTTATAAAAATGCTCTTTTGTGCGCCTCGCCCATGCGGATGTCCGGTTCACAGCCCCCAAGGCATCGTTATACTCGCAAGGGTGCGGTGAGCACTCATCCAAGGGCATGACCATATCCGAACCTAAAGAACGCTGGATATCCATGACCCCCTCGGGAGATAAAAAATGCCTGGAACCATCCACATGCGACTTAAACTCAACACCGTCATCCGTCAACTTGCGCCAATCCGAAAGGCTGAAAACCTGATACCCGCCGCTGTCTGTCAATATCGGCTTGTTCCAGCCCATAAACTTATGCAGTCCGCCTGCCGCCTCAATAATCTCCATGCCAGGGCGGATATATAAATGATACGTATTGGAAAGTTCAATCTCGGCGCCGATCTGATGGAGGTCCTGCTGGGAAAGGGTCTTGACCGTGGCCTTGGTGCCCACAGGCATGAAAAAGGGTGACTGGATATCGCCATGGGCCGTATGCACAACTCCCCGGCGGGCTTTGGTATTCAAGTCTTTTTTGATAGATGTATAAAAGGACATAAGGATTTAAAAGATTCCCATAACTCAAGGGCGCTGTCAAATGATAATCATGGCATCGCCATAACTATAGAAACGATATTTTTCACGGATCGCTGTTTGATAGGCTTTCCGGACAAGGTTCATCCCGGCAAATGCAGATACGAGCATCAAAAGTGTCGTTTTAGGCAAATGGAAATTTGTCACAAGAATATCCGTCATCCTGAAATCCGCATCATTTCCGCCGGGATAAAGAAAAAGACTGGTTAAATCTTTAACCTTTTTTGTGCGCGCAAAGGCTTCAAGCGTCCGGCAGCTGGTCGTTCCCACCGCAATAACACTTTGCCCCTTTTCCCTCGCCTTAGAGAGCCGCGCCTGGATTTCCCGGGAAATGTCATATTCTTCAAAATGCATGGGGTGGCTCACAATATCTTCCACCTCCACCGGCTTAAAAGTCCCGTAATTCACATGAAGGGTAACCTCGGCAAAATCATGGCCTGCCTTTTTTAATTCCGATATCAAAGGTTTTGTGAAATGCAGTCCTGCTGTGGGAGACGCCACGGATCCGGGCTCTTTGGCATAAACAGTCTGGTAATTTGTGCGGTCAGAATCCTCATCCGGCCGCTGGATATAAGGAGGAAGCGGAATATGCCCGAATTTTTCCAGGCTTTTTAAAACACCCTGGTTTTCAAAACGCACAATCCGCTTTTCTTTGTCCTCAAGGACCGCGCAAATCCCGCCGGGAAATTCCAAACGCTCGTGAACGCGGATTTTCTTAAGGGGCTTTAACATGGCCTCGAATCGGCACTCATCAACCTGTTTGAGAAGAAACACCTCCACCAGCCCTCCGGTGCGGGCCTTCTCCCCTAAAAGCCTTGCCGGGATCACCTTGCTGTTATTGATCACAAAAAGGCTTTTGTCCGGCACATACTTGCCGATATTACGAAAAATATCATGGGTTATTTGGGAAGTTTTCCTGTCGACAACCAAAAGCCGGGCCTGGTCTCTTTCTTGAAGAGGATACTGCGCAATCAAATCCTGGGGAAGGGCGTAATCAAAGTCGGAAAGTCTCATGGGATCGCGGTTTTAATCCCCAGGACCTGGCGGATTTTCGCTTCAAGCTTGGGGGGGTCTATGGGCTTGACAAAATAGCCCTTAACGCCTTCGGAAAAGAAAACATCCTGCATGTTTTCATTGGCTGTCAGCATGATCACCGGGATGTCCCGGCCGCTGGGAAGGGCTTTTAATTCATTCATAAATTCAAAGCCCGACATCTCGGGCATCATGATATCCAGAACAATAAGGTCAGGCTTTTCAACCTTGACCATTTCCAGGCCTTCCCTGCCGTTCCCTGCGGAGATCACATCAAAACGCTTTTCCTTGAGGGAAAACTTAAGAAGGGTAATATTCAGCCGGTCATCATCAATCAAAAGAATTTTCTTGGGCATATCCCTCCTTAATCATAATATTGATTGAAACTCAGCAAACTTATCATAGAATGTTTACTAGAAAAGGGAAAGACATATGAAATTTCAAGACTTCATGAACAAGGTTCGCCAATGGGACCATAAGAACAACCAGTGGTTTTTTCGCCACTTCTATGTTTTGTTTTTTGAAATTATCCTGGTTGTGGCCTTTATCATTTTTTTCACGAACACGGTCGGCGTTATCAATCTCTCGAGCGATATTGACCGTAAATCTGTTTTGGAAAAACTGCTTCTTTCTCAAAACACCCAGGGCGGGTTAATTGTCTTTTTACTGCTTCTTAACTCGTTTTGGATGCTCTTTATGTTTTCGAGCCTTCTTAAAATCCGCGCGGTCCTCAAAAACATTGATTTTCATCTCTCCCGGCGGGCCAACGAACGCTACAACGACGACAATTAAAAATATTCGTTACAAAGCTCTTCAGCTTTTTGCCTGAAATGCTCAATCCAGTCTTTAGGCTTGCGCGTATCAAACACATAGCGCATCGTTCCCTTGTAACCTGACTCCGCAACACTCGTGGCCGCACAAAAAGTGGCGGCATTATTAAGCCCGCTGATGCTGCGGCCCAAGATCACAGGCATGGCAAGAGACACTTCCACCCTCTCCAGGAGCCCAGGCAAAAGGGCCCCGCCCCCCACCATCACGACCCCGCTTTTAAGCTGGTCTTTAAAGCCCGAAGCCTCGGCCGCTAAGCTGATAAAAGAAATCAACCGGTCCACTTCGCTTTCAATGGCCTGATTTAAAAGCGCACGTTTCACCGGGACAAACGCCTGTTCTTTTTTTATCAAAATTTCTTCATTATTCGTTGCGAGCTTGTTTTCTGCAACGCGCGCGTAGGATTTCTTGATGTCTTCGGCAAGTTCCAGCGGGATGCCCAGGGTCTCTGCAATGCGGCTGGTCATGCTTTCTCCGCCGAAAGAATCCCTGACATAATGCTTTAACAGCCCTTCTTTAAAAATCAAGACCTGTGTGGTTCTTGCCCCAAGGTCAACTAAAATAACGCCTTCCGTCCTCTGTCGCCTGTCCAAAAGACTTTCCGCCAAAACGTATCCATTAAAAAAAACATTATTCACATCAAAACCGGCCTGTTTGACGGCCTTGCCGATATTCCTCAAACGCGTCACATTGGAAACCACAAGCACAACTTCAACCTCAAGCTTGCGGCCGTAAAGACCGACCGGATTAAGGGCGATATTGACATCATCCACCTTAAACTGCTGGACAAAATCGTGCAAGACTTCTTCATCAAGCCTGGCCCCCAAAAGCCTGGCCTGATGACGGGCTTCGTTAACATCGTGGACGGTGATCAGTTTGTTCCCGCGCTCAACCAACGGGATGACCGCACGGCTTTTTCTGGTCTCAACCAAATCGCCCCCGATCCCCAGGTACACATCATGAAACCTGACCTGGGTTTTTTTCACAAGGGCGTCCAGGGTCAGCCCAATCGCGGAGGAAAACTCGCTGATGTCATTGACTGAAGTTTCTTTAAACCCCCTGGTGCCGCTTTCGTAGACAGCCAAAAGCTCAAGGTTGTCCTTGTCCTGGACGCGGCTCAAACACGCCTTGATTTTTTCCGAACCGATATCAAGGCCGCAAAAATGCCTCTCTGAAAAAAATTGCCCGATGAAGCGTTTCATCCTCATGTCTTTTTCGCCTTCTTTTTTCCTATAATCGGCTCAAGAAAACGCAAGTCAATATACTTCACTTCCGTCAGGTCAACCTCCCTGTGAGACAAAAGAGTGCCCAAGACCCGCCCGCGGGAAGCATAGTTGTTCTTATCCACAAAAACCTCAAAAGCCGACGCGCTGTCTTCCCCCACAACGCAGACAATCCTCATGGGATCTGTCACATCAAGCGACCTTAACGGCACAGCCGAAAGAAGCGCGTCCTCCTTAAACATCATGACAATACCAAGCGCGGCCTTGATATTTGTATCCCTGACAACATCCCCCAGGACAACCTTCTGGTGTTTTATCCCTCTTATGAGAGCAAGGCTGTCTGCGGCTGCCCGATCTTCCGGGGCAACAATAAAACCGTTCTTGTCGATAAAATACGCGCGGGTGTCCAGAATGCTCAAAGCCACAGGATCCCGCCGGACCGCTGTAATGAAAATCTGGTCAGGAAAACGCCTTAAAATCCTTAAATTGGCAAACTGGGGATATCTGGCCCTGATTTTTTGTTCGGCCTTGTCAATATCCACAGAAAAAATATTAACACCCCTAAATTTTAGAAGGTCAGGGGTATCAATCAATTTTATATCATCAGCGACAATAACATCTTTGACAGTAAAAAAAGCGCTCCGCCCTGCCAAAGATAACAATCCCCGGGCGATAAAAAATAACATTATCAAAATAATAACCGCTATCGCGCTGTTACGGACAACCTCAGCGGAGAGACGCGGGGAGCTCTGTTTTCTTTTTGCCATACGCCATATCGATCAACGTTAAACACAACTGTTCAAAATCGAGCCCCACAGCCTTTGCCGCCTTGGGAAGAAGGCTTGTCGCGGTAAAACCCGGGATGGTATTAATTTCAAGGACAAACGGCACTCCATCGGCATCCAAAAGCACATCCACCCGGCCAAAACCTTCGCAGCCCGCAGCCTCGTAAGCCTTGAGGGCTTCATGCTGGACACGCAAAACAATATCGTGGGAGATTTCCGCAGGAACAATATATTGCGTTGACTGGTCTTTATATTTGGCCTGAAAATCAAAAAACGAATGCTGGGAACTGTGGGCACGGATTTCCACAACAGGCAGCGGTGTTTTTCCAAGAATACCGACGGTAAGTTCACGGCCAAGGATACATTCCTGAATAACGATATCCTTACCATAATCAAAAGCTTTCTGGGCCGCGGCTTGAAGCTGGTCATTATCGCGGGCCAGGCCAACCCCGAGGCTGGAGCCTTCGCAGGCAGGTTTGACGACCAGCGGAAACCCGCCCAGTTTAGTGACAATCGAAAGCGGGTCAAAATTCTCTTTTCCTCCCTCAACAATCACGGTTTTGGGTGTCGTGATGCCTTTGGCTTCAAAAATCCTCTGGCTCACGCATTTGTTAAATGCCGCATAACTCGCCGCAGGGCCGCAACCGTTGTAGGGAATATCCAGCTCTTCTAAAACCGACTGAATTCCTCCGTCTTCCCCAAACCGGCCATGAAGCGCAATAAACGCCATGTCAATTTTCGCTTCTCTCAAAAGGTTTTTTACATCCCCGCGGTCTTCTGTCGTCAAATCAATGGGCTTAACCTGGGTGCCGACAGCCACAAGGGCCTTGACAATCGCCGACCCTGATTTGATGGAGACTTCACGTTCCGAAGAACATCCGCCCATAATAACGCCGACAACCCCCATGTTCCCGGCCTCTGCCTTGGAAGGTACATGAATGCCTGTGAGGACCGAAACGCCGCCGCGCTCGTGAAGGCGGCGGACAAGTTCATCGGAAATATGCGTCACATCCCCCGCACCGAGCGTCAAGACCAGGTCCCCGGGCTGAACAATGGATAAAAGCTCATCCACAATTTTTTCTTTGGGCAGGTACTGAAGGGACTGCGTGCGCTTTTCACGAATTTTCTCAACCAAAACCTCTGTGGAAATGCCGGCAATGGGTTTTTCGCTGGCCGCGTAAATATCGGTTAAAATCAGCCGGTCAGATAAATGAAAACAATTCGTAAACTCTTCCATTAAAAATTTGGTGCGCGTATAGCGGTGGGGCTGAAAAACCGTGATCACACGTTTTCTGTCGAGCGTTTTTGCGGTCTGGAGGGTGGCGGCAATTTCCGTCGGATGATGGCCGTAATCATCAATCACAAGGACCCCGTTCACCTCGCCTTTTTTTTGAAAACGGCGTTTGACCCCGCTAAAAGACAAAAGCGCGTCCGCAATGACCCCGAGCTCAATTTTAAGTTCATGGCCTAAAATAACGACGGAAAGAGAATTTAAAACATTATGCTTGCCGGGGATGGAAAGGCCAAAGCGGGAGACAAATTTCCCCTTATGATAACAATCATAAGAAGAGCCCTGGGCATCGCAGTGGATGTTTTTCGCAATCCATTCGTTGTCCTCTCCAAAGCCATAAGTGACAAAACGCCTGCCGCCGGCAGATAAAATCTCGCGCAACGCGGCATCGTCGCCACAGGCAATAACCACCCCGCCGGGAACAGTACGCTCCACAAACATGGCATACGCCTCTTTGATTTTCTCCCAGGTGTGGTAATAGTCCACATGCTCAAAATCAATATTGGTAATGATCGAAAAATGCGGCGAGAAATAAAGGAACGAGCCATCACTTTCATCCACCTCAGCCACCATATGGCGGCCAATGCCGAGATTGGCATTGTAATCGCCCTGGTTGATGATCCCGCCTACGGCTGTGGTGGGTTTAAGCCCGGCCTTGATAAGGAGCAACGATGCCATAGACGAGGTTGTGGTTTTTCCATGCGCGCCGGCGACAGTGACCCCTACCTCTTTGTTGACAAGCTGGGCCAAAAGTTCGGCCCGCCGCAAAATCGGGATGTGTTCGCTCACCGCGCGGAACATTTCAGGGTTGGTTGTGGTGATGGCGGAAGAATAAACAACGCAATCCGCGCCTTCAAGGTTACGGGTATCATGGCCGATATAAATCCTGGCGCCCTTCTCGGAAAGCTGGCGGGTAAGCTCGCTCTCTTTTACATCCGAACCGCTCACAGTAAATCCCTTGGCAAGCATCAGAAGCGCCAGATTCCCCATGCCCATGCCGCCGACGCCGATAAAATGATAATGCCGGTATGTCTTTTTATGCCCCTTCTTAACAATATTTTTCATTTAACGCGTAATCCTTAAGTTTGTTAACCATCCGTAAAACGAACAACTTCCCCTGCGAGACGTTTCACCGCTTCGGGCAAAAATTCGTCCTTCAGGCTTTCTCGAACATTTGTTTGGGAAACGTTGCGGTTGAGCAATATTAAAATCTTATCCCTCAGGATTGACGCTGACAAGTCTTTTTCATCAATTATTAAAGCCATTTTCAAACGCTCCAAAACCCTGGCATTATAAACCTGATGGTTTTTGGCTCCTGGATAAGGAATCATGATGGAAAGTTTTCCCAAAATCCCCAATTCCGTCACAGTCCCTGCCCCTGAACGCGCCACAACAAGGTCGCTGGCCGCATACGCCTCGTCCATGTTTTCAATATATTCTTTAAGGGCATACCCTTCTTTTATAGAACCGCACACCTCACGGACGCGAAGAAAATCCTTCCTGCCTGCGGCATGGACAACCTGAAAACCCGGCTTTTCTGAAAATTTTGTAATAACTTCTATCACGCAATCATTCAGTCTGCGGCTTCCCTGGCTCCCGCCAAAAACAAGTACGGTTTTTTTAAGAGGATCCAGCCCGAATTTTTTGAGCGCTTCTTCCCGATTAATGTTTAAGCCCATTGAACGAAAGGGAATCCCCGTCCACACGGTTTTCTTGGGAGGAAAAAACCGGGTGGCATCTTTAAACCCCACACAGACACAATTGACAATCCGCGCAAGAAACTTGTTGGCCTCACCGGGAAAAGCGTTTTGCTCATGAATCATGGTTTTACGCCCCAAAAGCCAGCTCACAAAAACCGTGGGAAATGAACTGTACCCGCCAAACCCCAAAACCACATCCGGCTTAAAATCTAAAACTGTTCCTGTGCAATCCCCAAAGGCTTTTAAAAGACAAAAAAACGCTGTCACAACTTCCCAGGGGCTTTTGGCCACAAACCCTTTGGCTGTAATTTCCTTGACCGCAAATCCTTGAGATTTAAGCTTGTCGGCAGAGCCACTCAATACACCGATAAACATGACACCATGCCCCAGGCGCTTGAGCTCCTCGCCTGTCACCAGCGCCGGATAAATATGGCCGCCAGTCCCGCCTGTTGCAATGAGAATTTTTTTCATAAACTTTTGGCTGAAACCTTTTAACGCCTGAAAAAAACAAAAACACATTCCCTTGAGCGATAATTCCAAATCATGTCACAAGCCGAAAAAATTTTCTATGGCAAAGCCGTAAGAATGTGTTTGATGCGAATCGTGAAGGCTTTACAAAAAAATTATCTTATTAGAAAAAAGCCGTAACGCTGAGTATCAAACACATTCTGGAGGATTTGCCTCCGCCTCTATTGGTCAAGCCCCCTTCTTAGTACTACCCGCCTAAATCCTGCGTGCGGGAAACATTGAGCATAAGGCCGACAGCCACCATGTTAAAAATCAGCGCCGAGCCACCATAACTGATAAAAGGCAGCGGTAAACCCTTTGTGGGAAGCGCCCCGATGCTCACCCCCACATTAACCGCCACCTGAATCGAAATCATGACCAGAATGCCAAAGCAGAGGTAATAACCGAATGAATCGGTGGTGTGTTTAAGAATGCGTGTGCCCTGCCAGATGAACGCCACAAAAAGCACAACCACAGCCATGGCCCCCAGAAACCCCAACTCCTCCCCGATAATGGAAAAAATAAAATCCGTATGCGCTGCCGGAAGGTAAAAAAGCTTTTGTTCGCTTTTCCCCAACCCGACACCCCAAAACCCGCCGGAACCGAGCGCGATCTGCGACTGGGAAAGCTGGAACCCAATGCCCTGCGGGTCGTTCCAGGGATCCATAAAAGCCACAATGCGCCGCATGCGGTAAGGCGCTTTTAATATTAAAATCACCAAAACCGGAACCGCAGCCAAAAACATGCTTAAGAGATACTTCCAGTTCCCTCCGGCGATAAAATACATGGAAAGTGTAATCACAAAAACCAGGACAGTGTTTCCCAAATCCGGCTGTTTGACAATAAGCGCGCACAAAAGCCCCATCACAAGAATGATCGGTAAAAAACCTTTCTTAAACGAGCGCACCTCAGCCTGTTTGCGGGAGAAAAAATCCGCAAGATAAATAATCAAAGCTACTTTCACAAACTCTGACGGCTGAAAGTTAATCGGCCCCAGGCTAAACCACCTCCGGGCGCCTGAAGATACCTTGCCGATATGAGGGACCAATACCAACAACAGCATCACAATGGCAACCCCCAAAATCAGCCTCGCCCACTTTTGAAGGAGGCGGTAATCAATGGTCATGGCCCACCACGTAAGGACAGTTCCGATCAAAAGAAACATCAGATGCCGGATAAGAAAATACATGCCGTTTTTCATGACCTCAAGGGCATAGACACCACTCGAGCTGTAAATCATCACAGTCCCAAAACAGATAAGGATAACGAATGTGGCAAAAAAAGAAATTCGAAGTTCGCGCATAACCAAACCTGCTTATAAATTATTAACAATTTCCTTAAACACTCTTCCCCGGTGTTCAAAATTATCAAACATATCAAAACTCGCACACATGGGGCTTAAAAGCACGGTCTCCCCGGATAACGCCTCTTTTCTGGCTGCGCTGACAGCCTCGGCCATATCTGTATAATCCGCAAGGGCAGCCGCGCCGTCAAAAGCTTTATGAAACTTTCCCCGCGTCGTATCTTCTTTGGTAAGGACAAAGAGCTTTTTTACTTTAAGCTTCACCATCTCACGCAAGACCGAATAATCCGCGCCCTTGTCATGCCCGCCGGCAATGAGGATCACGGGTTTCGTCATGGTGGACAGCGCCCAGCGGCCAGCCTCAACGGTTGTGGACTTGGAATCATTGATATAAGTAACACCGTCCAAAACCCTGACCTTTTCCAGGCGGTGTTCAACCCCTCGAAAAGAATCAAACACCTTGTTCGCGACTGTGTCGGCTATCCCTAAAATCCTGGCTACTTCAAGGACCGCCAAATGATTGGGATTACGCGTCTCCCCCGGCTTGTTAAAGAATCTGACCCGGGCACGCGTTTTATCCGCAGCTTTTTTCGACCATTCATCCCGGCTGTTCAAGACCGCAAAGTCCGAGGATGCCTGGTTCATAAAAAGCCGGGCCTTGGCATTAAAATAATCCTGCATGTCAGGATGGCGGTCCAAATGGTTTTGGCTGAAATTCAAAAGCACGGCGATAAACGGACGAAAAGTTTCAATCAGCTCAAGCTGAAAAGAGCTGATCTCAACAACAAAATAATCCACATCTTTTAACACATGCGCGGAAAATGGCGTGCCCACATTCCCGCACAAACACACCTTTTTCCCGGCCGCCTCAATGACTTTGGAAATAAGCGTTACAGTGGTGGTTTTTCCGTTACTACCCGTCACGGCAATCACAGGCTTGCGGCAAAAGCGCCAGGCAAACTCAATCTCTCCCCACACCGGAATTCCAGCCTCTCGCGCCCATGCCAAAGGCTCGGCATCGCGCCAGACGCCCGGGCTTGCCACGACAAGATCGCTTTTTAAAACAAACTCGCGGGTATGCCCGCCAGACTCAATTTCCACCCGTGATAGATCCCTGATGGCCACGAGGTCTTTTTCAAATTCCTGACGCGGCTTGGCATCGGTAATCTTAACCTTACCGCCGAGCTCCATGACCAGATTAGCCGCAGCCAACCCGCTTCTCGCCGCGCCAATGATTGTGACTGTTTTGCCTTTTAAATCCATAAAATAAAATCCCCTTACCCTTCTTTCGGAATGGCAGAACCGGAAGAATGTGTTGATGCGAATCGTGAAGGCCTTACATTCCTATTCTCTTATGAGAAAAAGGCCGTAACGCTGAGCATCAGCACATTCTGCAGGGTCTGCCAATCCATTAGCGCATTTTTAATGTTGTTAAGGTTACCAGCGCCAGGATGATCCCCACGATCCAGAATCTGATGACAATCTTGGATTCTTTCCAGTCAAGCTTTTGCAGATGATGGTGATAGGGAGAGCATAAAAACACCCTTTTGCCTGTGAGCTTAAAAGACGTCACCTGGATAATCACGGAGAGCGCCTCCCACACAAACACCCCGCCCAAAATGACCATCAAAAATTCTTTTTTAATAAAAACAGAAATAATTCCAAGTGTTCCACCGAGCGCCAGGGCCCCGACATCTCCCATAAACACACTGGCCGGATGCGCGTTGAACCACAAAAACCCCAGACTCGCGCCCACAATTGCCATGCAAAAAATCGTAAGCTCCCCGGCACCCGGAAGATACGGGATAAGCAGGTACTGGCTGAAATTGACGTGGCCTGTCACATAACACATGATACTCAAAGGAAGCGCCACCATGAGCGTGCAGCCAATGGCAAGGCCATCCAGCCCGTCAGTCAAATTCACGGCGTTGGAGGTGCCAACCACAATCAGCATGACCACAATAAAATAAAACGCGCCAAGGTCAACCATGGCGCGCTTTAAAAACGGCACATCAAGAGTCGTCGAAACGCCCATTTGCGTGTAAATATAAAAACTTACAATCGCGGCCAGAAGCACCTGCCAAATGAGTTTTGTACGGGAACTCATGCCGTTTTTACTTCTTCCGGTAATCTTAAGGTAATCGTCGATAAAGCCAACCACGGCAAGCCAGAGCATCGTAAAAATAGTTAAAAGAATATAGCGGTTCGACACATCCGACCATAACAAGACCGAGAGTAAAATACTGCCTACGATCAGAATCCCGCCCATTGTCGGCGTCCCCTGTTTCGGCTTAAGATGTTCACCTAAAACATCCCCCCGGCCGGCGCCCATCACCGGCTTTTCCCCAAAATTCCATTCTTTAAGCTTGCGGATAAACCAGGGACCGATAATAACGCACAACAAAAATGTCGTGACCGCAGCCATGCCGGCGCGAAAAGTAATGTACCTGAAAATATTCAAAGGAAAATATGTAAACCGGAACTGCGAGAGAAAATAAAACATGGGAACTACCCTTTCAAATAAGTGATTATGCCTTGAATAATATTTTCCATGCGCATGCCGCGCGAACCTTTAACCAGCACAACATCGCCCGGCATGAGATAACTTTTAAGGAACCCTAAAACCTCATCCTGTTTTCCAAAATGCTTAACCAATGGAGCAGGCCCCGATTTTGGAAAGGCCATTAAGGCCGCCTCGCCTATAAACTTAGCGAATGTCCCGCAAGTCAAAAGGGCATCCACCCCTAACAATGCCGCAAACTTTCCAACCTCCCGGTGTAAATCCTGGGCGCGCGCTCCCAATTCAAGCATGTCTGCAGCCACCAAAACCGCCCGCCCCTTGCCCTTCATGGCCGCCAGCGTCTGGACAGCATTTTTAAATGACACAGGATTGGCGTTATAAGTATCATCAATCACTGTCACGCCTTTCACTTTATGAAACACCTGCCGGCCTTTAGGCGGCTTAAAACGCCCGAGGCCTTTTCGAATATCTGCGAAAGAAAGCTTTAACATCCTGGCGCAAGCGATCGCGGCCAGGGCATTGGACACATTGCCCCAGACCGGCGTTTTTAAGTTAAAACGCTCTTGACCGATAGAAAATGAAATCCCTTTGATACTGCCTAAAATGCTTGAAGCTCTAATTTTGGCCTTGTTGCTGACCCCATAGCCAAGGACTTTCCGGTTAAGCTTTCGCTTAAAAATGCGCATCAAAAGCTTATCGTCAGCATTAACAACCACAGCGCCCTGAGGAGATGTAAAATCAATCAGGCTCATTTTTTCTTTCAAAACGCCCAGAGGTGTTCCCAGGCCGGCCAAATGAGAAGCACCGATATTGGTAAAAACAGCGACAGTGGGCTCAACAAGAAATGCCAGCCACTTGATCTCCCCCGGATGATTCGTTCCTGTTTCAATAATTGCAGCTTGATGTGAAGCCTTAATCCCCAAAAGCGTCATAGGGACACCGATATGATTGTTTTCCGTGCCCTTATTGTAATGCACCTTTAATTTCGTTTTAAGGACTGCGGCCATCATTTCTTTGGTTGTGGTTTTTCCGGCGCTGCCAGTGATTGCGATAAGAGGAAGTCCAGGAAACCTCCGGCGGTGAAAACGCGCCAGAAACCCCAACGCCTTCACCGTGTCATCCACCACAATAACCGCTTTATCGCCCACGCCTTTGACCTGAGAAGAACTGACCAAGAAAGCTCCCGCCCCCTTTTTCAGGGCCTGATCCAGAAAATGATGGGCATCATAATTCTCACCCTTAATAGCTACAAAAAGGTTGTTCTTTGCAATGGTGCGCGTATCTGTAGAAACGCCTTTAACGCGGGCCTTGCCGCTCCCCTGAAGGAGCTTTCCGCCGGTAGCTTCTAAAATTTCAGCAATCGTAAACATTGCTATCCTTTGCTCAAAATCCCCGTCACAATATCGCGCTCTACAAAATCAATGGTCTTGTCTTTTAAAACCTGATACGTTTCATGCCCTTTTCCGGCGAGAAGAATAATATCGCCTTTTTGGGCCATGGCAAGGGCCCTGGCAATGGCATCTTTACGATCCACAACCACTTCATAAGTCTTTTGAGTGAACCCGGGAATAATTTCTTCAATAATCGAACGAGGGTCTTCGCTCCGGGGATTATCGGACGTTAAAATCGAATAATCTGCCAAATCGCACGCCACTTTCCCCATGCGGGGGCGTTTGGTTTTATCCCTGTCCCCGCCTGCGCCAAAGACCACAATCAAGCGCTTGTGCCTGACCGCAACCAGGGCCTCAAGCACATTCTTTAACCCGTCGTCAGTGTGGGCGTAGTCGATAAAAACATGAAAATCCTGGGGGCCCTCCACGCGCTCCAGGCGGCCCGGGACATTATGAAGGGCCTCAATCCCTTTTTTTATCACCTCAGGTGAAAACCCTTCCCCAAGCCCGGCGGCAAAAGCCGCGAGAATGTTATAAACATTATGTTTGCCGGTAAAAACAGTCTTAATGGCTACGGCGCCCCCGGGAAACTGGATGTCAAATATTGAACCCTTGAGCCCAAACTCATGCACCCTGGCACGAATAAGAGCATCCTGGTCGATGCCATAAGAAAACACTTTGGCTGATGTCGAAGAAACGAGTTTACGCCCCCATTCATCATCTGTATTAATGACAGCGTAAGCATCCCTGGAAAGACTCCGAAAAAGAAGGCTTTTGGCCTCAAAGTAATTTTCCATGGTGCCGTGAAAATCCAGATGGTCGCCGGTAAGATTTGTAAAAACCCCGCCGTTAAAATCAATCAGGTCCACCCGGCCCTGGGCCAGGGCATGGGAAGACACCTCCATCACCGCATAATCCACACCCTCTTTTGCCAAGGAAGCCAAAAACATCTGGTTATCCAGAAAACCCGGAGTAGTATTCTTCGATGGAAACACTTTGTCATTGATGCGGCAATTGACCGTGCCCACAACCCCGGTTTTTTTTCCTGCCGCCTTAATGATGGATTCCAAAAGGTAGGTAATTGTTGTTTTGCCGTTGGTGCCTGTAATGCCGATGGTCTTTACCTTGCACGAAAAGGCCCCGTAAAAACGCTCGACCACTCCTCGAAACTCAGCACACGGGTCGCTGACCGGAATAAAAACCACTTGAGGATATTTTTGAACAAATTTCGCTTCACTCCCGCTTTTTAAAAGAACTGCCCCTGCGCCCTTTTGGATCGCTGATTCGATAAAGGCCTCGCCGTTTCCTTTGGCGCCAGGCAATGCCGCAAAAAGGCTTCCGGGCGTTACCCGGCGGGAATCATCCCAGACAGCCGTAAAATTAACCTCTTTAAGGAGCATCACGCGCCTCCTTTTTAGTGGCCAGATATTTCAAAGAATCTTCAACCCCCTCTTTAAACACAGGGCCGGACACAACCCCGCCATAATAAGCCGGATGAGGTTCATCAATGGTCACGACAATGGCCAATTTAGGGTCTTCCACCGGCGCAAAGCCGATAAAAGAAGCCACAAACTGACTGTGCGAATAAGTGCCGTTCACAACCTTCTGCGCTGTCCCGGTTTTTCCGGCCGCAGTAATATCTTTCATCTTGGCAAGCTGCGCAGTGCCGCGGTCAACAACACCTTTAAGAATATTTTTCATCCTGAGCGCGATATCCTTGCGTAAAACGCGGCTCACAACTTCCGGGTGCCCGACCTGAGTAACAGCGCCATTATTATCCTTGATGTATTTCACATAATAGGGTTTCATATAAACCCCGTCATTGGCCACAGAGGCAATCATGCCCAGCAACTGGACTGATGTCACAGTGACTTCCTGGCCGATGGGAACCGCGCCAATGGAAGTCTTTGACCAGGTGGAAGGATGTTTTAAAAGGCCATTGACCTCGCCCATCATTCCGATATTGGTTTTCATCCCAAAGCGGTAACGCCTGGCATATTCATAAACCTTGTTAGCGCCGATCTTCTGGGCAATTTTCGTGACGCCAATATTGCTCGATTCCTCAACAACCTCCTGAAACGTTAAATGGCCCTTGGGATGGGCATCTTTCAGAATATGGTTTCCCACCAGATAATGGCCGTTTTCGCAAAAAATATCATCCTCTTCTTTAAACGCGCCCTCTTCAAGCGCCCCTGAGGCTGTTACGATTTTAAATACCGACCCCGGCTCATACACAAAGGCCACGGCGCGATTGGTGCGGCTTTCAACACTGCTGGCATCCGGGGCGTCGGGCCGAAAAGTAGGGCGATTGGCAAACGCCAGAACTTCGCCGGTCTTGGGGTCCATCACAATAATGGTCCCGGCCTTGGCATTATATTTTTTAAAAGCCTTATCCAGCGCGTTTTCAGCAATAAATTGAATGGTCTCATCCAGCGTCAAAACAACATCCTCGCCGTCTTTCGGCTCAATGAAATCTTTCTCCAGCAAAAGGTCCCTTTGGCGCGCATCGCGTAAAAACTCTGCCATGCCGCGAGTGCCGTGCAGGTATTTGTCATATTCGTATTCAACGCCCTGAAGCCCGACATTGTCGATATTCGCAAACCCTACCACATGCGCTGCCAAAGCCCCGTTAGGATAAAAACGCTTGCTTTCCTTGACAAACCCTATGCCGTGCAATTTCATGCCTTTGAGTTTCTCATAAGCCTCCTGCGGAATTTTACGCGCGATCCAGGCAAAATGCTTGCTCTTCTCCAACTTCTGGGCAATAGCCTGAGCGCTCATCCCGATCACCTGGGAAATCTGCGTCACAGTCGAACTCTTTTCTTCATCCGACATGATCATGGGATTGGCATACATGGAATACATAAGGACATTAAGCGCCAACGCATGCATATTGCGGTCGTAAATCGTACCCCGGCGCGGCTCAAGCTCAACAACATGATTATGTTGTTTATCCGCCTTGTCCGTCAAAAACGACGAATGAAAAATCTGTATCATGGAAAGTTTGATAATAGATATGGAAAGACCGAACAGGATGACAAAAAAAACAAGACCGGTACGTGTGGGGTGTTTCTGAAAATACACGGGCTAACTTCTTTTTATAGGGTTAATCCTTAATTTCTAATAAATTAAGAAGAAATTCAGGATATTAATATCAATAAGAATTTTAAAGAAATTTCTAAGGAAAGAAAACAATAAACTGAAAAATTTAGCTTACCCCCCAAAGCCATGCCTGAATGGGTTATGTGGAGAAATCAGATTAATGAGAAAGGGCGGTTTCATGAGGAGCTGCAAACGCCAAAGACACAACCCTTGAAAGAAACCCTCCTGTGCTCTGCGCCCCATGGGCAATCATTTCCGGAAGCGTTGTATTTTCAGATGCCACTTCAATCACACGGCTGCGGCTTGCAAACTGGAACTTGCTGTCCTGATTGCCTAAAAGCTCACGGCCGATGTTATCCGAAGACTGGAGCCTTAAAATATCGTTATGAACCCGGCCATTGACCTCGGCGAGCTGTTCAATCCGCTGTTGTTTGACCTTCCCCTGGTAGGCAAAATCATATATTTTCATTTGAAGGTGAATATAAAGCACGGCCATAAATGTCACAACAAACATCACCTTCAGGAAAAACGAAATCTTCATGCAATCCTTTCCAATGCCCTTAACCGGGCGCTGCGTGAGCGGGGGTTGTCCGAAGACTCTTCCTCGCTCGGCCTTAATGGTTTTTTTGTTAGAATTTCAGCGCGGCCCTCATGCGCCAACAAACGAAATTTTTCTTTAACAATCCTGTCTTCCAGCGAATGAAACGCAATCACAGCCATGCGGCCATGAGTTTTAAGTTTTAAAAAAGCTTTATCAAGAGCCACCGAAAGAACATCCAGCTCGCTGTTGACTGCCATACGAAGCGCCTGAAACGTGCGCGTCGCCGGATGAATCTTGTCGCGCTGATAACTGTTGGGAATGGAATGCAAAATAATGTCTGCCAAATCTTTTGTGGTTTCCAAAGGCCTTGAGGCCCGTGCCCGCACAATGGCCTTGGCTATCCGACGGCTAAAACGGTCTTCACCGTATTTCCAGATCAAACTGCTCAGCTCTTCTTCAGAAAGCGAATGAACAAGTTCCAAAGCCGTAAGCGGTGCGGCAACATCCATGCGCATGTCCAAAGGCCCTTCTTTGCGAAAACTAAAGCCTCTTTCGGCCTCATCCAGCTGAAGGCTCGAAACACCGAGATCAAACAAAAACGCGTCAACCTGGGCAATCCCAAGACTGTCTAAAACCTGATCAAGCTTATGAAAATTGCTTTTGACGATATCAACCCGGCACGCCAGTTTTGCCAGCCGCTCTTTGGCCTTGGTGATCGCCGCATCATCCTGGTCAATCCCCACAAGCCGTCCGGAGTGCCCCAGCTTTGAGCCAAGCTCCCAGGAATGCCCGCCCAACCCCAAGGTACAATCCACAAACACATCTGCGGCCTTAAGGTTTAAAACCCCCTCCACCTCTCGAACCATGACAGAAATATGTTCACTCACGTAAAAACCCCATACTTCTGATTTCTATATCGCTGCAAGCTCAGGCGCCGTTGTGACAAAGCTTGGAATCTTTCTCGATGTCACAGCCTGCTCAAAACCTTCCCAAACACTTTCGCGCTCATGACTGCTAACCTCTTCCCAATTCCCCTTAACGCCGTTACGCACATAAATCCTGCGGCGATCTTTAAAGACAAGAAAAATTTTGGTGCGATTGGTTTCCTCTTCCTGTGTCGTGCAAAAAACACACTCGCAATGCGGCAGCTCCACCATGTGCTTGAAAACCAATTTGTGCTGTGTCTGGGTATTCATGACGCACCTCCTGAAAAATGGTTGATGAGTATCCTCATCTAAAGAAATTTTTTAAAGATCCAAAAGGCTCTCCGCCGTCTGTTCAAAACTCTGGCTCGACTTGGCGTAAAAATCAGCCCAGATTTTTTCATCCCAAATTTCTATACGGTTTGAAACGCCGATAATCACAGTCTGATTCTTGATCGCGGCATAATCTTTCAGGTATTGGGGAACCACAAAACGCCCCTGCTTGTCAGGGACGACATCAACAGCTCCGGAAAAAAACATGCGGTTAAAGGTCCTCGCCTGCTCCTTGGTAAAAGAAAGTGTTTTAAATTTCTGCTCGACATTGCGCCATTCAAATTCGGAAAACATAAAAATACATTTATCTAGTCCACGGGTCACGAAGAACTTATCAACCCCGTTTTCCTTGGCCGCATCACGGAAACGGGCAGGAAGAATCAGCCTGCCTTTGGTGTCGAGCCCGTGTTTGTATTCCCCGTAAAACATATGAAGTCCTTTTAAGTTTCAGAAATCTGGCAATACACCACTTTACACCACTTTCCTCCACCACATGACAAGTATATGTCCTTGGCCTTGGGATGTCAACCCCCAAACAACAAAAACTACACACAAGGCTCCTGACAAAAAAAATAAGGCATTTCTCGACGATAAAGAAGGGTAAAAAAAGAATAAGAAAGCGGCTTGGGAAGGAAAAAATAAAAATAATTGGCCTAAAGAAACAAAAAACGGTCCTATGCCTAAAAACCCCTTAAAGGCCTTTTTAGGGATAACCGCTCCATTGAAGAAGAAAATGAGATCGTTTTAAATTAGGGAAGGATTTTCCTGTTAAAAAATCTTGCGCTTAAAGAAAAGGCGCGCGGCGTGGATGTCTTTTTTGATTTGGGAAACAAGTGATTTTTCGTCGGAAAACATGGTCTCATTCCGATACTTCTTTAAAAATTCAACCTCAATCTCACGATGGTACAGGTTGCCCTGGAAATCCAGAAGGTAAGCCTCAAGATGAACCTGCCCGCCCCCCCTTTTAATCGAAGGCCTGCGGCCGATATAAAAAAGGCCGTTCCGCTTCCTGCCGGAAAAATGCGCACGAATAAAATAAATTCCGGGAGGTAAAATAGTAACGTTTTCTTTCTTGAGGTTAGCTGTTGGAAAGCCCAGTTTTCGGCCACGGCCATCGCCATGGATCACACGGCCTCCCATGGAATAATTACGGCCAAGAAAAACCTTTATCGCCCTTAAGTCTCCCGCAGAAATAAGGTTTTTTAAATTAGTAGTCTTTATATTAGTATTTTTATGTTTTAAAAGAGGCACTGATTCCACATCAAACCCATACCTTGCCCCCGACTCTCGTAAAAGACTTATGGCCCCTGCCCCGCCATGGCCGAAATGAAAGTCCTGGCCTACAACCACTTTGACAGGCTTGAATTTCTTAACAAGATAGCCTTTTAAAAAATGCTCCGGAGACACAGCTGAAAAGGCCTTCGTAAAATTCACAACAACGCAAATATCCACCCCCAAAGACTTAAAAAATTTAAGCCTCTGGGATAAGGGCAAAACATAGGCGGAAAATTTCCGGGGATGAAGGACAAAAACAGGATGCGGGTGGAATGTCATGACAATGCTGGGGCCCTTCAAACGGCGGGCCTCATCAACAGCACGGCGGATAACCTGCTGATGCCCCCTGTGAACCCCGTCAAAAACGCCGATAGCAATAACAGCGTTACGAGGCACTTTCCTCATTGGGCCACTTTTTAAGATCACCTTCATTCAGCTCCTCCAAACGAACGGCCTCGCCGATCACAAACGGCCCGACTTTGGTGCGACGAATCTCGGTAATGCAGGCGCCGCAGCCTAAAACTTCGCCAACATCCTCGGCCACCTGGCGGACATACGTGCCTTTGGAACACTCCATATAAACCTTGGCCAGAGGGCTTTCAAAATCCAGAAGCTTTAACACGTCGATACGAACGCGCCGCGGGACACGATCCACTGTCACGCCCTTGCGTGCGAGCTTATAAAGCCGCTGGCCCTGATGCTTCACAGCAGAAACCATGGGTGGAAGCTGTTCAATGTCGCCGACAAACTTTTTCAAGGCCTCGGAAACATGGTCACGGCTGATGCCGGAAAAAGGTTTTTCAGACACGACCGCGCCCTGGATGTCAGCGCTTACAGTCTTTAATCCCAAACGTATGGTGGCCTGGTAGGCCTTGTCAAAAGCCACGAATTTATCAAAAAGTTTTGTTGATTTACCGACAAGAATGATCAAAACGCCCGTTGCCAGAGGGTCGAGAGTTCCCGCATGCCCCACGCGCTTCATTTTTAACCTGCGCCTCACTTTGTCCACCACATCATGCGATGTCATGCCTGAAGGCTTATCAACAACAATAATGCCTTCCATCATAATTCCTTTTCTATGGCGAGAAGAACCCTGGCCTTGGCCCGGGTCAAATTCTCATCAATAAACCCGCCGCTGGCTTTTTTATGCCCCCCGCCCTGAAACTTTTCAGCGAGCCTGGCCACGTCAAAAGCCCCGCGGCTGCGGAAATTAAGGCGTGTTTTTTTCTTGTCCTGTTCCGTCAAAATCACAATGACTTCAAGTCCTCTTACAGAACGCAAAAATGTAAAAATTTTATCTTTAAGATCAAAATCTTCAGAAAAACAAGCGGCTTCCTTTTTGTTTAACGTGAGGCATGCCACCCGCTCATCGGAAAAAAGCTCCAAACGGTTCATGAGCGACAAAAACGGCTTTAAATCATGCTTGGGCATGGTTTCGTAAACCCGGCGGTAAAGGTCGCTCACGGAAAATTGAAACCGCAGAAGCTCGGCGATAACTTCATGGGTGTGCGCATGGGTGCAGTCAAAACCAAAAGAACCGGTATCTGTCAAAATGCCAAGGTAAAGCAAAATAGCAATATCCTTGGTCAGCCGGGCCTTCGCCTGCTTTAAAAGCTCAAAAAGGATTTCACAGGTTGATGAATATTGAACCTTGACCAGGTTATAATCTCCAAAACGGGTGTTGGTCACGTGATGGTCAATATTAATAATCTTAACACCCTTCTTTGAAGCCAGGTCTGCCACGCTGCCGATACGGTCCAGAGACCCGCAGTCAAGGACAACAAGCGCCTCAGGAAAAAATGACGCATGCTTTTTTTCATCAAACTGTTCATAAAGAGAAATACGCGGCACAAAATCAAGCCACTTGGGGCACACGCTCTCGTTTAAAAGCCTGACCTTTTTGCCTTGGGCGCGTAAAAAAAGAGCCATGACAAGGGCTGCTGATACCGCGTCAGGATCAGGGTTAACGTGCATGGTAACCGCAATCTTTTTATACCGCTTAAGCGCCTTGATCATGGTGTCTTCCATAGGCTACTCCCCGTCCTTTAAATCTTCCTGGCTGCTGTTTTTTTCCTTGTTCATATCTTCAAAAGTTTTCGTCATTTTAAAACTGTCCGTGATCGTTTTGTCATAAACAAATTTTAGCTTGGGCATATAACGCACAACCACCCGCTCGCCTAAAATAAAACGAATGCGCCCGCAGGCCGAGGCCAGGCCGTCTTTAGCACTTTCAATATCGTTGGGATCGTCCGACAGGACGCTAAAGCCAATATGCGCCCAGCTTAAGTCCTTACTGACATCAGCATAAGTAATCGTAACCCCTTTAATGCGCGGGTCAACAATATCACCCATGAGGATCATATTGGATATCTCACGCTTAAAAAGCTGGTTTAACCTGTCCATCCTGCTCATACCATTACTCCTCTTTTTCTCAACTCCAAAACAAGCCCCTTTCGAAGCTTGACTGACCACGCTTTTAACAAAAAGAAAAATAAGGCTTCTGTTGAAAATTTCTCAAGTTTCACAGAGTCCGGATTACGGACAAGCATATCAAGAACCGTTGCAAATTGCAAAGCCTCCAGGATCTTTTGCTTAACTTCCCGGGGAAAGTTTAAATCCGTAAAGACACGGCCAATACGATTGCGATCCACTCCATCAGCCAATACCATCAGATAAAAAAGCGGCCTCGAAAAGTCTTGTGAGATTTCCCCTGCCAGTGACACGGCTTTTCGTAAAAAAGCCAGGTGTCTGGAATCGCAAGGAAAAAACCTGGCCGCATGAAAAGCCTGCAAACGTTTGAGGGAAAAAACAGGGTTTTCCTCCTCCAGCATTCGACGAAACTCATTAAAATACCGGATCGGCGACACTGTTTCAAGCGCCCCGTTTTTTACAGCCTCGCGCAAAAGTTTAAAGGTTACGGGCTCTATTTGAAAACCAAAACGCTCCTGATACCTGGCCGCGCGCAAAATACGTGTCGGGTCATCCAAAAAACTTTTTTCATGCATCACGGCAATTCGCCCGGCCTTAAGGTCCAAAAGGCCATGACAGTCATCCCTGAGCACTCCGAAGGAAGCCTTGTTCAAAGAAACAGCCAACGTATTGATGGTAAAATCCCGCCGGAAAGAATCCTCCTGAAAGGTGCCGGGCCTGACCGTTGGCAACGCACCAGGCTTTGAATAAATCTCTCTGCGCGCGCTGGCCACATCCACTTTAAGGCCAGACGACAGGGTTAGTGCCGCTGTTAAAAACCTCTCGTGATAAAGAGCCTGACCGCCCCATTTTTCTGACAAAAAGCGCGCAAAAGCCATGCCATTGCCCTCAACCACAAGGTCAATATCAACACTGGGACGCGCCAAAATAAGATCGCGCACCATGCCGCCCACAAGGTCAAGAGAAACCCCTTTCCTGTCAGCCACTTCTCCAGCTTCCAAAAGAAACTGATAAATCTTCTTATCCAGTTTTGAAAAATCCACTATCATAATCACCCTCGGGGATGAAACTGCTTATGAATCGTACGCAGGCGCTCTTTATCCACATGCGTATAAATCTGTGTCGTTGAAATATCCGAATGCCCCAGCATTTCCTGAACGCTCCTTAAATCCGCGCCATGCTCCAAAAGATGTGTGGCAAACGTATGCCGCAGTGTATGCGGTTTAATGGTTTTTTTAATATTCGCCTTACGCGCATAAAACTTGATTGTCTTCCACACACTTTGGCGCGTCATCTTTTTTCCCAGCCGGCTTAAAAAAAGAGCCTCGGCCTTGCGGCCTTTGAGAATTTTTATGCGCGCGGTTTCCAGATAATGCAAGACCGCTTCCTTGGCTTTCCCGCCGACAGGAATAATCCTTTCCTTGCTCCCTTTGCCGATACAACGGACAAAACCCATCTCCAGATTAACACTCCCCACCAGAAGGTCAACGAGCTCTGTGACCCGAAGCCCGCTCGCATAAAAAAGCTCTAAGATGGCCCGGTCACGCACACTCTGCCAGTCACGGCCGAGTGTAGCCTTGATCATGGCATCAATTTCAGCCTGGGAAAGCACATCCGGCACGCGCTTCCAAGTTTTGGGGGTTTCCACAAGGTCTGTGGGATCTTCTTTGGAAAAATTTTCACGAACCAAGAAACGGTGAAACATGCGGATTGCGGCCAGGCTGCGGCAAATGGAAGTTGCGGTCAGGTTGCCCTTCTTTTGCGCGTGCATATAAGCGGTAATTTTTTCCCGCGTTATGCCATCCGGAGATTTAATGCCGTGCTTTGATTCTAAATACTCTGTATAAGCCAAAAGGTCGCTCTCATAGGCCATGAGCGTATTTTTGGCTAACCCGCGCTCGACCGAAAGATAGTTCAAAAACTCGGTTATCAGCGTTTTCATTTCTCTGGCGCTTTTTGTGCTTGAAGAAGATACGGCTCAACCGAAGCGGGCTTAAAATCTTTACGAATATTGTTTTCAACCGTGCGAAGTTCGCTTTTCATAAGATCATAACGACGCAATGCTTTCGGTTTATCCAGTTCTTTCATCAGGGAAAGAATTTCAGCCGAATACTTTTTTAAGCCTGTCGATTTTTCCGGATTTAAAAGAACGGCCATGGCATCGATCTTGGCCACAACCTGGGAAAGAATGTAGCGTTCACGCTTATCCCCCTCGCCTTCCCCGACAACCTCCCAAACATCCTTGTAAAAAGCGCGGAATAAAGAATAATTCTCAGAATAAACCTGGGCAGAAGAATGGACAACCGGCTTATATTCAATGGGTTCAAGCACAGGAATGACATCTTCACTGGAATCTTTCACCTTGCTCTTACGCACAAATTTCCGCCTGAATGTTGCGCAGCTCGAAAAGACACTGGTGCAAAAAACAACAAGAACCATTGCGGCTACAAACTTTTTCCAGGAATCCCGATTATTCAGCATGAATCATCTCCTCAAATTCTTGTTCATTGATAACCTTAACCCCTAATTTTTTAGCCTTGGCCAGTTTGGAGCCGGCAGAAACGCCAGCCACCACGATACTCGTTTTTAACCCCACAACCTCTGAAATCTCGCCGCCAAGGGCCTTGACCGCATCTGACGCGTCTTTTCGGGTGCGGCGTGAAAGCTCTCCTGTAAACACAAAAGTCTTTCCTGACAGCACTCCCTGCTTTTGGGAATCAGGCCTTTTCGGCTCCTCCATATTAACACCAGATGCCTTAATTTTCTCTAACATCTCGCGAGTTTCTTTCTGGGCAAAAAAACGCACCACTGAATCCGCAGACACATCTCCCAGTTCATGGATAGACTTGATATCATCTGCTGAAGCCTGGGAAAGACGGTTCATGGCCTCAAAATGACGTGCCAGAAGAAGCGAGGCCTTTTCCCCGATATTCAAAATCCCCAAACCAAAAATCAGGCGGGACAACGGCCTTCCTTTACTGGCCTCAATGCCCTTTAAAAGATTGTCCGCTTTCTTGTCACCGAAAAGTTCAAGTCTCAAAAGGTCTTCTTTTCGAAGAGAATAAATATCCGCGACCGAAGCAATCATGCCCTGGGCCACAAGCTGGGAAGCCACTGACTCCCCCATGCCTTCGATGTCCATGGCTCCCCGTGAGGCAAAATGAACAAGTCTTCGTTCAAGCTGTTTAGGGCACGCCGGATTAATACAGCGATAAGCCACCTCGCCCTCTTCTTCGCAAATAAACTCATCCCGGCATGACGGACAATTGGCCGGGACCTTGGAAATCTTTTCCCGCACGTCCCTGGACTGAACCACCTTGACAATCTTGGGGATCACATCACCCGCACGTTCCAAAAGAACCCGGTCGCCCTTGGCAACGCCCAAACGTTTTAATTCATCAAAATTATGGAGTGTTGCCCTGGAAATGGTGACGCCTCCGCAGGACACGGGTTCGAGCTCCGCCACAGGCGTCAAAACCCCTGTCCGGCCAACCTGGACCACAATATCGCGCACAACAGTCGTAGCCTGGTGCGCCTCAAATTTAAATGCCACAGCCCATCGCGGACTTTTTAAAGTTTCCCCTAATTCTTTCTGTTGTGCAAAAGAATTAACCTTAATCACAACCCCATCCACGTCGTAAAGAAGGGTTGCGCGCAGCTTCTGAAATTCAGTGCAATCCGATTCTACTCGACTGAATTCAGGGCTCAGGCGGCTTAAAGGATTGACAGGAAACCCCAGCGCCTTGGCTGTTTGCAAAAACTTCCAATGGGTTTTGACATCAAAGTCCCCTTCCAGGCGGCTAAAAGAATGGGCAAAAAAACTGAGATTACGGCGGGAAGATTCCCCGGGATCCAAAAGCTTCAAAGACCCGCTTGCCGCATTGCGGGGATTGGCAAATACCTCTTCCCCGGCGATTTTTCTGTCATGGTTCAAGGCTTCAAAACCGGGCTTATCCATATAAACCTCACCGCGAACCTCAATCAGGCGAGGGAGCGACAATCCTTTGGGCGTCCTTAACTTCAAAGGCACCGAAGGAATAGCACGGATATTGTGTGTGACATCTTCCCCTACCTCGCCGTCACCGCGCGTAAGGCCCAAAACAAGTTCTCCGTGTTCATAAAGAAGCGAGGCGCTGACACCATCAATCTTAAGCTCGGAAACAAATTCCACATCCCGCGTGCCCAGCCCCTTAAAAACACGCTCTGACCAAGACTTAAGTTCATCCCAGGAATAGGTATTGTCCAAAGACAGCATCTTGACGCTATGCGCCACGGTCCTGGCTCCGGAAAGGACTTTGGTACCCACTCTTTGTGTGGGGGAAGAAGAAAAACGAAGATCAGGGAATTTCTCTTCAAGGGCCATGAGCTCTTTGACAAGCTCATCGTATTCCTTGTCGGAAATGGCGGGATTATCGAGGACATAATAATTGTAATTATGCTCCTCAATAACCTGACACAACCGGGAAATTTCTTTTTTAGCTTGGTTTTTATTCATACACTCTGCCGCCTTCGGCAAACCGCGCCGGTTAGACCATTTAAATAACCTGACTAAACCGTCGCGGTTCGCTTCCCATCTTGCGCATCAAAATCTAATTTCAAACTCCACAAAGTGCCCGCTGGTTTCTGTGCGGGAAATCTTTTTATCCCGTATCGAAAATGAACCTTCCAGCTGTCTTAAAAACTCCTCAAGGAGGTCTTCTTTCCCCTCCACAACCATTTCCACGCTGCCATCCGCGAGATTTCTAACCCAGCCGGCCAACCCAAAATCCCTGGCCATATCACGGGCCGTATAGCGAAATCCCACGCCCTGCACTAGTCCGGTAAAAATGACATGGTATTGTATTGTTTTCATACTTATTTAAAAATTATATTCATCCCGCCAGAAATTTTCTTGTTGGCACACCATAAAAACCCCTGTCTCGACGAGATATCAAAACAGGGGTTTGGACGATTTTTAATTGCATATCCAGCTATCCGAAAAAATTTGTCATTTAAAACCCCTGCCAAGCCCGGGAAGACCGGAGGAATATCTCTGACGCGAATTGTGGAGTGAGCTGATATAGAGAGCTCTTTTTATTTGATTTCTAAACTTGCCAGCGAACGCAACGCTGAGCGGCGGAGATGTTCCGCAGGGCTTCCCAACCCTTCTAGCATTTCATGCCTACCTTTGCACCACGCTTATCAGCAAGATAATTTTAAACAACCAGCGTTTTCCGTATGCTTTTTACGATTTTTTAAGAATTGTTGGCTCCCAAAGCCCCGGCAGCCTAATAGGCTGCTAGGTGGCTTTGGGAGCGATTTTTTAAGAATTCTTAAAAAATCGGGAGAGGGGGATTTGAACCCCCGACCTCAACGTCCCGAACGTTGCGCGCTAGCCAGCTGCGCTATCTCCCGCTGATTTGGAATTCATTTCCATAATGTCTATTTTATTAGGGGTATGAATTCCACCCCGAAGGGGTCAAAAACATTGAAAAGAACTCACTTATGAAGGCGTAATTCTAGCATTCTCGACTAAATTCGTCAAACCTCTTTAATCCCAAAACCGATTTCAGCTTCGCAAACCACATCCTCACCCACAAAGCACTTGCAATCCAGAAAACCTGCCTTGGCAAGGAGCTTTATGGTCTTAACTTCGATGCGAAGCTGGTCGCCAGGGGTCACGACTTTTAAAAACTTTACAGTTGTTTTAGCAAGGTAATAAATCAGGTTTTTGCCCTGCATGTTCTTGGAATAATAAAAATATACACAACCCGCCTGCGCCATGGCCTCGACCATCAAAACGCCGGGCATGACTTTTTCATCCGGAAAATGCCCCTGAAAATGCGCCTCATTGACTGAAACATTTTTGACCGCCACCAGCTTCACATTCGGCTCCAGCTCAATCACACGGTCAATCATTAAAAACGGAAAACGGTGCGGGATGATTTTTTGAATTTCTGCTATATTCAATTCCATAGTTAACCTTTCGCTTTAAGAAGATACTTGGCCAATAAATCTGTCTCGATATTCACTTCATCCCCTGCCTTTTTCCGGCCTATGGTTGTGACTTCAAGCGTGTGAGGAATAAAATAAACGGCAAACCAATCCTTCTTCACTTCGCCCACCGTAAGGCTAATGCCGTCGATTGTGACTGATCCTTTGGGGACCACATAACGCATGAGCGTTTGAGGGATTGAAATCCGGTACTCCACATAATTGGGAAGGGTTTTAATTTTCTTGATAACCCCGACCGCATCCACGTGCCCTGTCACAAAATGCCCGCCCATACGCGCTTCGGCTTTCATGGCGCGCTCAAGGTTTACAAATTTTCCGGGAGACAAATGCTTAAGAGTTGTCGCATCAAGGGTTTCTTTCATAAGGTCAAATTCAAAACAGCCGCCTTTCATGGACGTGACCGTAAGGCACGCGCCGTCATTGGCAATGCTGTCGCCGACCTTGACATCATTAAACATCTTTGGGGCGGCAACCTTAAAGACGTAAAGATTCTTTTTCTTTTGAAGAGCCATCACCTGGCTTATCGTTTCAATAATTCCAGTAAACATATTTTCCCTCACACAATATCGGCTTCGACAAAAAGGTCTCCGCCAATGGGCTCCACGGACCTGATCTTAAATTTTAACGCATCCTTCACCTTACGGACATCCCACCCGATAAAAGAACCCAAGGCCTTGTTATCACCCATGATCCTCGGGGCAATGTAAATATGAAGCCTGTCCACCAGGCCTTCTTTCAGGGCACTGCTCACGACCCTGGCCCCGCCTTCTATTAAAATACTTGTGATCTCTTTTTTTGCAAGCTCTTTAAAAAGCCTCTTAAGGTCCACCTGCCCCCTTTTAAGCCCGGTCATAATGACAACAACACCTTTTTTCTGAAGGCGTACAATTTTTGTCTTTGAAGCCCGGGGTGTCGTGGCCACAATAACGTCTCCGGGCCTGACCCCTTTAAAAATCCTGGCATTCAACGGCGTTTTGAGCGTTGAATCAACAACAACCTTTTTTAAGCGTTTGGAAGGAGCATTCAACCCCGGATCATCTTTTAAGACCGTATTAACCCCGACTAAAATCGCATCAAAATCATTGCGCCTGGCCCTGGCAGAAACGCGGGCCGCTTCTCTGGTGATCCACTTTGAATCTCCGGTGGCTGTGGCAATCTTTCCGTCAAGCGTTTGGGCGGTCTTGGCCACAACAAAAGGCATGTGTGTTGTAATGTATTTGATAAAGGGCTGGTTCATATCCCGTGATTTTTTCTCAAGGATGCCGCAAACAACGTCCACGCCCTTCTTTTCCAGAATCTTAAGCGACTTGCCGTTATTGACAGGATTGGGATCTTTCATCGCCACAACAACTTTCCTGATACCAGCTCTCACAATCGCATCCACGCACGGCGGAGTCCGGCCACAGTGAGAACACGGCTCCAAAGTCACATACATGACCGCGCCTTTGGCTTTTGGGCCTGCTTTCTTCAAAGCATCAACTTCGGCATGGTCGCCGCCGCAAACCTTATGCCAGCCTTCGGCAATGGTCCTTTTGTTTTTAACAATAACACAGCCCACCAGAGGGTTCGGAGATGTTTTTCCCTGGGCTCTCAGCGCCAGGCCAATGGCCCGGTTCATGTAATGAATGTCGTCGTGTGTCATAACGAAACCCCTGCCCGTTCTTTCATGGCTGCCACCCGTTCGCTTGTGATATACGACTTTCCAATATACGTGCTGAACTTGCCTGCGCCGTGGGCGTCAGAGCCGCCGGTCACGATTAACTTATGTTTCTCGGCAAGATGGATATAAAAATTAACAATTTCCATGGAACAATTCGGATAATAGGCCTCAAGCCCATCTAAGCCGGCTCCCACAAGGGCCGGGATAAGCTCATCACGCTGTGTGAGCATGGGATGCGCCATGACCGCAATCCCACCGGAATCTTTAATGAGCCTGATCGCTTCATGGGGGGTCTGCTGATATTTGGGGAAATAAACCGCGGCCCCTTCGGCCAAAAAACGCTCAAACGCCATTTCCAAAGAAGGCACTACCTTTTTTGAAACCAGAAGCTTGGCTAAATGCAGACGGCCAACCGCGTCCGACTTAGTCAGTTCGGCCACTTCTTCAAAAGTAATATTCTTAACCCCCAGCTCATGGAGTTTGGCCACCATCTTTTTCATGCGCAGAACCCGTGAGGCCTGCATATCTTTTAACTTGCCGACCAAAGGGCCTGATTCCAAATTAAAAAAATAGCCTAAAATATGAATGTCTTTGCCATCATACTCGGAAGAAAGCTCAATGCCGGAAATGACCTCGAGAGCCGCGCCCCTGGCCGCTTCTCTTGCCGGAAGAATGCCATCAATCGTGTCGTGGTCACAAATGGATATCACAGAAAGCCCGGCCTGGGACGCCTTTTGAACAACGTCTAAAGGAGAATCCGTACTGTCGGAATAATGGGTATGAATGTGAAGATCAGCGTAACGTTCGCTCATGCTTGCGGGGATTGCGAAGCAATCTCTTGTTTGTGGATCTTATCAAGAATCCCGTTAACAAATTTTCCTGACTCAAGGTCGCCGTACTTCTTGGCAAGTTCAACGGCTTCGTTGATTGCGACCTTGGGAGGAATTCCGACGGCAAACTTGAGCTCGTAAACTCCCATACGCAGGATATTACGGTCAATCACCGCCATGCGGCTAAGCTGCCAGTTGGTGGCATATTCGGAAATTTTGCTGTCAATGGCAGCCAGGTCCTTATAAATCCCCTGAACAATATCTTCGGCAAAACTGCGCACATCATCCAGGTGCTCAGGCTCCTGCTCCCAAAACGAAGCCGCCGCCTTATCGCTTGGCCAGCGCGTCATTTCCGTCTGGTAAAGGATTTTTAGCGCGCACTCTCTGGCAACACTGCGTTTTCTCATAGAGCATCCCTTAGAGGCTGTTAAGCGTTTCTACCATTTCCAATGCCGCGCGGGCTGCCGAAGCGCCTTTATTATCGCGGTCCCCGTCTTTGGCTCTTGCCTGGCACAGTTGAACCGTATCCGCAGCCAAAACCTCAAAGATCACGGGCTTTGCTGTCAAAAGAGCGACTTCCTGAATTCCTCTGGCTGCTTGAGAGGCCACCAGCTCATAATGAAACGTCTGGCCGCGAATAACCGCGCCGAGGCAAATAACAGCCTTAATATTTTTTTTCCTGGCCAGGTGAAGCGCGGTCACCGGGATATCAAACGCGCCAGGAACTTTGACAACCTGAATTTCACATTCGCAGACATCATTCCTTGAAAACTCATCAAGGCATGCTTTTAAAAGCTTTTCGGTTATCGACTCATGAAAACGCGCCACAACAATGGCGAAGCTGATACCCTTGGCGCAACACCTGGGAGTTACAATCTTTTTCCCCATACTATAGCCAATGCCCGAGCTTTTCTTTCTTGGTCTGAAGATACTTTTTATTCTTTTCATTGTGAGGGATTTGCAAAGGCACGCGCTCCACAACCGTCAGGCCATATCCCTCAAGCCCGACGATCTTTCGGGGATTGTTCGTCAAAAGCCTGATCTGCTTGACCCCGAGATCAACCAGAATCTGAGCGCCAATACCATAATCACGCAGGTCTGCGGCAAAGCCCAAAGCTTCATTGGCTTCAACCGTATCCATGCCTTTACTGTCTTGCAGCTTATAGGCCTTCAATTTATTCAAAAGGCCGATACCGCGGCCTTCCTGGCGCATATAAAGAAAAACGCCGCTGCCTTCATTGGCAATCCTTTTCATCGCCTCTTCAAGCTGGCTGTTACAGTCGCAGCGTAAGCTTCCAAAAACATCTCCGGTCAGGCATTCAGACTGCACACGCACAAGCGCCGGGGTTGTAACGTCAATTTTTCCGCGCACAAGCGCAACATGCTCAAAATCATCAATTTTGGATGAATAAACATACATCTGAAAATCGCCATATTTTGTAGGAAGAGCAACACTTGTTTCGCGCACAATAAATTTTTCATTCTTGCGGCGGTGTTCAATCAAGCTGTCAATCGTGCAAATTTTCATGCCATGCTTTTTGGAAAACTCAATCAAGTCTGTTGTCCGCGCCATGGTGCCGTCTTCATTCATGATTTCGCAAATAACGCCCGCAGGATAAAGATTCGCCATTTTCATAAGATCAACTGAAGCCTCTGTGTGCCCGGCACGAACCAAAACCCCTCCCTTTTTCGCGCGCAAAGGAAAAAGATGCCCCGGAGTCACAAGATCTTTGGCCTTGGACTTTGGATCAATCAAAAGTTTTACCGTGTAAGCACGATCAGCGGCGGAAATCCCTGTTGTAATGCCGTGGGCCGCATCAACAGAAATGGCCCATCCCGTATTACAAGGCTGATGTAAGTCGCTTGTGGCATCTTTCATCGGGTAAAGCCCCAAGGCATCAAGGCGCCCGGCCTCCATAGGCACGCACACAAGCCCGCGCGCGTATTTGGCCATAAAATTAATGGCATCAGGCGTCACGTGCTCGGCGGCAATAAGGATATCGCCTTCATTCTCACGGCCCTCATCATCCATCACAATGACCATGCGCCCGGCTTTAAGCTCTTCTAAAATTTCAGAAATAGGGTGGAACATACCGCGTCCTCATATATATTAATATTAAAGATTTCTGGTAATATTATGTGAAATAACACCCCTTGTCAAACAATATGATAACAGCAAAAACACTCGCCCAAAAGCTCATTTTAAAAAGGAAAACCCTGGCAACTGCAGAGTCCTGCACCGGAGGTTTAGTCGCTCATACCCTGACGAACATACCAGGCAGTTCTGACTTTTTTATGGCAGGGATAGTCTCATATGCCAACACATCCAAGACACAATTGCTGGGCGTTTCGCCGCTCCTCATTAAAAAACACGGGGCTGTGAGCGCCGTTGTGGCCAAAGCTATGGCGGAAGGCGTGCGAAAAAGAATAAAAACCGACTTTGGTATCGGGATTACCGGGATCGCAGGCCCCACAGGAGGCACCCCCAAAAAACCCGTAGGCCTTGTTTTTATTGCTGTTGCCGCTTCCCCAAGAACTGTTGTTAAAAAATTTATTTTCAAGGGAACGCGTTTACAAGTCAAACAAAAAGCTGTTCAAAAAACATTTTTCATTCTCAACAACTTCTTATGAAAACCATCCGCGCCTTCATTGCCATTGATCTCGACGAGAGGTTAAAACGCGAGCTTGCCCACCTTCAGGAAAAGCTCAAGGCGGCTGAAGCTGACGTCAAATGGGTGGCGCCTAAAAATCTTCACCTGACGCTTAAATTCCTTGGAGAAATTCTTCCCACCCAGATTGACGATGTGGAATCCGCCATGATCAGGACCGCGGGAAGTTTCAGCACATTTCACATGGACGTAGGCGAACTGGGGGCTTTTCCGAATAAAACCACACCGGAAATTATCTGGGCCGGCGTTACAAAACGCTTGAACCTTCTTTTGGATATCAGCCGCTACCTTGATGAAGAACTATCAGATATAGATATTGCGGAAGAAAAACGCGCCTTTACAGCGCACATCACGCTGGGACGGCTTAAAAAGCCGGCCAAAGACCATCGCCTGGCAGAGCTTTTGACCAACACACATATCCCTTCCGGGGTCTCCCAAAAGGTGGAGCGCCTGACCCTTTTTCGAAGCGATCTTTTCTCGACAGGCGCTCAATATGAAATCCTCAGCCACGCGCGGCTCAATGCCTAATCTCTTCCCCTTAACTTCGCCAGAAGATTAAGGATTTCCATATAAAGCCAAATGAGCGTAACCATCAGGCCAAACGCGCCATACCATTCCATATACTTCGGCGCACCCACCTCTGCCCCCTGTTCAATAAAATCAAAATCCAAAAGAAGGTTCAGCGCGGCAATCCCCACAATGAAAAGGCTGATGCCAATGCCAATGGGGCCTGAATCATGGATATAAGGCATATTGACGTGAAACATCCCCAATATCCAGGTTACCAGATAAAGAAGGGCAATGGCACCTGTGGCAATGACCACACCGGCGCGAAACTTTTCCGTGACACGGATAATACGGGCCTTATAGGCCATCAAAAGGCAAAAAAGCATGCCAAACGTAAGCCCCACCGCCTGCATCACAATGCCATGATACCGCATTTCCAGAATCGCGGAAATGCCGCCCAAAACCAAGCCTTCCGCAACAGCATAAATCGGAGCAGTTACCCTGGCCCATTCTTTTTTAAAGACAGTGATAAGCGCGGCAATCAGCCCCACAATCACTCCGCCAAAAATAAACGGAATCACAGCCGCAGGATTGCTGACAGCCGCTGGAGTCTCATAGCCTACCGACGGGGCCGCAGGCTGGATAATCTTGCTCCACACCCACAGGGCAGGAACCAACACAAGCGCGAGAAGTATAAGGCATTTGTTGACCGTGCCCTGAATGGTCATGACCTGGCCATCGGCGAAAGCCCCTGACTGGGAAAACACATTCTCCCCCAACACTGGATTTGTTGAACGCATACTAAAACTCCTTCTTACTTTTGTTTCAAACAATGCGATAGTGCACACCATCCGCCCATCGGATGCCAATCTGCAAAACAATATTCGTATATACCCCGGCCATCATGTCATCGAGCATAATCCCCTTGGCGCCGCCCATGGCCTCAAATTTATCTTCAGGATAAATTTTAAACATATCAAAGGCACGAAAGAGAAAGAATCCCGCAACCATGACCGGCCAGGAAAAAACCGGGATTAACAAAAATGAGATCATGATCCCGGAAACCTCGTCAATCACAACACATCCCGGGTCTTTCTTGCCCATAGCCTTTTCCACAATGCCGGATGTCATAAACCCAAGCACGGTCACAAGAATGAGGACCCCCAGGTAAAGCCAGATATTCGACCGGCAATAATAGGCCATGACCAACCCCACAGCGCTTGCCGCGGTTCCCGGAGCAAACGGAAAATCACCGACCCGAAAAAATGTGGCTACCCATCTGGCAAGCGCGGGATTCATCCGTTCATCATCTTTCGTCTTTAAAGGCATTAAAATACCCGATCCCTGAGACAACCGTTAACGCAACGACGATTATCATAAGCAAATTCACGAAAATCTGCCAGTGGATTTCATAATTTGTCACCATGGCTTTTGTCAAAGGCGCTGTTGCCAAAACACGATAAAGAAGGATCACAATAATTGTTGTCATCTGAAAAACGGTCTTGATCTTCCCTGATTTTTCCGCAGGGATCACCTGGCCGCGCGTCATGGCATGAATCCTTGACGCTGTCACAACCATTTCCCGGGCCGCCACCAAAACAACCATCCAGAGCGCAATAGTGCCTTCGAAGGCAAAAATAAAAAAAGCCGCCAAAGTTAAGAATTTATCCGCGATCGGATCCATGATCTGGCCAAAGGTCGTGGAAAGGTTATATTTACGGGCCATAAACCCGTCGGCCCAATCTGTGAGAGACGCAATGGCAAAAACAAAAAGAAGAAGCCCGGCCCCTTTCCAGCCTGGGGTTTGCGCGAGAATCACAAACAGGCATGTTAAGAAAAAACGCGACAATGTGAGCATGTTAGGAACATTCACAAACACTCTCCCTGTAAATCATACTCTGTAGCGCCGGTGATACGCGCGTCCACAAACTCTCCGGGCCGCAACCTGCGAGAACTCTTGATATAAACAACACCATCAACATCGGGCGCATCAAATTCACTGCGCGCGGCATAGGTATCTCTTGAATCTTTTTCACGGCCCTCAATCAAACATTTGAGGGTTTTTCCGATCATCTTTTCAGAAAAGCCGCGGGAAATCTCTTTCTGGATTTCCATAAGCTCTTTCTGGCGCGCCTGTTTGACTTTGAGCGGAATTTGGGGCTTTAAATTGTAAGCCTCTGTCCCTTTTTCACGCGAATATGTAAAAACCCCCACC
>JADFYI010000007.1:47996-49517 GCA_015233145.1 Candidatus Omnitrophota bacterium
CTGAAGCAATTGCTTAAACTCCGCGCCTGTCTCTCCCGGGAAACCAACAATGAATGTTGTCCGCAGGAAAACCCCTGGAATCTTACGGCGAAGCCTTTCGACAAGCTTAGTCGTTTGAAAGAGCGTAAAATTTCTTTTCATGGCCTTTAAAATACGGTCATTGACGTGCTGCAGGGGGATATCAATATATTTACATATTTTAGGCTCACTTGCAATAACATCCATAAGCTCCTCTGTCACGTGCCTGGGATAGGCATAAAGAAGCCTGACCCACTCTATATTTCTTGCGGCCAGGCATATCTTTCTTAAAAGTTCAGGAAGTTTTTTAGCCCTGTAAATATCCAGCCCATAGGCTGTGATGTCCTGGCCAACAATATTAAGCTCTTTAACGCCCCGCGCTTCGAGGGCTTGGGCATCGCCAAGGACAATGTCCATGGGGCGTGAAACAAACCTGCCCTTTAATTTCGGAATAATACAAAAACTGCACTGGTTAAAACAACTTTCGCAAATTTTAAGATACGCATAATGCGAAGGGGTCAAAAGCCCTGTGTCCTGCCTCGTTTGCGCATGAAGCGCCTGCACGCCGACAAAAGCATCCACTTCCGGGATTTCTTTCACAAGTTTTGAGCCATAACGCTGAGCCAGGCATCCGGCCACGATAATTTTCTTGATCTTCCCCTGCTTTTTCAGCTCCACAAGATCCAGAATCGCCTCAATGGATTCTTTTTTGGCATCCTCAATAAAAGAGCAGGTATTGACAATAACGGTGTCGGCCTTATCAGGCGCAACAACACTATGCCCTTTGCGGGCCAAACGGCCCAAAAGATTTTGGGAATCCACAGTATTGCGGACACATCCTAAATTAAGGATACCAACACGTTCTTGGGAGGGGCTGGGTAGAACACGGCTCATGGGCAGGCATCATTTCTCGACGGTAAGGCCTTCCGGCGTAATCCTGACTTTTCTGGCCTTCATATCGTGGCGGCTGAGCTTGCCAATGGATTTTCCATTAACTTCAAACTCAAGCTCATCAATATCTTTCCCGGAAATTTCCACAGACTTGACAGCATTCCAGGTTGCAAAATTCCCTTTTTTAAGGATCCCCTGAAAAATTGTTTTGCCATCAATTTTCACATTCAGCCAGGAATTGCTGTGGGCGCGGACAACGGCTGTCACATTTTTAACAGCCGCGGCTTTTATTGTTTTTGGTTCCGGAGGGTTTTCAGACAAGGTTTTTTCTGCAGGGGCTTTTTCCACAGAAACTTTTTCCGGAACAGCTTTTTCAAGCCTTGGCTTTTCTTCCGCAACCACAACTTGCGGAGGGGCAACTTTCTTAACGCTCTCCACGAGTTTTTGAGGCTCTGTCATTCTGGCGGCCTCATTCTTTTTGGCCTGGGCATAAGAAGAAACATGTTTTTTAGGCATGGAACTTTCCGCCTTTGCCTTGGCCACCGAGGCTTCAAACGCAGCCACGCGTATCCATTTCACCAGTCCCACAATAACAACAACCGCCACAACACC
>JADFYI010000007.1:49527-51089 GCA_015233145.1 Candidatus Omnitrophota bacterium
TGTGAATTTTAAGATTTTTTTCCCCAGATAAGGATCAAAAGACCGCGCAAAAAGGTTTAAAGAAAATGTTTCCTGAATGCGATTGGCGATCGGAAGGTTCGACGGCGGAGGATAGCTTTTCTTAAGGCTTTCCAAAGGCGTGCCGGCAAGAAGCACGTTAGGATCAAGGTTCAAATACTGCGCATAAAGACGGACAAAACTTTTAAAATAAAAAGGCGAAAGGGTCCTGACCTTATACCCCTCTTCGATGGCCTTCAAGGAATCAATAGGGATTTTCGTGGCTTCATGGATCATGTCCAGGCTAAGGCCCTGGCGTTCACGCTCAGCTTTGAGAAACACCCCTATGTCTTTAGGCTGCTCGCTCATCTTTGGGTTCCCCTTCAGTTGGCGCAACGTTTTGCTTTTCCATATTTTCCACCACCCACTTCTCGCGGTCAATCAAAATATCCCTTGGTTTGCTCCCGAGATTGGGGCCGATCAAGCCTGCGCGTTCCATCTGGTCAATAATGCGGCCTGCCCGAGAAAACCCCAGGCTCAAGCGGCGCTGGAGCATGGAGGCCGAGGCCTGCCCCGTTTCCATGACCACGCGCACGGCCTCATCAAAAATCTCATCTCTTTCCCCGCTTGCCCCTGCGGCAACAGCCGGACGGGCTGTCACGGTATCATCATACTGCGGCTTTTCCTGGGTGCGGATAAAATCAACAACCCTGTGGATTTCCTCATCCGACAAATAACTGCACTGGCCGCGCAAAGGCTTGGGATCCCCCGGGCGGATGAAAAGCATATCTCCTTTTCCCAAAAGATCCTCGGCACCCTTTTCATCCAGGATTGTGCGCGAATCAATCTGGGACGCCACTTTAAAACTGATACGCGCCGGTAAATTGGCCTTGATGACTCCTGTAATAACATTAACCGATGGCCTTTGAGTGGCAAGGATCAAATGAATCCCCACGGCTCTGGCCAGCTGCGCCAAACGCGTGACCGCACTTTCAATCACCTTGCCAGATGTCTGCATGAGATCCGCAAATTCATCCACCACAATAATAATATAAGGCATTTCAAAGCCCTTTTCGTGATAGGCCTTGATGTTTTTGACCTGATGTTTCAAAAGCGTTTTATACCGCGCCTCCATCTCGCCGACAACCCAGCCAAACGCTGCCGCCACTTTTTTGTGTTCAATAATCGCCGGACAAAGCATGTGCGGAATATCATTATACTGGTTAAGCTCCACCATTTTGGGATCCACCATGATGAACTTGACTTCATGGGGAGAGGCATTGTAAAGGATGGACATAATAACACTGTTCAAACACACCGACTTACCTGCTCCTGTGGCGCCGGCAATCAAAAGATGCGGCATATCTGCAAGGTCAGCCACAATGGGCTTGCCTGAAGTATCTTTTCCCAACGCCAGCATAATCTTGGAAGGGGCATTGCGGATATCTCCCTGAATCAAGACATCCTTAAGCACAACAGCCGCCGACGCGCCATTGGGAACCTCGATGCCCACACGGTTCTTCCCTGGAATGGGCGCTTGAATGCGCACGGATGAAGCCTGCATG
>JADFYI010000007.1:51141-63386 GCA_015233145.1 Candidatus Omnitrophota bacterium
AGGCCGGGAGCCGGCTCCAGCTCATAACGCGTAATCACCGGGCCCCGTTCGATATCCACAACCCTCACTGTAACTCCGAAATTGCCAAGAGTCTGTTCAAGGGTTTTTGCGCCGCTCACCAGGGCTTCCTGAACATTCTCTTCCGTGATTTTCACAGGGTCTTTTAAAAGGTCAAACGGCGGAAGCTGATAATTTCCGATAATAAGCGGCTTATCCTCACGCTCTTTGGGAGGCTCTTCCTTGGGCTGAACAATACGGATATTCGGCGGCTGCGGCGGCTTGGGCGGCTCGCTCACGCTGTCTTCTTCATCCTCGTCGTTATCCACAGACTTCTTGACGGGTTTGGCAGGCTTGACTGGCTTTGCCGGCTCTGTGAATTTAGACGGCCTTTCATCTTTTTTAGGCGCCACACGCGGCTGGGGCTTCATGAAGGAAGCAAAAAAAGCCGCAAGTTTTTTTTCTTGAACCGCCTGATAAAATTCAATCACCCCGCGCGTCAGCTTGACCAAGAGCGGCGAAACCAGAAAGTCTGCCGCAACCACAAGGCACAGGCTGATCAGGGCAAAAAGAATAATGTACGCGCCGACGCCCGTGTATTGGAGAAGAAAATCTCCAAAAACAACACCCAAAAGCCCTCCGCGATCAAAACGCCCGGAGGCCTGCGCGCCTCCCAAAAGGCTCAAAAGGCTGCTCATAAAAAGCATGAGAAAAAACAACGACAATACCCTGGCCAGCGTAAAGAGCATCTGACGCGAAGTAAAAATATTCCAGCTCCAGAAGAAAAGGAAGACCACTAAAAGGTAAGCACTGTAACCGAAAAGGAAGAATAAAGTCCCTGCGCCATAAGCTCCGGCGATTTTCACCAGATTATGGGCAGGAACATTGGGATGCGCTGTAAACCAGACAAGATCTTCGGGGACGTAGGAAATCAGGCTCGCCAAAAGAATAAGAGCCAACGAAAGGATCAAAATACCCTTGATCTCGTTAATATGCTCTGATTTCATATTGAAATCTGCCTACTGGCTGATATTCTTCACCCGTTTACGGCTTAAATTATACCGGCCAACTTTATCAATTTCAAACAAGACCACAGGAAAAACGTCGCCGACTTTGACAAGTTCGTTAGGGTCTTTGACATACTTGTCAGAAAGCTCGGAAACATGCACCAGGCCGTCTTTGCCCGGCATAAACTCACAAAACGCGCCGAAATTCATCATCTTGACAACGCGCGCTTCATACACTTTTCCGACTTCCGGCATCTCAAGGAGCGACGAAAGATATTTCGTCACCTGGTCCAGAGACTCCTGATTCGGGGCCGCGATAAAGGCCTTGCCGTCATCATCAATGTCAATGGAGGTGGCACCCGTCATCTCAATGATCTTGCGGATCGTTTTTCCGCCGGGGCCGATAACCTCGCCGATTTTATCCTGCGGAATCTGGATCGTGGTAATACGCGGAGCAAATTCCGAAGTATTCGGCCTGTGTGTTGCGATGGCCGCGTTCATCTTCTCCAGGATAAAATAACGGGCCTCTGTGGCCTGGTCAATGGCCTGCGATAACAGGTCAAGAGAGATATGGCGAATCTTAAGGTCAAGCTGGATGGCGGTGATGCCGGTCTTCGTGCCTGTCACCTTAAAATCCATGTCTCCAAAATGGTCTTCCATGCCCTGAATATCGGTAATCAAAACCGAACGCTTCTCATCGGAAATAAGGCCGATGGAAATACCGGCTACCGGCGCTTTTAAAGGCACGCCGGCGTCAAGCAACGCCAGCGAACTGGCGCAGGTTGTGGCCATGCTGGAGGAACCGTTTGATTCCAAAACTTCAGAAACAACGCGGATGGTATAAGGAAATTCATCTTCTGTGGGAAGAACAGACAAAAGCGCGCGATGCGCCAGGGCGCCATGGCCGATTTCACGGCGGCCAGGCCCGCGCATGGGCTTTGTTTCGCCGACACTGAACGGCGGAAAATTATAGTGAAGCATAAACTTGCGGTAAGTGACCCCGTCAAGCGCTTCAATCATCTGCTCGTCAATCTTGGTGCCCAAGGTCACAATGGCCATGGCCTGGGTTTGGCCCCTGGTGAAAAGCCCTGTGCCATGAGTGCGCGGCAGGACTCCAACTTCAGCAGAAACCGCACGAATATCTTTTAAGCCGCGGCCGTCAACGCGAAGGCCTTTTTCAAAAACATTTTTGCGGACAAGATCATACTGCATGATCTCAAAAACCGCGTTGACATCTTTGGCAGCAATCTCCTCATCGCCGATCTTAAACTCGGCATAAACGGTCATGTCAGCGGTAAGAGTGGTGAAAAGTTCATTAATCTTGTTTTCGCGTTCTTTCTTGTCAGCAATGCCGTTAAAAATTTCAGCCAGACGAGCCTTCCCCAAAGCCTTCACCTTCTCGATAAACTGCGGAGGCAGAACTTTTGTAACCACCTGCGTCTTGGGCTTGGCAGCCTGTTTGTGGAACTCCAGTTGAATGTCGCGGAAAGGCTGCAGGGCTTTATGCGCAAACTTGAGCATCTCCTTCATCCTGGCTTCAGGAACTTCTTTGCCCTGGCCTTCGATCATCACAACACCCTGAGCATCGCCGGCCACAATATAATCCAGCGAACTTTCCAGGCGCTGGGCATAGGTCGGATTAATCACAAATTCCTCCCCCACAAGGCCAACGCGCACAGCGCTAATAGGGCCGTCAAAGGGGATATCAGAAATCATGAGCGCTGCAGAGGCACCGGTAATCGCAAGCACATCAGGGTCGTTGTCATTGTCAGCCGACAACACCGTGGCCACAATCTGGACTTCATTCAAAAAGCCTTCCGGGAAAAGCGGACGAAGCGGCCTGTCAATAAGGCGGCTGGTTAAAATTTCTTTTTCTGTGGAGCGGCCTTCACGCTTGAAAAATCCGCCAGGAATCTTTCCGGCCGAATAAGTTTTCTCCTGATATTCAACTGTGAGAGGGAAAAAATCTATCCCCTCACGCGGTTTTTTGGCCATACACGCTGTCACCAGGACAACCGTGCCGCCGCAAGATACCAAAGCCGAGCCGCCGGCCTGTTTGGCCAGCTTACCGGTTTCAATCACAATGCTTGTTGTCCCGCAAGGAACTTCTACACGCACATTACCCATGTCACACATCCTTATTTAACCCTTAAAAGTAATCAATCATTTCTCTTAAGGGGCATCCTGAAAACCCAAACGCAGAGCATAAAAGGCTTTAGGATAATTAGAGAATGCTATTTACGCAAACCCAGCTTACTGATGGTCTCTTCATACTTCTGCGCGTCGGTTCTCTTAAGATAGGCCAAAAGGCGGCGTCTCTTACCGATCATGAGAAGCAGACCACGACGGGAGTGGTGGTCTTTCTTGTGGGTCTTGAAGTGGTCGTTTAAATAATTGATCCGCCCTGAGAGAAGAGCGATCTGGACAGCCGGAGAACCGGTGTCTTTTGCGTGAACCTTGAAGCTACTGACAATTTCTGTTTTTCTTTCCTTAACGAGTGCCAACTGTACTTCCTCCTCTTAACAAATTAATACTTATTCTTATCCTTTATCTTTTTAATGCGCGCCATTATACATGGGAGGCCTATGGGCGTCAAGTTCTAAAACCAGCGGCCGGGCTCAATCAATTGAGCCCCTACAAATCAATGGTTTTAACCCCATGAGACGAACTTTACTATCCTGGGCCACCATTAATAAAGCTCCTGGCGTTTTCGAAAGCCCTTCCTCCAACTTTACTTCTAATTCCTGGGGTGAGGAGACAATCAATGTTTTCTCCTTATTCCCAGGGGCATTGCCATAAATCGCCTTAAAAAGGGGCTCGTTGACTCCCACACCCCTCACAGCCTTATACGCCAGGGTATCCGGGTCATCAACCCTTAAAGGAAGAGCAATATCAATGGGCACCCCCTTTTCTTCTGTAAACTTTCCATCCGCTCCCAAAACCAGGGTCCGGCCTTCTTTTCTTTTTTCCTGATAAGCCTCAAAAGAAAGATATTTATGGCCATTGCTGTAAATTTCAATCAAAGGCGAAAGAGTGGCATCCCGGGGGGCGCAAAAAGCCGGCCAGGAAAGAAATACCCCGGTAAAAAAAGTTGCAAAAAGAAATATTTTATTCATCGTCATTATTATAAAAGGATAGCGCAACGGGTTCAACAGATCTGACAAAAAAATCATCAAGGCCTTGAGATGTTTTCGTTATGACGTTATACTTAAATCATGTGGGGCTACGTCGCAACAGCAACAATCCTTTCAACTGTCCTGGCTTTCGGGATTTTTTCCCATATGTTTAAAAATATTTCCAAAGGCTTTGACCAGGACCCGGCCAGCTCTGCCCTCCACTCCTCGGACATGAAAGAAAAACAATCCGACACTTCCAAGGACCTGCGTGACAAAAACACAAAAATGATGGATGACCTTAAAGAAAAAATGGAACGAAATAAAAGATTTTAGGGGTTTATTTTGATCTGGTTATCGTGCAGAAGGCCGGAAGGCAACTGAAAAATTTTATTGATGGCATTGGCAAAATGCCCGTTTTTATCTGAAGTCACGGCAATAAGAACAATAATAACCGCAATCATGAGTAAAATATGCTCAATAATGATTTGCGCGCGTTTTTTATTGTTCCTCTGAAGCATACCACTCCTCCACGCTTTAAATATACCATACACAGCCAGACTCTAACAATACAAGCTGACAGCCTTCAGCTAACAGCCATAAAACTGTAACTTGAATTTATCTGACCAGCTTCTTTTTTTACAATAAAGCTACAGGCATAATTGCTGATAGCTGACAGCTGAAAGCTCCTAAAGAACCAGCTTCTGGGAGAGTGGATAAATAAACGGAATCTCGACTTTTTCCCCCTTAAGGGACTTAATCATGCCCCAGAATGCCAATACCCCGAAAATAAAAAGAAACGGGGCCATGACCTGAGGAAAAAGGATGCTGAGAATAAAAATAACAAACTCAGAGAGAAAAAGGGCAAGCCCCTGACGGGCATGCGACTGAACAAACTCATTGCCTTTTTTTTGAATGAGCGGAAAGACACACAGAAGCGAAACATATGATAAAAGAGCGTAAAGACGATCCTCGTCGATATCTTTCAAAGAAACACGCGCCCTTTTATCCATTCGAACCAACCTCAATCACGGAATTCACATCGCCATAGCCGTTGGATTCCGCGCGCGGATTTTCAGGGTCTTTCTGCCAGCGGCCATCAACCACAAACTGATACTGATGAACGCCGCTCGTCAGGCCCAGACGGATCGACCAGCGGCCGGAATCATCTTTACGCATCCGGCAGGCTTCATTCAAAGACCATTCATTAAACGTGCCGCAAAGATAAACCGACTGGGCTTCGGGCGCCAAAATCGAGAACGTCGAGAAAACCATTTGATCGCTCTCTTTTTCCACCAGATCCTTCATCTTTTGCGAGAATTCCGCGGCTGTCGAGCCCACAACTTTTGCTCCACCCTCAAAGGCAATAAGCTCTTTGGCCAGGCTGTAATAATCCTTGGCTCCTCGACAATATTTGTCATAGTTAATAACGGTCTTGCCTTCGACCGCAGACTCCTTGAGCTTGACATTAACATGGACAATCGTGCCCAGAAGCATGCCGCCAAACTTGGCCTTGATCTTTTCCAGCATGGAAAAGGAATGCCTGAGGCGGGAATCAAACATGGTCACAAGAACTCGCGGCGTGATCGTGTGGTTCAGCCTGTCTTTAATCAAATTGATAATGTCCATCAAATGTTCCAGGCCCTGGAGCGAAAAACGGCTTGTTTCAACAGGGACAATGACCTCGGTGCTCGCCCGCAGCGCATTAACAGTCAGGAACCCCAGGCTCGGCGGGCAATCAATCACAACATAATCATAATCTGCCTTGATGGTATCGAGGATTTCAACGAGCTTCATCTCACGGCCGATTTCATCGGCGAGCTCCTGCTCGAGGGTTCCCAAAAGCACGTTTGAGGGGACAATGTCAAAATTGCTTTCCACTTTTTGGATAATATCTTTTATGGAAAGCTTTCGGGGCGCGATGCGGGAAATGACATTGTACATGCTGTTTTTATCGTCGCGGTTAAGCCCGAGCGTGGCATGGGCCTGCGGATCCAGATCGATCAAAAGCGTCCGCTTACCGTTGGCAGCAAGGCTTGAGACAAGATTGATCGCTGTTGTAGTTTTGCCGCATCCGCCTTTTTGATTCGCAATAGAGATAATTTTCATTTTTTTCCATCCCCTCGTTTAATTGGAAAAACTTATATTATCAACCAAAACTGAACCGTTTAATTGCTCGGCGTTCCACGCCTCGACAACAAACGAAATATCTTTTAACGATTTCCAGTCCGTAAGGTTGAGCTCATCAAAGGAAATCGAATAATCCTGCCAGCGCGTTTTTATCCCCTGCAAATAATAAGAAGCTTTTTCTTCGCGCTCGTTTGTGAGAACCACCTTTAACATGCCCGGATTGCCGTTCGGCATTCCTTTTAAAGAGAGGTTGATGCGGCTGAACTTCGACACATCAACCACCGGAAGAGGAATCGTCAGGTCCTTGACCTGGGGATAGTCTCCACCGACGGAATAAAAAAGCCTTATCGGCGAATTATTCAAAGAATAAATAACCCGGCTTTTTAAAAGATCATTGCGTTTGGTTAAAAACGCTGTCAGGCCGTAAACAACGCTCGCGAGGATAAACGAGGTGATCACAACATTGATCACAAGCCAAACGTGTGATTTCTTCCTCAAAGGTTTAGTCTCGATAACGCTCTCGCGCTTACCAAGATAAACTTTTGCTAAATGATCATAAATTTCGTCACGCGTCATTACTGCCTACTGCCTGCCCTTGATTAAAGGGATTTTTTCATTGGAGAAAGTTTGGTTTAATACTATTTCGAATTAATAATAACAAATACACAATAAATTTAAAATAATATCTGATATATTTTGATGTCTTTTTAAAATACTTCTCGTCGGGAAGGATAAAAAGTGGAAAAACAGGAAGAGAGGGGGCGGCGAATTCAAACAAAACAAATATAAAATCGTAGGGGCTTGATTCATCAAGCCCCAAACAATCGCATTCACCCCGCTTTGCCAGCTGCGTCGGCTGAACCGACGCAGCTGGCAAAGCGGGACGCAGACAACTTTTTAGAAATTAATATCCAGCTGAACAGTATAAGTATCCACCAGGTCTTTATTATTATAAATATCATAACCAAAAATAACTGATGTGGTTGGCGTAAAGTTATACGAAACTCCGAAATTCGAAGATCCATAGGAACTCTTGGAGCCCTGGTAATCGGCCCCTACCCACCACTTGTCAGAAATCTCGGTCAATGGGCGTTCCCATCCCAAACGTATCCCGTCGTTACTGGCCTTGCCGTTATATGTCAGCAAATTCTTATTCCCAGTAAACCCGCCGACAGAAAACCGGCCCAGAGAAAATCCTCCGACGGAAAAAGTCTTTGCGGCCCTTGCGTAAACCACGTCAAAATTTGTTTTGTTATTGGACGTTCCCACATCAAAGATACCAACCGCCAGGGCCGGGAAAAACGGGCCGTAAGCATTCTCGGGTATTCCTGCCTTGGTATTAAAATAAACCGGACTGTTATCAACACCTGTGCCGGATTTAACATCAAACCCGACTTCCGCATTAAGGTTCTTGAAAGGAAGCACGCCGGTTGTTAACCCCAGATTGGTGATCGTGGACGGACGGGCATCAGTGGCATCCCTCCCCGAAGGCACATAGAAATCACTCGTCAAATGCCAGGTTTTAAACGGCTGAATATCTGTTGACGGCCCCCAGATGATGGTGCTCGCGGTAGCGTGGGCAGACGGCGCATAGACTCCCCCAACAATAAGAAAGACTCCCAATAACATTGCTCCTAACTTTCCAACCCTGTTGCTGTTTTCCATTTTCTTTCTCCTTTTTTAATATCTTTTTTTTCCTGACAGTCGACAAAAAAAAGAAGCCCCCTAAAAAAACCATCTATGGCTTTTCGGGGACTTCTTTGTCCTCAAAAATAAAAAATCCTCTCACGGCTTCTCTGCCAGGAGAGGACATCATTGTCCTGTCAAATCTATTTAAAGTTTAAAACTAAAAGAAACGAATGTCAAGTAAAAAGCCCCGGGGTTTTACCCCCGGGGCTTTTTAATACTCACTTCATGTTACTTTCAACTATTAGAAAGCAACGCTGACGCTAGAAAGGACCTGAGTAGCGTTCTTGTTATTCGGATAAATATAATTCTTACCCGTCAAGAACTGACCTGCGCTCATGCCAAACTTCACATCTTCTGTGTAAGCATAGGTGAGGTCAAGGTCAATTTCACTGCCAATGTATCTGCTTAAGTTAGCAGTTGTTGTGTCCACTGGTTTCTCCGCCTTCCAAAGACCATTCCAAGAAGCCTTGGCTGTGAGGTCCTGGATCGGGGTGATTTCTCCACTCACCGTCACCAACTGAGAATTGCTGCTCGCAAGATTGCCAACAGCAGAGGTATCAAAGATCCTGCCAGTGTTCTGATGCTCAAACATCGCATCCCAAGCCCTGCCCTTGGTTGAGCCAGGCTTATTGCCTGAGAGATAGGTATAGGCACCTGCTAAAACCGGCTTCAGATTCTTGAGAACCGGAAGAGCATAATTCACCATGCCCTGGAAGGCAAAAGCATCGCGGTTTGTCATCGCAGTACCCGTGCCGTTATTCCATACATTACCCATCTGATAAGCACCTTCCAACTGGACATTCAAGCCCTCGATCGGATTGGTGCTCACGCGCAAGCCAGGAACAAACGTGTTCTCAGACTTGTGGAAAGGAGTCAGGTTCCTGTTGTCCTTTGAATCATCCTGCTTGAGGAAGGTATAAGCTTCCACAACAGTGCTCATCTTGTCGCCAAGCTTGTAATTCGCATTGACACCATAAAGATTCACATTGTCATGGATGTCGTTGGTGCCTGTAGCGCCAACAGTTCCGTTATTGGAGATGCGTGAAGCAAACAGGTCAACTGTGAGCGGATCATAGGTTAACACAGCCTTGATCGCATCAAAGTTACCCTTATCCGTAAGATCAGGAACAGCTGTAACATTACCAGCCGTGAGACCCGACTGAACGCTGGAACCGATAATCAGCTGATTACCATACTTCAAAGGCTGACGACCCACAGTCACTGTGAGCGGAGAATAGAGGAACTCCTTCATAGAAACGTAGGCTGTTTCAAGGTCAATACTGCCTGTTGAAGCCTGATCAGAACCACCGGCATTACCCCAGAGTCTTTCCTGGAGAAGGCCAATGTTTGTGGTCACATTGTCTGTGAGATCCGCAGACACATTGAGGTGTGTCTGTGCAAAAACTTCATTCTGACGATCGCGAGTCGTATTCGCATTGAAATCAGCGCGAATAACAGACGTAGTCGCAATGGACCCGCTGACCTTCACGTTCTGAACTGCAGCAAACGACGGTGCCGCCATAAGCGCAACCATCGCGACTGCGAGCATTAATTTCTTACCCATTTTGTTCTCTCCTTAAATAAATATAACAATTTTATCTAGTTTCACCTAGTTATTTACAATGAATCCCTATAAGCGATGACTCCTGATCTCAATAGTCGGAATACCGGCTAATCTCCCCCTCCTTTCATGATCAGACTGAAATCATCTTAGGGTTTAAGATGCGATATTCTGGCATGATATATATAGCGTGTCAAATAAATTTTCAAAAATTTCACAACTAACCAAGAATTCTTGGTTAGTTGTCCTAAAGTCTACGTGGCGACCTACCGGGAGCCCGAGACTTTAGGACTTCCTTATTAGGGCCTTACGAAGGATACGGTCTTTTCTAATAAAAAGCCCCAAAACAACAGTAGTTCTTGCTTTTGGCTAGAAAACTTCTCGTATTACCCGCCCTTTGAAGTCTCCCATTCGGGTTGACTTCAAAGGACGGGGGCGCTTTTTTCTAATAAAAATGCCCAAAACAACAATAATAGTTGTTTTGGGCTAAGGAAAAGCGCCCCCGGGCCGACTCGAACGGCCACACCAGGTTTAGGAAACCTGTGCTCTATCCAGCTGAGCTACGGGGGCTTTACCTTAATGTCAATTTACTAGAAAAATGCCACCGTATCCAGCTTCCATAATACTTTTTAAAAAAAAGCTGGAAGGGGGCATTACCTACCGGGCGTGATGAATCACGCCCCTACGACCATTGATATAGATATTCGCAATTAAAAACTCACAACCCTATTTCCCAGAAAGCTTTGCGGCAATTGCATCCAAATATTCTTGAGGAGGAGTATAACCCAGTTCCCTGGCTTTGTCCAAATAAAGCTTTGCATCCGCATACTGCCCATTACGGAAAGACGTGGTGGAAAGGTTAATAAAGGCATCCATATGCTTAGGGCTCACCACCACGGCCTTCTTATAATACTCAATCGCCCTGTCTTTATTGCCAAGCTGGGCAAAAACATTGCCGATATTAAAGTAAATTTCAGCACTGTTAACCCCTTTTTCCTCAGCCTTCAAATACCATTCGAGCGCTTCCTGGAACTTTGCTTCACTTTCCTTAATATAACCAAGGTGAAAATAAATTTCAGGATTCTTAAAATCAAGGCCAATAGCTTTTAAATAAGCCGCTTCTGACTTGTCCTTGAGCCCCAAATGAAAATAAAGCGCGCCTAAACGAAAATGGATTTCCGCCAGGTTTGGACTCATTTGGGCCAGTTTCTCATAAACCACTACAGCCTCAGCCAACTTCTGCTCTGCCTGAAGCTCCTCGGCCTGGGCCATGAGCGCAGACTCGGCTGCCCCGAAAACCTCCTGGTCAGGCTTATTCGGCAAATCCGTGGCAACAGGCGCGGAAACTTTGCCCGCAACTTTTTGAACCTGGGGCGCTGCGGGGTGTAAAGGCATCCTCACATGATAAAAAATACCCACTTCTATGACAATCCCCACACAAAGTAAGGCAAAGACTCCCCAACGCCACGCCAAACGAATTTTATTCAACAGAATAAACAACCTGTCTTTGAACACCATGGGACATTAAACCTTTAAATCAGTATTGAAGAATAGAAAACACCGGAAGGCCTTTGAGTTTGTCACGGCCATTTAAAAACGACAACTCAATCACAAAGCCAATGCCTGCAATTTTGGCCCCGGAACCGCTGACAAGCTTAGAAACAGCGCCCACAGTGCCACCCGTGGCCAAAAGATCATCAATAATAACAACCTTGTCCCCTGCTTTCAAGGCATCGGCATGAATTTCAAGGGTATCAGTGCCATACTCAAGGTCATAGGACACTGAACGCGTTTTGGCAGGAAGCTTGCCCTTTTTACGCACAGGAATGAATCCCACGCCCAGTTTATACGCAAGGGCTGTCCCAAAAATAAAACCCCGCGATTCAATGCCCACAACATACTTAGGCTTTGACTTGGCAAACTGTTTGGCCAAAAGGTCAATAACCACTTTTAAGGCTTTTTTGTCTTTCAAAAGCGTTGTGATATCTTTAAAAATAATGCCTTTTTTAGGAAAGTCAGGAATGTCGCGGATGATTTTTTTTAGGTCCATGAGTTACTCCTTAGTGGGTGCCATGAATGGCACCCCTACGTTTACTGCCGTCGCCTTCGGCGACCAACCGCGTAGGTTCAGATTATTAAATAACCGCTCTTAACCTCCGCGGTTGCGCTACATCACACAATTATTTCAACGCTCCGATGGTTCGGCCCTTGATAAATTTTGCACCAAGAGTAATTTTTACCGGCAGCTTGGCAAGCCCTAAACTCATCTGATAAAGATTTTCAACGCCTAAGCGCGCCATGTCCACAATCGGCTGCTCATACGTCGCAAGCCTGGTGGATGAATCAATCGTAGAAAGATTATTATCAAAACCGATCACGGAAAGTTCATCAGGGACTTTAATCCCCAGAGTTTTTGCCACATCCAGAACTTCCAGGGCCATAAGGTCAGACGCCGCAAAAATCGCTGTGGGACGTTCTTTGGCTGTTAAAAACGCCTCAGCCGCAGTCCGCGCCGGCGTGCGCAAAAAGCCACCCTTTTTGACAAGTTTCTTATCCCTGTCAATTCCAGCATCGGAAAAGGCCTCATAATACCCGTCAAGCCGGTCCTGCCCGGCCTGGGTATCAAGGTCGCCGGCGATATGCGCGATCCTTTTGTGCCCCAGCCCAAAAAGATACTGCACCGCAGATTTTGCCGCCTTTTTATTATCAATCGAAATACAATTAAACGGCTCGGGGGTTGTGTTATTC
>JADFYI010000028.1:0-10749 GCA_015233145.1 Candidatus Omnitrophota bacterium
GCCTTGTTGGACTTGGCAATAAGAAGCGCCAAAGCCTTTCCCAGCGGCGGGCCTTTGCCGTCGTCGGTCCACTCCTCGACCAAAACTTTCTTTTGAGGATCCCGATAAATCCGCAGTTTCAAATTTTTCGCGTTGGCATCAGGGTCACTCGAATTCTGGGTAATTTCCCGCGCGTACGCGCCAGGTTCAGCCTGCAGGCGCACGTTTTTGGCAATGGTTTCCCGGGTTTCAGGATAATCCTGTATTAAAGGCGTGCCTTCAAGCGTTTTTAAGAATTCCGCCATTTCCTCGATGGAGTAAAGAGAATCATCGTCTGCCGACACCCTGGGCTTGGTCAGGCTCCACTCCTGGATAAACTCAAGCCCTATGCCGTCCTTGGAACTTGAAAAAAGCTTGTCTTGTGGAGTTTGCGGCAGGTATTCGGGAACAGTGTCATCTTCAATCAGCGCGGCTTCACTCGTCAAAAAGATCACAAAATCTTTGGCTGGCCCTAAATTCCTCAGCGCCTCAGCGTCCTTTAAAGCGCTCAGGATTTTTTCACCCTTTCCAATACCGCTAAAAGAGGAATACCACAAATCCAGATAGCGTTCGCGCACCTTGTCATTCGGAAAATCCAGTAAAAGTCTGACCTGCCTGACAACGGCTTTCAAGCGTTCGGCATCGCTGGCCGCGGCAGAAAGAAACCTCACCATATTTTGAACAGCCTCCCAGTCAATACCGTCGCCGTAAATCTCTTTCAATGTCTGAATAAGGCGGATCACATCGCGGGTTCCTTCCAGTGTTGAGCCGTCTTTAACCTGCCAGCCGAGCCCCAGGGCCTCAAAAAATTTCTCATCCTCGAGATAACCGTTGGATTCAAAGTCAATCAAAGGGTCTGCCAGCGCAGAAAAAAGGCCGATAAAAAGGTCATCATAGAAAACCTGGCGCGGGCCGCTGTCCATCCCAAGGCCCCGGCGCCTTAAATCTTCTAAAACGTTTTTCATTTTCTCAACGCGAGCCATACGCTTTGAAAAAAGATCGAACGGCATGGCAGTTGTTTCCAAAGGCGTTTCCGCCGGAGCGGCCAAGGCCTGGCGAAAGCGGGTAAGAGCCTCACTTTGCTGACCTGAATAAAGTTTATCCAGCGGCGCTGTAAAAGCTGTTTTCACTTCTTCAGGCGTTATGGAAAGAAATCCCTCATAAGCGGTTCTCGCCTGGTTGATGGAGCGCGATCTTAAACTATCACTCCCCTCCACCATGGCGCGCCAAAGGTCTTTGGCCTGGGCCCATTTCTGCTCCTGCTCAGGGGTAATGGCCCTGGGGCTAGACACGAGCCCCCAGGCTCTGCTCTCCATAAAAAGATGCGGATTAAAATAACGCACTTGTTGTGCGTCTTTATTATAAAAAACAAAAACCTCGCCATTGACTCCGACAAGCGAAAAGCCCCTGGGGATTATATCTCCCAAATCAACACGTTCTCCTTGGGAATCAATAAGCCAGGCATCCGGATGCTTGCCTTCGTTGTCCATTTCCAGAATATATGTTCTGCTCGCGTTCACAAAAGAAGCGGCATACAACGAATGAATATCTTTACCTACAACCCAAAACAAAACCTTTGATTCCCCGCCTTCAAGAAATCCAACCTTACGGCCTTTGAGCGCGCCCAAACGGCCTTGAGACAATTTAGGGGCAAACGCCTCTCCCTTGCTATCAGTATTCCTAAAAGTCATCAGGCGCTCATTCGGATCAAACGTCAGAAGGCCTTTTTGTAAAAGCAATTCCTGGTGTCCTGGGGAACTTAAATCAATATCATCCACGGGATGAGACGTAAAAACTCCGGAATCTCCTAACTTGTGCAGTGAAACCCCGTTGCTTTGATACCCCCGCCACCATTGGGGAAATTTGAATGACTTTAAATCAGAATAAGAAAAAGCTTTTTGATCCGACTTACGAATCCGGGTTCCAGTCTTTTTATCTTCTCGATACAAATACCAATTCTCATCATCCTCGGAGAAAAGCACCTGGTCTGCCGGTGAAAGATTTTTAGGCCCTGTCTTTTTATGCCACCTCACCTCTCCGTTAGGCAGAACAAAAAAACCAAAAGCGCCATCCGGTGAGAAATAGACTTCTTTAAACGTATCAACAAGAATGTCTTCAAACTGAACAAACCCTATTCCTAACATATAAACCTGCTTAAACCTATTTTCCGTCTCTAAAACCACGGCATTAGCATAAGGGTCAAACCTGTAATCTTTCCATTCTGACAACTTTCCAATATGAACCGATGTCGGGCGTTCCTGCTCGTGATCAAAATAATAAAGATGGCCATCATCCCCCTCGTGCAATGAAAACCGGCCTGACGCATCAACAAACGCTTTTGTAAACCGACGAACAGGCACTGTTTCTTCTTTATTAACATCGTAAACCTGTTCATCTAGTGATTCGGGGTCTTTAAACACCACCAGCCTGCCACTATGCGTTTTATACCGCCAACCCATGGGCGTATTCGCCAACAAATTCCCTGGCTTCATAATTTCATCGCCATCTGCTGTCTCGACAACAAAAGTATCGCCTTTTATCCGACGATTAAATTTGAGTTCTTTGTCCTCAAACAATCCCTTCCCATCATGCCAGAACCCTTCCACCAGCCTTCCTAATGTCATGATTTTATACGGCGCCACATCATCCCCTGGCTTGGTTTCTGTAAAATACGCGCCTGAGACAGGCGTCTTTTTTTCTTTTGGCCAGCCGAAAACAGGATTTTGAGTGTCGTGGGGGTCCAGAAACGCGGCCTCGCCAGTTTCCGGATTACTGAACACAAAATATCTTCCATCAGAGGAAACCTGAGTAAAGCTCCCCAAACTTTCTGGCAAAATTATCCTTAGGGAACCCTCTTTATCCAGGTACTGAAACGACCACAGGCTTGGTTGTCCTGCGCTACTTTCTTGCTCAATTATAAACTTTGGATCATCTTCATTATCCACATACCCTTTAGGATGTGATCTTAAAGGCCCGGCTAACCCGGCATAAGAAAGCCTGACTTCGCCGTCATGGAGCGTGATCATGGTCCAGCGCTCGCCGTTTTCAAGGAATTTTATGATCTTGCCCTCAAAAGGAATTTTCTCCTGGGTTGACTTGCGGATCGCGATCTTGTTATTGGGATCGCGCTCATCCACATATAAGCCAAACTCCGGATGTTCGTAAAAAGAATTCCTTAAAGACGGGTCCAGCAAGGTGACGAGCCTTGGGAAACCAATATCTCCGCCCACCTGGATAAAAACATTTCCAGGCTTCTCATAATGTGGCGTTTCCATGATATTGGCATCCAGATCCTCATTAACATAAAAAATTTCATTGTCCTCAGTCGTGACAACAGCCCAATACTTTGAACTGTCAAAATCCCCATTCCCGCCAAAGGAAACACTCCTGATCTTCTGGCCATTCAGAGCTTTCAAAATTTTGCCATCAACATGTGAATAAATCATCAAGAATCTTCCTTCAGGATGCGTGCCAACGGAAAACCTGGCCTGAGGGTCAGTGGCGACATAATTCGGAATAAAGCTTTTATTTTTGACATCGTATATTTCCTGGCTGCCAAGCATGGTCAATGTGATTAGCGGCGCCCTGGCAGGAATGTCTTTGGCATTGTGGTCAATTTTGGCTCCTGCAATCTCTTTAAGGGTCTCTCCTGTTTTAATATCAACCATCTGAACGCTTGACTCCTTTTGAACAGCCATATAATTACCATCAGCCGTCAGCTTGTAAAACCAGTTACTTGGAGAGGGAAGCCCTCGAATTTGAGGCTCTTCTTCAAACACTGTCTCTTGTCCTGTGACAGGATCAAAAATAACAACCTTGGCGCCCGCCTTTTTAAAAACAACTTTTCCATAAGAAGCCTTTAATACACTGACACTGGTCACCTGGGTAAAAGAGGGTGTCTCTGTAGAATACAAACTCAAAATAAATGGGCCTACGTCGCTGTCAACTTCAAACCCCCGAGGCCCCAGGGTTTTTATGTTTGAGGCTTTACCCCCAATCGGCAAATCAAAGTACTGCCCTGTTTTTAAATCCTTGATCCGGCCACGATCAACAACCAGCCGCACATAGGGCGCATTCTCTGGCTCTTCTTGCATAACAACAGGAGCTTGGGGCAAATTTTCTTCTGGCCAGCCAAAGAAAGGGCTCTGCGGCTTTTTTACATCAAGAAAGGCAATTTCCCCTGTTTCTGGTTTCGTAAACACAAAATACTTGCCGTCAAAAGACGCCTGGGAAAAGCCATCAAGGCTCGCTGGCAAAAATATCCTTCTGGCGTCTAGCTTATCTAGAGGATCAATGACCCAGCGATGATCTGCTCCGTCATAATGCTCCAATATAAACTTGTCTTCGTTGCCACCGTCCACAGCGGCCGCGACATGCGATCCGATCTTGGAATCCTCAAACGTAGGATAAGAAATTCTGACCTCGCCGTCATGGGTTGTGACCATTTTCCAGCGCTCTTCCTGTTCCAAAAATTGCACAATCTTGCCCTGAAACGGGATAACCTCACCGGTTAACCTGCGAATGGCCTTGGGGTTGACAGGGTCACGCAGATCAATAAAAAGGTCAAAATCAGGATGTTTATAAAAAGCGCCTGGCAGAGGATTTCTCGCGACCGAGGTTTCATTTCTAAAAAAACCGACATTGCCATCTGCAAGAACCTCTGTATTGTTATCAATCTCCCCTTGCGGGGCAATAAGATTCAACTTATTGTCATAATGAAATGTTTCTTTTGCTGTCGTATAAACAGAAATCACTGGCGTTGTAACGCCTGCCCAGCTCGCAACAGCAAAAACGACTTCTTTAATCAATCTGCCGTCAACCAGGCTCAATCTTTTTCCATTCACATGAGAAACCAGTTCAAGCCCGACAGGCCCGCCCAACCCATCCGTTTTGCGGACAGAGACCAGGCCATCGGGGTCGCTGGCAAGATAGTCAGGGACTGATCGCTCGCGAGACATGTCCCATATCACACGACTGTTATCGGTCACTTGGTTGAGAGCCACCAAGGAAGATTTCATGGGCGGCAATGGATTGGCTAAATCAATGCGGGCGTTTGGTATCCAGCGCACATCCCCTGCTTCTGCATTCACGACCCGCACATTATTCTTGATACCCATCACAACATACTTGCCATCTGCGGTTAAAATAAAATTTTGAACTTTACCTTCAGGCGCCGCAAGGGTCTTTATTTCTCCCTTAAACGGGTCAAAAATCAAAACAGCCTCGGTTAAACTCTGATAAACAATTTTTCCCTCAGGAGTTTTAAAATAACGCCCATCTTGAAGAATATGAAGGCTGCGATTGCCATCGGCCTCCACAAACCAAAGCATTGGCGCACCAATTTCTCTGTAAATAAGCACCCCTTTGGAGCCTAATGTTTCTATCCTTTTAATGATCTCTCCTTTTTCAGGACTGAAATAATCCCCGACTTCTAAATCCTTAACTCTCCCCTGTTCAAGCACAAACCGCGTGTTGGGCTTTCCTTGTGTGAGTTCGTTATGAATTTCTCTGGCTTGCAACTTTTCTTCTTTGGGCCAGCCGAATACAGGATTTTGAGGATCTTCAGGATCGAGAAATGCGACTTCGCCTGTTTCAGGGTTACTGAAAACAAAATATTTTCCGTCGAATGAAACATCGCCAAACGTCGCAAGACTTTTGGGAAGTTCAACTTCTTCAGACCTGTATTTATCGAGCGCTAAAAGCTGCAATTTTCGCAGTGATTCATGGGCCTCATTATCTAAAATCAAAAATTTTGGATTGTCCTTACTGTCAACCGCTTTGGGGGTATCATACAATCCCAAATGAGAAAGGATTTCAAGCTTGCCTTTATTATCAACAAGCATCATGTAATTCTCGCCGTCTTCCACAAATTTAAGGATCCTGCCCTCAAAGAAAATTTCCTCTCCGTTAGAAATTCGGATAGCTTTTTTATGAGCCGGATCGCGCTCATCAATATAAAGATTAAAATCAGGATGCTGATAATACTTGTCAGCAGATTGCTCAAGCCATTGGGGAAAAGACTCTTCAAACCATTGGAGAAAAAACTCTTCGCCACGCCCGCCGCCCAAAAACGTGACCTTGCCGTTGGACTGGACAATAATACTTCCCCCGGCTGTGCCAGGCTTTTTCTCAAGCTCATAACCCAATGTCCCTTTAACAGTATATGTTCCCTCATCTGTTGTGACAGTGCACCAGGCCTCAGGGTCTTCAATGGTCTGTCTCCCTCCAAACGAAACAGTGCGGATAATGGCGCCGCTCACAGCAGCTAATTCTGTCAACTTATGTGTCCCGTGCGCATGGATGATTAATGCTGCCTTTGCTGACTTTCTAACAGAAAACCGGCCCTTGGGGTCTGAGGTGAGATAACGGTCCAATTCTTGTTGCTTCTCTAAATCAAATATAATATTCCTGCCGTCTTTGCTCTTTAGCGCAACCAAGGGAACTGGAAAAGGCAAACGGACATCTTCATTTAAACTCATACTAGAACTCGATGTGATATCCTCTCGGATGTTGCCTGAACGAGTATTAATAATAGCAATTCCGCCTGTTGAAAACTGCGCCACAATATAATTCCTATCCGCGCTCAACGTGAGCTTTGAAACTCCCAGATCACGGACAATTTCTTCTCCTGTTTCGGGGTTAACAATAACAAGACCGCCTTTGGATCTTATATAAACAACCATTCCGTTAGAAGTTCTTAACCATTGCCCGCCAGGGATTTCTTCATACGCAAAAAGGCCTGACTCTAAGACCCTCACCATATACTGACGGGTCATGTCTGTATTCGAATGAACAACAAATGCTTTGGGCCCCAATGTTTCTATTTTTTCCCTGTCCCCTGGCACAATGCTCACAAAATGCCCTATGGTTAAATCCTTGATCCTGCCGTTCTGGATCACAAACCGTGCATTAGGCATTCCCTTTTTAAAGCCCTTCTTCACTGAAGCTTCCGGCTGCCCTTGCTGGGGTCGAAGAGTTTCCTGAGGAGGCTCAACCAGAAAATTATTAATCGCCCTGGCATCTGGGGTTCCTTTTTCAAGCGGCGGACGGCCAGGGATGTCTGACAAGGCTATGGTTTCATCACGTACGCCGATTTCGTAAGAAGTAATTTTTTCCGGGTCGCTTAACACCTTGATGGTCTGCGCCCAGACGCCAAACTCGATCAGTTCATCATCTGTCAATGTCCCTTTCAGCCTCTTTTCGCTTAATTCCTTAAACCGCGCCATCCACTGCGCCGGAAGCGCAATAAAATCTTTTGTGGCTACAAGCGGCAACGGCGGGGCATTGTCCCAATCGTATTTTCTGAAATCAAAATCCTTGTAAGAATCCAGCACATCCTCTTTAAAAGGAAAAATCAAAAGAGGAATCAGCTGTTTAACGCCTTTATCCATGCGAATAAAACGCAGCACATTAGGGTCTACACGGTCAGCGCCAAGCGCGGAAAGCGATCGCGCGCCTTCCCAGTCAAAAAGCCCGGGATCTAGAAACACAACTTTCTGGGTGTCGGAAAACTGCAAACGGCCATACGGCGCATAATGCGGCAGAATAACAAAGCCATTTTCACGCAACACACCCAGTTCATCTTTTAAAAGTTTTTTGGTCCTTTCCTTGATGGCTCGCATCACCTCTTTGGCCTTAAGATTATTGCCCACCAAAAAGTCCAGGCCGGTAATAATGGTATTAATGTATTTCAATTTTTCTTGAACATCTTTGGGGGAACTTAAAATTCCCTTCACCATATGAACAACGCCCTCAGCCACAGGCCAGGGCTCCTTGGGGTTATGTTCCGATGGAAAAATCACCTTGTCGCGCGCCATGCTGGTTTCCACAAGCCTGCCGAATTCAAGGGCCAGCTCTCCTGCCACCAACGCCTCAGGGAGAATGGACTCCTCAGGGTTTTCACGGCGAAGGATATCATTGCGGCCGTCAATGCGCTCTTCATTACGGATAATCGAAATGCGGTGAACTGAGGTGTCTTTTGTATCGTGGATCACCGCGGTCTTTTTAAGTTCCGAAGGGATATCTTCGGCCTGTAACCGCGATGACTGCTTGGTTCCCCCGGCAGACGGGATAAACATCTGCGCCATCGTGGGAAGGCTCATGCCAACCCCATGGTCGGTCAGGGTGATGCCATGCTCGGAAATCTCAAGCGTAATGTCCGGTATTTTGGCTTTTGTTTCATGGGGTGTGCCCATCACAGTTTCCCGCGATTCCCAGCCATTCACCCAGCGCTCTTCCTCGCCGCTAACACGCACCAGGATATTGCCGCTATGGGAAAATGTAAAACGCTCGAGCGCTCTTTTGGCAAGGCCGATCTGGGTAAGTTTATCCGCGCCATCTTCCCAGCTGCCTTTGGGGATCGACTGACGGACTGTGAGCGCCATCCGGGTGCCCTGCGGAATTTCTTGGGGCACCACATAAGGCGCTGTCTTATAAAACTGGCCGTCTTTCCCGCGAATGAGGTCAAGGCCATGGGCCTTTTGACCATCGTATGTTGTAAAACGAAGACTGTCGCTGTCATTGGGTTTGAGCCAGTCCAGCATCTGCTTGATACCCCAGCCAAACTGACCGATATCGCCGCCCATCGCATCTATGGCGTTCGCAATCGCTTCCATGACGCCCTGTCCCTTGGGGTCAGGGTTTTGGTCAAAAATCACCTTGGCCAGTTCCGGGTCATTGTATTTTCCGTTTAAAATCATGTCTGCCAAAACAGGATCCATGCCTTTTTCAGCAATAGCCTCATAAATGGCATCGTAATACGCGGATATTTTCTTCGAATCCAACCTGCTGCCGGAAGAGAGAATCTCCAGATGCTCAAGCACTACCGGAAGCTCTGTTGTTTCATCAAGGTTTCGGTTCTTGAGCCGACGCATGGCCTCAATATCATGCTCAATATCAATACCTTTAAAATCAAGGGCGCTTGCATACCCTGTTGCCTTGGGGTTCTTTCGAATCGCCAGGGCCTGGGGGTTTTCCTCAAAGGTGACAAACTTAAGGGCATCAGTTTGGGGAACTGCTTTTTGAGCAAAGTCTGCTGCCTTTTCAAAAAGATCGAGTTGAACTGTTGCAACCATGGCCCGGTCATTTAAAGACTGAACCGCTTTGAGCACGCCCTGGCTGTCATGGGTGGACGACAAAACCTGGTCTAAATTAAAATTCATGCCGCCTGAAAAATACTTTCTCGGAATCGTTTCATTGGTCAGGATGTCTTTTTCTTCTTTAATCAGGTTAAAAGCACCCTTTTTAAAAGCCTCAACATACTGCGACCAAATTTTTTGGGTAATCGCCGGGTCATCAACGTTAACACCCTGAACTTTCTTTTGATCAACATAGGCTGAAGAAAGAAGGCTCTCTTTGATTTTCTTTTTGTACCATGTGGCCAGGATGAGAGAGTGATAAACCTGACGAAGCTGGGCAAAATTTTTCCCTGTGTTGACCTCGTTTTCAAGTGCAGGAATAATGACTTCGCGTAAAACCTCTTTGGCAATTTCATCTTTAACCTCGCCTTGAGGCGCCGTACCATTTTTTCCCTGCGCCAGATAATCGCTCTCGAGCATGACCTTAAATTTGCTTTCTACAATGTAGGCGACAGCTGCCTTTTCAAATACCACGGCCTTACTGGGCAATATCCAGACCTTATGAAAGGTATCGACAGGAATGTCCGTAGTGCCGTATTTCTCATAGGCCTTGGCATACACTTTTTTCCAGAACTCCTTGCCTAGCGCATCTTCCGGATAGAGCGCTGAGGCGGTAAGTTGTTTGAGGATATAATCCTGGGCCAGCAAATCCCGGCCCATTTCTGTCTGGCCAAAAGCTTCGGGAACAATGCGGTCTTTTTCATAAGGCGAAAGGTTGACCCAGAGATCCTTTTCAGGGACGGTGAGGGAGGCAAGAAAATAACGGATCAATTTTTCAGATTCCGGGCGTAAAGCCTCAGCCGTATCGCCCTTATCCAAAATAAAATCAAGCTTCAGCGGATTGTGGGCGTAAACCTTGATGCCTTTAAGCATGGGCAGATTAAACGCAGGGCTTAAAGAAACCCTGGCGCCTGGCGCTGGCAACACTCCTGCCCCGGCGCCGAGGGATAATGACTGGGCATAGGCCCCAGGCCCCACGGACGTCAGCATAAAAATAAATGCCAAAAGCCCGCAAACAGCCTTCTTTAAGAAACGAATTCTGCTATTAAAGTTAGCCATATTTTTTTTAATGTTTCCGCCTACCAAGCTATAATGCTTATATAAGTATTCATTATATAAATTAATAAAACAACCTCTCCCGGGCAGGCTTAAGAAAGCGTTTCCCCATTAAAAAAGGATCCTTGCTGAATGACCCTGACAATAAATTTATGTCTTATCTTTTGAACATCTTACTTACTTTTGTACTTCTTTACGCTGGCGGTCATACTCCCCTGGCCATGGCCGAGCCAAACGCCATTGACACTTTGGAAAAAGCCAAAGAATCCATGGTCACGGTCAAAGGCCTTCAATTCATGATTCCGCCGGAATCTGAACAAGCCACGGCAACCAAAGTCGCCATTTATGAACAAACCGGCGCCGGCGTTATTATTGATCCCAAGGGCATTATTGTGACCAATACCCACATCATTTACGGCTCTCAGCGTATTATGGTGAGCCTAAAAGACGGCCGTGAGTGGGGGGCTTCTGTGCTTTACATCTCCCCTCTTTACGACTTTTCACTTCTTAAAATCAACGCTGATGTTCCTTTGAAAGC
>JADFYI010000028.1:10799-15817 GCA_015233145.1 Candidatus Omnitrophota bacterium
CACCATTGGCCACTCTGATCTTTTAAACGGCACAATTTCCGGAGGAATTGTGGCAGGTATGGGCACGGTTCCTGCCGAAAGCGGCGGGCAGTCGATTGAACTCATTCAGCTCAACATCAACCATTACCAGGGCGACAGCGGCGGCCCTGTTTTTGATAACCAAGGCCGCCTGCTGGGATTAATGAGCGCCAAACGCCTCACCAAAGACCGCGCGTGTTTTGCTGTTCCGGCTAATAAAATACATTTCGTTTACAATCAGCTTGATAAACCTTAAAAAAATCAGTAAAGTAACCCCATGACAAAAAACAGTCCTTTGCGCGCATTCATCCCCTGGTTCCTGATCAGTATCATCATCCTTTTTGTTGGCATCCAGATAAGGCTTTATCCGCTCACCCGCAACGTAGCGTCCGACGCCTACGAACAAGGAACCCTTCTTGTTATTGCCAAGCTCAGGGCCATGCTGACTGCCCAAATCAATGCCAAGTATCCTGATATGCCGCTGGACAAAAAAAACGCGCTTATCACTACAGAAATTAACCAAATACTCCGAAAAGATAATGCCAAAGCCCGCGAGGCTTTTGACAAGGCAGGCTATGCCTTGCAGCAACAGCATCCCACAGACAATAAGCGTTACCTGCAGGAGGCAGACTCCTACTATTTTCTGGATCTTACTCAAAACATTATTGAAAAAGGTGACGTAAGCCTCCAGGTTAAAGGAAGCCGTTACTTTAACAAGCTCATGGTGGCGCCCTTAGGTTTCTGGGAACCCCAAACATGGCATCCTTACATCGGGGCATTTGTTTATAAAATAGTGAAACTTTTCGATCCCGCGACTGACCTTATGACCGGCGTTTCCTGGACCCCGATTTTTATTTTTCCGCTCATCGTAGCTGCTTTTCTTTTTACCTGCAGCGTCCTGGGGGCGGGATGGCAGGCATCATTCATTGCCTCTATCTTTTTTGTTTTAACCCCCATGTTTGTCAAGCACAGCACCTTTGCCTGGTATAAAAACAGCATTTACAATGTGCTTTTTCCGGTCTTGATTATCGGGCTTTTTATGTCTGCTTTAAAAAATACCCAGCGGCCCAGGACGACGCTTCTCTACGCTGGCGCGTGTGCCGCAGCCATGGGACTTTATTCCATGTTCTGGCCCGGGTGGGGGTTTGTCTGGGCCCTGTTGGCGGTAAGCCTTGTCCTTTTAACCCTCAAAGCCTTTTTGACCAAAACTCTGGATGCCAAAAAACTCAGCCTCACAGGCGGCTTGATCCTGGGGCTCACGTTTGTTTTCGTCGGATTTCTTTATACCTGGCCTTTGGTCTTTGAAACGATCAAAACCGCCTGGGGCGAGCTCATAAAATTTACAACACCTCAATTAAACGGCTGGCCAGACCTTTTTATTGTTGTCGGGGAACTTAAGCATTCTTCCTTAAAAGACATTGTCACGCTTTCCGGTGGGTCTGTTGTGTTTCTGGGGGCTGTGATCACACTCCTTCTCGTCTTAAAAAATTGTTTTAAAGAAAAACGGTTTCCGCCGAATGACATCATTGTGCTGGGGGTTTTTCTTACGGCCACATTTATCCTGGCATTAAGCGCCCAGAGATTTACCATTCTTTTCTTAACGCCTCTTGCTTTAACCTTTGCCTGGGGGCTTGAACGCCTTTGGCAGGCGCGTTATTCACTTTTTAAATTTACAGAACTTATCCGCCTACCGCAGCCTGTTATTGAAAAAATACTTTTTATTCTTCTGGCTTCATCCATTATCATTCCGATTCTCGCAAGCCAAGCTGAAATCCGCATGCTGATAACCCCCATCTTCAATTCCACATGGGAACGGGCGCTTGTCAAGCTGCGCGACCAATCACCACCTGACAGCGTTGTTGACACCTGGTGGTCGCCGGGGCATTTTGTGAAGGCCATTGCCAAACGCCGCGTCACTTTTGACGGCGCCTCCATTAACGGCGAACAGGGTTATTGGCTGACAAAGGTTTATCTGGCAAAAACAGAGAAAGAGGCCCTGGGACTTCTTCGGATGCTGAACACGAGCTCCAACCAGGCCACAAAATACCTTGAACACCTGGGAATCCCTTTGTCCCAAGCCGTGCCCTTGGTTACCAAACTCGTCAGCGTAAGCCGGCCTGAGGCAGAAAAAGCCCTTTTGACAAAATTCCCCCCCCAAGCTGTGAATGAACTTCTGGCCTTGACGCACGGCACCCCGCCGCCCTCTTATGTCCTTATTTATCAGGAAATTGTGGACGGCAATATTCTTCTGGGGTACCTCGGGAAATGGAACTTCTCAAGGATTGAACAGATTAATAATAATCCTCTGGCCCTTAAAAGGATTCCCGGAAAAGCATCGCCCAAATACATCACTTTTCTCTGGGACCTTGTTGGCGGGCCGCTGCGCCAGAGCAATCCTTTAAGCCCTTTGTCACACAATGGCAGTAACATTGTCTTTGATAACGGGGTCATGATCAACACCTCGACCATGGAGGCTTCTGTTAATTCCAATGAATTCGGGCACGGGACGCCCCAAAGCGTTGTTTATTTTGATGACGCAAAGAATGAAATCGTGGAAAAGGTGTCTGAAAACCCGACGCTGGGATATTCTGTGATTTTCTACAAAAACGGCGATGTGCTGCACGCCATGCTTATGGATAGAGCCCTGGCCAATTCTCTTATCGTAAAAATGTATTATTTTGAAGGCAAGGGCTTAAAATATTTCAAGCCATTCTCAAAAGAAAAAGACCTGACCGAACGGACCAAAATTTTTATTTATGAGGTCCAGTGGCCAGAAGAGTTTTTAACGAAAACTAAATAAATTTTAGAGAGTTCTGTTTTACGCTTGTTTTTTGGAAAAGCGTTTGGTAGTATAAGCGCTTGTTAAATTTCGTCCTCTTGCCAGCCTTAAAGGGCTTAAAAAGAAAGTTGGACTCCGTTCAGATTTTCTATAAGAAATATTGAAGAGGCTGAACTTCGGGCCGGTAGCTCAGTTTGGGAGAGCGCCTCGTTCGCAATGAGGAGGTCGTGGGTTCGACCCCCATCCGGTCCACCATATCTTCTTTATTGCAAAAAATCTCTTACCCGTATGGGAGGAGATTTTTTGCTTTTATGAGAAAAGATATGGTGGACTCCGTAAGTCGTCCCCGACTTACGGAGTAATCTGAATCATAAGAAAAAATCTTGGAAGGATTCTTTCAAGGGCGGTAGCAATCGCAAACTTTACTTCCGCCGCCCCATCCGCCTCACCGCCTTATCCATCACCAGCGCAAAATAATCAAGGATAACCTTAAAATTAAGCTTGCTCTCCCCGTGCTGGCGCTGGCGGAAAATGAAAGGCACTTCAGCGAATTTCACGGGATCAGGTGATGACATCATGATATCCAAAAGAATTTTAAATCCCCTGCCGTTTAAATTGCGGACAGTCTTGTGAAAAAATTCCTGCCTGACGAGAAAATACCCGCTCATGGGGTCTTCCACCTTGACCCCTGTTAAAAACTGTGCAAAGCGGGTTGCATTTTTACTGGCTGCCACCCGCTCTTTGGACCAATTTTCCATGCCGCCGCCATCCACATAACGGCTGCCAATTACAATATCCAGATTGTCTTTCTTTATCCTCTGAAGCATTAAGGGCAAAATTTTTTCATCATGCTGCAAATCCGCATCCATGACCGCAAGGTACGGCGCGCTTGAAGACAGCATCCCCTCAATACACGCGGAAGAAAGCCCGCGGCGGCCAATGCGCTGAATCAAACGCACCCGCGGGTCTTTGACGGCTTCTTCCCTTACCTTATCAGAAGTGCCGTCCGGAGAATCATCATCCACATAAATTACTTCCCACTCCATGCCTTTTAAGGCCAAACGCAGCTTCTCAATAAGGGGCGAAACATTACCGCACTCCTTATAAGCAGGAATAATAACAGATAATTCAGATCCCATAATCAGGTCCTTGTTATAGACATTTAAGACATGCTGCGTGATCTGTTGACTCCTTACATTCTTCTCACGGACGTTTGCCTGCCCCTGCGAGGCAGGCTGCACTCGACGGTCTCGTTCGCTCTTTGTCGTCACTAAAGTGACGCCAAAACCATGCCCGCTCACTCAACCGACGCCGTTCGAAGAATTCCAGTCGTCAACATCACGCAGCATGAACAAACGTTAATATTTTTACTTACTCCTATTTTAAATCATAAAGATAAACCGCGGCATTCTTTTGTTCACTCGCCAAAAGTCTTTTAGCCCTTTTATCAAAAGAATCGCGAATAATATTATTCATAATACGGTCATCGTCTTCAGGCGCTTTTGACAAAAAAACCCATGTTCGTCCCAAAGGCGGAGATGAAAAAGCCTGGCCTTCTTTCAACATCTGCGGCGGGTCTTTTAACCCCAAAACCTCTCTAAAAAAACCTTTATCGTCATAAACATGGTATTCATAGCGCAACGCCAGAAAGCGCCCTCCTGCCCCCTCGCCTAGATACCTGGCAAATTGAGCCACCTTGACACCCTTGACCAATTGGCCATCTTTTATGGCCAAAGTATCCTGCTTAAACATCCGGCCAAACCCCAGGCTTCCGGCGTAATACCAGAACGGCGGCATGGCCGAGGTGTTCATGACCAAAAAATCACCAGCCTCGTAATGATCTCTTAAAAATTCCAAGGCCTCACGGTTTTGAACCCAGTCGCGGCTCTGCGTAAAATGGGCAAAGGCATCTTTGAGGGGTGCGGCCAGAAGCAACAACGCAAGACAAAGAGCGCCCCATTTTTGAAAACCTTTCAATAATCCCACAACTTTTTCAAACCCAAGGGCTATAAAAACGTAATAAGAGGGGATCAAAAAAAGGATCACCCTTCCTCGAAAAGGATACTTCCCCAGCATGGCGGCCAAAAGCGTTAAAAAAATTGGCAGTAAATACAATAACGCTTTACGACGGTCCTGGCGATAAAAGGCGTAAACCCCGCATCCAAAAAGGCCGAGAATAAAAACCGGAAATATCAAAGCGCAGGGATTCCGGAAACTGTCC
>JADFYI010000029.1 GCA_015233145.1 Candidatus Omnitrophota bacterium
ATTCCGGCAAATAATTTTCAACCCAGGAACGCGCAAACCCCAAATTGGCATGGATATCGCTATCGCGCGGCGCAAGCGCCTGGGCGCGTAAATAATTGACAATGGCCTTTCCCAGCTTGCGCGAACGGAAATAACTATTGCCGAGATTGTAATAAAGCGCCGGGCTCTCCAGCCCCAGGCCAAGGACCTTCTCATTAAGACGGATGGCTTCTTCGTAACGGCCGTTCTTATAAGCATCAGCCGCCTCTGTAAAAAAGGACCTGGCCAAAGATGTTTTGTCCTGAGCCAAAGCCGTCGTGCTTGTTATAAACAACACTATGAGAAACAAAAAAACACTAGCTCTTCTCATGACAACTGCCTTTCTATGGCCTCAATCAGCAAACGGACGTCTTCCAGGCTTTTTTTCATTTCAGAGGCTGTTAAAGCCACAGAAGAAAATCTGGCCACATCACACGATTCCTGAACCTTGGAAAGATTTTCCAAAAGACCATCCCCGGCGCCCTTATCACGCAAAATACCGATAATCGATGCTCCGTCAAGTTCTCCGGGAGGAAGCTCAAAGGCATCCGAAAGATAAGTTCGCAGCGTATTATAAAGGACATCATAAAACTTTTCTCTGCTATTGCCCTCTAAGGCTTTCTCTGCTTCAAGAAGCCCGTTACGCGCAAGCTTGGGTGCGCGCATTTTTTTAGCAAACTTCTGGTCTGTCATGAAGCGCGCCCGATAACAGTAATATCCAAAAAGGCCGCCCCAGATATTGATGTACAATAAGAGCGCTATCAAGAAAGAAAGCTGGCGGCGGACTGGGCTTTCTTTGTCATCAAAAACACCCGGATTATCTTTAATAAAAATAATATCCTTCCCAAAATCCTCTTTCAGCAAATTGGTCGGCTGTCCGGCAAAACCAACAGCCTGAAACTCTTCCCCGGGAGCCGGAGGCAAAACCTTTAAGGGAAAAGGCCCTTTGGTCAGGATTGAGTACTCTTTTCGCACAGGATCGAAATAAGAGAAAGAAACCTGGGGAATTTCCTTGATATCTGTTTTTGTCGGGATAACCACTTCCTCAAGGATTTTCTTGCCGTTATCTTCCTTGACCTGGGGCGCATACGCCTTAAACCCCTCTGGCTGAAACTCCGGCATCTTGACTGTTTTAATGTCGCCCCCGGAACCTGTCACAGTCATGCGAAGCGTCACCGGATCGCCGACCTTGACCTCAAGGGGGTTGGCTTCAACCAAAAAATCAAACTGCCCGACTGCCCCGGAAAACCCAGCGGGTTTTCCTTCCTCAGGAAGCGGATCAACATCAAGTTCAATGGCTTTTGACGTTATCGTCAAAGGCCGCTTCTGATAGGTATTAAAGAAACTCTGGAAAAAGTCATCATTAAAAATCCCGCGGTTAAAAGGGTCTCTCGATGAGCCGCGCGAGGAACTTTTATAAATCAAATTCGCGCCCACCTCGGCAGGGCCCAGCACAAGCTTCCCTGTCCTCGTCGGCGACATTGAGGTCTGAAATTCAACAACCTGAAATTTAACGCCCTCCATCACCTCTTCATACTGCCGGGGCTGGGCATAATCTCCGATGTTAAATCCGTTTTTGGTAAATTCGGGAAGAGTGATGTCTTGTAATGGCACATCATGGACATAGAGCTTCACAACCACAGGAAGCTTTTCATTAATAAAACACTGGGTTCTGGGGACCAAAACAATCAGGCGAATACGGCTTTTTAAGTCCATGGCCTCTGCCGTTGGAGAGGCACTGGCCGCCGGATCAGAAGATTTATTGGCATCCGTTGCCTCAGAGCCTGGCGGCACCACATCAATAATAATAGGCTGGGTGCGGTATATCTGGCCTTTCACTGTAATCTCGAGCGAGGGAATGGTAAATTTCCCTTCTTTTAAAGGAAGCAGCGAATAATTAAAAGCCTTGGACGTGGAATACTCGCCGTTAATCACAGAGACCTGGGTGGAAGGGCCAATATAACGGACATCAAAACCATCCACGGACACAGTCAGGGGTGCCACATCCTGAGTGCCATGAACCGTTAAAAGAAGATCCACAGCCGTGCCCAAAGACACCCTGTTCTCGCTGACAGAGGCTTCAAATTTGACATCTTCAGACCAGGCGGCTGAACTTAAAAAGAAAAAAAGCACAGCTGCCTGACAAAAAGATAAGAGTATCCTGCGCATATCCATCACCAATCTTTATCTACCGGCCGCGTATCACGGGTTTTGCGGATAAAATTTAAGAGCCCGCGGGGCTGGTCGTTCTGTTCAAAATCATCCAGCATGGCCTTGGCCTCATCCTGAGATAATACTTGAGCCGATGAAGGCTGTCCAGCCTGGCTCAATTTTTCCTGTCCGCCTTTTTCCTGCCCATCCTCAGGCTTATTCTCCTGGCCGTTTTTGACTTCTGAATCTTTTTTCTGATCAGCGCCCCGGGTTTTGTCCTTGTCAGCCTGCTCGTCTTTTTGATCCTTTTGTTTTTGCTGTTCCTCAGACTTTTGGTCCTGACTCCCCTGAGACTGGTTCGCCTGGCTCTCTTTTTCCTGCTGAGTTTCTTTGGCGCTGTTTTGATTCTTGTCGTTCTTATTATTATCTTTATTGGACTGGCCGCCCTGCTTCGGGCTTTTTGACATCTGCGATTGTTTTTTCTTTAACCGTTCAAGCTCTTTGGCCACAAACTCATGGTTGGCCCTGGCATCTTCATCTTTGGGGCTAAGCGCCATGGCCTTTTCGTAACTCGACAACGAATCTTCAACATTTTTGATCGCGGCAGCGATATCTTTATCCTCACTCGCGATCCCCTCTTTATAAAAAGCATTCCCCAGATTATAACGCACATGGGAAGAAAGTTTGTCACTATCGGAAAGCAGGGCTTTCTGAAGATGTTCCACGGCCTGGTCAAATTCATTGTCCTTATAATAGGCTGTCCCTAAATCATAGTCGATGGCTGCTTCTTTGGGGTTTTTGATCCCGGCCTTCTCATAACTGTCAATGGCATCCTTATATTGTGCTTTTTCAAAATACTTATTTCCAGCGCTGACGTCACCAGCGCCCTCTTCAGCCCAGGCCCGGCCGATCAAGGCAAAAAACACAAACAATGTCGATAAAAATATTTTCTGAAGTTTTAAGACCACTTTTAACATGCCCAACACCCTACGGCTTTCTCGCCGGCATTAACGTCTCAGCTAATAACATCATCAAAGCCAGAAAAAGAGGGATCTGAAAACGCTCGTCATAACGCTTGTCCATCTGGCTTTCAATATCTCTTTTCTCCATTTTGGAAAGTTCATTGTCATAAAGGTAATCAAGCCCGAATTCCGCGCCGCTGGCACGGGCATAGCCGCCTCCGGTTGCCGCGGCGATCTCCTTAAGGAGCGGTTCATTCAGACGGGATTTCACAAAATTACCGTCTTTATCTTTCAAAAACTCCATCTCGCCTTTATCGTTGGGGACACGGATCATTTCTCCGTCTTTTGTCCCAATGCCCACCGTATAAATCCGAATCTTTTGCTCTGAGGCAACCTTGGCCCAATGGAGAGGGTCGCCTTCCCAATTTTCACCATCAGTCACAACCACAACTGCTTTATACTGCGAAGGAACCTCTCGGTACCCTTTGATGGCTTCCTGAATGGCTCGGTCAATATTGGTGCCTCCCCGGGGAATCGTTTCTGTTGACAGGTCATCCAGGCTTAACAGAAAACCGCTGTAATCAACTGTCAAAGGGCAAACCAGAAAAGCATCCCCGGAAAAAGCAATAAGCCCGATACGGTCGCCTTTAAGTTTTTTGATAAGGTCTTTAACAGCGAGTTTTGTGCGCTCCAGGCGGTTCGGTTTGACATCTTCTGTTAACATGCTCTTGGAGGTATCAATAACAAGGATAATATCCAGCCCGCGGCGTTTCATTTCCATCCATTCAAAACCCCATTGAGGACGCGCCATGGCCACAATCGAGAAAATTATTGCCAGGCAAAGGAGGATATTTTTAAATGTATAAAACCTGGGATCAAAGCCCCTGATAATCTTGCCGGAAAGCTCTTTGGGCGCAAGACGGGACACGACTTTCCGGCGATGTTTGGCCAAAACCGCCAAAAGGGCAACCAGGAAAGGCACCCCCAAAAGGGCATATAAAACCAAAGGCTGGGCAAATCGCATTTACGGTATCCTTAAAAAAACAGTTCTTCCCAAGACAACCTCCATGAGCAAAACTAAAATGGCGACCCAAAGGATTTTGCCAAACAGTTCGTTGTATTGACGATAACCGGATTCTTCTATCTTTGTTTTTTCAAGCTGGTCAATCTGCTTGTAAATATTCTCCAGAGACTCTGTGTCTGTTGCGCGAAAATACTGGCCTCCTGTGGCCTCAGCAATCTTTTTTAAAGTCTCCTCATCAACCTCAATCTTGACATTCTGATAAACGGTACGGCCGAAAAGGTCTGTCACCGGGTACGGCGCCAGACCCCGGGTACCGGCGCCAATCGTATAAATTTTGATGCCAAAGGGTTCTGCGGTCTTGGCGGCTGTTAAAGGATCAATCTTCCCGGCATTGTTGATGCCATCCGTAAGGAGAACCATCACCTTGCTTTTTCCCTTGGCTCCCCGGAGGCGGTTCACGCCTGAAGCAATGGCAGAACCGATGGCGGTGCCGTCATCCATAATGCCAAACTGGATACGGTTCAAATTTTCGGTCAGCCAGGCATAATCCATGGTGAGCGGGCAAACCGTGTAGGGCTTGGCCGCAAAGGCAATAAGCCCGATCTTGTCGGACTTACGCTTCTGGATAAAATCATTAACCACTTTTTTGATGATTGAAAGGCGGTTAGCCCTTTTGCCGTTCATGGTAAAGTCTTCGGCCGCCATGCTGGTGGAGGTGTCCACAAGAAGAACAATGTCAATCCCTTCCGTCGTGATCTTGCTCTCCTCCACCACCACCCGCGGGCCGGAAAAAGCCAGGATAAAAAGAGCCAGAGAAAGTATCCTTAAGAAGAAAGGCAAATGCTGAGCGCGCATTTTCCAGGTGGTTTTTAACCCCTTAAAAAAAGATGATGATGAAAAAGCCACAAAACTTTTGTGGTGACGAAAATAATGCGCCACCAGAATCGGAAGCACCGTTGGAATTAAAATTAAAAGCAACGGGGATTTAAATGACATCGGGCTCCTTTGTCTCTTCTACAAACCGCCGCGCCAGCAAAAGCGCACTTTTCATCTCTTCCATCTGCGGAATCGCCCTGGCAAACTTGACCATATCGCTCACATTCAGAAAATCCCTTAAAAAACCCTTGTGAGCCTCGGTCATTTTTTCCGAAGAGCGCGCGCGTTCCAAAAACTCTTCGGTCGTCATTTCCGGGGCGCGAATCTCAAAACGCGCTTCGATGTAAGTGCGGACAATGGACGTTAAGGCCACATAATATTCTTTCACAAGCCCTTTTGAAATCATGCCGCTGCTTTCAAGCTCAGCCAAAGCCGCGAGCGCCAGGGCTGAGGGTGGTTTGACAAAAACCTGTTCCGGCAAAGGCTTTTTCCGTTTTAAGAAAAAAAATGTCCCTGCCATTATTCCCGCCAGAAGAGCAATACTCAAAAGAATCCAAAGCCACAGCCATTCGCCGGGAATGGCCACGGGCGCATGGACGTCACGGAGTTCGGAAACCATGGCCTCATTTCCTGTTATCATCTCTGTCTCTTTCTTCTCTGGGCAAAAAACTGAATCAGCCTTTCGGCATAAGGCACGTCGGTCCAAATGTCGATATGATCCACCCCCATGGAACGAAAAAGCCTTTCCCGCCCCTCAAGGCGCATCAGGGCCCGTTGATGATACGTTCCACGGACCAGAGGGTCCGACGTGTCCACAATAACGCGTTCATTGGTTTCTGCATCTTGTATGGATACAAGCCCGCAATCCGGCAGCTCGCATTCACAAGGATCATTCAAGGTCACGGCAATCATGTCGTGGCGACGATTGGCAATCGTCATGGGCTTGACAAAATCAGGAGCTGTGGAAAGATCCATGGCCTTGCCTTCAAAAAAGTCAGAAATCACAAAACAGACAGAATGCCTGGCCATGATCTTGGTGAAAAACTCGACAACGTTGGCAATGTTGGTGCCCCGGCCCCTGGGTTCAAAACCCAAAACCTCGCGAATGATCCTTAACACATGCCCCTTGCCTTTCCGGGGAGGAATGAACCTCTCTATTTCATCGGTAAAAATAACGAGCCCTATTTTGTCATTATTACGGATAGCGGAAAAAGCGAGGACCGCCGCGATCTGGGCGGCCAGTTTGGCCTTGATTTCGCGAACAGTCGCGAATTGGCAGGAGGGAGAAGCATCGACCATGACCATCACGGTCATTTCGCGTTCTTCGACAAATTTCTTGATGTAAGGGATTCCGGTGCGGGCTGTCACGTTCCAGTCAATAGACCGGATGTCATCACCGATCTGGTACTCACGCACCTCATCAAACTCCATGCCCCGGCCTTTAAAGACGCTGTGATACTGGCCGGCAAAAATATCGCTGACAAGGCGGTTTGTCGTAATTTCAATACGGCGGACTTTTTCAAAAATATCTTTGGGAATCATAGCCGGACTTAAGGAACCTGGACTTCCTGAAAAATCCTGTTGACCAAATCTTCCGACGTCTTGTTTTCAGCCTCAGCCTCGTAGCTGGGCGCAACACGGTGGCGAAGGACATCCATGCCGATGGACTTGACATCCTGGGGCGTGACATATCCCCTGCTTTGAAGAAACGCATGCGCCTTCGAGGCCAGACAAAGATTAATCGTCGCCCTGGGGCTCGCGCCGTACTGGATGAGCGGCTTTAACTCTTCGAGGTTATATTTTTCAGGCTTGCGCGTGGCCTCGACGACATCAACGATATACTGCTGAATCTTCTCATCCATATAAATTTCATCAACAACCCCGCGGGCACGAATAATATCCTGCGGCGTCACAACACGGTTCACTCCTATTTTTTTGTTGGTAAATGCCATCCTCCGAAGGATCAAAAGCTCTTCATCCTTTGTGGGATACGTCACCTTGATTTTAAGCATAAAACGGTCCACCTGAGCCTCGGGAAGAGGATACGTCCCCTCCTGCTCTATCGGATTCTGAGTCGCCAAAACAAGAAACGGGTCCTCGAGCTTCAGGGTTTCTTCGCCAATCGTGACCTGACGCTCCTGCATGGCCTCCAGAAGCGCGCTCTGGACTTTGGCAGGCGCACGGTTGATTTCATCCGCCAGGATAATATTAGCAAAAACCGGGCCTTTTTTAATCGTAAACCCGCCGGAACGCTGGTCATAAATCAGAGTCCCGATCAAATCCGCGGGAAGCATGTCCGGCGTAAACTGGATACGCTGAAATTTTGTCTGGATAGTATCTGACAGCGTTTTTACAGCTGTTGTTTTTGCAAGGCCTGGCACGCCTTCGATCAGAATATGCCCGTTCGCCAAAAGCCCGACGATGAGGCGCTCAATCAGATACTTCTGCCCCACAATCACTTTTTGGCATTCCATGACAATGGCTTCGACAAACCCGCTTTCCTTTCGCACCATTTCATTAATGGCCGCAACTCCTTCTGCTGACATAACATCCTCCTTTAAATCTTAAATCATTCCTTTTTCATAAAGCTCTACTGCCGCCTGAACCGGTTTGGGATGAAACCAGACACCGGAAAGGCGGACAAGTTCCTGAATGGCATGTTCCTTGCTCATACCGCCCCTGTAAGGGCGGTCTGTTGTAATGGCATCAAGCGCATCGGCAACAGCGATAATCGCGGCAATAAAAGGAATGTCATCGCCCTTAAGGCCATCGGGGTAACCTGTGCCGTCGAAATGCTCATGATGGTGCTTGACGCCGTCAATGCACCCTTCAAAATCCCTGATCGGCAAAAGGATTTCTGCCCCTCTGGTTGAATGGGTTTTCATGATTTCAAACTCATCATGAGACAAGGCATCCTTCTTCATCAAAATCCCCTCCGGGATGCCGATCTTTCCAATATCATGCAAAAGCCCTGCAATATAAAGATTTTCAAAAAACTTCGCAGGCACATTGACGCTGCCTGAAGATACCATCTGCCGGGCAATAGCCAGAGAATATTTTGTGACGCGCTCGGTATGCCCGTGGGTATACTGGTCTTTGGCTTCAATCGCAGACCCCAGGGCCAGCGCCGTCTGGATAAAAAGATTCCGGCTCCGCTCAGCCTCGCGTTTAAGGTCCTCAAAAAGACGGGCATTGCGAATGGCCATGGCCACATCCGAGGCCAGGGCCGCAAAAAAATCCAGCTCATCCTGCTCAAATTTCGTACCATCCTTCTTCTCGCCCAAAAGAAGCACAGCCAAAAGTTTCCGCCGGTAAAATGCAGGAACGCAGGCAACGCTATTGAGCATGGGCATGTGTTCACTCACCTGATGCAAAAGTTCCCTCGTCCCGTTAACCCCTTCAATAACACTTTCACGCCAGATCAATCGGTTTAAATCATCCACCACAAGGGCATTTCTGGTATCAATAAGGTATTTATACTCTTTTTCGTGAAAAATCCTGATGAGCGGATGGTCGCAGTTAAAACGAACAAAATTTTCAGGAACCTTTTCTCCGTCCTGGCCCCGTGAAACAGCCAAAACATAAGCATCCCTCTTGGGGTCAAAAAGAATCATCCCGGCATGACGCAATTCCACCTTGCGGACTATCATACGGACCAGAAGCTTGATCAAGAGCATATGGTCATGGATCATGATCATGCCCTTGCTGGCCGTCTCAAGTTCTTTTTTGTAATCAATTCCGCCTGTTATCATGCCGTCCTGTTCAACTCCGACAAAACAATTTTTTCAAGATCCTCGAGGACCAGGGGTTTATGAATAAACCCGGCAACGCCCAAAGCCTTGACTTCCTGGACAATCGACTCATCCTCAAGTCCGGAAACAATCACAATCCGCAAAGGGTCATTCCTGCGGCGAAGTTCCCTCACCACTTCAACACCATTAACGTCGTCCATGCGGATATCCAAAAGCACCAGGTCAGGCCGCGTCTGGTCAATCAAGGCCAGGGCTTCCCTTCCGCTCGCCGCAGTCAAGACATCGATGCCACGCTTGCGGAAAAAATTCCGTGAAAATTCACGGACATCCGACTCGTCATCAACAATCAATAGTCTGGCCATAATCGTTCCAAAAAGAATAAATATATATATCGAAATTTCTTATAGAAGTAATGTAGAAGAATATAATTACACTATACCAAAAAATTATAGCCTTCAATGGAAAATGAAAAATTTAATCCGCGGTGGGAGAATCAAAATCTTAGAGCGGCAACATCTTCCGGCGTTTGGATATTTTGAACATTTAAAGCAGGATCAATCTTTCGGACAAGCCCCTTGAGGACCCGCCCGGGGCCGATTTCAAGCAAATCTGTAATCCCTTGAGAGGCGATAAACCTCACCGTATCAACCCATTGAACAGAAGAATAAATCTGTTTCGGAAGGTTTGAACGAACCTCATCAGAAGAAACCTGGGGGCGCGCGTTGACATTCGTAATGACTTTGATATCTGTCATTGTTATTACGGCAGTTTTCAAAACCTCTTGAAATTGGCTGGCCGCAGGCTTCATTAAAGACGAGTGAAACCCGCCGGCAACATCAAGAGGGATAACCTTTTTACAGCCGGCCGCAGCCAAAAGTTCACACGCTTTTGCGACTTTATCAGCCAGGCCCGTAATGACAATCTGATCAGGCGCGTTAAAATTCGCGACTTCACACCCGGCTTCATGGCAAATCTGAAGAAGCTTATCTTTGTCAACCCCTATCACAGCCGCCATTTTCCCGGGATTGGCTTTGGCAGCCTCCTCCATAAACGCCCCCCGCTTTTGGATCAGTTTCAAAGCGCCGTCAAACGACAAAACCCCGGCTGCACACAAAGCACTGTATTCCCCAAGGCTTAACCCCGCCGTATATTGAACAGCCACTTTTTTTCCCTCATCACTGGCACGAAAAGCCTCAAGGGCAGCCATGCTCATGGTAAAAATCGCGCTCTGGCAGTAAGCCGTTGACATTAATTTTTCTTCAGGGCCTTCAAAAATCACCTGCGTTAAATTTAAACCTAAAACAACATTGGCTTTATCAAATACAGCCTTGGCAACTGCGGAATTCTCATAAAGCTCCCGGCCCATACCGACCTTTTGCGCTCCCTGCCCTGGAAAAATCAAAGCAATATTTTTCATCTGCCTAATAACTCCACTCAACGATATTCGCGGCCGCGACGAGCCCGGCACCAAAGACCACCAGTCCAACCCTGTCACCCTTTTTTATGCGCCCGGTTTCAACAGCCTCACATAAGGCTACAACTACAGACGCCGCGGAAATATTGCCGTACTTATCAATGTTAATAAAAAATTTTTCTTTGTCGATTCCGGCGCGTTTGGCCACGCTTGCAATAATCCGGTCATTGGCCTGATGGGGCACAACGCATTTGATCTGATCCAAAGGGATCCCGGCTTTTTCTGCGGCAATGTCCACAGCCTCAGCCATGCCAGGAACTGCTTTCTTGAAAAGTTCCTGTCCGTTCATGACAACATAGGGCAGTTTTGCTGCATCCACAGACGGATCAAAAGGTGTGCGCACCTTATCCGGCACAACCCCCATCAAAGACGCACATTCACCATCCGAAATCAAATAATCCGATAAAATTCCACCCTCTTTGACAGGCGCAAGCACGCACGCGCCACCGCCGTCTCCGAAAAGAACGCAGGTGTTGCGGTCTTTCCAGTCGATAATGGTCGTGAACCGGTCTGCCGCAATAACCAGGGCATTCTTGACCATGCCTGTGGCAATAAACTGCTTTGCGGTTGTCATGGCATAAAGAAACCCGGAACACGCGGCACTGATGTCATAAGCAAAAGCTTTTTTTGCGCCAATGGCTTTCTGGACTAAACAGGCGACAGACGGAAAATTACTGTCCGGCGTGACCGTGGCCACAAAAATAGCTTCTATGTCTTCAGCCTTGAGGGAGGAATTTCGAAGGGCATCTAAAGCGGCCTTCACCGCGATGTCGCTGGTTTTTTCTTCCAAAGCAGAAATACGGCGTTCCTTGATACCGGTACGAGCCATAATCCACTCATCAGAGGTATCAACGATCTTTTCAAGATCAAAATTTGTCATCTTCTTCGGGGGCAGATACTTCCCCAAAGCCACAATCCCAACTTTAACCATCTTAACAACCTCTTAAAAATTTTTTATCAGCTGACCACGGCTGTTTTCATCTCTTCTAAAATATTATGTTCCACCTCGCGCATGGTTGCGCGAATCGCGTTTTTAATGGCCTTGGGTGATGAACGGCCATGACTTTTCATCACAATGCCATTGACCCCCAATAAAGGCGCCCCGCCGTACTCAGAGTAATCCGCATGCTTCTTGACCCCTTTAAGTGCGCCCATCATCAAGAAAGCCCCTAAAACGGCAAAAGGATTTTTCTTGATCTCACGCTTGAGAACCGTGGCAGCAGACTCCATCAGCCCCTCGGACATCTTAATAATGACATTCCCGACGAACCCGCTGCAAACAATGCAGTCCGCTTTATTAGTAAAAACCTGGTTCGGTTCCACATTACCCACAAAATTGGGAACTTTCTCCTGAAGAAGCTGGTAGGCCTGCTTGTCAAAGCCAGAACCCTTTCCTTCTTCCTGCCCGATATTCACAAGCCCGACCGTAGGATTTTGAACACCCATGACACCGCGCATGTAAGCGCGAGCCATATGTCCGTACTGACACAAATGCTCTGGCTTTGGCTCCGCATTGGCCCCCACATCAATCAAAAAAGCGTAGCCGTTAACCTGAGGAATCACAAGCCCGATCCCTGGCCGGTCAACCCCTTCAATCATCCGAAGGTAAAGTGTTGCGGCCGCAACCACAGCCCCTGTGTTTCCAGCGGAGACAAAGGCATCATATCCAGGTTGTTTTAAAAGGTTAATGCCAACGGCAATAGAACTGTCTTTTTTCTTGCGGATGACATCCATAGGATTGTCATCCATATCCACGACTTCCGAGGCATGAAGAATTTCTATCTTGTTATCAGGATAGGAATATTTAGAAAGCTCAGTTTTGACACGGTCTCCCATGCCGACGAGAGTTATCGTCACAGGAAACTCTTTGACAGCGGCCACAACTCCGGCCACAACATTGGCCGGGGCATGATCCCCGCCCATAGCATCAACGACAATTCTCAAGGTAAGCTCCTTACTGTGCCGTTCAACCGCTCAAAACCGAGAATGACTTACTTAAGCCTTAGCTTTTACAGCCTTGGGCTCAACCACCTGCTTGCCCTTATAGCATCCTGTAATCGGACAAATACGGTGCGAAAAGCCGGCCTTGCTTCCGCTGCCGGTCTTTGCGGCATCAAGGACAGTAAGCTTCTGATGGGTACGGCGCCTGCGGGTACGCGCTTTTGAATGTTGTCGTTTTGGATTTGGCATGACACGTTACTCCCTTTAATGTTTTTTTTCACACTCACAAGATTCTGTATTCAAATCAGCGCCGCATCCCGGGCAAATCCCTTTGCAATCTTCCTTGCACAGGACCCTGGGGACATAACCTATGATCACTTCTTCGCGGACACGCTCACCGACGTCAATATATTCAACCCCTGCTTTGGCCTCAAAATCAAGGTCAAAAGACTTCTTTTCCTGGCCGCTGACCCGCTCAAGGCAGCGGGCGCAGTGGTTTTCAACGCCATAAACCACATCAACCTTGGCCAGGATAAAATCCCCCACCCGCTCAAAACGGCCGGTCACGGTTAAAGGGACCTCATCATTAATAAAATCTTCCAAAAGGCCGATATCACGGGGATTGACACTCTCCTCGAACAAGAGCCCCGAGCTTGAAATTTCACGGACTTTAATCTTCATGACTTAAAACATTCTTTCAATCGCTTCTCAACGCATTTGGGGACAAAAGACGATATGTCCGCGTCGAGGTTGGCAACCTCTTTAAGAAGAGTGGACGAAAGAAATGAAAAGCGTTCCGAAGGCATTAAAAAAACTGTTTCTATTTTTTCTGCCAGCCGGCGGTTGGTCAGTGCCATCTGAAATTCATATTCAAAATCCGAGGTCATGCGAAGCCCCCGGATCAAAACATTCGTTTTCTTCTTTCTGGCGTATTCGGTCACAAGACCGTCAAAACATTCCACGCGAATCCCCTTCATCCCCCGGGTGGATTCTTTGAGCATCTCGAGCCTGTCTTCCAAAGAAAAAAAATACTTTTTGCTGGAGCTTTTCGCCACAGCCACAATCACATGGCCAAAAATGGCAACAGCACGCTTCATGACATCCAAATGCCCGTAAGTCACCGGATCAAAACTTCCTGGATAAATCGCCAAACGCGCCATCTTAGGGATGCTCCTGTTTCTGATAGACAATAAGCCGGGAAGTGCCATACAGGTTGTTTTTGACAACCCTGAGCTTCCCTTCCACATCCGGAAGCCGTTCCTCGTCGTCATACTGCACAATGACAAATGAAGAAGGGTGTAATATATCATGCGACAATAGCGTTTTCAAGGTTTTTCTTGCCAGCCGCAACCCATAGGGCGGGTCGCAAAACACGACGTGAAAACGCTTGTTTTCCCGGGCAAATTCTTTGATGGTTTTAAAGGAATCCTGGGCCACAACGTAAGCCTTTAAACCCCGTTCCATGGGCTTAAAAATCATCAAATTTTCCTGTATCGTCTCGACCGCTTTCGGATCCCTTTCCACCATATGAACTTCCGAAGCGCCGCACGACAAGGCCTCCAGTCCCACAGCCCCGCTTCCGGAAAAAAGATCCAAAAAACTTATCCCTTCCAATTCCCGGCCAATAATATCAAAAACCGCTTTTCTTAAGATATTCTGTGTCGGGCGTATATGGATGGGCCTAAAAAAATTACGGCCCGAATATTCTCCTGTCAAAATTTTCATATTAATCCTGCTAATATTAATTTTATAATTTTTTAGCTCTTCCTCATTAGTGCGTGATTTTTGGCTCCTTGCGTGCTAAACATTGCAAATTTCTCAAAAAATTATAGCATTAGTCTCTGTGAACTTGATGATCTTATTCATCATGTCCACACACCCCGCAGGGTTGATACCGACCGCGCTTTCCGCGGAAAGCATCACATAATCTGTCCCATCCAAAATCGCATTGGCCACATCCGTCACTTCCGCCCTGGTTGGGAGGCGGTTTTCTGTCATGCTTTCCAGCATTTGGGTGGCGGTAATCACAAATTTCTTGGCCTTGTTGCATTTTCGAATAATCGCCTTTTGAATCATGGGCACTTCATACACCGGCAAAGAAACCCCCATGTCGCCCCTGGCCACCATAATCCCGTCAGAAACATTAATAATCTCATCAATATTCCTGATGCCTTCCCGATTCTCGATCTTGGCGATAATACGGCCGCTGCCAGAGCCTTTCATATGCCTTCTCACGTCAAGCATGTCCTCCTTGTTCCTCACAAAAGACTGGGCAATAAAATCAACACCGTGTTTTATGCAAAAATCAAGGTGCGTTTTGTCCTTATGCGTCAGCCCCTTAAAAGCAATCTTCACATCCGGCATATTAATGCCCTTATGCTCCTTAACAATTCCCCCGACAACCACCCTGGTTTTTAAAGCGCCTTTTGAGACACCCTCGGCCATCAGCGCAATATTCCCGTCATCAATATAAATATACTGCCCTTTTTTGATCGCGCCGAGCGGCCCGGTATAATCAAAAGGGAGCGCTCCGGGAATTTTTCCAGCACTGTGAGGAGCCAGCCAGATTTCCTGCCTCTTTTTGATTTCCACAGGTTTTTTGAGTTTTCCGATCCTGATACGATACCCTTCAAGGTCACCCAATATCCTGATATGGCGGCGGTATTTCTTATTAAGCAAACGAACAAGTTTGATGCGCTCCAAATGCTCCTCTAAACTCCCGTGAGAAAAATTGAGACGCACAACATCCATGCCTGCGCGCATCATTTTAAGAAGCACCCCTGATTTTGCCGAGGCTGGCCCTAATGTGCAAATAATCTTGGTTTTCGGCATAACATCCCTTTCTTAAAATCCAAAGCACGTTCCCAGGGAAATTCCCATTTGAATCAAAGGATTGCCAGGCTCAACCAGCCGGGATCCTTGGGCGACTTTTGTTAAGGGCACTTTAATCAGCTGGTCGCCCTTGACTCCCACCATATAGCCAAAATCACCATCCACAATAAAATCCACGGCTTTGGCGCCAAGGCGCGTTCCCAAAAGCCTGTCAAACGCTGTAGGAGAGCCGCCACGCTGAAGATGCCCCATCACGACATTGCGTGTTTCAATGCCTGTCCGCTCTTCAATATCTTTCCCAAGGACAAAACTAATCCCCCCCAAACGCACAGGCTCAGAGCCATCCTTGACCATCCTTTGAACCACAACACCCCCGCCCTTAGGTTTGGCGCCCTCAGCCACAACCACTATGCTAAAACGCTTGCCCTTTTTATTTCTCTCCTTGATGCGCTCAACAACTTTTTCGATATCATAAGGGATTTCCGGAATAAGAATAATATCCCCGCCGCTCGAAAGCCCCGTATGAAGGGCGATCCA
>JADFYI010000030.1:0-2641 GCA_015233145.1 Candidatus Omnitrophota bacterium
ACTTCATGGCCGGATGATGATTCTGGGCAAACAAAAATGCAATGCCGATTTCCTCAAGGCACGCTTTAAGCCCTCCGTAGGAAAATGCAATATTAACCCCCAAAGCCTCAAGGACATCCGCGCTGCCGCAACGGCTGGACACTGAACGGTTGCCGTGCTTGGCCACTGTCACGCCACAGCCTGCCACAACCAAAGCAGCCATGGTTGAAATATTAAAAGTATGCGCGTTATCCCCGCCGGTACCGCAGGTATCCAAAACAACCTCGCGGTCCGTATCAATGAGAAGCACATATTTACGCATGATCATGGCCGCAGCGGTAATCTCTTCAATGGTCGGGCCTTTGGCATTAAGAAGCACCAAAAAATCACGCACCTCATGCTCACCGGCCCGCCCGGACATGATGTCTGTCATGGCCGAAGTCATTTGGTCACGCGTCAGATTTTTTTTCTGCTGAAGTTTGTCGAGAAAGGCCTGCATGCGCCTCCCTAAAGAGTAAGAAAATTTTCGAGAATTTTTTTGCCTTCTTTGGTCAGGATCGACTCGGGATGGAACTGAACGCCCCAGATAGGAAATGTCTTGTGACGCACACCCATAATTTCCCCATCATCTTCGGACGTAGCCGTGACCTCCAGGCAATCGGGACACGTTTCTTTTTTGATGACAAGAGAATGGTACCGGGTGGCGGTAAAGGGATTGGACAACCCTTTAAAAAGGTCTTTTCCATTATGCCGGATCTGGGAGGTTTTTCCGTGCATAAGTTTTTGGGCACGCACAATATTCCCGCCAAAGGCGTGGCCAATGGCCTGATGGCCCAGACACACCCCTAAAAGAGGAACCTTACCGGCAAACGCATGAATCACATCAATGGAAATGCCCGCATGTTCCGGGCTGCTGGGCCCTGGGGAAATCACAATCCGGTCCGGCGTCATACGCCGGATATCATCAAGGGTAATTTTATCATTACGATACACCTCAATTGTGACACCCAGTTCACCAAAATACTGAACAAGGTTGTAAGTAAAAGAATCGTAATTATCAATCATTAAAAGCATACTGCTATTCTTTCTCACGCTTGATGGAAGCGCCAAGCGCCATGAGCTTTTTATCAATATTTTCATACCCGCGGTCCAGGTGGTACACGCGGCGAATTTCTGTCTTCCCTTTGGCCACAAGGCCGGCCATGACAAGAGCGGCTGACGCCCGAAGGTCGGAGGCCACAACCGGGGCGCCGCACAGTTCTTTAACGCCTTCAATGATGGCGCTGCCGCCTTCCCGGCGGATACGTGCGCCCATGCGGTTAAGCTCGGCAATGTGCATAAACCGGTCCGGGAAAACCGTGTCGCGGATAACACTCACCCCATTGGTGACCGCCATAATCGCGGTATACTGCGCCTGGAGGTCTGTGGGAAAACCTGGATAAGGATACGTGGTAATGCTCATGGGTTTGAGCGTCCGGGGAGGGATAACCCGGACACAATTTTTGTCCGGCTCAACAGAAACGCCGACCTTGGCCAAAACATCATCCAGCGCCATGAGCTGCTGATAGTCAATATCGCGAATCATGAAACTGCTTCTGGACATGGCGGAAAGAAGCACAAATGTTCCTGCCTCAATACGGTCAGGAGACATTTTAAAATCCGCACCATGCAATTTTTTAACACCCTGAATCACAATGCGGGGGCTTCCCTGACCTTTAATGCGCGCGCCCATCTCATTTAAAAAATTGGCCAGGTCTTCCACTTCCGGCTCACATGCCGCGCACTCAATAACAGTTTCACCGTCAGCCAATGTCGCGGCCATCATGATATTGGCCGTGCCCAATACCGACGGGCCTGATGCTCCGCCTAAATAAACGCGCGAGCCTTTAAGCCTTTTGGACTTGGCAATAATATAACCCGCATCAATATTAACCCTGGCCCCCAACGCCTCCACACCTTTAATGTGAAGGTCCACTGGACGGACACCAATAACACATCCCCCCGGAAGAGATACCTTGGCCTCCCCCAGCTTTGTTAACAGGGGGCCTAAAACACAGATAGAGCCTCTCATCGTGGATACAAGCTTATAATCCGCCACAGGATTGGTTTTGCCGTTGGACATGATGATGATTTTGTCCTTGTCCCAATCCACGACCTTGCCCAACGACTTCAACAGCTTGACCATGGTGTGAGTATCAAGAAGCCTGGGGACATTTCTCAAGACACATGTCTCATCCGTCAAGAGCGTTGCCGCTAAAATCGGAAGCGTTGCGTTTTTTGAACCTGAAATCCTGACTTCGCCTTTAAGGGTTTTTCCACCCTCAATAATAATTTTGTCCATAGTTAAATTGTTTCTTAAGGTTAAAAATTAAGTTTTTTCCGCGATAGCAATGCGCTTCTTTCCCGCATTATCCTTATGGATTTTTATTTTATCCCAACCGCCTGTTATGCGAAAGAGGTTTTCCAACTCTTTTGCCTGCCCGTCGCCAAATTCAAGGGCCAAAAGCCCGTTTTTCTTCAACACCTTTTTCGCTGTCGGGATGATAAACCGGTAAAAATGCACACCGTCCGGCCCGCCATCCAAAGCCAGCGAAGGCCCTTGTTGAACATCCATAGGAAGCCTTAAAAGCATACAGCTCGGGACATACGGAGGCTTGGAAAC
>JADFYI010000030.1:2719-15169 GCA_015233145.1 Candidatus Omnitrophota bacterium
TTTTGGCAAAGCTTAAAGGCTCTTCCGTTACATCAAGGGCCATCACGCGCGCCTGAGGAATGGCCTTTAAAATGGCAATCGGGATACACCCTGAGCCTGTGCCAATGTCCAAAATAAAATATTCCCGTTTATTTTGCGCCTTGAGGGCCTGGATCAAGATGTCACAAAGGACCTCGGTTTCCGGTCGAGGGATCAGGACGCCGGGCCCCACATTAATCCTGTGCCCCATAAATTCCGTAAACCCGGTAATATACTGAACCGGCTCATGGTTTTTGCGGCGGCGTTTCATGTCTTCAAAAATTCCGGATTGTTCGCTCGTAAGCTCGCATCCACGGGTATAAAGCTCTGTGCGGTTGCACTGAAGGACAGCTGTTAGGAAAAGTTCTTCGTCAGACATGGGAAATGCTGTTGCCTGTTTTATGCAGCCTCGGCAGCGTCAGCCTCGGCTTTTAAAAGTGCCTGGATGAGCTCATCCAAATCTCCCTCCATGACAGCGGGAAGCTGATGAGTCGTAAAACCAATGCGATGGTCTGTCACACGATGGTCGGGGAAGTTATAAGTACGAATTTTCTCGGAACGGTCCCCGCTTCCAACCTGCGCCTTACGCGTGGCTGTTTCTTTCTTGGCAATTTCCTGCTCCCTGGCATCCTGCATGCGCGCGCGCAAAACGCGCATGGCCTTGGCTTTATTCTTCATCTGAGAGCGCTCATCCTGGCAAACAACCACAATCCCTGTGGGAAGGTGCGTAATGCGCACCGCAGAGTCTGCTGTGTTAACACATTGCCCGCCGGGGCCAGAGGCGCGGAAAACATCTATCTTTAAATCTTTGGGATCAATGACGATGTCAATTTCTTCAGGCTCAAAAAGCACTGCAACAGTCGCGGCTGAGGTATGAATTCTGCCTGAGGCCTCTGTGGCCGGGACACGCTGGACACGATGAGTACCGCTTTCCCACTTCAGGCTCTTCGAGACACCTTTACCACTGACACTAAAAATGACTTCTTTAAGGCCCTTATTTTCAGACTCGCTTAACGAAATAGGGTCGATTTTCCAGCCCTTGGATGCAGCGTATTTGCTGTACATGCGAAAAAGGTCCCCGGCAAAAAGGCTCGCCTCAAGGCCGCCTGTGCCGGCACGGATTTCCATGATAATATCACGGTCTTTTTCTCTGGACCGGGGATTGAAATACTCATTAATGGCGCGGGCAACAGCGGCCTTTTGCTCCTCAAGGTGAGAAAGCTCGGCCTGGGCCATTTCGCGAAGCCCCGGATCTTTCTCCTGGGTGAGCATGTGCGCAACATCCTCAAGCTCGCCACAAACCTTCTTGTAGCTTTCAAAATCCTCAACCAGGGGTTTTAAATCTGCGAATTCTTTGGCGGATTTTTGATACGCGTCAGGGTCGGAAATGACACGAGGATCAGCAAGTTTATCTTGAAGCTCAGAAAAACGTTTTGAAGCGTCTTCAGCTTTTTTAAGATTACTTTCCTTTAGCATAACGCTTCTGGAAGCGCTCAATGCGGCCCGTTGTGTCGACGAACTTCTTGTCGCCGGTGAAAAACGGATGGCAGTGAGAACAGATCTCAACGCGAATGTTTTTTTTCGTAGCCCTTGTATGAAACACCTGGCCGCAGGCACAGGTGATCGTTGTGGACTCGTAACTGGGATGAATTGCTTCTTTCATGACTTCCTTGACTCCTTGATGTTATTGACTCTAAAAGTTCGCGAATTATAACTTATTTATTCATATTTTGCAAGAATTCCTCGTTGTTCTTGGATTGTGACATCTTTTGAATCAAAACTTCCATGGCTTCCGCGGAATTAAGGTCGCTAAAAGCCTTCCTCAGCAACCACATCCTCTGGAGCTGTTCTTTGGTCACAAGGAGCTCTTCGTGGCGCGTGTTGGAACGCTTGATATCAATGGCCGGATAAATACGGCGCTGGAAAAGAGTCCTGTCAAGCTGGAGTTCCATGTTGCCGGTGCCTTTAAACTCTTCAAAAATGACTTCATCCATGCGGCTTCCGGTGTCCACGAGCGCAGTGGCGATGATTGTCAAGGAACCGCCCTCTTCTATGTTACGGGCTGCGCCAAAGAAACGCTTGGGTTTATGAAGCGCGTTGGAATCCACACCACCCGAAAGAATTTTCCCGGAGTGAGGGACCACCGTGTTATAAGCACGCGCCAGACGCGTGATCGAGTCAAGCAGGATCACCACATCGCGCTTGTGCTCCACAAGCCGTTTGGCCTTTTCAATCACGATTTCAGCAACCTGGACGTGGCGCTCTGCCGGCTCATCAAACGTTGAGGACACAACCTCGGCCTTAACGCTTCGTTGCATGTCCGTGACTTCTTCCGGGCGCTCATCAATCAGAAGCACAATTAAAACCGCCTCAGGATGGTTCGAGGTGATGGCATTGGCAATCTTCTGGAGCAGCACGGTTTTACCGCTGTAGGGTGGCGCCACAATCAGGGAACGCTGGCCCTTTCCAATAGGCGTCAAAAGGTCCATGATGCGCATGGAAATTTCTGTAGGTGTGGTTTCAAGCTTTAAACGCTCGTGGGGATAAAGCGGCGTCAGGTTATCAAAGAGGATCTTTTCTTTGCATTTCTCAGGATTTTCAAAATTCACAGCCTCAACCTTGAGGAGCGCAAAATACTTTTCGCCTTCCTTGGGCGGACGGATTTGCCCGCTCACAGTGTCGCCTGTTTTTAAATCAAAACGGCGAATTTGTGACGGAGAAATATAAATATCATCCGGGCACGGCAAATAGTTGTATTTGACACTGCGTAAAAACCCGAAACCTTCCGGCAGGATTTCCAAAACGCCGGAGCCGAACATGAGCCCTTCTTTCTCGGCCTGGGCCTGAAGGATTTTAAAAATCAGGTCGTGCTTCTTAAGGGCGCTCACGCCGCTCACGCCCAAATCCTGGGCAGTTTTGGAAAGCTCTGACATTTTCATGTCTTTGAGGACTTCAATATTCAGAGTCTTCGTATTTCCGTTTAAAACAGCGACCGGGGCTGATGTTTCAGCGGCCTCAACCGCGCCGCCCTTGTCGCCTTTACCATTGCCATTACGTTCTTTCGTATCATCACCATTTTGATTGTTTTTTTCTTTTGTTTCTTTCGTCATGATTCCCTGTCCTCCTGGACTGATGTTTGTTATATTTTTCTGAAAATTTCTTTTACTTGTCTATAGGTATCGGTTTTCGGGCCCTGGTTATCGACCACAAAATCCGCGTAGCTGAGTTTTTTATTCAAAGGCATCTGGCGCCTGATGCGCTTAAGCACATCGTTACGCCCCAACCCCATCCTTTTTTTGATGCGCAAGACCTGCTGGTCAATTCTGGCTTTGACAACAATAACCTTATCAACCTTGTTATGCCAGCCAGACTCGATCAAAAGCGGAGCATCAATCACAACAATGCTTTTCTCTCCTAAAAACTGAAACGCCTTTTGAGCCGCATCCCATGCCAGAGGATGAAGAATTTTCTCAAGTTTTTTAAGCTTCCGGGAATCTGCAAATACAAGCCTGGCGAGCTTAAGGCGGTCGGCTCCTTTTTTCGTCACAAACTCCTGGCCAAACGCCTCACGGATTTTTTGCAAACATCGGGAGTCGTTTTTCAAAAGCCTGTGGACAATAGCGTCGGCATCAACCACTTTGGCCCCGCACCTTTTAAACATCCCGGCAACGGTTGACTTGCCTGACCCAAAACTTCCTGTGATTCCTACTTTAAGCATTCTTCGTAACACTCGATATAACGTTTGGCTGAAATATCCCACGTCCAGCGAAGGGACATCGCATGCGTGACCAGGGCATTCATTTTGTCTTTCTGGTGGAAAAACCCCGTGGCCCTGTCCATGGATTCCAAAAGCCCGGAAACGCTGTAACTGGGCATCACAATGCCGTTCCCCTTGAGAGCGCCCTCACTCAAATCAACAATGGTATCCGCAAGCCCGCCGACATAAGAAGCAATCGGGACCGTCCCATAACGGAGCGCAATCATTTGGGTAAGTCCGCACGGCTCGTAAACCGATGGCATTAAAAGAAAGTCAGACCCCGCAAAAACAAGATGCGCCAGGCTCTCGTCATATTTGATAAGCGCTGAAAATTTTTGCGGATATTTTTTTGCGAGCCTTTGGACAATCTTCTGATATTTGTCTTCCCCGACCCCTTGAAGCACCACCTGAATCGGCCGCTCCATGAGAGACTCAAACGCGCTTTCAAAAAGGTCAATTCCTTTTTGATAACACAGCCTTGAAACAAAACCAAAAATCGGGATATCCCCGAACGATGGGAGCTTGAAGGCTGACTGAAGCTTTTTTTTCAGTATCTTTTTTGCGAGCCAGTCTTTATCCGAATAATTCGGCTGAATCAATGGATCTGTTTGCGGGTTCCACTGGTCATAATCCAGGCCGTTAAGAATCCCGACCAAACAACCTTTTTTCTGGCGCAACAATTCCTCAAGGCCGTAGCCAAACTCCGAAGTCACTATTTCCCTGGCATGCCCGGGGCTCACGGTTGTCACAAGATCACTGAAAAGAATCCCCGCCTTAAGCAAATTGATTTTTCCATGAAACTCGACACCCTCCTCGTTAAACATGCCCGTGCCAATACCAAGCTTGCTATACTGCCCCTTCGGGAAAACCCCTTGATACGCCAAATTATGAAGCGTCAAAACAACTCTCGTCTTTTGAAAAAAGCTGTCAGCTTCAGCATCTTTTTTAACCAAAAGGGGCAACAGCCCTGTTTGCCAATCATGGCAATGAATAATATCAACAGGCTCTTTCAAATCTTTTAAAAGGCGAAGCGCCTCATGGCAAAAAAATGAAAACCTCTCCAGGCTGTCCGGGTAATCCCCCTCTGCCCCGCCATAAATATGAGGTCGATCAAAAAATTTCTTGTTCTCAATAAAATAAACCTTGATGCCCTGACCAAGCCCGGAGGTGCTCACCCGGCCCGGGATAAATTTCTCAGCGGCAATGCCTGAATACCGGGGCATAATCACAATAATCTCATGCCCAAGCCTTTCCAAAGCCAACGGCAGCGTGCCACAAACGTCAGCCAGACCGCCGGTCTTTGCAAAAGGGACAACTTCAGATGCCACAAAAACAATCCTCATACCTGCTCCATCTCAGCCCAGTTTTTCCCGGCCTTGACTGTTACGACCACCGGCACTGACAGCTGACATACTGTTTCCATCAAGGCCTTGACCATCGGCGCTGTTGCTTTAACCTCTTTTTGAGGGACGTCCAAGACAATTTCATCATGAACCGTGATGATCATCTTTGCTTTAAGCTTTTTAAGAAGAATTTCTTCGTGAACCTTCACCATCGCAAGCTTTATCATGTCTGCGGCCGAGCCCTGCACCGGCGTATTCACAGCCTGGCGTTCGGCAAACGACCGCACAGCCGGATTCTTGCTGTGGATTTCCGCAAGATAACGCCGGCGATTAAACATGGTTTCCACATAACCTTTCAAACGCGCCTTTTCAATTTCCTGGCGCATGAAATCCTGGATGCCCGGATACCTCAAGAAATAAAGATCAATAAAATTTTGGGCCTCTTTTTGAGAAATACCCAGGTCCTTAGCCAATCCAAACGCGCTCATGCCGTAAACAATGCCGAAATTAATGCGCTTGGCGTTATAACGCATTTCGCTCGTCACCTTATCCAGCGGGATCTCAAACATAAGCCCGGCGGTAAATGTATGGATGTCTTCCCCGTTTAAAAACGCCTTTGTCAGGCTCGGTTCCTGGGCCAGGTGCGCCAATACCCTTAACTCGATCTGCGAATAATCGGCAGACAAAAGGAGATTATCTTTCTCCCCGGCCACGAAAGCTTTCCTGATCTCCCGGCCCGCATCGCTGCGCACAGGCATGGTCTGCAAATTCGGACGGCTGGAACTCAAACGGCCGGTTTCAGCCCCGGTTTGGTGAAAAGAACAATGGATCCGTCCGGTTTTGGGGTCCCTAAGCCTGGGGATAGCATCAATATACGTTGACTTAAGTTTTGTCATGCCGCGATAATTGAGAACAAGGGCCGGCAGCTCATGCCTGGAGGCAAGCTTTGTCAAAACCTCTTCATCCGTGGAATATCCGGTTTTAGTGCGCCTGGCAACCGGCAGCTTCAATTTTTCAAAAAGCACGACACCCAGCTGTTTGGGAGAATTTAAATTAAATTGCTCGCCAGCCAGACTGTAAAGTTTTTCCGTCATTAAAGACAAGCGCTTCTCGTAATCCCTGGAAAGTGCCTCTAAAAGATTTTCATCGATTTTCACTCCCGCCAGTTCCATATCCGCCAAAACCCGGGAGAGTGGAAACTCAATATTTTCATAAAGAGAAATAAGGCCAGTGTCCTTAAGCTGCCTTAGGAGCAGCTCCCCCAGGCGCTCAAACAAAAGAACTTCCTGGGCCGGGCGGTCTTCATCGCTCACCGCAACATGCAGGTGGCTCCAGGCCATGGCATCGGCTGCAAATGACGACATCCCGGAATTGAGGATATACCCGGCGAGATGACAATCAAAAATTTCCCCTCTAGGGGTTATGTCGTTTTTCAGGCAAAGCTTGTAAAATTCTTTAACGTCATAAACGGTTTTATGAACCGTTTCATCTTCGAGAACGGCCTTCGCTGCCACAAATTCTCCCGGCAAAAGGCGAAAAACCTTTTCCCCTGCCGCGCAATAAATAAAAGAAATCTCCTGGCCGCCAGCTTCCGTCTTATTAAAAATAAGGTGGCAGGCTAAAAATCCTTTGTTTTTCGCTTCACTCACAAGGGCTTTAACGTCAAAAGACACCTCATCAACCTTAACAACAGCGGCCGTGTCATCGGATCCTGCATCGAGCTCTCCTGCAAGTTTCCGAAACTCCAGTTCATGAAAAAGCGCTAGAAGTTTTTTCTGGTCAGGCGCCTTAAGGCGAATGTCTTCAAGCTCGCAATCCAAGGGTACTTTCGAATCAAGGGTGGCAAGGTCATAACTTAACATCGCTGAATCATGCCCTGCTTTAAGCTTGTCACAAAGTTTGCCCTTAATGGCATCAAGATTGTTAAAAATATTTTTAAGGCTTCCGAATTCAGAAACAAGTTTCCTGGCTGTCACTTCGCCCACACCCTGAACCCCGGGGATGTTATCGCTCGTATCCCCTGCAAGGGCGATAAAATCCACAATCCGCTCCGGAGGAACGCCAAAACGTTCCAGGGTCTCCTGGGGGCCCATGAGCATATCTTTGCGGCTGTTATAAACCCGCACGCCTTCACCAACGAGCTGATACATGTCCTTATCATCGGTCACAATCACGACCTCGCGACTTTTGGCGCCAAAACGTTGCGCTAAAGTGGCCAGGACATCATCAGCCTCAAAACCTTCTTTTTCAAAGATCGGGATGCTGTAAGCACGGATCACATCGCGAATAACCGGAATCTGCTCGGCGAGCCCTTCAGGCATGGATGGACGATGGATTTTATAATCCGCATATTTTTCTTTTCGCTTCGTATCCTTGCTCACATCAAAGCACACCGCCATATACTTCGGGGAATGCTCTTTCATGATCCTTTTTAAAATATTCACAAACCCGAAAACCGCGTTAGTCGGCTGTCCCTTGGAATTTTTCAATTCCGAAACAGCATAAAACGCCCTGTAGCAAAGGGCATGGCCATCAATAAGAAATATCCGGTTTTCACTCATGAAAGGATTTTAATGCCTGTCTTTGGACTGGATTATGGTTTGGCCTCATCGAGGTATTTATTCATAATCAAACTGCGGTTCTCCCGGGCTTCTTTTGTCAAATTTTCCTTAACATCAGCCTGACGTTTGGAAATCCTGGCGCGTTCCAGCGCGTGGATTGCCGGCGCATCATTAGGCTTGATCATAAGCGCATTTTCAAAACACTCGACGGCTTCGCCATAGTTCCCGGCCTTGTACGCAACAAGGCCCCTGTCCATCATCATGCGATAATCCATCTGTTGCTGGCGGCTCACTGTTATTTTTCCCCTGGCCTTGTCTTCTTTGAACTGGTGTTCCAACTCTGCCGCCGCATCAAGGGTGCGCATGTTCTTAAACTGCGGGGCCTGGGAATAAACTTTCTCCACTTCTTCCTGGGCCTTAAGCGTCCAGGGGTCATTGGCCTTGCCCATGGCAATACGCTGTTTAAAATACAGAATGGCCAGTTCATACTGAAGGCGGTTCTTGTAATAAGACCCCAGGTTAAAATACGCCGGGAGATATTTTGTATCAAGCTCTATGGCCTTGCGGTAACTGGCCTCGGCATCATCAAACTTGCCCAGGCGTTCATAGGAAGTCCCCAAATCGTTTTGAATTTCCGCACTTTTGGGGGCAAAAACCGCGGCATGAGAAAAATAAAAGAGCGCCATGTTATCATCACCGGAATGCTGGCTTTCCAACCCTGATTGCCGAAACATTTTGGCCTGTTCATTGTCTGTTTCAGCTGTAGCTGTCGGGGGAAAACTTAAAAGTAACGTCAGGATAAAAAAGAAGGCCGCAAGAAAGCACGGGTGTTTATGTCGATATCTGATAGCGCAAGGATAATACATAAAATTCAATTTTGCAAGGGGGTTGAACAAAGAGGGGATCCCGACTGAAGCGTCCGCACCTCGGCCAGTTCCGTCTCTGTAAACAATTTCTCAAAATTTATGGAAGCCTTCGGCGGGATATTGTCCAATACCGCGGCCTCTCCCAAAGAATTTTTTATCGCCACCTCGGCCTGACGATCCGCCAACGCAGGATCCAAAGAATAACTTCCCATGATTTTCGGGGTTTCCATCTGGCAAAGCGAGTCTAAGGCATAGACATTGGCCATGTTCGACGCCATGGAGCCTGTCACATGAATACGTTCTGTCAGAACAAGGTCATTGTCATTCAAAAATCTTAAATCAGGGGCAACGTCTTCAAAAAGAACCATGTCACACGCCATAACCTTGCCTGATTTAAAACGCACGGCCTTAAGCTCACTATCGCCTAAAATATCATCAAGATTATTATTCAAAAGGCTTCGGATCCCCCGCTTTTCCAAAAGCGCTGCCAAAAGATTGGAAGATTCCGCTGGGAGCGCCTCGGCCAAAAGCCTTTCCTGGGAAGTTGAAACCAAAACTTCTTTGCCTAATGCTTTTAAAAAAAGCGCTGTCTCAATCCCCACAGCCCCTGTCACCTGGATAAGGGCTGTTTCTGTGAATGGAAGGTAGCGAATAAGGCTTTTGACTGTTTCAAGGCGGCTTAAATGAAACACACCCGTACGGCGGTTGCCCTTGATTTCAGGCAGGCGGATACCTGGCATGTCGGCCATGATTAAAACGTCATAATCCACATAATTTCTTTCCGCCAGAAAAACCCGGCGACGGTTAAAGTTGATGCGGGTAATTTCTTTATCAAGAATCACTTCAATGTTATTCGCCTTATAAAATTCCTCTGTTTCCAAAAAAAGGTCTTTGTCTTTCAGCTTCCGTCCGATAAGCAATGGCAATAAAAAACGGTCATACGGATATTGGCCGTCGCAACTCACAATCGTAACCAATGCTTCAGGGCGCAATGACCTGATGGTTTTAACAGCTGTCACAACGGCCCTGGATTGGCCAACAACAACAAACTTCTCCATTTATACCTTCCCCACAAATTGTTTAAACATCTCAATACCGTTTTTCATTAAACATACCGCAGTCACAGGGCCAACCCCTCCGGGAACCGGAGTAATAAAAGAAGCTCTCTTCGCGGCCTCGTCGAACTCGACATCGCCAACAATCTTGCCCTGGGCATCTTCATTAATGCCCACATCAATAACAATAGCGCCCTCACGCACCCACTCGCCTTTAATAAAACCCGCCCGCTCCATGGCCACGACCAGGATTTCAGCGCGTTTCACTTCCTCCACAAGGCGGTTGGCCTTAGTTGTTGCGCTATGACACACCGTGACCGTCGCGTTTTTTTCCAAAAGAAGAAGCATCATGGGCTTGCCCACGATTTCGCTGCGGCCAACCACAAGGGCATTTTTACCCGCCAGATTAACACCGCTTGATTCCAAAAGCGCCATGGCTCCGGCCGCGGTGCACGGGATAATTTTGGTGCGATTGAGGAACAGCTGACCCAAGTTCATCAGGGTCATGCCTTCCAAATCTTTATGAAAAGAAATTTCGTTAACAGCCTCCTTAAAATCAATGCCCTCGGGCACAGGCTTATGAAGCATAATGCCATGAACTGCAGGGTCTTCATTCAGGAACCGGATATGGTCAATCAGCTCTTTTTGGGTCACATGCTGCTGAAGGTGAGAAAACTGATAATCAACCCCGATATTGTCAGCAACCTTTTTTTGCGACTTGCCGTACGAAGCGGCGCCAGGGTCGCTGCCGATGACAATATTCATGAACCGGGGCGTTTTGCCGGTCTCCATTTTCAGGCGTTCCACTTCAGCCTTTAACCCGGCTTGTAATTTTAAAGACAGGGCCTTGCCGTCAAGAATTTTTGCGCTCATTGATTGGTCTCAATCATAATGTTGGCTGTATTGATGGCGGCCTTTAAGAACTCCTCTGCCGCTTTCACATCGCTTAAAAGGTAGGGATTGCCTTCCTTATAAAGATAGCTTGTCATCTTAAGCTGAGACCGTGCCAATGTCCTCAAATCGCGAGGGATGGCAGCCGCCTCCTTCAATGCCTTCTTATAAGAAAACTTGTCAGATTTTTTGGTCTTGATGACATTAAGATACGCCCGCGCATCCAGAGTGACCCAATTGAGGAACTTTAACCTTGCCTGAGTGGATTGAGCCAGAATATCATTAATCTTTTTCTCAACAGAAAGGGGCTTGCCCTTGCCCAGGGAATACCCGCAGACCATGGCAATGAGAGAGCTCCCCAACGCAGCAGAAAGCGCAGCCGCAGACCCGCCGCCCGGAACAGGTTCCCGCGCGGCTAACCGGTCAAGATATTGTGCCAAAGTCGAGGATGAATATTGCGTCATGAAGGATTTTGCGCTACAGAAACGGGATTTATGGATTAATTTTTGAGTTTTTTTGGTGAAATGCCTAAAAAATCCGAGGAAATTTTTCTATTAGTAATTTTATGATACCCAAACTTTTTTCTTTTTGCAACTATTTCGTAAAAAATCAGCATTCAAAGGCGTTTTGTAAAAGTTCACCGGAAAGCAGCCCCTCCGCGCCTTCATAGACCGCCAGGACATCAAAACGGGAAAGGACATCCACGGTTTCATAATACCGAAGAAGATACGCCTGGGCCACGCGGATCATTTTCTTCTGTTTTTTCTTATCAATCGCTTCAAAGGCATCCCAGCCGTTTTTTTCACGGGTTTTGACTTCAATAAAACACACGCATCCGCCCTGTTCAGCCACAATATCAATCTCACCGAATTTTGTCCGGTAATTCGTCTTGCGGATAGCATAGCCTTGCGCTGTTAAAAATTCCTGCGCAAAAGCCTCGCCTTCTTTACCCAAATCATGAGATCGCATATCAGGATGGCCCTGCTAACAATGAAAAAATTCTTAAAAAATCAGGCATTTCGTAGATATCCCCGAAATGTTCTGCCAGATCAATGAGCCAGCGAAACGACCAGCTCGGTCACTCGGCCGTCAAGCTGCCGCGCCTTGAGCGGCTTGGTCAGAACCGCTTCAATACCCAAAGCCTTAACCTCATCCATCAGTGCCGTACCATCTTCAGATCCCATCAGAGCAACGCACTTGATTTGAGGCTGACTTTTCTTGACGGACTTCAGGAACTCGAGACCATCAACGCCGCAGATCACGATATGCGGCGGCTTCTCAGCCACGGCGCGCTTGGCATCCTCAAGATCCTTCGCAACATGAAACTGGTACCCGTGGTCCCTGACCATCTCTTTCACGTCGCCTTGCACCTTCTCATCGGTGTCTGCGACCACGATCCTGATGCCCGTGTTCCGCCGCTCGATCTCGACCAGGACATCTTCGATCATCCGATCGGGTCCGATAAGCTCATAAACAACCTTCTTGAGCTGCATAACGTGCTCGTTCAGAGCCAAAACCCTCTGCTCCATATCTGCGCAGCCGAGTTTATCTGCATCTTCCTTGGCGCCCGCATTTTCCAGCTTCGCCTCCGCACAGGCGATGAACGCCAGAAACATATTAAGCTCGTTGCCAATGTCATGAAATTTCTTACGAATGAGCATCTTGCCCCCCCTGGATCACAGTCGCGCGCCAAGCGCTTTTTTCAAACTGGTCTCTGTTAGAATTCTTCCGCTGAACACCGCGTCAGCACCCCGCTGTCCCTTAAAATTACTACCCTGGACTACATCAGGCACAACTCCAACGACGCCTCCAATCCACTTGCCAATCTAAATGGACGCCACGGCAGAAATATCTTCACACCCTTCTGTTGATACTGGGCTCTTCGCTCTTCCGTCGATAACGCCAATGTAACCAGTTCACATTTAAGACAGCTCCTGATGCTTTCCAGCAACGCAAAAG
>JADFYI010000031.1 GCA_015233145.1 Candidatus Omnitrophota bacterium
TTTTTGATATCGTTAAAAAGATTTTTGCGGATAGATGCACGGCCCTGGGCAAACTTCCCCTTCTGCGCCATGCGCGGCAAACCTGCGGCCAGATATTCCCTGGCCGTCTTAAGGTCTACGGGGCTCGCCACAGGCTCAAGGGCTTCGTGACGTTTTTCTTTCGCAGGCAAAAGAAACGCGTAGACCTTATACATCATCTGGTTTCTGATTTTTTCAGCCTGAGCCTTTAATGCGGCAGGTTCTGACGCCCCCATTTCATGCGTGCGAACCTGGTCGATAAACCACTCAATGTCATCATGCCGATAACCTGTTTCAAGGAGAAGGCCCTTGATCTTTTCCTCATCCAGCCCGTAATTCCAAATATCAGGCTTGCCGGGATGGTTGTCAGCGATAAATATCCGGCTCGGACGTTCTGTCAAAGACAGTTTTTTACGCAAAATATCAATGAGGCGTAAAAGCATTTCCTACATAAGGTTAAACCCTATGGCCTGCTCGGGATAATTTTGAGCTCCGGTTTTCTGGGATGAAAGAGAAATATTATGGCTTTCAACGGCAGGGTTTTCTTTCTTCATGACAGGCTGGCCGATCACAACGAGCCATTCGTCATCCTTTTTCTCGACCTTCACATCGCTTAAAGAAACAGGATAGGCATTATAACGTCTCAGTATCACAGGAGGGGCGCGGCCTGAAGTGATGAGAATATACGGCCTTTTAAACCGCGGCTGTTCCAAAGTCACCCTGGGCTCCTCCTTATAATACAGCACAGGCCTTAATGCCTCAATCAGGGGAAGCCAGGAAGAGTTTTCCCCGTCAGGAATCGGGTCTATCGTGCTCCAGATGCGGATATCCTTGGGCCTGAACTCAAGAACTGTCCCGTCTTTCATGCCCAGCATGTTTTGTTTTCTAGTCGGCAAGAAAATATCTGTTGCGAAAGACACAATAAAACCATGCTTTTCCCCATAAAACACGGGATACAAAAGTCCGGCGGCGATGGAAATACCGGACAAAATAAATACCGAAGGCAAAACGTATTTGAGAAGGCCAAGCCCCACAATGCCGTAACCCAAAAAGAACGCCGCGAGGTTCAAAACCTTCAGCAGCCTCTGTTCGATGGCAAGAATTGTCGGGAAATACGACGAAAAACCCTCGCGGACCGCGGCCTCGGATGAAAAGAGCTCAGCCGTATCAACCTCTTCCTCGCAGGCCTGAAGAAAATCCAGGAAAATCCTGAAGGCGTACTCCAGGATGATCTTGAGCATGAAAAAGACCGCCGGCGCAAGCGTCAAAAGAAGCCCGGCGCCCGGCGCCCCGCTAAAACTTGCCGCAGGAAGAAGTATCAAAAAGATGACATTGGTCACAATATTGACCCTGCCGTAAACGCGGTAAGCCTGTTTGATTCTCCCCTGGACATGAATATTCTGGACAAACCTCTCCCAAACGCTTGTCTCTTTCTCGTCCGCCCGCCTGTCGCGGCGGTCGAGAACATACTCTATGATTTTCTTGTTCACAATCGGACCGCCCAGAAGAGCGATCACCGCAGGGAAAATAAGGGCAATCAAATCCACCCATGTAAGAATGCCGCTGGCTTCCATATAAGCAAGCACCGTTGCAGAGACAAGCCCGACCATAAGGGATTCCGAATACCTCGTCACCCACCAGAAGATGGCCTTGTGGCGCATGATCCTGTTAAAACGGAGGGCCGCAAAGAAAATTTCTATCTGCCTTTTAAGAGGCAGGCGTTCTTTTTCAAAAAATCTGATACGAGAAAAGGCCTGGGCTGAAGACGGAGCGCGGGATTCCTTTTTTCTCCAGCCGGGAAGGATATTCTTCAGCTTCGCAAAAACTTCTTTAAACCTGTCAGCGGATTCCCCCTCTTTGCCCAAAGACAGTTCATAGGAAATTTCAATATCCGCGGAAGTATTCCTTCCAATCCCTTGCTTCACAAAACCCTCCGGAATACGGTACCAGAGCGAGCCCTGCGCCCGGAGGAAACGGACCTGCGTCAGCCCCTGCTGATAAAGGATCTGGATAAAGGCTCCGGCTACGATTTTATCTTTCTTTTTATCAAAATACGGGAAAACACCCGCCACTTCCCGTTTTCTTCCCGGCTGCAGGGAGGCGAGAGCGGCACTGATATCCGGCGGAATTTCCATATCCAGACCGGAAATATCTTTGGCCTGAATAAAACGGCCATATAACGGAAGGGGCTCTTTCTTGCGGCCTTCTCTGGCCAGAGCGGATTCCTCGTCGCTGCCTGTTTTCAAAAGCCTGAGGGTTTCTGCCGACGGACTCCACACCAGGCCGTTATACGCTGTCCTTATAAATTTCAAGGTCAAACCAAAGGCCGCGGACACCGAAGCCCCGTATAAGAATACGGCCGCAAGCTGCGCCAGGGATTCTGGCAGGCCGGCCTCCCTCAATGTGTCTCCCAAAGAGGATGTCGTCTCCGCCAAAGAAACGCCGACACCGAAAATACCGGCCATGACAATAGCTAGAACTATCCAGAAACGGCTTTTCATCTGGCGTTCCATTTTCTTGGCCTGGGCCGTAAGCGCCGCTTCCTCGGAAAGTCTTTTTTCATGAATAGAAACCTGCTCCACGAACCAGAGGCTTTCCGCGCGGGAATAGCCTTTGTCCCTCAGAATTTTTATGACCTCATCGTCTTTCAGGCCGTAATTCCAGACCGCATCTTTATCGGGGTTATTGTCAGCAACAAAGACAGGCCCTGTCACGCCTTCCAGGCGGCCGGCATCCCTCAGGTATTCAATCAATTCCGCAAGCATGCGCCGCATGCGCTGAAATCCTGCCTTCACTTTGGGGAACCTTCGCGCGCCTTCATCCAGGGCAGAAAGGGATATGTTGTGACGTGGCTCCTCAAACTCAAAACCATTTTCCCTGAGAATGGCCTCGGCTTCTTCCAAAATGTCTTTCTCGACAAAACTCAAACGCACTGTCCTGGCCGTATACGCCCGGCGCATCCTAACAGCGAGCGAATAAACCAGTTCCCAGTCAATGTCGATCCTGCGGATAATCGCCAATAATTTACGGAAGTAAACCCTGGCGCCCTCCCGCTCGCTGTCATCGTAACCCGAAAGACGCTTCTCCACTTCCTGTCCGGCCAACAAGCGGCTTTGGGGTTGTTGCTGAATAGACGGCAACGCGACCTCCTCTGTCTTGGCGGAAAACTGTTCTTTGAGAAGCTCCTCGATAAGGCGGCTGAGCATTTCCGGTTTTCTCTTTTCAAAATCAGCGCGCGTGAGTCTCAGTCCCGGATGGGCAAAAACCTCCATAAGAACCGTGATATAACTGCCTCCAAAATACGGGGCCAAATCTTTCATGGTGGCGCGCCCAAGCCCCCAGTACATCAAATGGGCTTCCTGGATACCGATGATGACTTTTTTAAGCGCCCGGATTTTTTCGGAAGAAAGATTTTCGATGTTACGGTAAAGACGCATGACATCCGGTATTTTCCTTTCCAAAACGTAATGAACGGACTCAAGCCCCATCTCCTTGGTTTTCCACAGAAGCCCAAACCCGAGCCTGTGAAGCGAAAGAGCAGAAAAGACAGTCATCAAAAGCTCACGATACCCGTCTTTGAAAAAGGCCTTCTGATCCAGAATAAAACTCAAACCCCACAGCTCAAGATCAGCGCGGGCAAGGCCGTAAATTTCCTCTTTTAAATGTTCCTGCTCAAGAACGGGCAATTCAGAGGCCATGGCATACCGATGCATGAGGTATGGAGCATTCTCTTCCAAAACAAAACGTGTCGAGGCCAGGGCCTCCTCTTTTGTTTTCATGGCAAGTCGGAAACCCAGGGGGTTAAGGCCGATATCCGGGAAGGCCTTCATAAGCGCCAGCGAATACTTGCCTTCAAATTCCTTGATCCGTCCTTCCTCTAAAACAGCATCCAGACCCCAGGCATAAAAATGCGCGCTCGAAACAAGATAAATATCCCGACGAAGAAGGGATCTCTCACCCTCATTCAGATGTTCCCGCTTAAGGTAACGCCTCATGATAGAGGGACGTTGCCGCTCGATAACGTAATGGATAGAACGTATCCCGGCTTCCAACGAAGAAGAGTCCAGGCCAAAACCTAAGGGTTTAAGCCCCAACTCACTAAAAACCTCAAGCAAGGCATGGACATAGCTTCCCTTAAAATGAGGAGCCTTCGAGGCATCCAAAACGCTTCCAACGCCCCAAAGCCCAAAGTGTCCGGAATGTATGGCGTAAATATCTTCCCGCAACAGCTCAAGTTCCTTTGAAGAAAGACGGCTGCGTCTTTGATACCTGTCCATAATATCGGGACGGTTTCGCATGACCGCATCCTGAATATTGAATACGTCTTCTTCAATACCCAATCCCCAGGAGTATCTTCTTTCATATTCACTGCGGCGCATCTTCACAAAGGCTTCTTCTGTCAGGTTTAACCGGCGGTCGGAAAAGAACGCCATGACAACCTCACGGTAATCCCCGTGGAAATACGGGGCAAGCCGCTTGTTCAAGGCGGCGGCAAGGCCCCATACATTCAGGTGGGCTGACCTTATCCGTAAAATCCGGTCGCGAAGATGGCTTATGCCTTCATCATCAAGGTCGTCGCGCTTCTCGTATTCCTGAACAATATGGGGAATTTCTCTCAAGAAAACATAGCGCACAGAGGCGATGCCCCTTTGCTCATTGGACCAATCCAGTAAAAAGCCCAAAGGATCAAGCCCAAGCTCAGGGAAAGTATCCATGAGAGCTTCTTTCAGCCTGCCCCTCCAATAAGGCACGGCCCGCTTTTGCAGAAGGCTTCCGAGTCCGAGCGTTTTTATGTCCCCCTGCGTCAGCTGGTACAGCGTTCTGCGGACTTTTTCTTTTTCCGCCTCTGGCATTCCTGAAAACTCACTCAAATCTTTCCTGAATCCTGGCAAGTCGCGCTCAAGGCGGAAACGTATAGATGCCCGTCCCAGATCTTTCGTGCCCCAGTCAGGCCCCCAGCCCAGGACATTTAATTTCAGCCGTGGAAAAGCTCGTCTGAGCATCTCTTTATAACTGCCGTTAAACCACGGCACCTGATGAATATAGGTTCCGGTCACCAATCCCCACGCCTGGATATGAACTTTCTGCAGGGAATAAATGTCGTCTTTCAAGCGTTCGACATCGTCTTCGGAGAGGCTGTCGAGGCGGCTGTAGCGCTGCATGATATACGGCGCTTTTTTCGCCAGCATATAACGAACAGAACGCAGTGCACTGGCCTCTGTTCTCCAATCAAGCCCAAACCCCATGGGATTGAGCCCAAGCCTGGCGAAAAAGAGTTGCAGCATCGGAATATATCCTGACCCTCCCCATAAAGGATTACGGCTGGTGGCTGTCAGATTGGCAAGGTCCATAAGAGAAAGCGGCAGCGCATAAATATCCGCCCTCAGGCGCTCCGCATCCCCTTCACTCAGGGAATTAAGGTTCTCGTATCGACGGATAATATCCGGGGCCACAAGAAAAATGGCCCTCCTGACGCGCTCGCGCACGGCCTGCGGCCTTGCGGTATCTCGCAGTTGCGCTATAGTCCTTTGCAGGCGGAAAAGAACCCTGTCCGGCGTCAATTGACGGGCAACAGGCGTGTTTATTTCCCGGGAAAGCATGGCGGCGATACGCGCGGGGTCTTCCATGCGTTCGCCGAAAAGGCCGAAATGGATTTCCATTATCCGCCGGCTTACAAAGGCCAGCTTCTGCCAGATGGCGCGTAACAGTTTTACGTCATCACTCTTGGCAACAGCTTTCGACGGCTGCACAATCGCTGTGGAAATAACGTCTTGGGGGATATCCAAAAGAAGGCTTAACGCCTTGAGTCCCCCCGTCTCCTGGCCTTGCAAAAGATATTCGAACTTTTTATTGGTCGGCAGGATGCCTTTGACCTCCACAAGATACACATCCAGATGGTCGTGCGAGAATTTCGCGCCTTTGGGCGTCGAGGGGCCGGCATCGCGCATCTTTTTAACGGCCGAGGCTTCGATTTGCCTGATGCGCTCCCGGGTCACGCGGAATATCTGGGCGATGCGATCAAGCGTGTAGCTCTCATTATCCTGGGTTCCCATGCCGGCACGCATTTTCATAATCACCTGCTGGCGGCGAGAAAGCACCCCCATGCGCGCGGCAATATCATCTATGAAAACAGGGCTGTCTTCCTCGCCGATAAAGTCTCCCCAAACAGCATCTCCATCGCCGCGCTTGTTGCCGACGGGTTTGGATAATGAAACAATTTTGTACCCTCTGAAAGAAACAAGCCGTTCGACTTCACCCACGGAAAGGTTCATGGCCGAGGCAATTTCTTCTACAGAAGGCTCACGACCAAGAGTTTCTTTAAGTTCCGGCAATATCTGCTGGTAGTGCCACACGCGCGACTGCCAGTGGTGCGGCGTCTGGATGACACCCCCTTTAAACCTGGCTCGGCCGATGGCATGCCTGATGAAATAAAACGCATGAGTGGAAAACTTTGTTCCCATTTCAGGGTCAAAATCTGCAAGCGCGGCCAGCAGGCCCAAAAGACCCTCATGACGGGCATCCTCAAACATATCTTCCGGGACATGAAGCCTTAAAATCAACTCTTTGACAAGGCCTTCGTTTTTACCGATCAAAAATTGTTTAAGACCATCCCTCTCATCGAGATCGAGATTCGCGGCATAAAGCGCGCGGAAAAGAACATGCTCCTCTTCGCGCGTTAAAACTCTTCCGCTTTCTTCCATGACGCGGCGCATCTCCTCCTTATCAACGTCGTAATCCCTGACAGGGATACCCTTTCTGATTTTTTTCTCAATAAACTGGTCTTCGCAATGAGCCTCCTTGCGAGGCGCATCGGAAGAGGGGAGAAACGCATACACGCCGTGTTGCATCTGGCTTTTTATTTTACCGGCCTGGGCCTTTTAAGCGGCTGATTCCGAGGGCTCACTTTCGTGGGTGCGGACTTGGTCGATAAACCACTCGATTTCATCGTGCAGATACCCGCGCTCAAGAAGAAGCCGCTTGATCCGGTCTTCATCAAGACCGTAGTTCCAGATATCCGCCTTGCCCGGGCGGTTGTCCGCAATAAAAACCTCTTCCGCTAAAAGCGCGGCCTCTGACTTTCCTATCAAGCCTTCAATAAGGGCCCGGAGCATCTCGCCCATCTTTTTAAAACCAACAGCTTCCCTGCCATGGTCCTCAGCGCCTTTTTTCTGGGATGCCAGGGAAATATTGTGGACCACTCTTCCTGATTTATCTCTTTTGACAAAAAATTTCCGCACCCGGCGGCTGTCGAGCCCTTTGAAAATATCCTCGGGCGTAAGCTTCATGTCGAAAAGGATCCGATGAAGGAACCGGATGACTTTGACTTCGTTCTGGCGGACAGCCTCTCCGTTCACCTTTCCGAAATTCTCGCCAATCGCCTTTAACGTCATCTCTTCCCGTTCGAAACGCAAAACGGGTAAAATCCTAGCCTGGAAAATGACCTCAAAACGTTTCTGAAGCCTCTTTTTCTGCTCCCTGATAAAGAAAGGCATGCGCTTCGCCACTTCCTGGGCCACTTCGGCATTTTCCATGGCCACAAGATTCGGGTCTGTGGTGCCGACACTGTTTCTCAATGACTTTTCACGGCCGGGGGCGCCCTCATCCCCTCTGGGGTCTAAAGAAACAACCGCGATCGCGACCTGTCGCAAATGATCAATCTTTTCCACAGAAAAGTCGGGCAGTTGCAAGGCCAGGTCTTCGGAGTCCAGATATTCATTGCCAGGATCCACCCCGATTTGCTCACAGGCATTCAAGAATTTCCTTAATTCATCCTGAAGATAAAAAGGAATGCGGATCTTATAACGGTTTTTGCGCTTGTAATCCTGAAAAGCCTTAAACAACCACCATGAGGCATACGTTGCGAATTTAGTTCCTTTTTCCGCTTTAAAACCTTGGGCTGCCCGGCGAAGAATGGCATTGCCTTCGGCAATAAGATCAAGCCTGGTTTCTTTATCGCGCGTCTCATTCTTAACCTTGGTGACCACAAAGCGGAGATTACAGTTCACCATCATTTTAACGGCGCGTTCATCCCCCAGGCGGATCAGGACATTGAGCACAACTTCACCTGTGACGGTTAACAGCGGATGCCGGCCGATTTCCTGAAGATAAAGTCTGAAAATATCGTGAGAAGGAATCTTTTTACGGTCGTCATGGTAATCTTTTCCTGTCTGGTAAATAAGGACTTCCGGCACTGAACGGAAGAATTTCTCACCAGCCTGGCGAAGCGCGTATTGAACGTCAGCGGCATTCTCCGGTAAAAACATGGCCTTGATCAAAAGCCTTAACAAAACAATCTCCCAGTCGTAATAAGGCTCCTGGCGCGTAAAATTAGTAACAATTTCTAAAAGCCGCGCATCGTCAAGCCCTGCGTGCGACAATGCCGTTGGCAAATCCATGACAGACCCCGGCATTTCTCTCTTAACGGGAAGAGGTGCGTCATCCTCGGCTCTTGCAGCAACAGGCTGTGCCCATTTTTGCCCAAAGGCTTCATTGTCCTCATCAGAGCGGTCAGGGTATGCGAGGGCACTCGCTTCATGCAAAAGGTCGAGAAGTGTCGGGGCTTGCGTCAAAAAGACAACCAGCCCTGGCGCATACGGCAGGGCACGGACCTTGGTTTTCACAAGCGCCTCAAAGGCGGCAATGTCCTGAGCCAGGCCAGATTCCGGCGGAGCGCGAACCATGCGCAGGCGGCTTAAAACTTCAATAACCGGACGCGCCTCATCATGATCCAGTAAAATATCAAGCGCTTCGCGCTGAAGGCTTTCATCCAGCGTAAAAGACGGGAATGCCTGAACCTCTTTAGAATGGGCATTGCGGATCTGATTTAATTTTTCAATATCCTGCCCGTTCTTTAACGCAGGGACCGTTCTGGCCGTGTCCTGTGTCTTTTTAATAGACCTTGCCTTTAGCGAACCGCGGGTTTTTTTGACAACAAACCTGCGCGCCCGCCGACCGTACAGGCCTTTAAAAATATCCAGGGGCTCCAGCTGCATGGACGAAAGAATTTTGTGAAGGTCTGCGATAACCTTTAGTTCACTGCAGCGAATAGCCTCTCGCGTAAGCCCGCCGAACTGCTGGCCGATCGCCTCCAAGGTCAGCTCTTCGGTCTCAAAATACAAGGCCGGCAAAACCCGGGTCTTAAAAATAACCCAAAGACGGCGGCGGTATCTTTCTCTTTGCTGCTGGATAAACAGCGGCATCCGCCTGGCCACTTCCACAGCCACTTCCACGTTTTCCATGGCCACAAGATTCGGGTCTGTGGTGCCGATAATATCTTTTAATGATCTTTGATACACAGGGCCGTCGTCATCATCTGTGGTCGAATCTAAAGACACTGCGACAATCGCAACCTGGCGCAGGTAATCAATCCTTTCTTCGGAAAACAAAGGTATTTTTCGGGCCAGCTCTGCGGATTCAACATATTCATTAAAAGGATCAAGCCCCACAAGGCGGCAGGCCTCCCAAAATTTACTCAACTCATCGTGAATATAAGAAGGCACGCGTAACGCGTAACGGTTTTTACGTTTGTAACGTACAAAAGTGCCAAATACCCACAGGTTGGCAAAGGTCGCAAACCGAGTGCCCCTCTCTGCCTTAAACGCTTTTATCGCGGGAATAAGCGCGGCGCTGCCCTCGCCCACCAGATCAATCCGATCCGCAGTATTGCGCGTCTCTTGTTTAGCCCTGCTGACCACCAGGTAAAGGTTGCTGTTCAGCATCCTTTTTAAAGCGCGCGCGTCCCCTAAGCGAATAAGCACGTTAAGGACAATTTCACCTGTGACAGTTAATAACGGATACCTTCCGATTTCCTCGGAATAAAGCCCGATAATATCGTGGGGTGCGATTTTCTTACGATCAAGCTTGTGTTCCTGCTCAGGCTCATAAAAAAGTGCGGAAGGCACAGAACGGAAAAATTTCTCGCCTGCAGCGCGAAGCGCGGCAACAGTCTTTTCATCCAGGCCGGAAGCAAACATGGCCTTGACAAGGCGGCGCATCCTGCCGATCTCCCTTGGAGAATAAGGAATGGTTCTTGAAAAATCGGTCATCATTTTAAACAAAGCCACCGCCGGCAATTTTACTTTCTTTAAAGCGGCTTTTAAAGTGGCGGCAGAAACTTTTTTGGGCGGCGCTTGAACCAGGACCGGAGCTGTGGCCTCAACAACACGCGGCCGATAGCCTTGGGCAAACTGCTCATTCTTTTCATCTTTGTTGGCAGGATACGCGAGAGAGCTCGCTTCATGCAAAAGGTCTTCAATGGAGGGCTCGTCCGTCAGAAAAACAACCAGATTAGGCGCATAGGCCAGGGCGCGGACCTGGGTTTTGGCAAGGGCCTCAAATTCGGCAATATCTTGAGCCAGGCCAGATTCAGGCGGAGCGCGAACCATGCGCAGGCGGGTTAAAACACTAATAACAGGCCTCGCCTCTTCATGGCCCCATAAAAGATCAAGCGCCTGGCGCTGGAAACTCTCATCAAGCCTGAACTCAGGGAATGTGAACGCTTCTCTGGCATGGGCATTGCGGATGCGCTTTAATTTCTCAATATGCACATGGTTCCTTAACAAAGGAAACGTCCTTGCCGCATCGCGTATTTTGGAGGGGGTTTTTCTTTTTGCGGAGCGATTGTCTTTTCTGACAATAAACCTGCGCGCCCGGCGGCCCGAAAGGTTCTTAAAAACATCCACAGGAGAAAAGCCCATAAACGCAAGCACCCTGTGCAAAATGGCAATAATATCAGCCTCCTGCTGCTGGATTCTTGAGCGGGTCAGGTTAAACTGCTCTCCGATATGTTTTAAGGTGCGCGTTTCGCGTTCATAACGGAGCGCCGGAGCCACCCTTGCCTGCCAAATGGCCCAAAGGCGCTCCACAAATCTTTTTTTCTGTTTTTCCAGAATCGGACGCATGCGTGCTTCAATGGCCGCAGCCAGTTCCTCATCCTCAAAGCTTGAGAGATTCGGGTCTATCTCACCGATATCCCCTGTCTTATCAGTCTCGAGCTTGCCTTTATTGCGCTTTTGCTGCGCGTGCAGGGATTCTACGTTTAGCTCAACCTGGCGAAGGTAATCAATCCTTTCGGAAGTCAATTCCATCCAGGGAATAATTTTTTGCGCGATATCTGCAGAATCAAGATACTCATCCGAAGGATTAAGCCCGGCATTGCCACAGGCTTTGCGGAATTTGCTTAACTCGTTTTGCACATGATGCGGCAGGCGGATGGCATAACGGTTTTCGCGCTTATACTGCGCAAATCCCTTAAACAGGCGCCAAGAGGCAAACGTTGCGAATTTCACTCCGCGCTCAGCCTTAAAATCCTTTGCCGCAGGGATGAGCTGCGTGTTCCCCTCGCCAATAAGGTCAAGAAGGTCGGCTCTATTTTCCGCTTGATATTTGGCCTTGCTGACCACAAAGCGGAGATTGCTGTTCACCATCATTTTGACAGCGCGCTCATCGCCCATACGCACGCGGGCGTTAAGCACAATTTCGCCAAGCGTTGTCAAAAGCGGATGACGGCTGATTTCTTGAAGGTAAAGGCCGATTGTGTCATCCGATGAAATCCGCTTTCTTCTTGGGGATTCTTCTGTCTGCGGCTGATAAATAAGCGCCTCTGGCACGAAGTTAAAAAACTCTCTGGCAATACGCTTTAAATCATGGCTTGTTGTGCCATCAGCTTCAGGAGCAAACATGGCCCCGACCAAAATCCTGAGCTGTAAAATCTCATCCTCTGAAAACGGCTTTTCAAAAGAAGGCCGGGTTAATATGCCGAGCAAAACATCGCTGAATATTCCGGCGTCCTTTAAAATTTCTTCAATCGTTTTTGATGTGACGGGTGCGATTTGCTCGACTACGGCCGGGGTATTTTGAACGCCTCTGGCAAACTCCTCATTTTCTTTATCCGTGCGCTCAGGATACGCCAGGCGGCTGGCCTCATGGAGAATGTCTTCGACCGACGGCTCTTCCGCTAACAGCACAACCCGGTTGGAAGGATACGGCAGGGCATGGACAACAACACCGGAGTTCTCTTCAAAGCGCGAAATGTGCCTGACTAACGACGACTTGGGCGGAGCGCGGACGATCTGCATCCTGGTTAAGACCGAAAGCACGGGCCGGGCCTCTTTGTTGCCGCGCAAACGCGCAATAGCCTCACGCTGAAGCTGTTCGGCAGAAGGATATTCCGGGAACCCCTGAACTTCCTCATAATGACTGTAGCGGATGTCTCTGAGCTCAGCGATCAAATGCGGATTTTGAAGCGCCGGCATGGTGCGCGCAGGGTCGGAAGAATCACGGGCCCAGTCAAGCGCCCGGGCTTTAAGCCCCTCTTTGACCCTGAAAAGAAGTTCCCTGGAATAATTTTTCTCCAGAATGGAGGCATCATCATAACCATCCACAATCATTTCCGCAACCGCGCGCTCTTCCTTCTGCCAGCCGGCCAAAAGAAAATTCACAAATTCACCGTACTCTATGCCTTCAACAACGCCGCCCTTAACAACAACATCAAAACTCTTGGTGCGGGCGTCAAAAACGCTTTGCCGTCCCTGATATTGGGCCATGCGCGTCACAATGTCGCTGGGCACAAGCCGCCAGACTTCACGGACCTTGTTTTTATCTTTATGCCTGCCGCGGATCATCTTGCCCCAAACCAAAACAAACGCGCGCCTTTGAACCTCATTTTTCTTTTTGAGTTCAACCTCTATCCACGCTTGACCGAATTCAGAGCCGGCATCCTTGATTTTGGCTTTCCAGCCGTCGTCATAAAAACCCAAAAGCGGCCAGACATACCTGAAATTCGTTACTAAAGACCGACGTATCCAGCCTGTGGGACGGATCCGGCCCAAAACAAGCCCTCTTAATCTCTTGAGCACCCCTGCGTCTTTAAGCGCATCCCATTGAACATCCGACGGCTGTGTTAAAACATTATTTAGATTCCAGTGCTCCTTCTCCGGCCCCCAAACCAGGATATGCCTCGTCTTTTGCGCCCTTATGCCAATGGCCTTCTTATCAGGAACAAAAATGCGCCATCTGATCTTTTTCTCATCACCCTTGCGCAAAACAAAACCTATCCGGAGCTGGCCATAACGAACCTGGATATCCCTGATGACAATTTTCCATCCCAATTCCTCCCGGCCGACAATCGACCATGAACTGCGGAAAAGCTCCTCGGGATACAAACTCACGCTTCCGTGGCTGTCGCTGACGCCAACCGGGCATCCTTTGAGGCGTTCAAGCAGGCCTTCATCCTTCAGCAACTCCCAATCAACGTCCCTGGGCTGTTTCATGAGCCACTTGAGATTTATTTTCTCGCGCTCAAGAGCCCATATTGTTATGCTCTTTTTTCTCTTTTTAGCCACACCCGAAATGATTTTGCCCCACACAAGGACGAATTTCCGTGAATACTCAAGGCCGCCCTGCCTGAGGGTCACCCTCACCCACGGCTGTCCGCCGCGCAGGCCGGCATCAGAAATGACAACCTGCCATCCTTTTTCACGGCGGCCCACAACAATCCAGCGGTAATTGAAATACGGCTCCACCATGAAAGCCACCCCGCCTTCTTCTTTTGTTTCGCCGATCACATTGCCTTTGAGGCGCCTCAAAATATCTTTTGACTGTTCCTCCCACCGCACGTCTTTATCCTGCTTTAAAAGCTGTGCCAAGTTCCATGATTCATCCTCAAGGCCCCAAACTTTTCTGAATCCTCTGTCTTTGCCCCAAGATTTCGTAATTTCCCTGCCCCAGACAAGGATGAACCTGCGGCGTTCCTCGTTATCTTCTTTTTTAAGGACAATCTCCAGCCAGACCTGGCCTGCGCGCACGCCCACGTCATTGATAAACGCTTGCCATCCTTTCTCCATCCTTCCAAGAATAGACAGCCTGTAAATAAAGGACGTCATGGGCGTGATATTGATACGTCCGTCTTTGTCTGTTTCGCCGATATAGCTGTGTTTTAAGGGCGCCAGTTCGCCCCTGGCTTCAAACGCTGTCCAGTCTATATTTTCGGGCTGAACAAAAAGCTGTCCTATGGCGGGTGTCTCCCGGAAACTTATTAAAGTATACTTTTGAGCCATGGCCTCGGCGGCTTCGTGCGTCCAGCCGGCGAGGGCGGCGGCTTCGTGAATAAGGGTGCGGACAAGGCCTTTGGTGCGGAAAATAAAAATATGTTTGTCGTCGGGTCTGTTCAGGGCAAAAACCTGAACATTATTGTTGTCTTCAAGTAAAGCAACCTCAGCCATTGCTGCCGGCGGCGCGCGCGTTATTTTTGCCCCCTTTAACACCGGTGCAAGTTCAGGCGCATTATGTGTCAGCCAGTTTTCGGCCCGTTGCTTTGCTCGAGCAAGCTGAGTATCCAGCCCGATATCAGTCCCAAGAGCCAAACCGTCTGCGCGGGCAAGAAGCCCCTTGAGTGCTCCTACGACCGCAGGCGTGATATTGCCTGTGACGCGCGCAGGGTCAGAGTTATTTTCCGCCCAACGCTGAGCACGGCTTTGAAGCGCTTTTCTGACCGCCTCCACGTTCTCAGGGCGATATCCTGCCTCAAAAAGTGCAGCGTCATCATAGCCATCAATAATCTGCTCAACAATGGCCCGCTCTTCCTGACTCCAGCCTC
>JADFYI010000003.1:0-165103 GCA_015233145.1 Candidatus Omnitrophota bacterium
TTCCTATAATGATGAGTTAAACAAACTCACCTCTGATGCGGTATTTAAAGAAACTCAATTGAAATAAGATGCTTGATATGAAAACACAACAATACGCAGGCCTGCTGAATTCCATAAAGACTAGAATTCGCAAGGCACAGTATGATGCGTTAAGGGCGGTGAATAAGGAGCTTATTCATCTTTATTGGGATATTGGCCGGATGATTGTTGAGCGTCAGGAAAAAGAAGGATGGGGGCGGGCGGTTGTAGAAACATTGGCTTCTGATTTGCAGAAAGAGTTTCCGGGAATACAGGGTTATTCTGTCAGGAATATTTGGTACATGCGTACTTTTTTTATGTTGTACCGGGAGAATGCAAAACTGCAACCATTGGTTGCAGAAATCAGTTGGACTAAGCATTTGGCTATCATTGACCGCTGTAAAGATAATTTTGAGCGCGAGTTTTACATCGGCATGACGCGCAAGTTTGGTTGGACAAAAAATGTGCTTATTCATCAGATTGAGAATAAGACGTATGAGAAAACAATTCTTAACCAGACCAATTTTAATAAGACCTTGCCTCAAGAAATTAAAAATCAGGCTAAGCTGGCAGTCAAAGATGAGTATACATTTGATTTTCTTGAACTTGGGATGGAGCATAGCGAACGTGAACTTGAAACAGCCCTGATGGCCAAGGTGAACCGTTTTTTAATTGAAATGGGCGGGGCGTTTACGTTCGTGGGTAACCAGTTTCGCTTAGAAGTTGACGATAAAGAATATTTTATTGATATTCTTTTGTATCATCGCCGTTTGAAATGCCTTGTGGCTATTGAGCTCAAAGTCGTGGAGTTCCAACCTGAGCATGTTGGCAAGATGCAGTTTTATCTGGCGGCTCTAGATGATATTGTGCGGACAAAGGATGAGAATCCCTCAATTGGCATTATTCTTTGTAAAGATAAACAGCGGATGACGGTTGAGTATGCGCTTCGGGAGAGTAAAAAGCCGATAGGCGTGGCGCGGTATCAGATTGTTTCTAAATTGCCTTCTAATTTAAAGAAAGAGCTTCCGGCGCCGGAACAGATTGCATTGTTGATGGATGGGGTTTTGGTAAAAGATAAATAGGAATTGTGATAAATGAACTACGAATACTGGCTCAGTTTCAGGTATTTGATTGCCAAAAAAGATAAATTTCTGGCCCTGATCAACTGGGTGTCGGTTTTGGGCATTGCCATCGGCGTTGCTGCGCTTATTGTGGTCATTGGCGTCATGACCGGGTTTGACCATGATCTTAAAGACAAGATTGTGGGCACAAACGCCCATATTGTTGTTGAGCGTGAAAATGGCGTTAAGGATTTCGAGGCCTTGCGGACAAAGCTGTCAACAGTCCCAGGTGTTTCTGGCGTGTCGCCTTATATCCACGGCAATGTTTTTCTTGAGGCTGGAAGCCGTGCCTACAGCCTTGTGATTCGCGGGGTGGATCCCAAGAGTGAAGGGACTGTCACCAAGATCAATGATTATTTGAAAGGCAAGTTTACGATCGACAAGCTTGGCATTGACCAGGCCATTGTCGGGCGTGAACTGGCGCGGTATTACGGTTATAAAGTAGGGGATGAAATCGCGATTCTTTCGCCGGTATCTGGTGTCGCTGGCGAAGGCTGGCGTTACAAGTTTAAGATTGTGGCGATTTTTGACTCAGGCATGTATGACTATGACCGCAATTTGATTCTGATCAATTATCAGAATGCGCAGGAGATTTTTAATCTTCCGCTTAATCTTGCGACGGGCATTTCGATCAGGCTTAAGAATATTGACGACGCGGCAAACGTTAAAAAGGCTGTGATCGAGCGCGTGGGGTTTGCGTACGAGGTGAGGACCTGGATTGAGCAGAACGCCAACTTTTTTGCGGCGCTGAATTTGGAAAAATTTGCCATGTTTGTGATTTTGACGCTCATTGTGCTTGTGGCCTCGTTTAATATCGTAAGCACCCTGATTGTGACGGTAACGTCAAAAACAAAAGACATTGGTATTTTGAAATCCATTGGCGTTCCGGCCGGCGCTATCCGCCGGATTTTTACGTTTTATGGCCTTGTCCTGGGAGCATTGGGAACCGGGTTTGGCCTTGCAGGGGGTTTGGGAATCGCCTATGTCTTGAAAGAAACAGAGCTCATCAAGCTTCCGCAGACGGTTTATTACATTGACCATTTGCCGATCATGGTGCAGATGAGCGATGTGTGTACCATTGTGGGCGCGGCTATTTTGATCAGTTATTTTGCCACGATTTATCCGGCATCGCGCGCCGCGAGCCTGGAACCCGTGGAAGCGTTGAGGTATCAGTAATGACAATTTTAAGGGCTAAAAATATTCACAGGTCTTATACCGACACCATTGACCGCGTGGATGTGTTAAAGGGCATTGACTGTGAAATTCGTGAAGGGGAAACCATCGCCATTGTGGGGCCCAGCGGTGCCGGAAAATCAACTTTCTTGCATATTTTAGGCGGCCTTGATGAGCCTGACCAGGGCAAGGTGTTTCTCAAAGATCGCGATATGTATGCTCTTTGTGACGGTGACCGCGCCGCGATCCGTAACCGCGAATTCGGTTTTGTGTTTCAGTTTTATCATCTTTTGCCTGAATTTCATGCTTTGCACAATGTTATTTTGCCGGCGTTTATCCAGAAGAATTCTTGCAGGATAAAAGAACTGGAAGGCCTGGGGCGTGCCGCCCTGGAGCAGGTGGGTTTAAAAGACAGGCTTCATCATAAGCCCAACCAGCTTTCCGGCGGAGAGCAGCAGCGGGTGGCCATTGCCCGGGCGCTTGTGAATAAGCCTGAAATTGTTTTTTGTGATGAGCCGACAGGGAATCTGGATTCGCATGCAGGCGACGCGATTATCGATCTTCTCTTGGCCTTGAATGATAAAACAAAGCAGACGATTATTATCGTCACTCATGATGAGCATGTCGCGGCCCGTTGCCGTAGGAAAATTCACATTAAGGATGGGATTCTTGAAACGTAAAATAAATTCTTGTTTCTGAACGCAAACTATTGAATATAATAGACATACGGAGAAAATTATGAAAATTTATCTTAACGGAAAACTGGTGGAAAAAGAAAATGCCCGGGTGTCTGTGTTTGATCACGGACTTCTTTATGGAGACGGAGCGTTTGAAGGGATCCGTGCTTATAGCGGCGTGGTCTTTCGCCTCAAGGAGCACATTGACCGGCTTTATGAAACATGCCATACCATGCTTATCAATACCGGGATGACCAAAAAAGAAATGATTGCGGCTGTGGTAAAGACCCTGAAAGCGAATAATCTTCGGGACGGGTATATTCGCCTTGTGGTCACCCGCGGCGATGGCGACCTGGGCCTTGACCCGCGTAAGTGCAAAGGCAAGCCCAATATCATTATTATCGCGGACAAAATCACGCTTTACCCGGATGAGCTTTATAAGAACGGGCTTAATATTGTGACTGTGCCGACAATGAGAAACCATCCTGAGGCCATTAATCCTCAGCTTAAGTCGCTTAATTATTTGAATAATATTATGGCCAAGATTGAGGCCAACAATGCCGGCGTCCCTGAAGCGATCATGCTCGACGGCAGCGGTTATGTCGCGGAATGCACAGGGGACAATATTTTTATGGTGAAGGCCAATGCCTTAAAAACGCCCTTGCAGGGCCGTTTGCGCGGCATCACACGCGATGCGGTCATGGAGCTTGCCGGGAAAAAGCTCAAGCTTGAAGTTATAGAAACCATGATCACGCGCCATGAGTTTTATAACGCCGAAGAGGTTTTTTTGACCGGCACCGCCGCAGAACTTATTCCGGTCGTGAAAATTGACGGCCGCGTGATCGGTACGGGAAGGCCCGGCCCTGTGACGCTTAAACTACTCAAGTTGTTTCACGAGGTGACACGTAAAGATGGAGTGAAATTTTAGCCATGAAATGCGACAAATGTACTAAGAAGGCAACGGTTCATCTGACAGAGATTGTTGACGGTAAGGTCATGGAAATGCATCTGTGTGAAGACTGCGCCCGTGAACAGAGCCAGAACATGGAACAGCAGTTTGGCCTGGCCGACCTTCTTGCGGGGTTATCGGATTTTGGGATGCATGTTCCCAATACCCAGCCTAAATCGGTGCTTAAGTGTTCGGTCTGCGGCTTGACGTATGAGGATTTCCGGAAATTTGGCCGATTCGGCTGTGCCAATTGTTATGAAGCCTTAAAGCCCCAGCTCAAAACCCTTTTAAAGAAGATTCACGGCTCTAACGAGCATTTAGGGAAAAAGCCGGTAAAAGAATCTCCGGCATTAATAAAGCCAAAGCCTGTTGTGGATGAGGTTGTTCCTGTTAAAGTTCCCGAAGAGCCGGAAGTGGAAACCGTTGAGACGCTCAGGAAAAAATTGCATCAGGCTATCGAGCGCGAGGATTTTGAAGCGGCGGCTCTTTTGCGCGACAAGATTCATGAGCTTGAAGGACGAGGCTAGTGTTATGGAATTAAACGACCTTATTCATCATACCGGCGAGTGGCTGCGGGCAACCGGGCCTAACGGGAATATTGTTTTGTCATCGCGCATTCGCCTTGCGCGCAACCTGGCAGCGTTTCCGTTTACGAACCGCGCCGGAAAGAAAGATTTTGAAGCTATTCTGAAAATGGTTGAGGGGGCTATTGCGGAAATCCCTTATTTCAAGGATTCGGCCTTCTTTCATCTGAATGAACTGGATAACATTGACCGCCAGTTTTTGGTTGAACGCCACCTGATGAGCCACGACCACGCGTCCAATCCGCAGGGCAAGGGGCTTATTGTTTCCAAGGAAGAAGCGTTGTCGGTGATGGTCAATGAAGAAGACCATTTAAGGCTGCAGGTCATGCAGTCGGGCTTTAACCTTGACGCAACCTGGGACACCATTAATGCGATTGATAACGCGCTTTCCGAGAAGCTGTCTTTTGCTTTTTTACCCGAATGGGGGTATCTCACCGCGTGCCCGACCAATACCGGAACCGCGATGCGCGGGTCGGTGATGGTGCATCTTCCGGCTCTGGTCATGACCCGGCAGATCAACAAGGTCTTGATGGCGATTGCAAAGCTCAGTTTTGCTTCGAGGGGTTTTTACGGCGAAGGCACTCAGGCGATCGGGAATTTCTATCAGATTTCAAACCAGGTTTCTTTGGGGCACAGCGAGCGCGACATTATTCAGAATATCCAGGGGCTTATCCGCCAGATTATCGAGCAGGAAGAGCAGGCGCGCCAGGCTTTGCTGGTGCAGAACCGTTCAGCGCTTGAAGATAAAATTTATCGTGCCTGGGGGGTCTTGCGTAACGCGCGCATTATTTCAAGCCAGGAAACCATTGAGCTTCTTTCCATGGTCCGGCTCGGCGTTGATGTCGGGATTATTGAGGGGCTTGACCATAAGATTTTAAACGAACTGTTTATCATGATTCAGCCCGCGCACTTGCAGAAAATTGAGGCGAAAAAGTTAAATACATTTGAACGCGATACCAAAAGAGCACAGGTTATAAGAGAAAAATTACAAGGCAAGGTTTGATTGATGGCAAGGCTCTTGGGTGGACGGAGCCGTTAAGGTGGATTTAATAAGGGGGGAATATGTTTAACCGTTTTACAGAGCGCGCTCGAAAAGTAATTGTCTATGCCAAAGAAGAGGCAAGACGTTTTAATCATGATTATATCGGAACCGAACATTTGCTCTTGGGGCTCATCCGCGAAGGAGAGGGTGTGGCTGCCGCAGTGCTTCAGAAGCTGGGTGTGGATTTGGAATCCATCCGCATTGAAGTTGAAAAGCTCGTCCAGCCCGGGCCGCAAACCCAGGTTGTGGGCGATATTCCGTTTACTCCGCGTTCCAAGAAAGCGCTGGAACTTGCCGCCGAGGAGGCGCGCGCTCTGGGGCATAATTATATCGGCACGGAACACCTGTTGCTCGGCCTTGTGAAAGAAGGCGAAGGCATGGCCTACCGCGTGCTTTTAAACCTTGGGCTTGATTTGGGGAAACTTCGCAGTGAAGTGATGGAACTCTTGGGTTCCGGTATCCCTGGTTACGGACAACAGCAACCGCCGCAGGAGCAGCGCCAGGCAGGGGCCTCCAAAACTCCGGCTATTGACGCGTATGGCCGCAATTTAAACAAGCTCGCCAAGGACGGAAAACTGGATCCCGTGATCGGGCGCCAGGCAGAGATTGAGCGCGTTATCCAGATTCTTTCCCGCCGGACGAAAAACAATCCCGTTCTTTTGGGTGAGGCGGGTATTGGAAAAACCGCGATTGTTGAAGGCCTGGCCCAGCAGATCGTGGCCGGTGAAGTGCCTGAAGTTTTGCGTGATAAAACAATCGTGATGCTGGATCTGGCCATGATGGTGGCCGGCACCAAGTACCGCGGACAGTTTGAAGAGCGCATCAAGGCCGTGATGGAAGAACTCAAGCGTAACGGCAAGCTGATCCTTTTTATCGACGAGATTCATACCCTGGTTGGCGCGGGTGCCGCGGAGGGTGCCATAGACGCCGCGAATATCTTAAAGCCGGCCCTGGCGCGCGGAGAGATCCAGTGCATTGGCGCGACTACGCTTGATGAATACAGGAAAAACATTGAGAAAGACGCGGCGCTTGAAAGGCGCTTTCAGACGATCAAGGTTAATCCACCCTCTGTGGAACAGACGGTGCAGATCCTTAAAGGACTGCGCGATAAATATGAAGCTCATCACAGGGTCAAATATTCTGATGTTGCCCTGGAAGAGGCGGCCAAGCTTTCCGACCGTTACATTACCGGCCGGTTTTTGCCGGACAAGGCCGTAGACATTATTGATGAGGCCGGCGCCAGCGCCAGGCTCAAGGCCATGGTTCTTCCTGAGGGAATCAAGAAGCTCGAGGAAGAAATTGAAAATATCCGTAAAGAAAAAGAATCTTTTATCAAGCGCCAGGATTTTGAAAAGGCCGCGCAGTTCCGTGACAAGGAGCGCGAAGTGAGGGAAACGCTTGAAAAAGAAAGAAGCAACTGGATGGCCAAGCGTGATGACGTTTCCCTTGTGATCGGCCCGGAGGAGATTGCCCGTGTCGTGTCCCAGTGGACGGGTGTTCCTTTGGTGCGCCTTGAGGAGAAAGAAACCGAGCGCCTTCTTAAAATGGAAGAGCATCTTGATAAGGTGGTCATTGGCCAGACAGAAGCGGTCAGCGCCATTACCCGCGCGGTCAGGCGTTCGCGTGCTGGCATCAAGAACCCCCGCCGGCCCATTGGTTCGTTTATCTTTTTAGGGCCCACAGGCGTTGGAAAATCGCTTTTGGCGCGCGCGCTCTCGGAATTTATGTTTGGCGATGAAAATGCGCTGATCCAGATTGACATGTCGGAGTATATGGACAAGTACAATGTTTCCCGCCTTGTCGGCGCGCCTCCCGGGTATGTGGGGTACGAAGAGGGCGGGCAGCTGACCGAGAAAGTCCGCCGCCGTCCGTATTCGGTGGTGCTGTTAGATGAGATTGATAAAGCGCACGCGGATGTGTTTAACATTCTTTTACAGGTTCTTGAAGACGGTCGTCTGACCGATTCTTTTGGCCGGGTCGTTGATTTCCGTAATGCGATTATCATCATGACCTCGAATGTCGGGGTTGATATGCTGCGCAAGCAGGGATCTTTAGGTTTTGCCGCAGCAACGGAAGACGCAAGTTATGAACAGATGAAAGACAAGCTGATGGGTGAGGTGAAGCGTGCCTTTAAGCCCGAGTTTTTAAACCGTATCGACGATATTATTGTGTTTAAATCTTTGAATAAAGAGCATCTTTATAAAATTATTGACCTTGAAATCGAGTCTGTGAGAAACCGCCTCAAGGAAAAACAGATCGGCCTTGAGTTAAGCCCTGAGTCTGTGGATTTTCTGATTGAGAAAGGCTTTGACCCTGTTTACGGGGCGAGGCCTTTAAAGCGCACGATTCAGCGCTACCTTGAAGATCCCATATCAGAAGCGATTATTGCCGGAAGCTTTAAGGCCGGAAGCCGTGTTGTGGTAAAACCTGATAACGATAAGCTGATATTTGTCTGATGAGTTGGAATTTTCAAAGAAAATGTATTTTAGGGGCCTTGATATTATGCGGGGTGCTTGTCCGGCCAGGGGTATCTTTCGCCTTGACGGAAATTCCTTTTGCCGGCATGGTTGACATCAAAAAAGAGCGCCTGACATTGCGCTTCGGCAGAGACACAAGGACCCTTGCGCTTGACGTCCAGACGCTGGCGCGAAACAAATACCATCTTACGCTGGATGTCGGGCATGTCCTGACGCCGTTTTTCGATCTTGCGGCACTGATTGAGGGTGATTTTGAGTCTGTGGGCGTCTCGAAGCGGGACAGGGCTGTTTCAGGCCACATTACGAGCAAGTATACTTTTGTTAATAATAAGCCTGTCCAGGATTTGAACCTCAAGTTTGCGGTCCGGGACCGCAAGTTTATCATTGATTCTTTTTTAGCCGGTGCTTTTTCAGGCCGGGGAGAGATTGCTCTTTGGGGGGAACACCGGGCATCGCTTTTTTTTGAGCTTCTTTCCGCGGATCTTGAAGATGTCGAACGCATGGTTCTCAGTGATCAAAAGAGGGGTTTTGATTTGAGCGGGGTTATAACCGGAGCCGTGGCCCTGAGCGGCCCTCTGGCCAAGCCGGAGATCAAAGGTCACTTTTCTTCTTATAACGGGCGGATCAAGACGCTTAATTATGACAGCATTATTTTGCAGTTTGAAGGAACGTATCCGATGATACGTTTGAATGATTCCCTGGTCACGCAGGCCGAGGGGTTTACTTTTAAAGTCGCAGGGCCTATTGATTTAAGCGATATGCCGAAGCTCGCGATGCAGATTCGCCAGCTTAAAAAGTCGCCTATTGTTACAGCGGATAAAAACAAGCGTGAGTGGGTTTTTAAACGGCTGTCTTCGGAGAAAGACTCTGTGACAGAAATGAAATATTTTTTTACCAAGGATGACCGCGGCGATACCCAGGGTGTCTTGGGCATGGAAAAGCGTTTTGATTTCTAAAGAAAGAATTTAGTGATGGTGACAGCGATTGTTGATAAAGGCAGATCAGTTGTTAACGGCTTTTTTCAGTACGCCGGAAGCCTGGCCATTTTATTTTCTGAAATTTTCTTCTGGCTTTTTGCAGCGCCGTTCAGTTGGCAAAGGTTTTTTTCCCAGTCTAAAAGGGTGGGGCCGGGGAGTTTCTTTATTGCATCATTGATTGCGCTTTTTGTGGGGATGATTATTGCTCTTCAGATGGCCTATATGATGCTGCGCCTGAGTGCTGAAATTTATATCCCCAATGTCATTGCCGTTTCCTTGACAAGAGAGCTTGCGCCTGTTCTGACAGCGCTTATTGTGGCCGGCCGCATTGGCGCGGGTATTACCGCGGAAATTGGAACCATGGTCGTGACTGAACAGGTTGACGCCTTAAAGGCGTTTGCCATGAATCCTGTCCGCTACCTTGTGGTGCCGCGTTTTTTGTCTTTGACGGTGATGCTGCCGGTCTTGACGGTGTTTGCAGTTATCGTTGGTATTTTTGGCGGATTTTTGATTTGTTACTTTAAGCTGGGCATCACGCAATATATGTACTGGCAAATGGTCAGGGATTCCCTGGTGGTTAAAGATATTGTGACAGGCCTGACAAAAACAGTCTTTTTTGGCATGATTATTGCGCTTGTGGGCTGCCATGAAGGACTTAACGTCCAGGGCGGCGCTGACGGGGTCGGGAAGTCCACGACATTGGCGGTGGTCAGGTCCTTTATCATGATCATCATGTTCGACTGTTTATTTACGTTTGTGTTCTATTTTTTGTTTAATGCGTAGTTGTGAGGCTTATGATCGAGATAAAAAATCTTTATAAGACATTTAACAGGCTCCAGGTTTTAAACGACCTCAGCTTGACTATTAAAGACGGAGAAACCAAGGTGATCATCGGCCGCTCCGGAGCTGGCAAGAGTGTTCTTTTAAAATCCATTGTCGGGATCCTCAAGCCCGATGCCGGATCAATTAAGATCAATGGCGTTGAGGTGACCGGGTTGGGAGACAAGGAATACGATAATATCCGCAGAGATATCGGGCTTGTGTTCCAAGGAGGGGCCCTTTTTGATTCTTTGAATGTGGCTGAAAATGTGGGGTTTGTCTTAAATGAGTTCACGAAACTTTCTTCGTCGGTAAAACGTGAAAGAGTGGCGCACACGCTTTCTTTGGTGGGTTTAAAAGGGATTGAGGAGATGATGCCGTCTCAGCTTTCCGGTGGGATGCGCAAACGCGTGTCTCTGGCGCGCGTGCTTTGTATGGAGCCGAAGATCCTTTTATATGATGAGCCGACGAGCGAGGTAGACCCCATCACGGCGGATGCGATCAACCGTTTGATCGTTGAAATGCACGACAAATTGAAGGTCACCTCGATTGTGGTGACGCATGACATGAACGCGGCGTATAAAATTGCGGATACGATTGCCATGTTTTATCACGGGCAGGTTATTGCCGACGGAACGCCTGATGAGATCCGCAATTCGCGCCACCCGGTGGTGCGGCAGTTTGTCAGGGGCGAGTCCACAGGGCCGGTGACAGAAGATGAGAGCCTGAAGTTCGGGCATGTAAAATAATTCGAAGACAGGGTTTTTAACAGGAGCCGAATATGCCTCGGGAAACAAATCTGGAATGGAAAGTCGGAGTTTTTGTAACGCTTGCCATCGCATGCCTTGTTATTTTTATTTCTTCCATCAGTGATTTTTCGGTTTTTAAGAAAGGCTCAACGTATACAGTATTTTTTTATTACGCCAACGGGCTTAAAAAGAGCGCGCCAGTCCGGCTTTCAGGCGTTGACGCCGGGCATGTGCAGGATCTTAAAGTTTTTTATGACACGAGTGAACAAAAAACCCGTGTGGCTGTCACCCTGTGGCTTTCGGAAGGCGTGCAGTTTCCTGTGGATTCGCGTTTTTTGATTAACCAGCTTGGGATTTTAGGCGAAAAGTATTTGGAAATCATGCCGGGCATCCAGCGTGAATTTGCCTCTCCCGGAGTTACTCTTGTCGGGGATGAGCCTGTGTCCATGGAATCACTCACAAAAGAGCTTTCTTCACTCGGTGGAAAGGTTGAGGAAACCCTGGCCATGCTCAACACAGGATTTCTCAATAATGCCAATAAAGAATCGCTGGCTTCCGCGCTGAGCAATGTCGCGTTTATGACGAGAAAGATTAATGCCGACTTTTTGACGGATGCCAATAAACAGTCGTTGTCCGTGATTTTGGCCAATATGGCGGCGGTGACTGGGAAAATTAACAGCTCCAGCGGAACAATCGGGAAACTGCTCGATGATCCGTCTGTTTATAAAAACCTTGATGAAATGACCGCGGATTTAAAAATAAATCCATGGAAATTATTTTACAGGCCGAAGGGGCAATAAGTGAAATCAAAAACCATGTTCGTCTGCCAAAGCTGCGGGTCTGAATCGCCGCGCTGGCTTGGAAAATGCCCGGGATGCCAGAGCTGGAATTCATTCGTTGAGGAGACATTAGTTAAAAAACCGTTAAAAGACACCCCGCGCGGGATGCTGACCAATACTGATGCGCCTGTCCTTCTGTCACAGGTTTCTTCGGGAGAGGAAGCGCGGTACCAGACTTCCATCCAGGAATTTGACCGTGTGATGGGCGGCGGCATTGTTGTAGGATCCGTGACATTAATCGGCGGAGACCCGGGGATCGGGAAATCCACCATTGCTCTTCAGGCCAGCTGCCGGTTGAGTGAAAAAGGTTTAAAAGTTCTTTATGTTTCCGGTGAAGAATCTGTGGCGCAAACCAAAATGCGCGCAGACCGTATCGTGAAAAAGCCGGGCGCATCGCTCTTTATTGTTAATCAGATTGATTTGAATCTGATCATTGATCACATCAATAAACTTGAGCCGCAGATTGTTGTGATTGACTCCATACAGGTTGTTTACCAGCCTGAGGTTGGCTCCAGCCCCGGAAGCGTGAGCCAGGTGAGAGAATGCGCAGCGCTTTTGACCCAGCTGGCCAAGTCGCGCGGGATTGCCTGTTTTATTATCGGGCATGTGACCAAAGAGGGCATGATTGCAGGGCCCCGGGTGCTTGAGCATATTGTGGATACTGTTTTGTATTTTGAAGGCGAGCGGTATTCGGCGTATCGTGTTTTGCGGGCGGTTAAAAACCGTTTTGGCTCTACAAACGAATTGGGTGTTTTTGAAATGACATCGGAGGGGTTGGCTGAGGTCTTAAACCCTTCGGAGATTTTTCTCGCGGAAAGGCCCCAGAAGGTTTCCGGTTCGGTGGTGACGCCGATCCTTGAGGGAACCAGGCCTTTTCTTGTTGAGGTCCAGGGCCTGGCTTCGCGCAGCGCCTTTGGCATGGTCCGCCAAAAGGCCCAGGGGTTTGATGCCAACCGTTTGGCCCTGCTCGTGGCTGTGCTTGAAAAGCGTTTGGGCCTGAGGCTTGAGGACCAGGATATTTTTTTAAACGTTGTAGGCGGTGTCAGGATTGAAGACCCGGCGGCCGACCTTGCCGTGATGCTGGCGGTAGCGTCCGCGTTTTTGGATAAAACACTGAGCTTTGACACCGTGGTCTTAGGTGAGGTTGGCTTGTCTGCCGAGGTCAGGAGCGTCGGCCACATCCTTTTAAGGCTCAACGAGGCGGAAAAGCTCGGGTTTAAAAGATGCATTATGCCGAAAAACAATTTAAAGGCGCGCAGTGATATCAAACTGAAAAATTTGGAAATTGTTCCTGTTTCGACTGTCAAAGAGGCGCTGGAATATTTAATCAAGTAATTTGAGTTCAAAAATCCGGAGGGTGTAATGACGTTATTATTTATCCGTATTTTCTTTATGGTCTTAAGCGGGGTGGTGGGGTTCCTGATCGGCAACATTTATAATCAGGAAATTTTTGGCACCCTTATAGGGCTTTTGGGAGGGTGCATCTGGATTTTACTTGAAGCGATGATGAAGCGGGTTTCGGTCAGGGGATTGTCGAGCGTTGTGTTTGGCCTCCTTTTCGGTATTATTATGGCCAAACTGATTTCTGATACCCTCGCCCTTCTTCCTTTCGGTGAGACTTTTCATTCGGCATTGCGCGTCATTTTTACTTTGATTTTTTCCTACCTTGGCGCAGTCATTGCCTTGCGGGGCAAGGATGAATTCAACCTGATCATCCCTTATGTGCGGTTTCGACGGACTGACCTTAAGGAGGGTGTTGTGCTTTTGGATACCAGCGCCATCATTGACGGCCGTGTTGCTGACATTTTCCGCTCTCACTTTTTGACCGGACGCTTGGTTGTGCCCCGTTTTGTGTTGCATGAACTCCAGCGCCTTGCAGATTCCGATGACGACCTTAAACGTCAGCGCGGGCGCCGCGGCTTGGAGATTTTACGCTCTATGCAGAAAGATTCTTCCGTGGATATCGCGATTCACGAGGACGACCTTCCGGGTGAGCATGAAGTTGACCTTAAGCTCGTGAAATTAACCAAGGTCCTCGAAGGGCGGATGTGCACAACGGATTTTAATTTAAGCCGCATGGCCACGATCCAGGGGATTGATGTTTTAAATATCAACGACCTTGTGAATTCTGTGAAGCCCGTTATTTTCGCGGGTGAGGAAATTTATATCCAGATCATCAAGGAAGGCAAGGAAGATAATCAGGGTGTCGGGTATCTTGAAGATGGCACAATGGTGGTTGTGACCGACGGCCGCAAGAGTGTCGGGCAAAAGGTTAAGGTTGTTGTGACGTCCGTGCTTCAGACCCAGGCCGGACGAATGATTTTCTCAAGAGCGGAACATTCATGAAAATTCAGGCCATTCTTCCTGCTGCCGGGGCCGGTGAGCGGATGAAGTCGCAGATTCCAAAGCCCTTGTTGTTGCTTCATGGAAAACCTGTGATTGTCCGGACCATAGAGGTGTTTGAGGCCTGTGAAGCGGTTGACAGCATTATCCTTGTTGTCCATCCCGATTATCGTAAAGATTATGAAGATGTCGTCAAGAAGACTGATTTTAAGAAAACCGTTTTGATTGTTGAAGGCGGCGAAACCCGCACTCAGTCTGTGCGCAATGGCCTTGGGGCGCTGGATAAAGATACAACATGCGTGATGATTCACGACGGTGTCAGGCCCTGTATCACGCGGGATGTTATTGAGCGCGGCCTTAAGGAAATAAAGGATGAAAAGGCTCTGGTTGCCGCTGTTGGGGTCAAGCCCACCTTGAAAGTGGTTGATCCTCAAACACGCCTTGTGACGGAAACTTTGGACAGGAGCCTAGTGTGGGAGATTCAGACCCCCCAGATTTTTGAGCGCGGGCTTCTGGAGCGCGCCTACCGTAAGGATACAGAAGGCGCCACAGACGATGCGGCTTTGGTGGAAAGACTCGGAGTGAAGGTGAAAGTCTTTCTGGGGGATTATCAAAACATCAAGATTACAACGCCTGAAGACATGTTGATTGCTGAAGCGTTCTTAGAAAGGAAATAGAAAGTTTATGAGTCAGGCATTGCGCGATAAGCTGTCCGAATACCGTTCAGGGATTGGCTATGATATTCACCGCCTTGTCGAGGGCCGCAAGCTTGTTTTGGGAGGAGTGACGATCCCGTTTGAAAAGGGGCTCATGGGGCATTCTGATGCCGACGTCCTTTTGCATGCCATTGCTGATGCTGTGCTGGGTGCTGCCGGGCAGGGAGACATCGGCGAACTTTTTCCGGATACAGACAAGAAATACAAAGGCGTATCGAGCTTGGTGCTTCTTAAACGCGTGTGTGAGGTTGCTCAGTCAGCAGGGTTTAGAATCGCGAATGTTGATTGCGTGCTTTTGGCTGAGGACCCCAAAATTACTCCCTATAAAGACGAGATGCGAAAGAATATTGCCGGGGCTTTGGATGTGTCTCAGGGCCAGGTGAATGTGAAGGCCACGACCAACGAGGGATTGGGGTTTGTAGGGCGTCAGGAAGGATTGGCTGCGTATGCCAGTGTCCTTTTGCGTTCACGAGAACATTGAGGAGTGAAAGGAGTTATGGTTATGACATTTTTATATATTTTTATTTTCGTTTATCTTTTAGCGCTCCTTTTGATTCTTTTATTTTTCAGAGAAGAGATTATGGCGATCAAGGACCGTGATCCTGCCGCCAGTAGTATTCTCGAGGTTCTTTTGCTTTACCCGGGCTTGCACGCGATCGTGGCGCACCGATTGGCCAAAGTTCTATGGGCCATGAAACTTCCATTTTTCCCCCGATGGGTTTCCCAGACAGCCAGGTTTTTGACAGGCATTGAAATTCATCCCGGGGCAACAATCGGCAAGGGCTTTTTTATTGACCATGGCATGGGAGTCGTGATCGGAGAAACGTCCACAATCGGCAACAATGTCACGATTTATCAGGGTGTCACCCTGGGTGGCACGGGAAAAGAAACCGGCAAACGCCACCCGACGATTGGGGACAATGTTGTCATCGGTACGGGCGCCAAGGTGCTGGGGAACATTTCGATTGGCAATAATTCTTATGTTGGGGCCAATGCGGTTGTTCTTCATACCATTCCTGCCAACAGCACCGTGGTCGGCGTTCCCGGGCACGTCACCAAGCAGGATGGGGAGAAGATTGACAAAAAACTCGCCCACGCGCAGATTTTGGACCCTGTGATGCAGGATATTGACGATATCCTCCGTCGGTTGGAAGATTTGGAGAAGAGAGGCCGGTAATGCCCTTAGAGCTTTACAATTCCTTAACTCGAAAACGCCAGCCGTTGCCTCCGCCGCCTCAACATATCAGCATGTATTCCTGCGGCGTGACGGTTTACGATAAATGCCATATCGGGCACGCCCGTTCGCTTTATACCTTTGATACGCTGGTCCAATACATGCGTTACCGCGGGTATGATGTGAAATTTGTCCGCAATATTACTGATGTGGACGATAAGATTATTGCGAAGGCCAAAGAGATTGGAAAATCCTTTGACGAAGTGGTCCGTGAAAATATCGACCTTTATGAGAAGGACATGGCCTCTTTGGGAATCAAGCCTGCAGATGTGGAGCCGCGCGCCACAGACAATATTCCTTTAATGATTGCACATATCGAGGGGTTAATTCAAAAAGGCCATGCGTATCCTTCCCAGGGAGATGTGTATTTCCGCGTTCGTTCTTTTCCAGGGTATGGGAAACTCTCTGGCCAGAGCATTGACAAGATGCTCGAGGCTGTTCGTATTGACACAACCGAAAAGAAAGACGATCCTTTGGATTTTGCCCTCTGGAAAAAGGCAAAGCCAGGAGAGCCTTTTTGGCCAAGTCCGTGGGGAAACGGCAGGCCTGGCTGGCACATTGAATGTTCCTGCATGAGCATGAAGCATCTGGGTGTTGAAACGCTCGACGTGCACGCCGGCGGCCGCGATTTGGTGTTCCCTCATCATGAAAATGAAATTGCCCAGGCCGAAGCCTTGACGGGAAAGCCCTTTGCCAGGCTTTGGGTTCATCATGGACTGCTCACCATCAACAGCCAGAAAATGTCCAAATCCCTGGGGAACTTTATCACGGTCCAGGATGCCTTTCAAAAACATTCGGTCAATGCGTTTAAGCTTTTTTTCCTGTCAACGCATTACGCGAGCAATATTGACTATACCGAAGATAAACTTCTCGACATGGAAAAAGGGATTGCGAAGTTTAAAAATCTTTTAAAGAAAATTGATGTCGTTGGCCTGCCTTCATTTTCTGTAAGCCTTAATGAAGTTGATTTTGTTCTTGATGCCAAGGAAAAGATTCTAGAGGCTATGGATGCGGATTTTAATACAGCCCTCGCCCTGGGCCATGTTTTTGATTTTGTGACCGCGGCAAACCGTTTTATTGATGAAGGCAAAAAAGACGATTATTTTGAAGGGAGTGCGCATCTCGCCGGCAAGGTTTTAAGGGAGATTTTAGAGGGAGTTTTAGGGCTTGATCTTAATGATGCGGTTTCAGGCCTTTTGCCGGAAGATGAGGCCTTTCTTAAGGAGCGGGTTGATGCGCGTAAGAACAAACAATGGAAACGCTCGGATGAGTTGCGCGATATCTTGAAAGCACGCGGCATTGTTGTGGAAGATGGAAAACAGGGCCAGACGTGGCGGAGGGTATAATGAAACAGAACAATGATTCTCCCAAGTCAAAATTCGTTTGTTTATTATTGTGTGTTTTTCTTGGCTGGCTGGGGGCACACCGTTTTTATACGGGCAAGTTTGGCACGGCCATCCTGATGATTTTTGTAACAGCCGGATTCTCTTATTTGTCGGTTTTTGGCATCCCCATCTGGCCTTTTATTGATCTTGTTTTTATTCTGGACGGTTCTTTCCGTGACAAGGACGGCCGCCCGGTGACTCGATGGGCAACACAATTTTTTCCTCGAGGACACAGATAGGGATTAAAGGTATTTATGTCGAAATACAAGGGCAAGTTTATTACGTTTGAAGGCTCGGAAGGCTGCGGCAAAAGTACGCATTCCAAAAAACTTTTGGCTTATCTTTTGGATAAGGGATTGCCGGCCAAGCTTATTCGTGAGCCGGGAGGGGTTGTCATCAGTGAGAAAATCCGTGAAATCCTCCTCGATAAAACAAATATCGCCATGAACAAAGAATGTGAAACCCTGCTTTATATGGCGGCGCGGGCGCAGGTGGTTGAAGAAGTGATCATTCCGGAACTTGAACGCGGCACAATTCTTTTGTGCGATCGTTTTCTGGATTCTACGGTTGCCTACCAGGGGTACGGCTCTGGCGTTTCAGTGGATACGATAAAATCTATCGGGCTTTTTGCCACAAAAGGCATTAAGCCAAGCATGACATTTTTTTTGGACCTTGATACCGAGGAGGGCCTTCGCCGCCGGGGAAGTGTCCGCGACCGCATAGAATTGCGTTCCGTGGAATATCATAATCGCGTGCGTTTGGGGTATCAGGATATCGCGCGTAAAGAGCCCGGTCGTTTTGTTGTGATTGATGCCAGCCGCCCTATTGAGGATAATTTTGAAGAGATCCGAAAACATATCGAGAAAATTCTGTGAAGAAGTTTGAGAATCATCCTCCGGTACATACCGCTATCCTTGAACGTTTTTATCGGCTTAAGTCGAGCAAACGCCTTGCGCATGCCTATCTTTTCATTGGCCCCAAAGGCATCGGAAAAAGCGAGACAGCCCTTGCCGTTGCTAGGCTCTTAAATTGCGAAAAAGAGACGCCTGTAGGCGAGGCCTGTGATTGCCCCAGCTGCAGGAAAATTGATTGCGGCAATCATCCTGACATGTACCGCATCAAGCGCCCTGAGGATAAATCCACGATTCCGGTGGAGCTTTTTCGGGACGTGATTGAACGCCTTCAGCTTCGCCCCATAGAAGCGCGTGTCAGGGTGTGCCTGGTTGAAGATGTTGATGAAGTGCGGGCCGAGGCCGGCAATGTGTTTTTAAAAACTTTGGAGGAACCCAGGGCGGACACGCTGTTAATTCTTACGACATCTGTGCCGGAGGCAGTTTTAAAGACAGTGGTCTCAAGGTGCCACCAGGTCTTCTTTTTTCCTCTCTCGGACAGAGAGCTTGCCGATTGGCTTCAAATTGAGTATCATGAGTCTTCTTCGGAAGCTGGGGAAGCCGCAAAAGCTGTGATCCTGGCAAAGCTGTCTCGAGGGAGCCCGGGGCGCGCGAAGGATTTGGGGCTCGAGTTTTTGCAGGAAAAAAACGAGATTATTGATTGTTTTATCTTGAGCCCGCGCCTGGAGGATGCTTTTTTAAAGAGTTACACTTCTGACAAGGAAACAGCCAGGAAATTTCTGGAAGTGCTTTTGACGTTTTTCAGGGATGTTGCGCTTGTCAAGCGCGGGCTAGGCGAGGCGGCGCTTATCCATGCGGACAGGGCGGGAGATTTGAAAAAGTTGGCCAGCCGCTATACAGAGGCGGATTTGGCTGGAATTGTGGCTGAGATTGTCTCAGCCATGCGGGGGATTAAAGAGAATATGAACGTCAAGGTGGCGGTAACGCTGCTTAAAGAAATGATATAAGGGAGCTGTCATGGGAAAATTAATTCAAGTCAACCTCGGAGAGCATCGGGGTTGCGGATATTTTGAAGCCAATAATATTGATGTGAAGCGCGGCGATTGCGTGATCCTTGAACTCGACCGTGCCACGGAATTCGGCCGGGTTGTTTCCACCGAGCTTTGCCGTTGCGATCAGGAAAAGCCGCCGGCCGCCTCAGGCAAGATTTTGCGAAAGGGTACGGACGGCGATGCCCGCCAGATGGACAACAACCGCACAAAATCGTCGGATGCCTTAAACGTTTGTATTTCAAAAGTGACGGAACTTAACCTGGATATGAAGGTTTTAAAGGCCGAGTATTCTTTTGACTCCACAAAGATTATCTTTTATTTTACGGCGGAAGGCCGCGTGGATTTCAGGAATCTTGTCAAGGAACTGGCCCGCGTGTTTCGTGTCAGGATTGAGCTCAAGCAAATCGGTGTCCGTGACCGGGCCAAGATGATTGAAGGCTTTGGCGTTTGCGGGCAGCAGTTATGCTGTGCCTCTTTTATCAAGGATTTCAGCCAGTTATCCATCAAAATGGCCAAAGAGCAGGCATTGCCTTTAAATCCGTCGAAGATTTCAGGCGTCTGCGGCCGCATCAAGTGCTGCATGGCGTATGAACATAACGTTTATAAGGAATTCAACCGCGGGTTACCCAAAATGGGAGCCAAGGTCCAGACAGCGGAAGGCAAGGGCAAGGTGATTAACCTTGATATTTTAAAGCGCCTGGTGCATGTGGATCTCGGCGATGGCAAGATCATCAAGATGACCGTGCCCAAGGATGAAAAAGTCACTTTGGCCAACCCCAAGCAAGATTAAAGGTATGCCTGACAAGTTTTACGTTACAACGCCGATTTATTACGTTAATGACAAGCCGCACATCGGCCATGCCTATACCACGATCCTGGCGGATGTTTTATCGCGTTTTCACCGTGAATTGGGCGATCGCGTGTTTTTTTTGACCGGCCTGGACGAGCATGGCCAAAAGGTTCAGCAGGCCGCTGAGAAACGTGGGCTTTCCCCCCAGGACCACTGCAATGATTTAGCTCCGCGTTTTACAGACCTTTGGAAAAAACTTGAAATCAGCAACGACGATTTTATCCGCACCACGGAAGAACGCCATAAGAAAATAGTCCAGGCGGTCCTGCAAAAGGTTTACGATAGCGGCGATATTTACCAGAAAGAATACGAAGGCCTTTACTCTGTCTCTGAGGAGCGGTTTATTACGGAAAAAGAAGCCGAGTCCGGCCAGTTCCGTGAAATAAAAAAGATTCAGGAGAAAAACTGGTTTTTTAAGATGAGCAAATATCAGGACAGGCTCATCCGCTACATTGAGGAGCATGAGGGCTTTATCCGCCCTGAATCCAGGAAAAATGAAATGCTCGGGTTTTTGCGCCAGCCTTTGGCTGACCTTTGCATTTCGCGGCCCAAAACACGGCTGAGCTGGGGCATTGAAATTCCTTTTGACCGCGATTATGTCACTTATGTCTGGTTTGACGCCCTGATTAACTATATTACTGCACCGGGTTATTTATCGGATGATAAGAAGTTTAAAACCTGGTGGCCGGCGTCCGTGCATCTTATTGGCAAGGATATCCTGACCACGCACTCCATTTACTGGACTACCATGCTTTTTTCTCTTGAGCTTCCTTTGCCGGAAACAATTTTTGCCCATGGCTGGTGGCTGGTGGGAGAAAGCAAGATGTCGAAGTCTTTGGGGAATGTGATTAACCCGCTTGATTTAATCGAACAGCACGGTGTGGATGCTGTGCGGTATTACCTTATGAGCGAGATGATATTAGGCCAGGACTCCAACTTTACGCTGGAGAACTTTATCAAGCGTTACAACAGCGACCTGGCCAATGATTTTGGGAACCTTCTCAACCGTGTTTCCGGCCTTATTGGAAAATATTTTGAAAGTGTTGTGCCGGAGGCTGGAACGCCGACTCCTGCTGATGAAATGATTATTGCGCAGGGCCGTGCCCTGGGAGAGAAGGTCCAGTCTCTTTTAAAAAATTACAAAGTTGATGCCGCGATTAATGAAATCATGAACCTTATCCGCGCGGTCAACAAATATATGGAAGTTCAGGCGCCCTGGAAACTGGCCAAAACGGATTTGCCTTCTGCCGGACGCGTGCTTTATACCGCCACCGAAGCGCTTCGTCTTTCCGCTGTGCTTTTGCGTGCTGTCATGCCTGAAAAAGCCCAACGAGTTTTAGAGATCCTTGGCGCCCAGAATTCCGGTTTAAATTGGGGCGGCTTAAAGAGCGGCACCAAGCTTGAAGCACATCCGCCGCTTTTCCCGCGCATTGAGATAGAAAAGTCGTAAATAGTTAGTGTATAGAGGCAGATCCTGCAGAATGTGTCCGATGCGAGAGCGTTACGGCTCTTTTCTAATAAGATAATTTTTTTGTAAAGCCTTCACGATTCGCATCAGACACATTCTTCCGGCTCTGCCATCCAGAGGAATCAACATAATTTAAAGTTTTTGAAAGGGCCCCATGGCTGTTCAAACCATTCGTTGGACAGGAAATGCTGTCCGTATTATCGACCAAACCCGTCTACCTAATAAACTGGTTTACATCAATTGCCGTGACGTTGATACGCTCTGGCATGCCATTAAAGAGCTCAAAGTCCGCGGCGCTCCGGCGCTTGGTGTTGCCGCGGCTTACGGCGTTCTTTTGGGGCTTAAAGATTTTAAGGGCAGTTCAAGCGCCCAGTTGGTGGGCCGCGTTTGTGAAGTGTGTGATTACATCGGGAAATCCCGCCCCACGGCAGTCAATCTTTTTAATTCTTTAAGCCAAATGCAGGCCCTGGCGCTTAATAATGTGGATAAACCCGTGGCTATTTTGAAAGCTGTGTTGTGGGCCGAGGCCAATGCGATTTACGAGGAAGACCGCGCTGTTTGCCGCGCCATGGGAAAGCATGGCGCCACTCTTATAAAAAACGGCATGACTGTGATGACAGTGTGCAATGCCGGCGGACTCGCCACAGCAGATTATGGCACAGCCTTGGGCGTCATGTATGCGGCGAAAGAAGCGGGAAAGAAATTTAAAGTTTATGCCCTTGAAACCCGGCCGCTTTTGCAGGGAGCGAGGCTTACGGCTTGGGAACTTATGAAAAACAAGATTGATGTTACGCTTATTTGCGACAACATGGCCGCGACAGTCATGAAAACCAAAGGCGTTGATATTATTTTTACCGGAGCTGACCGCATTGCTTCTAACGGGGATGCGGCCAATAAAATCGGGACATATATGCTCGCGGTGCTCGCCCAACATCATGGCGTGCCGTTTTATGTCGTGGCGCCGAAAACCACTTTTGATTTGAAGATCAAAACAGGCAAGGAAATTCCTATTGAAGAACGAAAGCCTGAAGAGGTCACTTCCTTTGGCCTTCGCCCGACAGCCCCTAAAGGCGTTAAAGTTTTTAATCCGGCCTTTGACGTGACCCCGAGTGGCCTTATGAGCGGCATTGTGACAGAGTACGGGATTATTCGTGCGCCGTATGTTAAAAATATTCATAAGGTGCTGCTGTATGATGCGTGATGTTGATGACTGGAATTTTTTGAGCGGTGTCGGTCGAGCGAGCGGGCACGGTTTCGGCGTCATGAAGTGACGCCGAAGAGCGAGCGAGACCGTCAAGTGCAGGCTGCCTCGCTGGGGCGGCCAAACGTCCGCGAAAAAAATGTAAGGAATCAACGAATCACGCATCATAAGAAGGCTCTAATTTTTTGATAAGAAAATTTTTTGGAACATTTTAGGTTTAAGTAGCTATGAACCAACTTGCTAAATTAGGCGAATTTGGCCTTATTGACCGTTTAAAGCGTTTTCAAAACCTTTCCCTGCGTGTCGTTAAAGGCATGGGTGATGATGCGGCGGTCCTTTCTTTGGATTCAAAACATTATCAGCTTTTCACAACCGACATGATTGTCGAAGGCGTTCATTTTTTGAAAGGCGAACGTGCCTTTGATGTGGGGCATAAGGCCTTGGCCTGCAATATCAGCGATATTGCGGCCATGGGCGGGTGGGCCACGTTTGCGGTGGTGTCTTTGGGGCTGCCTTCGGGAACACCTGTTCAATATGTTGAGAAAATTTACGCGGGGATGGCGGCCTTGGCCAAAAAGTTTCATGTGAGTATTGTGGGCGGGGACACTGTTAAGGCGGATAAGCTCACGATTAATATCGCGCTTTTAGGCGAGGTGGAAAAGAAAAATCTTGTGACACGCGACGGCGCAAAGCCTGGAGACGTGATTTTTGTGACAGGCAGGCTTGGGGGGTCTTTTAAGAGCCGCAAACATTTGACGTTTCTCCCGCGCGTGGCTGAGGCGCGTTTTTTGGTTGAGGCGTTTAAGCCTCATGCCATGATGGATATTTCCGACGGCCTGCTGGGAGACCTGGGGCATATCCTTAAAGCCAGCCGGGCAGGCGCGGTTTTGGAAGAGAAATTGATTCCCTGTGCCAAAGGGGCGTCCTTAACCGAGGCGCTTTCGCAAGGCGAAGATTTTGAGCTCCTCTTTACCTGTTCTTCCGTAAAGGCCAGTAAACTGCTAGAATATACTACCAAACACAAAGCTTTTCCTTTTTACAAGGTCGGCCGCATTATCGCACAGCCGAACAAGTTGTTTTTAGAGGGCAAGAACGGTTTGCGTTTGGTCAAGCCCAGGTCGTTTACGCACTTTTAACGTATTTTGTGTCATCAGGAAGGCCCATTTTCTGATGTCATTTATTTTGATAAAAGGCTGAACTATGAAATCTGATTTGATTGTTGATAAAGAATATAAAAACTGGCTTGTCGATATTAAAGCGAGAGTCCGCACTGCGCAGATTAAGGCTGCGTTGAGCGTTAATACGGAGTTACTTACGCTGTATTGGAGCATAGGTACAGAGATTATTGCCAAACAGAAGAAAGCCAAGTGGGGAGATGGCTTAATCGACCAGCTAAGTAAGGATTTATCGGTTGAATTTCCGGATATGAAGGGGTTTTCGCGTAGAAACCTGATGTATATTCAAGAATGGGCTCTTTTTTATAGTCAAAGCAAGGTGAATACAAGTCAAGAAACGGGTGGGCAGTTTGTGCAACAAGTTGTTGCACAAATTATTCAAATTCCCTGGGGGCATAATATTGCAATTATTTCAAAATGCCAAAATATTGAAGAGGCTTTCTTTTATATTCAGAATATTTTGAATCATGGTTGGAGCCGAAGCATTCTTGTTCATCAAATAGAAAGCGGCCTTTATAAACGTGAAGGCAAGGCGGTTACCAATTTTCCTCTGACACTTCCCAAGCCGCAGTCCGATCTTGCGCATCAATCGTTAAAAGATCCATATGTTTTTGATTTTTTAAGCATGTCTGCGGATCACAATGAACGAGACCTTGAAAAGAATCTTACAGATCATCTAAAAAATTTTCTTTTGGAATTAGGCGCTGGGTTTGCCTTTATCGGAAGGCAGGTGCCCGTTCAAGTCGGTGAGAGAGAATTTTTTATTGACCTTCTTTTTTATCATACCCGTCTGCATTGTTATGTGGTCATAGAACTTAAAACAGCAGACTTTGAGCCGGAGTATGCGGGCAAGCTGAATTTTTATATTAAAGCTGTCGACAGTCAATTGCGCAAAGAGGGTGATCAGCCAACCATCGGGATTTTGTTATGTAAAAACAGGGATAAAATGGTCGCGGAGTATGCGTTGAGTGATATTCATAAGCCCATAGGCGTTTCAGAATATAAATTAACTCATGCTTTGCCAAAGACCCTGAAATCAAGCTTCCCGACGATTAAGGAAATTGAGAAAGAGCTGGTAAGGCTCTGTCAAAGAAAGGGATAGATGGCACGGGGATTATGGAAGATGCCCATATCGTTTCCAATAGTTATTCTGAAACATTGACATTAGCTTCTAAGTTTTCAAAACTTTTAAAGAGGGGAGACATTGTTTGCCTTTTTGGCGATTTGGGAGCCGGAAAGACGGCCTTTGTCAAAGGCATTGCCAGAGGGCTGAAGATCAGGACTGATGCGGTTCACAGCCCGACCTTCACCTTGATGAATATTTACGAAGCCAGGATTCCGTTGTATCATTTTGATTTATACAGGATTTCCTCCTGCGATCTTTTTGATTTGGGGTATGAAGAATTTTTTTACGGAAAAGGGGTTTCTGCGGTTGAATGGTCGGAAAAACTGGGAACCCTTTTGCCTCGCGAGCACTGGAAAGTCGAGATGAAGCATTTGGGATCTGATAAAAGAGACATCCGTATCGGGTATCATGGCGCTGGTGCCGGGAAAAGGACCAAAAAATTGGACACCTTATCATGAAGATACTTGCCGTTGACACCTCCACAAAACATTTAAGCCTTGCCTTGACCGATGACAATAAGTCGCTAGCCGTCATGAACCTTCGCCCCAAGAAAGACCTGTCCTTGTCGATTACCCTTGATATCGAGCGGCTTTTTAAGAAAGCCAATGTGTTTTTAAAAGATATTGACGGGTTTGTTATCGGCCAGGGGCCTGGCTCTTTTACGAGTTTACGCGTCGGATTTTCCATGATGAAGGCCTTTATTATGGTGACAGAGAAACCCGTGGTGGGGGTTCCCAGCCTGGACGCCATTGCCATGAATGTCAGAAGCAAAAAAAACGCCCGTATCTGTGTGATTGTGGATGCGCGCCGCAATCTTCTTTACAGCTGCCTTTATGAAAAAAAAGACACAGAGCTCACGCGCTGGTCAGAATATCTTTTAAAGCCGCTCGCGGATATTTTTCATGCTCTTGAAGGGGAAATTATTTTTACCGGCGATGGGGTTTCACTTTATCGGGATGTGATTATCGAAACATCAAAAGCTTCGAATGGCCGCTTTACAGCGTTTTTTGAAAACGAGAAACACTGGCTGCCTCAGGCCAGGGAATTGGCGCATCTGGGGGCCAGGCGGTTGTTAAAGGGTGATTTTGACAAGATTGAAACACTGGCACCAATGTATTTGTATCCCGAGGATTGTCAAATCAGTAAGAAGTAAAAAATAAGGCTTTTATGAATCAATCTTATCGCCACACGAAACCCGTTGCCTGGGTTCAAATAGATTTAAAGGCTGTCCGCCACAATTTTTCTGAAATCAGAAAGCTTGCCTTTCAACAGCTTGAGCCCCGGATCAACCGTGAAGTTGATATCCTTTCGGTTGTCAAGGCCGATGCTTACGGCCATGGCATGGTTGAGGTGGCTCACGTTATTGAAAAAGAGGGGGGCCGTTTTTTTGCGGTTTCCAATGTTGAGGAAGCCATTGAGTTGCGTGAGGCCGGGTGCAAAAAACGCATCGTGCTTTTTGAAACAACATTGCCGGAACTCGCGCCGCAAATTATCAAGTATGACCTGACGCCTGGCGTCTGCACCATGGAGCTTGCCCGTGCAATCGACCGGCTGGCTCGTCGTCTTAAAAAAAAGATTCCCGTTCATGTCAAGATTGATACCGGCATGGGAAGGCTTGGTGTGTGGCATGAGGAGGCCGTGGATTTTGTCCGCGCGCTCAATCGTTTAAAAAACATCCGTGTTGAAGGACTTTTTACGCATTTCCCGGTTGCGGACAGCGATGAGAAGTTTACGGAAAAGCAGATGGATGATTTTTCAAAGCTTGTGGCCCAGCTTATTAAGGACCAGATTCCTTTCCGCTATATCCACGCGGCGAACAGCATGGGTCTTCTGGGCTACAAAAACCGGTTTTTTAACCTGACGCGTCCGGGCGTCATGCTTTACGGCCTGTATCCTGCAGATGTTTTGCGCAAGAAAATTGCACTTAAGCCCGTTATGTCCGTTAAAAGCCGTGTTCTTTTTACGAAAACAATCCATAAAGGCCGGGGAATCAGCTACGGCCATACTTTTCGCACAACAAAAGACACCCGTGTGGCTGTTTTGGCCATTGGCTATAGCGATGGGTATTCGCGGGCATTCTCCAACAAGGCCAGGGTACTTCTTAATGGCGTTTTTTGTCCGGTTTTAGGGCGGGTGACCATGGACCAGACGATTGTGGATATTTCAAAGGCCGGGGTTGTCCGCATCGGAGACGAGGCCGTTGTTATTGGCCGCCAGGCCGCAGAAGAAATTACCACGGATCATCTGGCCGCCTGGGCAGGAACGATCAATTACGAGATTGTTTGCAATCTTGGCAATCGTTTGCCAAGAATATATGTGAAATAAGCGTCGGAGATCGCATGAAAAAAATATTAATTCCATTGGCCTGGGTTTTGGGCATATTCCTGATTTTGGGCTTTATTAAAGACCAGATTATAAAGACCGCGGTTGTTATCGCGGCCAAAGAAGTTGTGGGCGCTGAAGTGACAATTGACCACTTTTCCTTGAGCGTTTTTAAGCAGTCGGTGCGTATCAAGGGCTTTAAGATGTATAACCCGCCGGGATTTTTGGATGAGGTCATGATGGACATCCCAGAAATCGCGGTTAATTGTGATGTGCCGGCACTTGTCAAAGGCGAGCTTCATTTGCCCTATTTGAGGATCAATTTAAAAGAACTGCGCGTGATCAAGAATAAAGAAGGCAAGCTTAACGTTAATGCCCTAAAGATTGCTGAAAAGAAAGATGCCGCCAGGGCTAAAGATGAGAAGAAGAAAGAAATCAAGATGCGGCTCGATTTGGTTTCTTTGAATATCGGGTCTGTTGTGATGAAGGATTATACGGTGTCAGGGGCAACGCCGTCGGTGAAGGTTTTTAACATTAATGTGAAAGACCGGCGCTACAAAAATGTGACGGATGCCGGACAGCTTGCGTCTTTGGTGATGCTTGAAGCGCTTAAACCAACCGCCATCCAGGGGGTGGGGATTTACGGGGCTGCCACAGTTTTAGGGGTTGCATTTCTACCGGTAGGCGTTGCCGCGATTGTTGTTGGGAAAGACAATTCTTCATTTGATTTTCATCAGGGTTTTGACGAGACCTTTAAGGCCACTGTCCAGGTTTTAAAGACAATGGGGCGGGTCACGAAAGAAGATAAGGCGAAGGGGATTGTCATGGCCGAAGTTCAAGGCGCCAGTGTTACTGCTGAATTGATACGTGGCGGGGTAACAACACTTAAAGTTTCTGCCCGCAAATTTATGATTCCCCGCCAGGAAACTGCCTCTGGCGTGATTCATGAAATTCAGGAGAAGTTAAAATAATCCGTGAGTTCTCCTTAAAAATTGCCCGCCAAATCATTCCAAATCCTTCGGGATTTTGGGATAAATCACCAAAACAATTTTTTAATAATATAAATTCCTGCGGCGAGAAAAAGGATGGGTGCCAGCCATGCGGCCAGAATGGGGTGTAAGACTCCGCCCTTGCCCAGCGCGAGTCCTACGGCATTAACCACATAGAAAAGAAATCCGATCGCAAGCGCAATTCCTACCGAAGCAAACGTCAGCCCCTTGCGTTTTCCTGTCACCAGCGCAAACGGCAAGCCGACAAAGATAATCACAATACAGCCAAAAGGGTAAGCAATCTTCTGGTGCAGGTCAACTTTGAGGCTGTTTAGGGCCGCCACAGCGCCTGAAGATTTGAAGCGCCGGATATAGGCCTTAAGCTGCTTGATATTCATGGAAGGGATCGATGAGCGTTGTTTCAAGAAGTCTTCAGGGCTTTCTTTAATATCTAAAATTTTTTCTTTATAAAAAGGAGCCTCTCCTATGAGGGTTTGAGTGGCTGGGTCATACCTTGTAATCTGGCAGTTAAAGAGTTTCCATCCGGACTGTGTCCATTCTCCTTTGAGGGCCACAATTTTTTCTGTCATGCGTTGCTTGTCATCCTGGCCGATAAGAGTTAAGCCCTGAAGTGTTTGGGAGGAGGGGTCAAACTGGTCAATAAAAAACAGGCGGTTATCAAGTCCGTAAAAAAAGAGATACTTGATAGGTTGCGGTTTAGCCCCCCGCTGTGCAGCATGAACTTCAATTTTATCTTTTTTGAGTTCCTGAGAAAGGGAGGCTGACTGGGGAACAAATTTTTCGTTCACGAGGAACACAAAGGCCGTGATGATAAGCCCAAAAATAATGGCAGGCCGGGTGATGCGCCAGAAATCGAGGCCGCTGGCACGCAGGGCAATGATTTCGTTGTTGTTGTTGAGCGTGCTGTAAGTAAAAAGTGTGGCCAAAAGGCACGCAATGGGGGACGTCTGGACAAAAATAATCGGCAAAAATGTCAGGTAATATTGGGCGACAAGGATGCCCGGAACTTTGTTGGCAATAAAATCATCCAGGTGCGTTGCCGCATCAATGAGGATGTAAAGGAACGTAAAAATGAGAATCGTGGATATAAAAATTTTGGCAATATTCTTGAGGAGATAATTATCTAGGATGCGCATAGTTTGTAGTTGAGGATTAGGACAATAACGCCGCCGACCAGGTTCGGCAGCCACATCACGAATTCCGGCTTTGCCAATCCCTGGACTGCCAGGGCCTGGCACCCGACCGATAAAAGATAATACGGCGCCGCGAACATAATCGCAAGAAGAAGATTGGCTGTTTTTTCGCGGCGGTGCGTGATGACTGCAACCGGGAACCCCAATAAGATAAAAATAAGGGGCGAAAATGACCAGCTGGTTTTTCTGTGGTATTCCGTTATGAGCGGCGTGGGGTCAATGGCGTGTTTTTTTATGTCACTGATATTTTGCGAAAGCTCTTTAAGGGTCATGGCCTTGGGTTTTTTATCAGCATGGTCGTTGCTTTTGGAAAGGTCGAGGGTCATGAACGACGTTTTGAAATTTAACTTGTAAAAATTGTTGGGGTTGTTGTAATCCGGCTCGTCCGAGGTGCCGTTGATGAGTTTGAGCTTGATTTGCTTTTGGCCTGGAACAGGCGCGAATTCGCCTTCCTGGGCAATGATGGTGCGGGTGGGCTTGTTATCAGGCTGGGGCTGGTAGATGCGGACATTGTAAAGCTTGTTTCTATCGACCCGGTAAATAAAAAGGATGTACCCTTCAAAATCATCGATAAATGTCCCGGCTTCGAGAAGCGCCGCCGGGTTTTTTGAGCCGGTTTCCTGCAGGAGTATCCTTTGGGCGTTGTAGGCATTGGGGATGACCCTGTCGTTTAAGATCCATAAAAAGAGCGACATGACAGCCCCGATGAAAATTAACGGCGCCAAAAGGCGTTTGAGTGAAATCCCGCTGGCGCGGATCGCAATTATTTCATTGTCTGACGAAAGGCGCCCGAATGTCAGGATGATGGTGGCAAGCGCCGCAATCGGAAGCGTAAAGCCTAAAAGAACCGGGATATTGTAAAGGAGCGCCATCGTGACGGCCGATAAGCTGACGCCTTTGTTAATCACCTTGTTGGCGAGCTGGGGAAGATATCCTAAAAGAAATACGAAAGTCAAGACCCCTAAACACATTATAAAAGGGACTACGCACTCTTTAAGGATATAATTTCTGATGATACGCATTTTTATTTCTCGACGATTGCGAGCGTGATCAATCCCACTTTTTGAGCCCCCGCGGCTTTAAGGGTTTTGGCGGCTTCTGAAGCCGTGGCCCCTGTCGTTAAAAGGTCATCGACGAGGATAATATGCCTTCCAGACACCTCAGGGAAAGTTTTTATTCTAAAAGCGGCCTCAAGGTTTGTCCAGCGTTCTTTTGCCCCTAATTCGCTCTGGGCCTGGGTGGGGCGGATGCGTTCAAGGATCGCGTTGTTTAAAGGGATGCCAAGCGCCTGGGAAAGCTCTTCGGCCAGAAGCAATGACTGGTTATACCCGCGTTCTCTTTGCCGTGTTGAGTGAAGCGGGATGGGGACAAGATAATCAACATTTTTGAAATTTACGGGAAAATGGTTAAAGAATTCCTTGGCCAGGGCGCCGAAGGTGTTCTTAAGGGATGTTTTGTTATGGAACTTAAAACGCGGCACCAGGTCTTTGATGGCGCCTTTGTAAAGCGTGCAGGCCCAGGCATAATCAAATTCAGGAAGGCGTTTGCGGCAATCAGGGCAGAGGCCTTCTTCACTGATTGTATCAATATGGCGTGAACAGCGCACGCAAAAAGGGGGGTGGTTAAAAGTAATTCTTTTAAAGCACGACGGGCATAAGGGATTTTTGTCAGTATCTTGATGGTATGCCTGGCAAAGGATGCAATTGCGCGGGAAGAGCATGTCGATCAGTAACGTCAGAATTTTTTTAAGCATGAGGGGATTATACCCGCAGCAGGAAGGGGTGTCAAAAAGTCACTTTTATGCTTGGAAAGTCAGCGTATTAATTTACAATAAAGGTATCGTCGCAACAAGGAGGCCTTTTGATTAAAAGAATATTAATTCTAGTTTTTTTCTTTTTTGCTATTGGCATTTATTCGTCTTTTGCTGAAGAATCTTTTCAGACAGCGGCAAGGCGGGCGCTCGACGAGTATGAAAAAAACCATGCCGAGGCCATTGACCAGGTTTCTTCAAGCGAAGTTCGCGATCAGCCTTTTGTCACTGATGGGACTGTTTCCCAGCCTCCGCCGGTTGTATATTCCGAGTCATTCTTTAAGTCATCACAGCCGGCGGGCGATTCTGCCACCGCGCAAGTAGGACAGCCTTCCGCCTCTTCTGATTCTGATGCACAGCAAGTTAAAGAACAGTTTGTTAAGAGTGTGGCGTCGGCTCAGGAAAGACGGAATATTTTTGAGTTTGGCTTTGAGGGATATACCTACAGATATAGAGAAACTGTTGAAGGCCAGCATTTTATGGATAATAAAGGCGCTTTTCAGGCGGTTTATGGGTCCTGGCTTCATCGTTTACAAAATCCTGAAAAGAGCGCGGAAATGCCTGGAATTTTTAAAGCGGATTTGCGCCTCGGTATGGGCAGTGTGGATTATAACGGAGGCGTGCAGGATAATTCGGGCAATCAGGTGGCTGATTTAACGGCGAGCGGTATTAAGGATACCGTGGTTGAAACCCGGGGTGTTTTTGGTAAAGAAATGCCATGGCATGGGTTTTTGTTTATGCCTTATGCCGGGTTAGGTTATCGCTATCTTAAAGACAGGCCAGACCAGGTTTCGTCGACATTTACGTATCAGGGAGTAGAATATACTATCAGCGGGTATAAACGTATTTCCCAGTATTGGTATTTACCCGTGGGTATTGATGTTCAGAAAAATTTTCCGAATAAATGGGGTGTGGGCACGAATCTTGAGTACGACCAGCTGCTCAAGGGGACTCAACGAAGCTATGAGCAAACGCCGACAGAACCTTTTATCACAAACACTCAGAAACATGGCTATGGTGTTCGCGGATCAATTCGTATTTCCCGAGATTTTAACAATATGACGCTTAATTTTGAGCCGTTTTTCCGTTACTGGGACATTGACAAGTCGGATGTCGTCTTAACCGGGTGTGATGCGGGCGGCTGTTATGGCGCGCAGGAACCGCTCAATGTTACCAGGGAAATCGGCGTAAAATTAGGAATTAAGTTTTAGAAAGGGTTTTCATGAAGAAAATTGTTCTGGCATTGTTTTTGCTCTCTGCCGTGATGCCGGCCGTGTCTTATGCCGCGTTTACAACTGATGATACCGCAATCCTTGAGCCTAAAGAGATCACGGCGCTGACGGATGAGAAATTGACAGACATTTATATTGATGTGCTCGCTGAAATGGAAGCTTCTAGGGCGTTTCACTCCACAAGCGGATTCACGCCTAAGGAATATGAGAAGTATAAAAATCTTGTGAAGTATCGCCTGCAGCTTTTGATTGAGCTCCACCGCAGGAAACTGGAACTCCCGCCATCGATAAATTAAGAGAATGTGTTTTTTATAAGCAGGGGCAGCCTTAAGGCTCCCTTTTTGGAGGACAACATGTCACAAATATCAATTTCCGACTGCAAGAAAAGGTTGTTTGAAATTTTAAAGACCCAGGCTTTTTTAAAGGGCGATTTTACATTATCGTCGGGGAAAAAGAGCAATTATTATCTGGATGCCAGGCTGGTCACGCTTTCTGCCGAGGGAGCTTTTTTGTGCGGAAAGCTTATTTATGACCTTGTCAGGGATAAAAATCCTACAGCGATCGGAGGCCCCACCCTTGGCGCAGATCCCATGGTCGGCGCAGTGGGCACTGTGAGTTTTCTGGATAAAACTCCTGTCAAAACGTTTATTATCCGCAAAGAACCCAAAGGGCATGGCAAGGGCAAAATGGTTGAAGGCCCGGAGCTTAAAAGCGCAGACCGTATTGTTATTATTGATGATGTGGCAACCACAGGCAAGGCCTTTATCCATTCGATTGACGCCCTGGCTCAGGATGGGCTAAAACCTGTTGTGTGCGCCTGTATTATTGACCGTCAGGATGGCGCCAAAGAAGCCCTTGCCGCAAAAGGCGTTGAATTAAGGTCTTTGTTTACAGCCACGGAATTCTTGAAAGATTAAACTCCATGAAACCGCTTATTCTTGCCTCGGCATCAGCCCAGCGTCAGAATTTGATGAAAATTCTGAACCTTCCTTTTATTGTGAAGAAATCCAAAGCCCGGGAGATTCTTGAAATCAAAACCAATGTCGCGGATTTGGTTAAAGAGAATGCTTTTATCAAGGCTCTCGACGTGGCAGAAGAGCTAAAAGAGGGGCTTGTGATCGGCGCAGACACGGTTGTTTATGCGAATGGCAGGCTCGTCCTTAAGCCGGGAAGTCTTAAAGAGGCCAAGAAAAATTTAAAAATGCTCATGTCTGCGCCTCACTGGGTTTATACGGGAGTGGCGGTGATTGATGCCAGGACCAAAAAAGCTTTGGTCGATTACGATAAAACAAAAGTTTACATGTCAAAGCTTACTGATGGGGAGATCGACCGGTATCACAGGGAAGTGCCTCCCATGGATAAGGCCGGCGGGTTTGATATTGAGGGCCGCGGCGGCCTTTTTATTCCACGCATCGACGGATGTTATTTTAATGTGGTGGGCCTTCCTTTGGCCAAACTTTGCCAGATGCTGAAAAAGTTTGGCGTTCACGCGCTTGCCTTGGGGTTTGTTTTTACAGCGTCGTTTGCGGTCTCGGGCTGCAGCGGGTTGTCGTCGAATTTTAATACGGCGACCAACCAGGAAGAAACAACCATGTATTCCACGGACAGCGAGCTGCAGATCGGCGCTTCTGCCGCGCAGGAGATGGAGAAGGAATATAAGGTTGTGGATGACGTTGAGCTTAACAAGCGGGTTGATGAGATTGCCCAGAAAATTGCAGCGGTGTGTGACCGCAAGGAACTGGTGTATGTGGCCAAAGTTATAGACGAGAAAAAGCCTGGCAGGGAAAAAATCGTGAATGCCTTGTCTTTACCCGGCGGGTATGTGTATGTTTTTAGGGACCTCATGGATTATATCAAGGATGACGACCAGCTGGCCGCGGTTATTGCCCATGAAATCGGGCATGTGACGGCCCGTCACAGCATCAAGCATTTACAGGCGTCTTATGGAAGCATGCTGGCGGTTTTGGCCGCCATCCCCGTGAACGGGAACCTGGCCGGGGGCCTCAACGTGGCCTTCCAAACCATGATGTTTAAATATTCCCGGGAAGATGAGCTTGAGGCCGACCGTTTGGGCCTTAAGTATATGACCGCCGCCGGATTTAAGCCTCAAGGCATGGTCAAGATGCTGGAAAGCCTTGAAGCCTATGACCGTAAACAGCCTATTCGCCCCAAAACATATGAAAGAACCCACCCCTACAGCCACGAGCGCATTGCGGCCGTCAATCAGCAGATCAAAGGGGATCTGACGTTTCAGGATTATGTGAGGACAACCGGCGAAACAGATGGGAAGAAATGACAGGTCAATTTTTTTATTCCTTGATATTTTTTGTGTTATCTTTTTTCTTTGCCGGATGCCGTGAGTCGGCTTCACAGCCGCCGCAAGCGTGTTTTAAAGAAAATTGCTTTACTGTTGAGTTAGCCGTTAGCCCCGAAGAGCGTGAGCGCGGGCTTATGTACCGCGAAAAACTTGCTCAAGGGGCAGGCATGCTTTTTATTTTCGATAAAGAGGATGTTTATTCTTTTTGGATGAAGAACACAAAAATTCCGCTCGATATTATTTGGCTGGATTCCCAAAAGCGCGTTGTTTATATCGGAGCCAATATCCCGCCGTGCGTCAACGACCCCTGCCCCAGTTATAATCCTCTTAAAAAAGCCCTCTATGTCCTTGAAATCCCATCAGGTGCGGCTGTGAAAAGTCAGATTGCTGTTGGCGATGTGATGCGGTATTGATTATTTCTTCGGACGGATGATGTGAGAAGGATTCCCGAAAATGCCTTCGGCGCTTTCCATGAGGGTTTCTGACAGTGTCGGGTGCGTATGAATTGTGAGCCCCATTTCTTCGGCCTTGATTCCAGCTTCAATGGCGAGCGTCCCTTCGGCAATAAGCTCACCGGCGTTGACGCCGGCAATCCCCACACCCAGAATTCGCCCTGTTTTTGTATCTGCAATAATTTTTGTTATGCCATCGGTACGGTTCATGGTCATGGCCCGTCCTGAGGCAGCCCAGGGGAATTTAAAAACCCTGACATCGAGGCTCATGTCTTTGGCTTCGGCCTCCGTGAGGCCGACCCACGCGAGCTCAGGGTCTGTAAAAACAACGGCCGGAATGCAGGACGGCTCAAAGGCAACAGATTGCCCGGCGATGATTTCTGCGGCAACCCTTGCCTCGGCCGAGGCCTTGTGGGCGAGCATGGGGTTACCGGCCACATCTCCGATCGCAAAAATGTTTTTATCATCTGTACGGCGCTGGGGGTTGACTTCAATAAAACCGATGTGTGTTAACTGTACCCGTGTATTTTCAAGGCCAAGATTTTCCGTGTTGGGGATTCTTCCGATGGCCACAAGCACGGCTTCAAAGATTTTTGACGACTTTTCGCCGTTTTTATTCTCAAAAGTGACCTCAATGCCTTCAGGGCTTTCTTTTCCTGAAACGACTTTTGTTTCAGGAAGAATACCGGAAAAGTTTTTTTTCATCCTGCGAAGCACCACATCGGCAAGGTCCCTGTCGGCGCCGGATAAAAGTTCTGCGGTTGCCTCGGCAACCGTGACAGATGCCCCGAGCCCTGAGTAAGCAGTGGCCAGTTCAAGCCCGATATAACGCCCGCCGACCACAAGAAGGGTTTCCGGGATATGGGGGATGGTGAGGGCTTTTGAAGAATCCCATACGCGGTCACACACTGGCAATCCCGAAAGGGTAATGGGCCGGGAGCCTGTGGCAATGATGGCTTTTTCAAAAAGGAGTTCTTCGGTTGTACCGTCGGTTTTCTTGATTTCAAGTGTTGTGGAGTCACGGAATCGGGCAGTGCCCTGGATATAGGTGATCTTGCGGGCCTTGTTAAGCTGTGCCAGGCCGTTGGTGAGCTTGGCAACAATGGTGTTTTTCCAGGCCCGAAGTTTTTCAGTATCAATTTTGGGCGAAGAAAATTCAATGCCGCAAACAGCGGATTCTTTGGTGTCTGTGATAACCTTGGCGGCGTGCAGAAGCGCTTTGGAGGGGATACAGCCCTCGTATAGGCAAATTCCGCCAGGTTGGGCGTTTTTATCAATGAGAGTTACGGAAAGCCCCAGGTCAGCGGCATGAAACGCGGCAATGTATCCGCCGGGGCCGGCTCCGATAATGGCAAGCTGTGTCGAGATAGACATAATGAACAAATAATAGCAAATTTTGAGCAGAAGTGTGTAAAAAGTGTGGAAAAAGACGTCTCCTGTGTAACGCAGTGATCGTCCGTTATACTCAGGTACAATTGATTCGCTTCCTGCTTCTCTTTAAAATTCTTTTTGTTGATAGGTTTCGGGATGGGGCTCTCTATGCTGAGTAAAATCAAAAAAACATTGATGCCGTTTATTTGCAGCACTCCTGTGACAAAGATGTTTGAGACGCTGAATCAGGGGAAGCTGCGTATTTTGTTTTATCATCGCATTGCCCCTGCGCATAGCCTGGAGCGGCTTTATGAACCCACCATGTTTGTTGAAGAAAATGAGTTTGAAGACCAGATGCGCCTTTTGAGGGACCAATATCAACCTGTTTGTGAACAGGATGTTATTGAAGCCCTGAAAGGCAACGTCAGGCTTCCGGGAAAAGCGGTATGGGTTACGTTTGACGACGGGTATAAAGATAATTTTCTTCTCGGTTATCCGATCTTGAAGAAATGGGGGATACGGGCCACATTTTTTGTGGCTACAGATTATATTGATCGAAAAGAACTGCCATGGGAAGGATGTATTCTTGAAGCCCTGCAAAAGACCGACGCAAGGTCGGCGCTTGTGGACACGGATGGCCGAACCTTGATTTTTGAGCTTTCCAACCGAAAACAACGACGGCTTGCCGGCTATGAAATAATCAGACGTTTGGCGAAAAAAAATATTTTAAATAGAGAAAAAGTCCTTTCTTTGATCAGTAAATTACAGGTTGATTTAAACAAGATGGATCTTTCGTTCATGAGCTGGGATAACATTCGGGAAATGGCAGATAACGGTTCTTTCATCGGTTCTCACACGGTCATGCACAGGCCAATGACCAAGTTAAGTCGTGATGAGGTTTCTTACGAGATTGGAGAATCTAAAAGAAGGATTGAAGAGTGCATCGGCCGTCAGGTTTTCTCTTTTTCGTATCCCTATGGGAAATGCCCGGCTTCTTTAAGCGATCCGGTTTTGTTTGATAAAGGGATTGAGGTGGCTGTCACAGCAAAGACAGGCCCTAACGACCTGACGCGAGCGGAAAAGTTCAGGCTTGGCCGTTTTGACCTCGGGTATAGGAATGCGCCACATATTTGGAAATTTAAGCTTGCGACGTGTCGTTTTTGGGCGAAGTTGAAAGAGTACACCGCTGGCGCGGAAGTTGTTTAGATGTATTTTAGAAAGTTTGCGCGTCCGGAGGGCTAATGGCAAATTTTTCCCAATACCAGGTGAAGCGGATCGACACGGTTGACAAGTTTCTGGCATTAAAAGAAGAGTGGACGGATTTGGCGGGCCGGGTGCCGGAACTTTCAATTTTTTTAACATGGGAGTGGGGGTCTGTTTGGTGGAAGCATTTTGGTAAAGGACTGGAATTATTTGTCCTTGTGGCGCGGGATAATGCAGGCCGATTAAAAGGGATTGCGCCTTTGGTCAAAGGGTGTTGGCCGTGGCAATATTTTGGGCTTCGGTATATCCGGTTTCTGGGGCACGGGATCGTTTATCCGATTGATATGGGAGTGATCGTTGAGCCGAAAGAGTCCGAGCCAGTTTTAAAGGTATTGAGTGAATATCTGTTGTTGCATCGCAAAGAGTGGGACTTTCTGGACATGAAAGGTGTTGTTGCAAGGACTCATTTTGAGAAATATTTGTCTAATGCCGGGGGATTGCCTTTGGAAAGAGCTCCAACAGTTTGTCCGGTAGTTGCTTTAACAGGGGATTGGAGCAGTTTTTTTAAAGGATTAGACAGAAAATTCAGGCAGAAGTTAAGGAGTTCCGGCGCGTCGATCGAGCGCGATCATCCCGGGCAGGTTTTGTTTCACCGGGTTTCATCGGTTGATGAACTTTTCCAGGGTTTTGAATCACTTGTTGCGATGCGTAAGGCCTGCAAGGACGATACATCGTTTCATGATAACCAGTTTGTTGCATTTCATCAGGAAGTGATGCGGGTTCTTCTCGAACGCGACTGGCTTCGTTTTTATGAATTGCGCATCAAGGGCCAGACAATTGCCGCCATGTATTGTTATCGGTGCCACGATGTGTTTTGTGCGTATCAGGCAGGGTTTGATCTTGAGTGGAGCCGGTATAATCCCGGACATTTATTGGCAGCGCATGTGATCAGAGAGGCGATCGCTGAGAATGTGAGTGAATTTAATTGGCTCGGAGGGGATCAAAGATATAAATATCATTGGACCCCAGAATCAAGGGTGTCACCTCATTTTATATTCACATCAGGGGTTTGGGGCCGTCTGGTGGTATCCGCTTACCGTAATATCCGCAGGATGAAGGATAAGAAAAAAAGAGCGGTCATCCAGGTTTGACGTTCAATCTTGTATCATTAACAACTAGGCAGGTATATAATAATTTAAAATAGGATTCAAGTTGTTAGGAGGATGCTTGACCAACACCCAAAAGACAAATTTAACCAAGAATCATTCATTTCCCATAGTGGGTGTCGGCGCATCTGCGGGTGGGCTGGAGGCGTTGATCGCGTTTTTTAAGTTCTTGCCGAAAAATATTAATATGGCATTTGTGCTGATCCAGCATCTGGAGCCTCAGCATAAGAGCGCATTATCCGAGATCCTTTCCAGAGAAACGTCTTTAAATGTTCGAGAAGCTGAGAATAATACAAAAATTGAGCCTGCACACGTTTACGTTATCCCGCCCAACACCCGTATGACTATTTCCAACAGAAGATTAAGGCTCACTTCCCGCATAAAACGTTTGGATGGCAGGTATTTGCCTGTCGATTTTTTTATGACTTCATTGGCGCAAGCCGAAAGAGAAAAGGCGATCGGCGTTATACTTTCAGGGACAGGTTCTGACGGAACGCAGGGCGCTCGGGCGATTAAAGCAAAGGGCGGCATTGTTTTCGTTCAAGATGAAAAGACGGCGCGCTATTTCGGGATGCCGGAAAGCGTCATAAAGAGCGGTTCGGCGAATTTTGTTTTGGAGCCAAGAGAGATTGCGAAAAAACTGGTGCGTTTGGGCGTTCATGGGCCCGGCAGCCCGTTAAAGCGAGTTGTTAAGAGTCTTAGTGAGCAAGATGAACTTAAACGGATACTCGTTTTATTGCGGGATATCACGGGAGTGGATTTCATTCATTATAAGGAAGCCACGATTAGCCGTCGTATTGCCCGGCAGATGTCATTTCATAATATCGAAAACCATGCTGACTATTACAGCTATCTTAAAACAAACCCGGCTGAAGCCGAGGTCTTGCGCAAGGATATCCTTATTCCTGTTACGTCTTTCTTCCGCGACCCGAAAATATTTCCGGCATTAAGAAAGAAAGTAATTTTGCTCCTTATGAATAAACGCTCATTCCAAAACCCACTACGGCTTTGGGTGCCTGCGTGTTCATCCGGCGAGGAAGTTTATTCTTTGGCAATATTTCTCTATGAGTTCCTGGAAGAAAGGAAGATGCGGCCGTACATCCAGGTTTTTGGCACGGACTTGAGTGAGGCGCTTATCGAAAAAGCGCGTGCCGGTGTATACGCCCAGGATATTTCTTCGCAGGTCTCGGCCGAACGTCTGCGCCGTTTTTTTGTGAAGAACGAATCGGGTTACAAGATCAGTAAACCCATACGCGATCTGTGTATATTTGCAAAGCATGATGTCACAAGGGATCCGCCGTTGTCAAACATGGACATCATCAGTTGCCGTAACCTCCTTATCTACCTTGACGCATTTTTACAAAATAAAGCCTTGTCGATGCTGCACTATGCTCTCAAGCCCAAAGGCTTTCTTGTGCTGGGAACTGCAGAATCGGTCACGGCTGTGCCGGGATTTTTTACCGCTGTCGATAAGAAACAGAAGATATATTCGAAGAATATTGTGGCCCGAAGAGCGTCACCTCTTTTGGGATCGCCACCAGCTGTGTTAACCACAACCAAAGGAAAAACCCGTAAAATGGCAAAGAATATCCCCCGACAAGGCCTGGCTAAGCCGCAGATTATTGTTCACCCCAAGAAGGCGGCAAAACCAAAGTCAGCCGGATCCCATGAGGCAATTGTTGCAAATACCGATAAGGATATTGCGAAGTTAAGAAAAGAGTTTGCGCGGACAGTGGAACGCCTGAATGCCATCAGTGAGGAGAAAGAAACTGTTAACGAAGAGCTGAAGGCAGCGAACGAGGAGATCCAGTCCAGCAATGAAGAATTGCAGAGCATGAATGAAGAGCTGGAGACCTCCAAAGAAGAGCTCCAGTCAACCAACGAAGAACTGCTTACGCTCAATGAGGAACTGCAGAACAAAAACGTGGAGCTGACGCATCTTAACAGCGATCTGAGTAATGTTTTTTCCAGCACGAACATCCCGATCATCATCGTGGGCAATGATCTGCGCATCAAGCGGTTTACCCCAACGGCTAGAAAAGTGATGAATTTGATACCGACCGATGTGGATCGACCGCTTGGGGATATAAAACTTAACATTGATATCGCCAATTTGGAAGAAATGATCTTGGACGTCATCGAAGATATGGTTCCGAAGGAATCTGAAGTTAAGGATAAAGAGGGGCGATGGTATTCTGTGCGGATACGGCCTTACCGGACCATAGATAACAAGATCGATGGCGCGATTATCGCCATGATCGACATAGATGCCATTAAATGCAGCCGGGAAGCGGCGCAGGGGGCTCTCAATTATTCCGAGGCTATTATCGAGACCATGCGGGAGCCCTTGGTGGTTCTGGATAAGGACGTTCGCGTCATTTCAGCTAATAAATCCTTTTGTGATACGTTCAGGGTCGAGGTATCCGATATAAAAAATAAGCTCCTTTATGAGCTTGGCCGCCGTCAGTGGGACAATCCCCAATTGAGGAAGTTACTTGGGGAGGTGTTGCCTAAGAAAAATCATTTTAACGACTTCGAGGTGTCTTTTGATTTTCCAGAGATAGGACCAAAGACCATGATCCTCAATGGGCGTCAGATCAAACTGCATGGTAAAGACAGTCCGCTCATCCTTTTGGTGGTCGAGGATATAACCAAGCGCAGGAAAGCCGAAGATGTTTTGAAGCGCGACAATATAACTATGGATAGAATGATTAACAAAAGATCCAAGGAATTGCTTCTCCTTCAGGAGAAGCTGGTAAGGGCTAGGCACCTGTCCGCGATCGGGACTTTATCCGCTACCGTTGCTCATGAACTGCGCAATCCTTTGGCGGATATAGCAATATCAATACACCGCATTAAAAAGATCACTCAAGATCGTGTTGTTGGAAAAATTTTAGAGGGGATGAACGAGCGAGTGTTAGAAAGCAACCAGATAATCACTAATATTTTATCCTATTCGAAGGCCGCGATAACGCACTTTCAATCTATTGAGATCAACCAGATCCTTCGGAGTTCTGTTGATGAAACGGCCAGAAATTTTCAGGCAAGACGAATAGCTATTAAGGAGAAAATACATCGCACGAAAGGTATGGGCATTGATGCGGACCCCGCTCGACTGAAAGAGGTATTTCGCAATGTCTTGCATAATGCCATCGATGCGGTACACGCGGGTACTGGTATCATAGAGATCGAGACCGTTGTCAAAAAAGGCACGGTGTCTGTTCTGATAAAAGACAATGGAGAGGGGATAGCAAGTAAGGACTTAAAGAATGTCTCCAAGCCATTTTTTACCACTAAGGTCAAAGGCACGGGCCTGGGGCTTGCGGTAAGCAAACAAGTGGTTCTTCTTCACGGCGGATCAATAACTTTTTCAAGTGTTAAAGGTAAAGGGACAGTGGTAGTAATAACATTGCCGATACATAGGCCGAAAAATGTATAATAAAATCTTAATAGTAGATGATGATCCGGGTGTGTGTAATTCATTAGCCTTGCTCTTGCGGGGTGAGAAGTATTGTGTTGATAATACAACGGACAGTGGAGAAGGGGCGATCCTTATTAAAAAGAATAAATACGATCTTTGCCTTTTCGATTACAAAATGAAGGGCCTGAATGGACTAGATTTATTGAAAATGACAAAAGAGGCAAATCCTCTGTGCTCGGTGTTTATTATCTCCGCCATGCTGAATATAGACGAGTTATGCAAGAAGGAAATAAAAGCCGGCTTGTTGGCGGGCATTATCAGCAAGCCTTTTGACGTAGAAGCGTTATTGCAAAGAATAGCTGAGGGTGCTTAATAATCTCGATGCGCCGGCTTCGTTCTAACCAGCCAGGCATGGGATGCCGCCACTCGGGGCGCATTTTCTTTCTTTTAAAATTACATCTGGAAAAGCAAAAACCGCGTTCCATTCGGGTAGCGCGGTTTTTGCTGTTTTGGAAGGCAATGGTGCGGAAGGAGGGACTTGAACCCTCACGGCTTGCGCCATAGGCTTCTGAGACCTACGTGTATGCCATTTCACCACTTCCGCAAAAAAGAGAGCTTTGTGTAAGAAAGCATTTTATTCAGCGACAAAATAAACAGACGCTTTTTCGAAAATGAATTATAAAACTTGAGTAGTATAATAATTTAATGAAAGCATGTCAATAAAAGCTACAGTAAACCAAACCGCGAAGGTTTGGTCAGGTTATTTAATTTTCTTAACCTGCGCGGTTGGTCGAAGGCGGCAGGATGCGGTGAGCCAAAGGTTGGGAAATACGAGGAGTTATTATGTATAGAAAATTTATTTTAATTGTTGCGGTTTTTTTTCTTTTGTCTTTTTCTACCAGAGCATTGTGTGAACAGCCGCCAGTGGCCAAAATAGAGCGGTCTATCGAAATCGAGCAGCATGATAAGGATGTTAAAGGATGGCTGGAAACATCAAGAATTTATTGGTTTGATAAAGTGGTCTTGATGCAGAATGGAGAGGAGTCCCCGGTTCCAGAGGCATTGGCAAAGCTTTGCGACTCTTATAAAGGCAAGTTTTCTACCCAGAAAGAACTAGATGGATTTTTTAGAGAAATAAGTGGGTTTTTTAGAGAAAAGAGCGTGGCGTTCAAAAAGCTGTCAATAGCGATAAAAAAAGAGGTTCTTTTCATAGAAATGCAACTGTAAGTTCTTTATTTTCAATGGAATTTGTCTGAGAAAAAAATCTTGACAATATTCTGTTAATATTTTAAACTTGCATTCTATGAAAAATACAAAAAACTATTTCCTTGTACTGTTTCTATTCATTTCCACATCAACTTTTGCATCACCGCCGCTTGTGCCTGCTAAGGATTCAGCAGGTGGTGTTCAAGCCGGTACGGCACTCCAAGAGAACGATTTAAAGCTGCGAAAAAACATTCAAGAGAAGCGTGCGCCTGTGGAAATCGACCAGGCCAGGCAGGAAGAGATCAGCAAGCTTCCTGATTCCCAAAAAGTTTTAGTGACAAAAATTGAAGTCACTGGCGCTAAACTCTTAAGTGCCAAAGACATTAATGCCATTATTAAGCCTTTTGAAAACAAAACGTTAACCATCCGTGAAATGCAGGATGTGGCTAACCGTATTACCGATGCCTATCGCCAGAAAGGCTATATTACCTCACGCGCCATTCTGCCTCCCCAAAAAGTAGAAAATAGTATTCTTAAAATTGAAGTTATTGAAGGTAAGATGGGGGATATTACTGTTCAGGGCAATAAATATTACAGCACATCACTTATAAAGAGGAAGATTGATTTAAAGCCTGGTGTGCCGTTTGATTATACCAAGCTTCAGAATAATTTAAGCATTATCAATCAGTATCAGGACCGCAAAGTTAAAACCGTGCTGAAACCGGGTCAAGCTCCGGCAACAACAGACCTTGTTTTAGATGTGAAAGACAATTTGCCGATCCATGTCGGCCTTTCCTACGATAATTATGGCTCACGTTATTTAAGGCATTTTCGTTATCAGGGCACAGTGACAGATAATAATCTCCTGGGCTTTGACGATATTATGACCCTGACTTACCAGACCGCGGAAGGGCATAATACTTACAGGCTCAATTCATTGCGCTATCTTTTCCCCCTTTCCAATACTACTCAACTCGGATTTTATGCCGGGAAAACACAGCTCCGGCTTGGCAAAGAATTTGAAGATCTTAACGCGCGTGGCAAAAGCGATCTTTATAGTATATACTTGACCCACGCTCTTTTGAAAAATGACACAACAGACCTCACTCTCAGTGAAGCCTTTGACTATCAGGACGTCTACAACTTTGAGCTTGGGCAGGAAACAAGCCGTGATCGCCTGCGTGTTGCCAGAGTAGGCCTTAAGCTTGATAAGTCTGATAATTTTAATGGACGTACCATCATTAATAATGAAATCCAGCAGGGCATCCCTCATCAATGGGGCTCTTTAAAGAGTAAAGATCCTACGGCAAGTCGTGCGAATATATCAGGCGGTTTGTTTACTAAAGATGTTTTGGATGTCTTAAGGCTTCAAAATTTACCGTTAGACTCGACTCTTCTTTTAAAAGGTCAGGGACAGCTTGCTTCGCATGCGTTAACCGCTTCTGAGCAGTTCCAAATTGGCGGTATTTCGAATGTTCGCGGGTATCCTTCAGGAGAAGTTGTTGGCGATGATGGGATTTCATTAACAGGTGAGTGGAGTTTCCCTGTTTATTTCATCCCGAAAAATATTGACGCTCCTTTCTCAAAAGCAAAACTATATGATGCTCTCCACCTTGCAGCGTTTTATGACTGGGCCGAAGCTTATTTGCGTGTCCCTGCTGGTGAGAAAAAAGATAAGAAATTAAGCAGCTTAGGCTGCGGACTTAGGTATGACCTTCCGGAGAATTTCTCCGCTAGATTAGATGTGGCTTGGCCGCTTGACCAGTTACCGTCAGATGGCAATCACATGCATGCCTGGGTTAAGATTTCTAAAGATTTCTAAAGTATATATAGAATTTCAAAAGCGTTAAAAAAATTACTAAAATTTCTATCCCATATGTTGACATTTATTAACATATGATGTCTTTCTGGTCGTTATCAAAACAAACTCTAATGAGGAAATAGCCATGAGACGCATTGTTAAATCAAAACTTTCAATACTGTTAATAGCCGCAGTTTTCTTTAACTACACTGGCTTCAGCTATGCCGCTGACTTTCCAACAGGCGCCCAGGCTGTGTCAGGCACTCTGAGCACGAGTGTTGACGGCAATACCATGACAGAGAATGTGTCTGATAACGCGATTATCCAATATTATGGGTTTGATGTTGGCGCAGATAAGACTCTTAATATTATGCATGATACGGCTGGCGCAGCTTCTTTGCACCGTGTTGTTGGTCCGGACGCTTCCTCTATATATGGCCGCCTGAACTCCAATGGTAAGGTATTTCTTATTAACCCTAACGGCGTTCTTTTTGCTCCAGGCTCTCACGTTGATGCGGCAGGCCTTGTGGCATCCACCATGGGGATGTCTAATGAAGACTTTTTGGCAGGGAGATATGTTTTTAATCGTAACGGAGCCACGGGTTCTGTTGTGAATGAAGGGGATATTAAGATTTCGAATGGTGGTTATATCGCGCTTCTTGCGCCTGAGGTTCGTAATACCGGCGCTATTGAAGCAAAGTTAGGCACAGTTGTGTTAGCGAGCGGCAACAAGGCGACATTGTCTTTGGACGATAATGGCGATATTTCCGTGGTTGTAGACGAGGCCTTATCTGAAAGCTTAACCGGCCAGACCACAGGGGTGAAGAATACAGGAACAATTAACGCAGATGGCGGAAAAGTCATTCTAACAGCCAAGGCCCTTAATGGCGTTCTTGATCGTGCCATTAATAATGAAGGCGTGGTCCAGGCGAATAATTTAGTTGAGAAGGACGGCTCTATTGAGCTTGTGGCTGATGGCGGCGCTATTCAAAATAGTGGCACAATTCAGGCGACAGGTTCAGTCAGGGTGAGCAATCCTAACGGCGATGTCAATAACAGCGGAACGATCTCTGCCAATGGTGCTAACGGCGGTATTGTTGATGTTGTTGCCAAGAATATTACGAATTTTGGAAAAATTACAGCCAATGCGTTTGAAGGCGGGGCTGCGGGTCTTGTTAATTTGGTTGCTGCGAGCTTTACTGTGCTCAAGGCAGGATCTTCTGTTGAGGCCAAAGCCACAGGGCTTAATGGCAAGGGCGGCAGCGTGACTGTAAAATCCAACGACACAACTATTGTGGAAGAGGGTGCGGTTATTGATGTGTCTGGTGGCTTGGCTTCTGGCGATGCCGGTTCAGTTGAAGTCAGCGCCAACAATGAACTTGGGTTTTATGGCGATATTTATGGAAGCGCTGCTGACGGGTATAAAAAGGGTTCAGTGCTTTTTGATCCCAATAATATTATTATTAATGATTCTTTTGATGCCACAATTTTTGGCACACAATTTATTAAGGCGTCTTCCATTCAGTTCATGTCTAACTTTGGCATTACGCTTACTTTTACCGCAACCAATGATATTGACATGCTGGTTAACCTTTTGGGGCTCAATAGCGCGATTGCGTTTTTTGCAGGGCATAACATTTCCCTCGGCACTTTATTGGGCGGCGGTGTGGTAGTGTCGTCTAATGGGCATTTGGTTGCTTTTGTTGCTGATAGTGATAACAATGGTAACGGCCGGTTTAGTATGGCTGCAGGGTCGCAAATTCTTTCTAACGGTGGAGACATTGATATCATCAGCGCCCAGTCGGTCCAGGTGCGTGAGATTAATGCCGGATCCGGTAATGTTTCAATTACCGCTAAAAATAGTAACGCGAATATTATTGCCGACAGCGATTCATCTACCAGAGTGAGAGGCAAAACCGCAACTTTGATTGCAGGTAACAATATTGGCGCATCTGGCGCTGGCATTGCTACAAGCGTTGATATTTTAAAAGCGTTAGCTAACAACGGTTCAGTTAATGCCAGAAACAACAAAAGCTTTTTTACTGATACTATTGCCAACAATGATGTGAATTTAACGGCAGAGACAGGCAGTATACTCGTTGATTTTATTAAAGCAGGTGATAGCGTAACACTTCAAGCGGATGACTCAATCATCGGATTATATAATCATTCTTTGGATGTCGACACAAAGAATCTTTATGCCTATACCAATAATGGGGCGATTAATGGTAATTATTATTTTCCGGCACCTGACAATTCAGGCGTTGGATTCTTAACTACAAATGCTGGTTATGTTGATGCAGAGGCGGCCAATGGCGTTGCCATTGCAGATATAGGCTCCTTTGAACTTTATGCCACTTCGTCAAATTATGGAGTCTTGGCAGTTGCAGGCGGAGACATGACAGTTGATTATATTTCAGCCCCTCTTGTTGGCTTGGCTGCGGGCGGATCTATCGGAAGCGCCTCTAATGCGGCTAATTTAAGCACCGATGATGCGTACCTTTTTGCATCGGATATTTATGCCAAGAATGATAAGTCTATGTTTTTAACAGCAGATGCCACCAATACTTTGGATGTCAAAACCACTGCTGGTGATCTTAAATTAAAGACAGTGGCTGCGAATACTGCAACACTGACAGCGGCAAACGCCATTACTGATGCTAATGGCAGTGCCAATAACATCACAGCCACGAATTTGACAATGAATGCCGCGGCTGGTATTGGTTCTGGCGATGCCCTTGAGACAAAGGTTTCAAACTTAAAAGTCACAAACACCGACAGCGGAGACATTCAGGTGTCGAATGACGGTGGCTTGGTACTTACCAATTTTGGCACAGGCAATGCCGTGACCAATAATGGCGGTTCTGTGGATATTTCAGCCCACTCACCGTTGACTGTGAATAGCGCGGTTGTGGCCTCTGGCAATATCACATTAACTGCGGCAAATGAAGCTCATAGCGCAGATAACCTGACTGTGAATGCAGACATTACAAGCACAGGCAACGGGTTAATCGATCTTAACGCGGGTGACAATTTCGTCCAGAATTCCGGAACAATTTCCACTGGCGCAGATGTGGATGTTTCTGCCGGAAATAATGCCACGTTTAAGGGCAATGTGACAGCAGAGAATATTGTTGTCAATGCCGGTAATTCGATTCTCCAAACAACCGGAGCTTTGGTGGCAAACACTTTAACAGCCACGGCTCGGGGAATTATTGATCTTTTCTCATCATCCAATGATGTTAATAGTTTTTCAGCCCATTCCACATTGCTGGGAAGTATCCGCTATCAGGATCTTAATGATGTGACTTTGCAGGATGTCACAACCAATTTTGGTTCTATAACAGTCAAGGCCGGCGGATCGCTGTTGGCCAACGAAGTCACTGCAGGCGGATTATTCAGCAATGTTTATCTTACGGCCAACGACGATGTGTCCCTGGGCAGTGTTACCGCCAGTGGCGATGATGTGTTTGTGACATCAAAGTATGGCTCAATCATCGGCCTTTTTTCAGACGATGTGAATGTTCGCGCGAGAAACCTTTATCTGAGCGCTGAAGAGGGGTCTATTTATGGGTACAATTCTCCTGAATGGCTTTATTACAGCAACAATGGAGAGAGGGATTTTCTTAAGACAGATGTTGATAACGTGACAGCCAAGGCGGATGATCGTATCAACCTTTATAACATTGACAGCGTGACACTTAAAGATGTTGAAACATCAGCAGGCTCAGAAGAGTCAATCATGGTTGTTGCTGATGGCAATATCAATGTTGATTACGTTTATGATCCGTATGATGTGACGCTTGAGGCTCATGATGGCTCCATCATAGGAAACTACAGGCATCACAATGCCAATATTGAGACAGAAGATCTGTATCTTTATGCGACGGACTCCATTTATGGCAAGACAAAGGAAGATTCCTATTATGGGAATAATACTAATGGATTCCTTGTTACGAATGTCAACTATTTGGAAGCCGTAACAGATGTGCCAACGCCCTCTCCGAGTCCGACACCAGAGGTACTGGAGAGTTTCCACAAGTCAGAAACCAAGGGTGTGATCGACATCTATAACAAAAAGACTATTGAGCTTGGGTTTGTGACCGCAGGCTCTGAGGCGACAATTGTTGCCAATGGCGATGTGAATGTGGATTATGTGACAGCGCCGAGTGTGACACTGGAAGCTCAGGATGGCTCTATTATCGGCAGTGGCTGGAATTACGCGGATATTGACGCTGGTTCAGCTTATCTTTATGCTTCAGACTCGATCTACGGCAACTCAGGGTATGGTTTTTATTTTGAAGGCAACAAAGATAATGAGTATGGTTTCTTGAATACATACGTGGATTATCTTGAAGCTGTGACTGGCGAAGTTGCTACTCCCAGCCCGGAAGCTTTTTCAACGGAGTCTTCAAGCACTGGCGTAATCAATATTTACAATGACAAGAGCGTTGAACTCGGAAATGTCAGCGCAGGCTCTGAAGCCACGATTTTGGCCGATGGCAATATTAATGTGGATTATGTTTCAGCTCCGACAGTAACACTTGAAGCCTGGGATGGCTCCATCATTGGTTCTGGAACAGGTTGGGTTGATGTTGATGCCATTAATACTTACCTTTATGCCACAGATTCAATCTACGGTAACACGTTAGTTGATACTTACTATGGCCACAAAATTCATGATTTCCTGAGCACAGACACTCATTATCTTGAGGCTGTTGTGGGGAATTCCATGGATATCTTTGCCAATGACAATGGCGGTGTTGAAGTTAACGCCCAGGCTTTTGGCACCACATCCATTAATTTGGTGAGTGTGGGGGATATGTTTGTTGATTATGTGAGCGATCCTTTGGACGTGACGCTCGAATCACAGAACGGTTCCATTATCGGCAGCGGGATCAAGCCTGTGGATGTTGATACTGTGAATCTTTCTTTGCATGCGGCCAAGGATATTATGGGCAACACCCTGCTTGATCGTTATTTCTCCGGAGATACTGTCAAGGCCTTGTTTACCAATGCAGACCATCTCGAAGTGAACGCCGGCGGGAATTCTCTTGTCCTGGACAATGGGGCAACAACGCTCGGCAACAGTTTTGTTGGCGGAGACTTTGTTTTTGAAAATACGACAGGAGACATTAACTTTGCCGGAACCACACACGCCGAAGGCGTTGTGCAGATTGTGGCTGAGCATGGGGATATGAATGGCATTAGCGCAGGCCCCAGCGGTTATCATGTGGAAGCGAATTCTTCTGAGTTTGCTTCTTTCCTGGGAACACCGGATGGCGTTATGGGGCTTTTCCCCTATAACCCGATCAATGTGAATATTCCCAATGCGCCATTGTTTATTGATATTGGCAAGGCGCATGGATTCGATGCCGGCCTTTTGACAGGGTTTGTCAATAATCCGAACCCGCTCAATGGCAATCCAACAGTTCCTAACACGGCCAGCTTGCTTAAAATGGTTTATCCGTCGCCGCTTTATCCGCCGGGTAATATTTTCTTTAACACAACCAAGATTTGGCCTCCGGTTTCGTCAAACTTCTTGTCGCTCATGAGCGCTGGGTTGACGTCCAAGTTCCTGTTCCCGCACGCGGAAAGGCTTGCAGGAACTCAAATTAACGTTATGGACTTGCCTTCTTCAGCCGCATTTAAGCTGAGCAGCCCGGTTTATTTTTATCATCCGTTGTCACTCGTGGATAACGGGTCTTATGACGGCATGAATCTTGAGGAAGGTGCCTACGATTATATCGATGGCCAGATTAATGCCTGTCAGCCTGATGCCAAGGGAGCTAATCCTTGCAAGAAGGGCAATTCTTAAGGAACGTAGTTTTTAAAGTGAGTTATCAACCCCGCGTGTCAAAAGCACGCGGGGTTTTTATTTTTCATCCCCCAAGTTTTTGCATTCTAAGGATTCTTCCCATTCTTGAAAATTTTCATTTATAATTAGGCCATGAATCAAAAGCTTTCTTCCCGTAAAGGTTTTTCTATGGTTGAAATCCTGGTCGCAACCGGGGTGCTGGGCTTTGCGCTTGCTGCGAGCGTAACTTTTTTTATTAATAGCCTTGTTCTCAGTGAAGGCGCGCGCAATCGGACCATTGCCATCTCCCACGCGCGGTTTGTTTTAGAAGACATTCGAAATTCCGGTTATAACAAAGCGTCTGCCAGGCTGGCAAGCAAGTATTGGGATTGGGATACAAAGGCTATTGCCACCAAAGGACTTTTTAGCCTTCCCAGTGAAACGATCATCACCACAAAAACCGGCGCTGGTGGAATTTTGACTGTCACGGTCACTGTTACCTGGGCGGCCACCGGCGGCAGGATATTAAGCCAAGGGTTGACAACCATTATAGGCGAGTCATGAAGCACAAAGGCTATACTCTGGTAGAAGCGCTGGTAAGCGTTGCCATTTTCTCAGTTCTTGTGATGGGGCTTTTTGATATTTTAGGCGTGGGGACATCGGTTTATATGAAGAGCGTTCCTATGATTGACCTTCAACAAGAGGCGCGCAATGCCATGGACAGGATGGTGCGGGACCTTAGAAGCGCCAGGATTCCGATTGTTACACCCATTGACCAGAACAGCGACAGGATTTCCTTTAATGCCCCTCAAAACATGAATGTTGAGTATTACAAAGATGGAACATTTTTGGTACGCTTGCAGAATCCTGATGTCTTAACGACCCTTGTGGCGCAAGATGTCACGTATTTGAAGTTTACCCTTACAGGAGCCTTGGTTACGATTAGTTTGCGGGTGGAGAGGGTTTTTAATAATCAGAAAGTCACATTCCCTTTGGTCGAACAGGTGAGGTTGCGCAATGAATAGCCGAAATGAACAGGCGTCTGCCTTGCTTCTGACGCTTTTGGTTCTCGTTGTCATTGGGATTCTGGGCATGACAATTTCTTTACGCAGTGTGCAGGAAGGGCTTTTAGCCCAACGTTATGCCTATTCTGAAAAGGCATTTTGGCTGGCAGAGGCTGGGGTGCAAAAGGTTTATTGGGAACTGGTTCAGAATAACTGTTTGGGCCTGAAAGACCAGAAGACACGTGTTTTGTGTCATGGTTGTGACCGCTGCGGCCAGGGGGATAAAATACTCACAGGAACTTTGGATGGCGGTACGTACCAGGTGATTTTAAACAATGACAATACGAAGTTAAATTCAATAGGAACCTATACCCCCAATAGGGAGAGTGCGCCTTTTGTGCGTACTATTCAGGTTAAATTAGCCGTACCCGTTCTTTTTGGCTATGCGAACTTTTCGCGCGGCAGGATGTCATTTTCTAATAATGCCAATGGAAATGCCGTAAATAATGGCCAGGCTCAGCCTAACAATTTATTAAATTCTTCTGGAATTTCACCTCACCCCACTCCTGTTATTATTGACTGGCAGGAAAACAATTAATCCATCAGACATCTTAAATTATTGAAAATAATAATCTTATGAAATTCTTTTTAGAATCAGAGATTTATATTTGCAAAACATTAATTTATAGTGCATACTTATATCCGTTTTCTCTGATTTTATAGGATTTTTAGTGATTTATATCAATAAAAGAAGATTATGTCAGTTTCCGCAATAAATACCGAAGATTCCTTTTTAACAACAGCACAAGCTGCCAAAGCGCTTAATGTGAGTGTGGCTACGCTTAAGAAATTTGTGCTTTATGGGAGAATAAAAGCCATAAAGACACCTGGCGGGCACTATCGTATTCGTAAAAAAGATTTATTTGAGAATATATATAAATAAACCATACCAGTGGGGGGACAACATCATGAATCAGAAGATCAAATATCCAGGGATTGTGTGCGGTGTTTCTTTGGTAATGATGGTCGTGGCTTCCAGGGCTTTTGCCTATACCTGGCAAGGCATGGAGTTAACGCCGCGGGTCTCTGTGGAGCAATCTTACGATGACAACATTACTTTTGTGAAAGACAGCCCCTTGAAAGATTATTTGACAAATTTATCCCTGGGTTTTGATCTAAAAGGGGAGACAAAGATGCAGAAATTTTCTCTTGGCGCAGATGTGACGAGGGAGATGTTTACCAGGCACTCTTCTTTTGATAATACTGCTGAAGCCATTAAAGCCAGTTATTGGCAGGAATTGTCTAAATTTGACCAGATTACCCTTAAGGAGAGCTTTTCTCATGCGGTTGAGCCTCGTAGCTTTGCAGAGGAGTTTGTCAGGACTAGCGGCTTGTACAGCACGTATAACAATGCCTTTAATACAGATTACCGCCATGAAATAGACCCCAAATTAGCCTGGACAGTTCGTTATGGCAATGAGTTTACTGATTTCTCAAACAAGGATATTAGCCGTTCAATGCTCAATACGATCGGCACAGGAGCGGACGTTTCGCTGGATGCTGTGACACTCTTAAAGTTTAATTATGATTATTCGTACAGAAATTTTACTCCAGGAAGTTCTGCCCAAACCCATGAAATTTCGAGTACGGTAAGAAGGTTTTTAAATAAACGACTTTATTTGGATTTGCAGGCTGGAGGGGATTTTATTTCTGCTTATGATAATGGAAATTATGCAGAGCCCATGTATCGTGTCGCCCTTACTCAGGATATTGATGAAACCACGCAGACAGGAATATCTTTTGAAAAACGCTACGCAACCGATGCGTATACTCAGGATCTTTTTAACCGTTCAGTCGTTGCTGTGAATCTTGTCAAAGACTTAACGAGCCGGATTACAGGCCTTTTGACAGCCTTTTATGGTAATGGAAAGTATGTTATTGCCCATATTAACGAAGAATTTACAGGCGCGGATGCGGGGTTAAATATTGATTTAACCAAGAAAGTCCGACTCAAGCTTCATTACACGTACTCGAGGGAGAATTCATCAGAGTCCACGAGAGATTATGACAAAAACCTTTATTCTTTAGCTATTGTCATTAAGTTCTAGGAGAAAAAGGTTACAAGGGTCAATTATTTTTATGCTTAAACAGCACGCAACATTATACCAGCGTTTATTAATTGCCATGGATGGCCTGATTGTTTCAGGCTGTTTTTTCGCGGCATATCATTTACGCCTTAAGGTGGAGGGGTATTACCCTTTGGAGGGGTGTTTGTGGATGCTGCCCACACTGGTCGTGCTTTGGACAGTTCTTATGTATTTCTCGGAAATGTATACTTCTTTCCGCCTCAAGCAGGCTCTTCAGATTGTCTGGACAATTTTAAAGGTCGGATTTTCTTCATTTCTGATTTTTGGCAGCATCACGTTTTTGTTTAATATGCCGGATGTCAGCAGGGCGTTTGTCCTTCTTGTTTTTGTCTTGATCATGACCGCGCTCATGTTCCAGCGGGTGGCGCTCGTAATCGTTTTTCGCTACTTTCGAAAAAAAGGTTTTAATTTCAGGAATGTTCTTATTGTGGGAACCGGCCCGCGGGCACAAAAGTTTATTTCTGAAGTGGACCATCACCGGGAATTGGGCTTAAAGATCGTAGGGCTCGTGGATGATGAGCATGTTAACGCGCCGGCAGAGCTGATGGGACATAAAGTCATAGGAAACCTTAAAGATATTCCTGAAATTATTCGTAACAATGCGCTGGATTACGTTGTTTTTATTGTTCCCCGTACATGGCTTGGAAAAATTGAAGAAGCTATTTTGTATTGCGAGACCGTAGGAGTTACGGCAAGCATTGCGGTGGACTTGTTTGAGCTTGAATTTACAACCGGCAAAGAAAGCCGTTTATTTAATTTTCCTTTACTGACCTTTGAACGCACCACGGAAAAAATAGGCCAATTATTTTTTAAACGCGTGATAGATATTTTTTTCTCCGGTGTGGCCCTTGTTTTACTTTCTCCTTTTTTTATCGTGATTGCGTGCCTTATTTCAATGACGTCGCGCGGCCCTGTTTTTTTCAGGCAGAAACGCTGCGGCCTTAATGGCCGTGAGTTTGTGCTTTATAAGTTCCGGACAATGGTCGTGGATGCTGAAGAAAAACTGGAAGCGCTCCGGCACCTAAACGAAATGGAAGGCCCGGTTTTTAAGATTGAAAAAGATCCGCGGATCACGCCATTGGGCAGGATTTTAAGGAAGTTGAGTTTGGATGAACTGCCGCAGTTGTGGAATGTGTTTAGGGGGGAAATGAGCCTTGTAGGCCCGCGTCCGCCTATCACTCAAGAAGTGCAAAAGTACGACCATTGGCAGCGCCGCAGGCTCAGCATGCGCCCCGGGATTACCTGTATCTGGCAGACCAGCGGTCGCAACGGCATTACAGATTTTAATAAATGGATGAAAATGGACCTGGATTATATTGATCATTGGTCATTATGGCTCGATTTGATGCTTCTTATGAAGACAATCCCTGTGGTTCTTTTTACCAGAGGGGCCAAGTAAGAAAGAGGAGTGATATGGCAAAAAAAGCATTGATTACCGGAATTACAGGACAGGATGGCTCTTATTTATCAGAATTTCTGTTAAAAAAGGGGTATGAAGTCCATGGAATCATAAGGCGTGTTGCCCTGGAAGACCCTGACCATCGTCTTTGGAGGGTGCGCCATATTCTGGATAAAATTAATTTACATTTTGCGTCCCTTGAAAGCTATCCCAGTATTTTTAAAGTGGTTGAAAATGTCCAGCCGGATGAATGTTACCATTTGGCAGGGCAAAGTTTTGTGAGCTATTCTTTTGAAGACGAATTTTCGACCATTAATACCAATATTAACGGCACTCATTTTGTGTTATCAGCCATAAAAGAAAAGGCGCCGAATTGTAAATTTTATTTTGCCGCGAGCAGTGAAATGTTCGGGAAAGTTCAGGAAGTCCCTCAAACGGAAAAGACACCGTTTCACCCCAGGTCTTCTTACGGGATTTCCAAAGTTGCGGGCTTTGATTTTACAAGAAACTATCGCGAGGCGTATGACCTTTTTGGCTGTAACGGGATTTTGTTTAATCACGAGTCTCCCAGGAGGGGCTTTGAATTTGTAACCCGCAAGATTACAAGTTCTGTGGCCAAGATCAAACTGGGGATGGCTAAAGAGCTACGCCTGGGGAACCTTGAAGCAAAGCGGGATTGGGGCTTTGCCGGAGATTATGTTGAGGCCATGTGGCTCATGCTGCAACAAAAGAAGGCTGATGATTATGTTATTTCCACAGGAGAAACGCATTCTGTCAGGGAATTTGTGGAGTTGGCTTTTTCCCATGTTGGCCTTAACTGGCAGGATTTTGTGAAGGTGGATGAGCGGTTCTTCAGGCCCAGCGAAGTTCAGCTTCTGATCGGGAATTGTGATAAAGCCAAAAAAGTATTAGGCTGGGCGCCAAAGGTTACTTTTAAGGAGCTCGTGACCATGATGGTTGAAGCGGATTTGGAAATTAATAAAAAAAGACAATAAGAGTTGGGTACATTCAAAAGGGGTAAGGTATGAAGGAACGATTTTTGTTAAATGTTTTTTTGTTGTTGGTTTATGTTTTTTCACCTGTGACGCTTCGTGCTGAAGATAACAGCGACTATCAAATCAATCAGGGTGATATTCTTGAGATCACGGTGGCTGGCCACGATGATCTGCATCGCGTGGTCACCGTAACACCTGACGGTATGCTTTCTTTTCCTTTTATTGGGAGTATGACAGTGAAGGGCAAAAAGGTTCAGGAGGTCAGCACAGCCATTGAACAGGGCCTGGGCGATGGGTACATCAAGTATCCGCAGGTTAATATTTCTGTCCAAAAGGTCAAAGGGAAAAAGGTTTTCGTTTACGGGGAAGTTAATACGCCCGGCGCCTACGAATTTACAGGGGATATGACTGTTTTAAGGGCCATTACATTAGCCGGAGGGCTTTCTAAGTTTGGTTCTGAAAGCGGCATTAAGATTTTAAGAAGTTCACCTGATAAGAAAGATTATGAAACGATCCGGGTTAATTTAAAAGAGGCGATTAACAGCGGTAATAAGAATAAAGATATTACAATCCAGGAAGGCGATATTATCGTCGTTTCGGAATAAAAAGGAGAATGGTTGTCATGGATAATAGTTATGTTCAGGTTGAAAAAGAGATCGAGCCTAAAGATTTTTTAAGGGTTTTCTTTAGCAAGCTTCCGATTCTTTGTGTTGTCATTGTGGTTGCTTTGGTGGGAACGTATGTTGCCCTCAAATTTGTGACCCCGCTTTACGAAGCACAGGTGAAGATGCTTATCGCGGCCCAAAGGGAGATAGAGTCCCCCTATTATAAGGAAAATCCTTTTAATCGCGGCGCAGATATTGTTATGACGCAAAGCGAGGTTGTTAAAAGCAAGGCCGTGATTGAAAGGACGGTCGCGGCTTTAAAACTCGATGAGCGCATGCCGCATTTAAAACAGTATAATTCTTCTTTAAAGAATGTTTTTTTGAATTCTGCGAAACTGGTCTCTTCAACTGTCAGTGACGTAAAGAATTTTGTTCGGGAGAAGATATTAAGGCTTCCAGCGAAGAAAGAAGAAGCCTCCAATTTCCAGAAGGCTGTTGATTTCTTAAGGAGGAACATTAAGGTCAAAAGGATCATTGAAACCGATGTGTTTACATTGCAGGTGTCTGATTACGACCCGGCCATGGCGCAAAAGATTGCAAACACCTTGAGCCGTTCGTATATTCTTTTCAGCCTTGAGCAGCAGATGGTGGAAGCCAAGATGCAGTTTGGAGATAAGCATCCGATGGTTCGCCAGCTTGAGGATAATATCAGCCAGATGCAGCAGACGCTGTCCAAAGACCTTACAGATGTGGAAGCTATTGGCCCTGCCAGCGTAAAAGTCATAGAACAGGCTGAAAAGCCAGAGCATCCCGCTTCTCCTAAAAAGGGGCTTATTTATGGTTTGGCCTTGATTATGAGCGTACTTTGCGGAGTTTTTCTGATTGTTTTTTATGCGTATTTTGACCAGACTTTTCAGTCGCCCAAAGACCTGGAAGATTACCTTAACGTGCCGCTTTTAGGGTCTTTGCCTTTTGTGAAGAAAGATGCAGAAAATTTTTCCAAAGGCGGGGAGATGCAAGATAAGCTTTTGGGAAAAATGTTGAGGATCCTTTCTGACCAGTTTTATCTTTTGATTCATGATAAAAAGATCAAAACAGTGCTCGTGACAAGTGTGGATCCCGGGGAGGGCGTCAGTTCTGTTGTTTTGAATCTTGGGAAAATGGTATCCAAAGGTTATGGATATAAGACTTTGATCGTGGATTGCAATATGCGCACCTGTGAAAGCCCGAATCTCTACGGCAACAAGGACTCCCTTGGGCTTGCGGAGTTTTTGCAGAAAGGCACCCCGCTGGACAAGGCAATTATCAAAGCAGAAGAGAATCTGTATTTCCTGCCGTCTGGCCAGACCCAGCTTAATCCGCTTCTTCTTTTCAAATCATCCAAGATGGCGGAAGCTGTGGAAGGGTTAAAAGGAAAGTTTGATCTGGTATTGTTTGATGCTCCTTTTTTAAAGGAATATCAGGATTCTTATGTGGTTGTAAAACATACTGATGCTCTTGTTATCGTCATTGATGCCCAAAGCTCCAAGCGGCAGGTTGCCAAGGCTTTTATAGACATGTTCGATGACAAGGCCAAGATTATCGGGGCTGTTTTGAACAAGCGGCAGTATTCCATACCAGAGACGGTTTATAAGCGTATTTAATATTGGGGAAATTATGCCAACCGCTCATTTTTTTAAAAGCAGCGGGATGAACTCTGCGGTATTGATAGGGATTGCGATTGCTCTCTTTGTTGCTCCTTTATCGCAGCTTCCTCTGATCTGGATCGCCCTGATTTTCTTGATTATTCCTGTCGCCATTGTGGCTGTTTTATCAAAAGATCTAAGGATGTTCTGCTTTTATCTTTTTATTCTTTTCCTTCCGATTGCCTTTGAAAAAGTTCTTTTTTCACCCAACAAAGATTCCATATATCCTATACCTGTCTTGGTGATGTGTTTATCCGATATCCCGTTAGCGGGGTATGTTTTTCTCACAATCCTCAAACTGCCCAAAATACGAATCCAGCTAAAGGGAGATATTGCCTTGTTGATACTTCTTTTTTTGGCTTGGCTGGGATGGAGTTTGTTGGCCATACCGAAGACTATGGAGGTGGAGCAGGGCGGGTTATGGTCTTTTATTTTTATGTTCATTTATTTGTTAAAAGGATTAATTTTGTTTGTCTGCCTTTCTCTCATTCCTTTAAATCAAAAAGAATTAAAGAATGTTGTCAATTTGCTTCTGATCGGGGCGGCCATACAGAGCGGAACCCTTTTGCTGCAACATTTTACAAAGTCCTATATTGGAATTATGGGTATAACACCACAAAATCTGGATTTTTCAACATTTAACTTCGAGCGTTATTTTAGGGCTTCTGGACTCTTTGGACATGCGAATGTCGCCGGGCAGTATTTTGCTTTTCTTATACCTTTGATTTTTTGTGTTTTCTTAAATAGTCGCCGTGGCTTCCCCCTGGTTTTGAGCGGGTTTGTGTTTTTATTGTCTTCGTTGGCTTTAGTTTTGACATTTTCCCGTGGAGCATGGATAGCAACATTTTTGGCGCTCGCGTTGTGTTTGATGGTTACGCTCAGACATGCGCTCACAAGAGATAAGGTTATTAAAATATTTTTTATTTTATCTATCGGGTGTGTTATTTTTCTTTCTTATTTAGGCCCCATTTCGGACAGGCTGCTTCTGGGGGATGAAGGGGCTTCCGGTTCCAGAATCCGCCTGGCAAAAGGCGCTGTGCAAGTTATCGCAGATCACCCGTTGGTGGGAGTTGGTTTAAATAATTTTCAGGAAATAGTCGGGCAGTACGGGGTGCGTGAAGCATCAGCCGGATTTTTCAAGAACGGTGTCCTTTATCTTGCCCGGAACCTTTCTGTTCATAATCGTTTTTTATTAACAGCCGCAGAAACAGGGATGGTCGGGTTTGCTTTCTTTCTTTCTTTCTTATTAATAGTTTTGATATCAGGCTTTAAATATATAACCCGTTATAAATCAGAGAATTCATTAGTGTCTTTTGGGCTTTATGCGGCTTTTGTCGGCAGCCTTTTTTATATGCAGGTGGAGATTTTTAATGATACCAACATTTTGACCTTGTTTATGCTGGTTGTGGGGTTGTTGTTTAATTGCCGCGCCCTGGCCGAGAGGCAGATAATGGAAAAGGGATATGGGGCAATCAAAAATATTTAAAAATACGGCGTTTTTATTTATCGTCAGAATTTTATCGTCCTGCTTTTCATTCCTACTGGTTCTTTTTATTGCCAGAAAAATGGGGCCCGGGCTGTTAGGGCAATTCGCCCTGGTTTTTGCGTATTTTATTATTTTTACGGAATTTCCTTTGCTGGGATTAAATCTTTTTATTTCCAGGGAAGTTGCCAAAAAAAATGAGGATTTAAGGGCTTTTTTCTTTATTGGCAATTTTTTAAGTTTTCTTTCTTTGATTCCGTTAATCGCCATTTTAATTGCGATCATGTTTTTTGGACAGTATCCCCATGATGTGGTTTGGGGAATTTTTTGGATTATTTTTGCCTTGTTTCCCAGCGCTTTTATCGCCATGGCCCAGACCCTTTTTATTGCCTTTGAGAAAATTGACCAGTTGTCTCTGGCTATTGCGCTGGAAAATTTGATCCGGACCGTAGGGGCAGTAATAATTCTTTTTAATAAGGGAAATATTGTTGATGTCTTCCTTTTCTTTTTTATATGCCGCCTCATGGCGATGGGGATCAATATTATTTTATTGAAAAAGAATAAGATGATTCCGAATTCTTTTGTTTGGGACAAGGGAGTTTTTCTTTTTACATTAAAACATTGGCCTGTCTTTTTGGGGATTTATATTTTGGCCCTTGTTTCGAGTAAGATAGATTTCTTTCTTTTGTCAAAACTGGGGACTATAGAGGATCTCGGGTTTTATTCAGCGTCGTATAAGTTTTTAGATGTTCTTTTGATGGCGCCGACAGCCTTTATTTATTCACTGTTTCCTTTTCTTTCCAAAAACGGAATGACCAGGGATGTGGGCGAGATGGTCTCTGCGTTTTTAAGGTTTTTTTCATTGTTTGCCATTTTAGTTGTGGCGTTCTTTTTCTTTGGGGCGAAAGATATTCTTGCAATGGCCTTCGGCCATCAATTTAGCGGTGCCGCACTTGTTTTTGGTATTTTGATATGGAATTTTTTTATTGTTGGCTGTGACCAGATTATGGGAACGGTGCTTCTCTCTCAAAATCGCCAGTTGGCTGACTTAAAGATGCTTACGGCTTTCTTTGTGGTCTATATTATTGGGCTTTTTGTTTTAATTCCCCAATTCCATTATGTGGGGGCAGGTGTCGCCACTGTCAGCAGTTCCGCGTTTCTTTTGGGATTAAGATTTTTATACCTTCGCCGGGCCGGCTTTAATATTCGTTTGGACGGCTTTTGGAAAAATGCGGGGCTTGCTTTGGTATTGTTTGTCAGTTTTTATGTATTAAAGCAATTATTGATATTGCCGTTCTTTTTGGCCTGGGTTCTTTTTGCCACATTTTATTTATTGGGGGTGTCTTTCTTGGGAATTTTTACATTGAAAGAAAAAGAATCATTTTTTTATTTTGTGAGGCAAAAGTTGCCCTTTATAAGAGCCGCATGAAGATATTACATTTAGATACAGATGATATTGATAATCCGTTGAGCGGCGGCGGATCATTAAGGAATTATGAAGTTTATCGCAGGCTTTCATCCAGGCACGACATTACCGTATTAACGGCGAGTTATCCTGGAAGCAGGCCTGAAGTTGTTCGTGACAAGGTTCGTTATATAAGGCTGGGCCGGGGGGGTGAGCGGTTTGGCTTGTCGTATCATTTAAGTTATTTATCCTGCTTGCCGTGGGCTATTAAAAAGATTCCGCATGACCTGTTGGTTGAGGATTTTATGCCGCCATGCGGCGGGGTAGGCTCTTTCTTGTGGACAAAAAAACCGGTGATTGCAAGTATCCAATGGCTTTTTGCCAAAGCCTGGTCTGAAAAGTATAGGCTTCCGTTTCATGTTTTAGAAAGGCTGGCGCTTCGAAAATATAACAAATTCCTCGTCACTTCCCCTTATTTTAAAGAAGAGATTAGAAAGGTAAACAGTAGCGCCAGGGTAGAGGTTGTGCCATTAGGAATAGATGAGAAGTTTCTTTCTGCTCCTGTTGAGGAAGGCGAGTATGTTCTTTTCATGGGGAGGCTGGACATCGAGCAGAAGGGACTGGATATTCTTATAAGAAGTTATGACGAGAGCCGAAATAACCACCCGTATAAGCTTGTTATTGTCGGGGATGGATTTGACAGGAATCGCCTCAAAAAGATGGTTGTTGCCAGGGGGTTGGGGTCCCGTGTGGAATTTGTTGGGAAAATAACAAGTTTTGAAGACAAATGCCGCTGGTATTCCAAGGCCAGGATTGTGTGTATGCCGTCCAGATTTGAGACGTTTGGCCTGGTGGCATTGGAGGCATTTGCTTTTGGGAAACCCGTCCTTTCTTTTGATATTCCTGCTCTTAATGAGCTTGTGACATCACAGAGAGGCGAGGTTGTCTCTGCCTTTGATGAAAAGAATTATGCAGAAAAAATGAGCTCGATGTTGATTGATTCAGAGTCTTTAATAGAGAAAGGCCGGGCATGCCGGGCGTTTGCCAGTCATTCGACCTGGGATGAGGCGGCAGTGAGGCAGGAAAGCTTTTTTGAGGAGTGTAGAAAGAGAGGCCAAAATGACATTTAAAAGATTAATGTTTTTAATTAAAAGTGATGTTGTGCGTTTTGCTGAAGTGCATCGGGAACGATTAACCATGCGTAAGGCGATCAGCATATTCTTGTTGCCGTGTTTGCAGGCAATCTTTTTGTATCGTCTGTCTCACTACTGCCTGGTTAATAAAATAATATTTTTTCCGCGATTTTTTTATACGCTGAATATTATGATTTATTCTACTGAAATATTCCCAACAACAGAAATAGGACCTTATTTTTACATGCCTCATCCGGTGGCTGTGGTTATTTATGGAAAGATGGGGGAACGGTGCACAGTGTATGCCCAGGCCGGCCTTGGCGGCAGGAATATGGATGGCGATGATTATGCCAGCGGGTGGCAGCCCGGGTTTCCTTGCGTTGGTGATAATGTAACGATAAGTGCAAGATCGTTTATCATTGGTGCTGTCACGGTTGGGTCTGGAAGCTTTATTGGCGTTGGCTCTATTGTTACAAAAGATATTCCGGAAAATTCTTTGGCTCTTGGCGTTCCTGCGAGGGTAAGAAGTTTGAAGAAACCCTCAGAAGATGCTTCTGGTGAAAGTAATAAAGATGCCTAGTGTTTTAAAAATTTCATTCATTGTGGTGAATTGGAATACAAAAGATCTTACCCAGGGGTGCCTGGAATCTCTTTATGCCTCGCTTCCAGAAGATCAATTTGAAATTATTTTGATCGACAATGCTTCAGGTGACGGGAGTGTTGAGTATTTGCGTTCGCAATTCCCCCGGGTTCGGATCATCGCTAATAGTGAAAATCTTGGGTTTTCCAGGGCGAATAATCAAGGGCTGGCTGTTGCTAAGGGAGAGTATGCGGTTTTGGTTAATTCTGATGTTGTTGTTAATCCTCTGGCTGTTAAAGAGGTTGTTCATTTTTTGGAATCGCATGACGACGTTGGGGTTGCAGGATGCAACTTGATGGGAGGTTATACCCATAAGATTCAGGAGTATTCTTTCGGGTATTTTGTAAGCCTTGGGAGAGTTTTTAACCAGTTTTTCGGACTATTTCGTTTATCAAAAAATATCCCTTTTTTGAAGGGAATTACGTCCTGTCCTGTGGAGAAGGGGGAGCCTTTTTCCGTGGACTGGATATCAGGGGCATTTTTGGCTGTCAGGATGTCAGTTTACAGGCAAATTGGCGGTCTTAATGAGCAGTATTTTTTCTATGTCGAAGATATGGAATGGTGTTTTCGAATCAGTCAAGCGGGGTGGAAAATATTTTTTATCCCTGAGGTCCAGGTGATTCATTTTTATGGCGCAAGCCAGAAAACACGCGAACAAAGAGTCGTCATGGTAGAGCACTGGTACAGGAACATGCGTTCTTGTTTTTCGCAATATCACAATCGCCTGGGAGTGTTTATTTTTGATGTTCTGGTCATTGCAGGCTTTTCCAGCCGGTATATTGTTGCCCGGCTCAAGAAGATGGTTAAGGGGGAAGATCCCAAGTTTGAGGCACCGTGTAATGGGGCTATTGTAAAATTGGCATTCAAATCTTTTTTAAGGAAAGAATGAGAATTGGAATTGATGCGCATATTTTAGGTAAGGGTAAGGGTGGGGTGGAGGTGTACCTCAAGAGTGTTCTTAAGAAGCTGCCATCCCTGGATGCTCGAAATGATTACAGTGTTTATCTTAATAATGGGGTTGCGCCTCAAAGTTTAGGCATTCAGAATAAAAATTTTTGTTTAAAGGGGCTGATGTTTTCTTCTCCATGGCTCAGGCGTTCCATGTCTTTGCCCCTTGCGGCAATGCGGGATAAGCTAGATGTGCTGCATGTCCAAAGGGTTTTGCCGTTGTTTTTTCCGGCAGAGAAAAGTGTTGTCAGCATTTATGATATCGCCCAGGAAATTCACCCCGAGTTTTTTGATGCAAAAGACAGTTTGATTGTCCGTCAGCTCATCAAATCAAGCGCGGAAAGGGCCAGGAGGATCATTACGTGTTCGTACACGAGCAAGGCGGATATGGTGGCTTATTATCATATCCCGCCTGAAAGAATTATTGTGGCTTATCCTGCGGTTGAAAATTTTGATGAGCCGCAGGGCAATGATGATGAGGCGGGAATTTTTCTTAAAGAAAAGAATATCCGCGGGCCGTTTCTTCTTTTTGTCGGTGCTGTAGAGCCGAGAAAGAATCTTCACGGCGTTATTGATATTATGAACAGTCTGAAAAAAAGGAGTCTTTTTTCTGGCCAGGTTGTGATTTTAGGCGGCTTTAGGGAAGGCATTAAGAAAGATTATTATCCGATGCTGAAGACGAAAGTCAAAGATTTGGGGCTTGAGGATGATGTTGTTTTTTTAGGATACGAGCCTGAGTCGGTTAAGAAAATGCTGATGAAAAAAGCCGTGGCGCTTCTTTATCCTTCTTTTTATGAAGGATTCGGCATTCCTATTTTGGAGGCTATGGCAGCGGGAATTCCGGTTGTGGTTTCGAGAATCCCTGTATTTTCTGAAATTGTTTTGGAATCCGGATTGTATGCTGACCCGCATGACTGCGAGGATTTTGCCAATCAGGTTGACCGGCTTTTACGGGATAAAAGTCTTTTTGCTCATCTGGTTGAGAAGGGCAAAGAACGGGTTCAGCAATTTCATTGGGTTGAGGCAGCGAAAAAGCATCTGCAGGCTTACGAAGCATGTTAGTATAGTAGGCATTAAAGACATATTTGTTCATTTGTTTTTATAAAGGTTGCGCGTTTTGGAAGTGATGAAACAAGGGGGGGAGTATGAAGATAAAATTTTTGTTATTCGTAGGGTTTTTCTTTTTGTTGACAGCCTTGGCGTTTGCCCAGCAAAGCACTGCACCGTATGCGATCAATGTTAATATCGGAACAACAGTAAAAAAGATTGATAAGAACATCTTGGGGTTAAATATTGAATGGATTGAGGACGGTAATTTTTTGTGGGATAAAACCCAAAATGTACCGACCGCGGCTTCATGGGGTGATGTTCAGGGTCTTGCTCCTTCTGTCATAAGGTTTCCCGGGGGAACATTTTCAGATTTTTATCATTGGAAAGATGGCGTTGGCCCCGTAGCCGCAAGGCCGAACAGGCAGCCGTCATCTGCCGATGGCCGTGTCTTTGATAATGCTTTTGGTACGGATGAATTTCTTACCTTTACGTCCAAATTGGGAGCAGAGCCGTTTATCACTGTGAATGTGGGGTCCGCAACGAGCGCGGAAGCTGCTGATTGGGTTCGTTATTGCAATGTGACCGGCCAGATCAAGAAAGTCAAATATTGGGAGTTAGGCAATGAGTTGTATCTTAATGGGGATCCGGCAAGCAGTGCAGTGACTGAGACTCCGGCGGTATATGCGGCCAAGGTTGTTGAATTTGCCAAGGCCATGAAAAATATTGATCCTGCGATCAAATTGGCTGCCATTGGAGGAACCAATACCGGTCTTTACAACATGATGCAGTATTCTGCCTGGGATCAAACTGTTTTACAAAAAGCGGCTCCTTATATTGATTATCTTGCCGTGCATAATTCTTACTATCCGATAGTCACAGACTCAAATACTTATACAAAAGCTGAACTTTATCCTGCGCTTTTTGGCGCAGATTCCTTAATTCAGGATAATTTAAAGAAATTAGCGTCGGAAATTAGTACGTTTGCTCCGGCCTATAGAACCAAGATTAAGATAGCGGTTACGGAGTGGAGTTCGTTGTTTGGCTGGGCGCCAGATGGCCCCTATACTGAGGAAACCCGAACTCTGGGGTCAGCGATTTATATGGCGTTGATGTTAAAGACATATATTTCTAATGACAATGTCGGGATGGTTCACTTTTTTAAACTTTCCGGGTCTGACTTTATGTCTCTTGTGCAAGCCGGGAAGAAGTGTCCTTCCTACTATGCTTTCCAGTTTTTTAGCAAGGATTTTGGAACAGACCTTTTAACAACTACGACGAGCTGTCCTAAATATAACACCTCGAAGCGTATCGGGGTCATTGCTCCTTTGACGGGGGTGCCTTCTCTTGAGGCGATCTCTTCCAAAGATTCGAGCGGCAATGTTTATGTTATTGCCATCAATAAAGATACGGTTAGTGCGCATACGTGCACGATAACATTCAGTGGTAATTCATTAACAAAGTTTAGCGGAACAATGTCGCTTTTAAGCGCGGATGATGTGACGTCTAAAGACGCCGTGTTGCAGAACTCAATGGTTTCCGGGACAGGGAAGATCGTCGTTGTGCTTCCCAAAAACTCAATTGCTAAATTCAAGCTGCAGATAGTGAAATGAAGGTTTCTTTATATTATCCATGGGTTTATCTTAAAGGTGGCGCGGAGCGACTGATCAGCGAGCTTATCACCCGCAGCCGCCATGACTGGACGATTTTTACCAATCATTTTGACCGGGAGAACACTTTTAAAGAGTTTTCTAAAGTGCCTGTCGTTGAGTTAAAACGTGTTTCTGTCAAAAGAGAAATCAGTGAGGTGTTGAAGGCAACGTTGTTGATAGCCGGGCAGAAAATTCCTGCGAAAGATTTTGATGCGCGTTGCGTGGTGATCGATAGTATCGGGTCGTTTATTAACGTCAAAAACAAGGACCTTCCGGTCTTTTCAATATGCCTTACTCCGTTAAGGCTTGTTTATGACCCGCATTATTCCAAACATTATCATGCGCGAAAAAAAGGCAAGGAACATCCGGTGCTTACCGGTGGGAAATCTGTTTTTCGTTTTTTTGACAGGATGTGCTGGCAGCATTACGGGAAAGTTTTTTGTATCAGCGGGGAAGTGAAGAATCGTGTGAGTTCCGCTGGAATTATTGACCATCAAAAACTTCAAGTGGTCTATCCCGGAGTTAATCTTGATTTTTATAAGCCAGGGGAAGGAGCATCAGAACAATATTTTCTTTTACCAGGCCGGATCATGTGGACCAAAAATATTGAGCTTGGCATTGATGCTTTTCGGCTCTTTTGTGAGAAAAACAAGGGTTTTGAACTGCGTATTGCCGGCATTGTGGATGCGAAAAGCCAGGAATATTATGATATGCTCCAGAAGAAAGCCGAAGGCCTGCCTGTTAAATTCCTGACTAAAGTCAGCGATCACGAGATGCTTAAGCTGTACCAGAATTCATTCGCAGTTTTGTTCACGCCTTTTAATGAGGATTGGGGATTTATTCCGCTTGAGGCCATGGCGTGCGGTAAGCCGTGTGTTGCGGTGAACCGCGGGGGCCCGAGAGAAAGTGTTCAAAACGGGGAGACAGGGTTGCTCGTTGACCCTGACCCGGCTGCTTTCTCGGGAGCTATGGATAAATTAGCGAATGATCCTGCGTTAGTAGCCAGAATAAAGACAGCAGGCCTTGAGCATGTCAAAAAATTTACCTGGGCAAAATTTGTTGAGACCATTGATTGTTATATTGATAATATAGAAAAAAAGAATCAGCAGTATCAAAAGGATTGAAATGAAAAAAAGGAAGATTTTAGTTACCGGCGGCGCTGGGTTTATCGGGCGTGAGTTTGTGAGGCAAGCGGTTAAAGAGGGCAAGAAGCTTGTTGTCGTTGATTCTTTAACTTATGCCGGAGATATGGCGAGGTTAAAAGAATTTGAGGGGAAAATCGAGTTTTTTAAGGCAGATATTGGCCATGCGCCTAAGCTGATAGAGATTTTCAAGAAAACCCGTCCGGATGCTGTGATTCATTTTGCCGCGGAAACCCATGTTGACCGCAGTATTTTAGGGTCAGGGCCGTTTATTAAAACTAATGTGGAAGGCACACAGGTTCTTTTGGATGTGTCGAAGAATTTTGAGGTCTCCCGGTTTATTCATATTTCGACTGACGAGGTTTATGGAGACGTGCTCAAAGGCCGATCAATAGAAGATTCACCCATTGTTGCAAGCTCTCCCTATTCAGCCTCGAAAGCAGCTGCGGATCTTTTGGTCCGTTCCTATGTTCGTACGTTTGGTTTCCCTGCGATTGTTGTCCGGCCATCCAACAATTACGGCCCCTGGCAGTATCCTGAGAAATTTATCCCTGTGGTGATTCATAAAGCGCTCAACAATGAGCATGTGCCTATCTATGCTCAGGGGTTAAACGAGCGCGAGTGGCTTTTTGTAGGCGATTGCGCAAATGCTGTTTTAACGGTTTTGAAGAAAGGAAAACCGGGTGAGGCTTATAATGTGAGCAGCGGCGATTCAAAGAAGAACATCGATGTGGCCAAAAGAATTCTGGATATTCTTGGCAAGCCTCACAGCCTGCTGACGTTTGTCAAAGACCGCCCAGGGCATGATTTGAGGTATGCTCTTCATTCCAGCAAAATTAAGAATCAACTTGGCTGGGAGGCAGAGACTTCTTTCAGCAAAGGCCTTGAAGAAACAGTTTTGTGGTATCAAAAGAATGCGTTGTGGTGTGCCAGGAAGGCGTTGGCATTAAAGCATCACTGGTCAAAGGTATATATTAAGAAATCCTAGAGGCGAAAGGGGGGTTATGAAAGGAATTATTCTTGCCGGCGGACGCGCGACACGGCTGTATCCCATTACCAAAGGAGTCTCCAAGCAACTCCTTCCGGTTTATGACAAGCCCATGATTTATTATCCTTTGTCAGCCCTTCTTCTGGCCGGGATTCGGGACATTTTGATTATCTCGACACCAGAGGCCCTTCCTCAATTTAAAAATTTGTTTCATGACGGCTCACAGTTAGGCATCAAAATCAGTTACGCCGAACAAGCCGAGCCCAAAGGCATTGCCGAGGCGTTTATTATCGGCGAAAGTTTTATCGGGCGTGACCGCGTGGCCCTTGTTTTGGGCGATAATATTTTCTTCGGCCATGGTTTTTCCCAGGAATTGGAAGAGGCTGTGGGCCGCGAAGAAGGGGCAACGGTTTTCGGTTATTATGTCAAAGACCCCGAACGGTATGGTGTTATTGAGTTTGATGACAAAAAAAATGTTGTTTCGATTGAAGAAAAGCCCAAAAAGCCCAAGTCTAATTACGCGGTCACAGGGTTATATTTTTATGATAAGAATATTGTGAGAATCGCTAAAAGCATTAAGCCTTCCGCGCGCCAGGAACTTGAAATTACAGACGTCAACAAAGCCTACCTTGCAGAGAAAAAACTTTATGTGAGCCTTTTAGGCCGGGGGCATGCGTGGCTTGATACCGGAACTTATGACTCGTTACTGGATGCCTCAATGTTTATTAAAACCATTGAAGACCGCCAGGGTTTGAAAATTGGCTGTATTGAAGAAATTGCTTTTCGTATGGGATATATTTCCAAAAAACAGCTTTTGTTGATTGCGCAAGGTTTCAATACAAGTTATGGAGATTACCTTAAGTTTGTTGCCGAGGGGAATTAACCCATGCCGTTTAAGTTTGAGAAATTAGCTATTCCTGATGTTATTCTTGTTCAGCCCAGGGTGTTCCCTGATGACAGGGGATTTTTTTTGGAGGTTTTTAAAAGCTCTGATTTTAAAGCCGTGGGCATTAAAGACCCCTTTGTTCAAGTGAACCATTCTCAATCAGGCAAGGGGGTTTTAAGAGGCCTTCATTACCAGATTGGCGCCTCGGCGCAAGGCAAGCTTGTCCGCTGCGTGCGAGGGGAAATATACGATGTTGCTGTTGATATCCGCCGAGGCTCTCCCTGGTTTGGGCAGTTGGTGAGCCAGACACTTTCCGAGGATAATAAAACCATGATTTATGTGCCGGTCGGGTTTGCGCATGGCTTTTGTGTTGTTTCGGATACCGCGGAAATCGAGTATTCCTGCACGCGTGAATATGATTCACGCGCAGAACGCGGCATTATTTGGAACGATCCGGACCTGAATATTGCCTGGCCGCTTAAAAATCCCTTGGTTTCCCCCAAGGATAGCATTTTGCCTTTCTTGAAGAATGCGGATAATTCTTTCGTGTATCATTCTAAATAACATGACAAGAAAGGATCGCATGGGGCAGTTATATTCCGGTCTTAGGGAAAAGAAATTCCTGATTCTTGGCGCAAAAGGTCAGTTGGCCAATGCGTTTGAGGATATTTTTCGTCAGGAAGGCATTCCTGCAATCTCTCCTTCAATAACAGAACTTGATATCACGCGTTTCAATGATGTTAAGGCTTTTATTCAAAAGGTTTCACCGGACATCATTCTTAATTGCGCGGCGTATAATGATGTTGAGAGCGCTCAAACCAATCCTGAACTTGCCATGCTTGTCAACGCCCATGCGGTAAAGAATTTAGCTGATACATGCCGTTTTAAGGGCATTATTTTTGTGCATTACAGCAGTGATTATGTTTTTGACGGTAAAAAAGGATCTTCTTATACAGAGGATGACGTGCCTCAGCCTCTTAATTGTTATGGCATGAGCAAGCTTAAAGGTGAGGAAGGCCTTCGCGCTTCTGGAGCGGAGTATCTTATTTTCAGGTTGAGCTGGGTTTTTGGCCAGGGCACGCAAAACTTTCTTTATAAAGTTTATCAGTGGTCAAAAAAGACGGATCATTTAAAGATTACTTCTGATGAGATTTCAAGCCCGACATATGCCCAAGATGCCGCGCATATTACGCTTTTGAGCCTGGAGAGGGGCCTGCGCGGGACTTTTCATTTAACAAATAGTGGCCAGGTGTCGCGTTATGAGTTTGTCCGTTACTTTATTGAAAAAAAAGGCCTTTCCGTGACAGTTGAGCCTGCGCTCATGGCGGATTTTAAGACCAAAGCCGAGCGGCCATCGTTTTCATGCCTTTCCAATGACAAGATTTCACGGGCCCTTGGCATTCAAATTCCGTCATGGCAGAATGCTGTTGACCGGTTTATAAAAGCCTCCTTTTTATAATTAAGCAAATTAGTCTAAATTTTTTCCTAAATAATAGTAGAATATTTCTATCTATCAGTAAGGGGAAAAACAATGAAACTAAAATATTTTTTGTTAACTGTGATGATATTGGCCATTCTTGGCTGCGGGAAGGCAACGCCTCCTAAGAACATTGTTGCGCAAGTTAACGATTACCAGATTTCGCTTGAGGAATTTGAGTTGAATTTTCTTCAGTCGCCCTATGCTTCCCGCAACGACCTTTTTGAGGCCCGCAAAGATTACCTGGAGAGCCTGATCAACCAAAAACTTATTATTCAGGACGCCCAAAAAAGGAATGTTGATAAACAAAAAGAGTTCCTTTCTTCTATTGAACATTTTTGGGAACAGTCTCTTTTAACAATTTACCTGGGGATGAAAACAAAAGAAATTTCTGGATCAGTACATGTGCCCCAAGAGGCTATTCGCAAGTTATACGACCAGATGGTCAAGGATGGCTTGACCACAAAGACATATGAAGAGCTTTATCCCCAGATCAGCTGGCAGGCGGCTAAAGATATTGAGAGCCGCAAGCTCAATGACTGGACTGGGGAGCTGCGGAAAACCGCAGACGTGAAGATTAATGCAAACCTTTTAAAGGATGGGAAATAAAACAAGGAGGGCGCATGAGCCAGCAAGAGTCAAATCCCGGTAATAAGAGGCGTAATTTTTATATTGATAAGGATTTTCAGACAAAGTTTATCGTAAAATTTACCTTTCTTCTTGTCGCAGGGGCAGGCCTGACGATCGCGCTTCTGTATTGGCTGGCCAGGCATTCTTCGAGTGTGTCAGTAACAAAGTCGCGCGTGGTTGTCATGACAACGGCTGATCTTATTCTGCCGATGCTTATCCAGACGGTCGTGGTTGTTGCTATCGTTATTGGCATTGCAGCGATTGGCGTGACCCTTTTTGTTTCGCACAAGATTGCCGGGCCTCTTTTTCATTTCAAGCGGATTTTTAAGGAGATCGCAGGAGGAAATTTTACGAAACAGGTCAATCTTCGCAAAGACGACCAGTTTCACACAGTGGCCGTTGAGTTTAATGAGATCATGACCGTGGTTCGTACCAAAATGCAAACCACCCAGGAGCAGGTTGTTTCGTTAAAAGCCTTGCTGGATGCGATGGGTGCGCTTAACCTCGACGATCAAAAACGAAAACAGTTTAATGATTTTAAAGCCAAGCTGCAGGAACTTGAAACAACGGTTAATTTTTTTAAGGTATAATGCGCCTAAAGTTTATAAAAAACCTGGTTGCCTTTTTGTTGTTTACGGCAATGGTTTTGGCCATCTCCGTTTCTCCGGCGTTTGCCCGCGGCCCGGATGATGGGTTTTCAGCCGCAAAAAAAATTGAAACAAGGTATTTTTCGGTCTCGCTTGCTTCGGGTGTTGATGAGCCGGCGCTTATTCAATCCCTTAATATAGGCCCGGAGTATAATATTTTTTCCTCCCTGAACGCCCGCTCGGGCAGCGGCGCTTCTTTTTCCATCAATAATTTAGGTGACCTTTTGGATGGGCTTTTTGAATGGGCGTGCGGCATAATGGATATGAATCTTTACAGTTACCGAGGGTCGATCAAGATTGCGCGTGAGGAAAATGACCTTAAAGTTATTTATCAGCGGCTTTACGGGCAGGAGGGTTATTCTGAAAAAGGATTTTATATTGCTGAAGTTAATACGCTCTACATAGCCGCCCCGGATTTTACCAAAGAAATCCTGGGGCATGAAATGGGGCATGCGATTATCAGCAGTTTTTTTGTTGTCCAGCCGCCGGCAAAGGTTCAGGAAGTGCTGGCCGGGTATATTGAGTACCAATTGCGTAAGGTCAAGAAACCGCGGTAATGTTTTCTTCAGGAGATCGTGAAGCATGCCCAAGGATCAGGAATATGTGCTTGTGACCGGCGGCGCCGGATATATCGGCGGCCATATGGCGGGTCTGCTTGTGTCTGCGGGCCGGCGGGTGGTTGTGGCGGATAATCTGTCCACAGGTGTTATGGGCTGGATTCCTGAGGGCACGGCATTTATCAAGGCAGATCTTTGTTCTTTGGCCGATTGCCAGAAGATTTTTGAAACGTACCAGATTGACGCGGTTTTGCATTTTGCGGCCAAGATCGTGGTGCCTGAGTCGGTCAGCTGTCCGGCGGCGTATTATGCCAATAATGTCGGCGGAACGTTAAATCTTTTAAATGCCATGACCGCGCGCGGGGTGCGAAAGTTTGTTTTTTCTTCCACAGCCGCGGTTTATGGCGACCCGGCCGTTGTTCCCATATCTGAAGAGGCGCCTTTGGCCCCGCTTAATCCGTATGGCACATCCAAATGGCTGGTTGAGCAGGTTTTAAGCGATTGCGCGAATCTTGGGGTTTTAGATTACATTTCGCTCAGATATTTTAATGTCGCGGGTTGGGATACTCGTCGTTCCTGGCCGAGGAAAGGCCGGCCGAGCCCCACGCACCTTATTTCCAATGCCATGCAAGCCCTTCATAAGGGCCCGCCACTGGTGGTTTGCGGCGAAAATTATCCAACGCCTGACGGGACAGGTGTCCGTGATTTTATCCATGTTATGGACCTCTGTGAGGCGCACCTCCTGGCACTTGATGCCCTTTCCAAGGGAACCAAGAATCAGGTGTTCAACCTTGGCAATTGCCATGGATTTTCCGTGATGGATGTTATCCGCACGGCTTCACAGGTTGCCCAAAGGCCTGTGCCTTACGGCAAAGGCCCTCGCCGGCCAGGGGATGTGGCAACGCTTGTGGCCTCCTGTGAAAAGGCGCGTCGGATTCTTGGCTGGAAGCCAAAATTTGACCTTGAGGCGATCTTAAAAAGCGAGTGGCAGCGTTCGTTAACATGTTAGCGTTAAAAATAGAACACGCATTTTAAAGGGAATAATAGTAAAATACTTTCATTCCTGTTCAATCAACAAGGAGAAGAGGGATATGGGGTTAAAATATTTCTTATCTGCTCTCATATGTCTGGCGCTCGCGGGCTGCGGACGGGCCGAGCCGCCGAAAGAAATTATAGCCCGGGTGAATGATTACCAGATATCCCTGGAACAGTTTGAAAATGGTTTTGCCCAGTCGCCGTATGCTGCCCGCGAAGACAAGGCCCTGGCCCGAAAAGATTATTTGAATAGTTTGATCAGCCAAAAGCTTATCCTGGAGGATGCCCAGAAAAAGAATATTGATAAACAAAAAGAATTTCTCGCTTCGGTCGAACATTTTTGGGAACAGTCTCTTTTAACAGTTTCCGTTGGGATGAAAACAAAGGAAATTGACGGATCAGTGCATGTGCCCCAAGAGGCGATTCGTAAATTGTACGACCAGATGATCAAGGATGGCGTAACCACAAAAACGTATGAAGAGATTTATCCCCAGATCAGCTGGCAGGCAGCCAAACAGCTTGAAACTGAAAAGTTGAACGCATGGATCGAGAGTTTGCGAAAGGGCGCAAATATAAAAGTTAACACCGACCTTTTAAAGGCAGGGAAATAAGGGGGAAACATGACACAGCCGGCATCTTTGAGGAATTCCAAAAGACGGAATTTTTATATTGATAAGGATTTCCAAAGCAGGTTTATCGTAAAATTTTGCGCCCTTGTTGTAGGCGGGGCGGGCCTTACGATCAGCCTTCTTTACTGGTTTTCACGCCAGTCCACCAGTGTTTCCATTTTTAAGTCGCGTGTGGTTGTGATGACAACGGCTGATTTTATCCTGCCGTTGCTTGTCCAGACGGTTGTGGTTGTTTCCATTATTGTTGGGCTTGCCGCGATTGTTGTGACTCTTTTTGTTTCGCATAAGATTGCCGGGCCTCTTTTCCGTTTCAAGCAGACTTTTAAGGAACTCTCAGAAGGGAATTTTTCAAGCCAGGTCAAGCTCCGCAAAGATGACCAGCTCCACGAAGTTGCCACGGAATTTAACCAGATGATTGTTACGGTTCGCACGAAAATGCACTCAGCCCGGGAAGATGTTCTTTTTATTAAGAACGCCATGGATGTGATTGGCGAATTTAATGTCGATGAGCACAAGCGCAAGCAATTTAACGACCTTAAAGCGAAGCTGCAGGAACTTGAAAAGACGATTGATTTCTTTAAGATTTAATGCGCTTCCCCTCCGCATTTGGCAGCCACTAACAGGATAAATATGAGCGGTCCTATCGCAACAAACAAGAAGGCCTACCACAACTTCTTTCTGACGGATAAATGGGAGTGCGGCATTGAGTTAAAAGGCGCGGAAGTCAAGTCTGTCCGCGGGGGTGATGTTAATTTTTCAGATTCTTATGTCGGTGTGGACGGCAATGAGGTTTGGCTTTACAAGCTCCATATCGCGCCCTATGCCCAGGCGAGTTATATGAACCCGTCAGACCCGGACCGCCCGCGTAAGCTTTTATTGAATAAAAAAGAAATCAAGCGCATTACCGGCCTTTTGACCCAGGCCGGAGCCACGGTAATTCCGACAAAAATTTATATTAATGCCCGCGGGCTGGTTAAAGTCGAGGTGGCCCTGGGCAAGGGCAAAAAGCTTTACGACAAGCGTGATGACATCAAGCGCCGTGATTCAAGCCGTGAAATGGCACGGGCGCTGCGTCGGACGCGTTAAAAGTTTTTTATGAGAAAGATGAGAAAAGAGGTATAATTTATTTATGTTTGTTTATGAAGATGTTTTTAAAGCATTAAATAAAGCGAAGATTAAGTATGTCGTGGCTGGTGGGTTTGCCGTTATTTTACATGGGTATCCACGGTATACAGGAGATTTGGATCTTATTGTTTATTTGGAGCATGAAAATTTAGGCCTTTTTTTTGATGTGCTTAAAACTTTGGGATACGGCCCGAAAGTCCCGGTTAAAAAAGAAGATTTTCAGAATGCGGAATTAAGGAAGCGGTGGAAGAAAGAAAAAGGCATGCTTGTTTTTTCTTTTCAGGATCGCAATCCTCCGTTTCATTTGATTGATATGTTTCTAGAAGAACCCATACCTTTTAAAGAAGTTTTCGCTAAATCAGTTAAGGCGAAGTATGGGAGTGTTAAAGTTCCTATTATCGGGATTGGGCATCTTTTGAAACTTAAAGATGCTGCCGGACGAGGCAAGGATCTTGAAGATATTGTTCAATTAAAAGCGATTCAAGAGAGACGTCATGAAGAAGAGCGAGAATCTAAGAAGAAAACGCGGACGGCGTGAAGTATACGAGCATTTGGATGCATTTCTGCGTTTGAGTTATTCTGAGCGTGGGCAGTGGATTACAGATGCATTTGCCCTGGCTGATGCTGTTCGAAGCAAGCGCGCGGGTGTTATTGCGTCTCATTAGTTTTTGGATGTTTGCTGACTTGTTCTTTAAAAATTTGGGGGTGATTGGCCTCGACTTGTGTTAGCCGGGGAACAGGTTGCGTGCCGAGGATGATGGTTGGCCTCGTTAAAATCCATCAAAACAATAAACGCTAACAACAATTATAGCGTCGTCGCTGAAGCCGAGGCCATTTTGGCCGGAGCTGAAGCTCCAGCCTTAGTTTAATTAAATAAACTAAGCCCTGTAACGGGGGGAGTCTGCCGCTTCGTTACTGGAACCAAGCAGGCTGGTTTTAAACCGCGCTTTCGGGTTTAAGATAAGATTAAAGGGAGCTGGTCTTGAACGGGTTTGGCCGTTGAAACGTTCAGGTCGACAATAAAGACGGCCTACGCATGTAGAAGCTTGATCTTAGGAACATAAGGACCCGGGTTCGATTCCCGGCACCTCCACCATTTTCTTCCATCAAAAGCAAAAAGGCGAAATGTTTTAACCCGTAAGGGAGAACATTTCGCCTTTTTGCTTTTGCCAAAGAATCCAGAGAAGAAAATGGTGCCCTGGAAACAATTGTTTCCAGGGCTGCGTCTGCTCGTCGAATAAATAGTTAAAAACAAAAAGATGTTTTCAACTATTTATTCTCCTCGCATCCGCGTCGGTGCCAGGGCGCCCGGGCTTTTCTTAGAAGAATATTTAGGAAGCCCGGTTGTCCCGGCACCTCCATTTTTTTGCCCGGGGGCAAAAAAATAGAGCAATTGAGCAATCGAGAATAGAACATTAGATAAGGGCTCAATTGCGATCCCTGCCGGCAGGCAGGGCAGTCAGGTTGCGAGGGGTTTTTCTTTTTTAAAGTTATGGGCAGGGGAAGAAGTCGGAAGTATAATCAAATGTTTTTCAGACAGGGGTCATTTTTCTTATTAAAGTGTGATTTGGATGGAGATTTTATTGTGAATGAACAGACAAGGCCCCGCATTCTCTTTAATGTGATTGTTTGTTTGGGCGTTGCTATTTTCCTTGGCATGGCGATTGTGTTTTCTTTTCGTGCTGTTGACTTTGCCCGTGGCAAAGATTTCTGGGTTGATGAAAAATTCGGCCTGGAAGGAACTGTGCGGCCAGCCTCGTATTATCAACTTTTGACCAGGGGCGCGCGCGGGCAGGGAAGCGCGGCGCCGTTAGATTATGTGTTTATCAAGGCCCTGGATCAGGTGTATCAAAAGTCATTCGCCTACATCCCGCATAATGTTTATTATCGCCTTAATTCGACTTTTTGGGACCTGGCCCTAGGGCTGCTCGTGGCCTTTTTATTCCTTTATGCTTTTTATCGCAAGACAGATAACAACGCGATTATCATTATGCAGTTGGTTCTTATTGGCACGGCACTGCTCACTTTTTATTTTAAGAAGGACAATATGTATTTTGCGGGTGAGATGAGGCCGTATGCGTTATGGAACTCGCTTTGGTATGTGATGCTGGCGCTTGTTATGTTACGGGTATCCAAAATTTGGATATTTTTGACAGGTATTTTCCTCGCATTCACCAGCCTCGGCGCTTTGATGCAAATCCCTGCATTGGCGCTCGTTTATTTCACTTTTGAGGTCATTGATCAAAAAAGGCCTGCGGCTGCATTGCGAGAGGCGGCGCTTGTTTTTGGTTTGCCTTTCCTTATCGCTGTTTTTTATGCTTTGCAGGGTGATAAATTTGGTTATATAGCATCTGCGGCGGATTATCAAAGGTATCAGAATGAGTTTTTTTCCTTTTGGGTAAGTAAGTGGCGAGTCCCTTTCATTTCGGGAGCCGGTATTCTACTTACAGCATGGAATCGCCAATGGCGCGGATGCACAGCCGTCTTTGTGACGATGCTGCTTTTATATGGCATGGCGCCAGCTCTTAATTACAAGATTTTATCGAGCAGCTTTTTTTTTACGTCACGGCAGTATTTATACTATGACCTTGTATTTCCTCTTTTTTATTTGATGCTGGCTTTGGTTTTACCGGAATATTGGAATATGATTTTTAGATTAAAGAATAAGTCGGAGAAAAAATCATAAGCAATTTCTTTAAAATTATTGGTAAGGTGAGCGGCGGGGAGTATAATTCCATTTATTAAAGATAGCAGGAGATTGTTTTAATAGAGGAGATTTATGGGTGACCGGCCGGTACATGTTCTTTTCCTTGATGATGATCTTACCGAGCTTTCAGTGCTTAATAAGGTTTTTCTGAAGGAGCCTTACTTTTCCGCGTTTGCCAAAGACCCTGTGGGGGCTGTGGCCATTCTTGCCAAAGAGCCGGTCAAGGTTCTTATTTCTGATCAGTCGATGCCTGCCATTACAGGGGTTGAATTTCTCAAAAGGGTTAAAGTGAATTATCCGGACATCATTCGTATCCTTCTTACCGGGGATGCGGACCTTAAGGTGGCCAGGGAGGCGGTGAATGTCGGGGAGGTGTACCGCTTTCTGACCAAGCCGTATGACCAGGATTCCCTGCGGGCCACGGTACGCCAGGCTGTCGAGTTGTTTGACAGTGCGATGGAACGGCGGGAACTGCTCAAAACCGTCCAGCGCAAGAACGAGGAACTCCGGATGATCAATATGACCGTCCAGGGGTTTTATGAAAAACAGAGGGAGTTCACTTCTACGGTCTCGCACGAATTGCGCACGCCCCTGGCTGCGATAAAAATGGCGCTTGATATTATTATCAGCGGAACAACCGGGCCATTGACCGAGGACCAGCGGGGATTCCTTAACAAGGCCAAAACAAATGTTGATCGCCTGCATCGGCTTATTAATAATGTTCTGGATTTAACCAAGATGGAGTCCGGGAAGATTGCGTTAAAAATTAAATCCGGGGATATCCTTGCGCTGGTTGAGGAGACGGTGGATAGCCAGTGTTTGGTCGCGAAGGCGAAGGGGTTGTCGCTGACTGTTAAAAAGGAGGGGGTCATTCCCCTTATCGCATTCGACAGGGATCGCATTGTGCAGGTTTTGATTAATTTGTTGTCAAATGCAATCAAGTTTACGGAGTCGGGCGGGATAACGGTCGTGGTGTCGGCCCCTGAGGGGCAGAATATTGTTGATATCCGCGTGGTCGATACCGGCCCCGGGATCAGCTCCGAGGATATCGGGAGGCTGTTTGAAAAGTTTGAGCAGCTTGAGGGGGATTTTAATAATAAGCCAGGCGGAACAGGACTTGGCCTGGCTATTTGCAAATCTATCGTTGAATGGCACGGCGGCAAGATATGGGCAGAGTCAGTATTAGGCAAGGGGACCACGTTGCGTTTTGTGCTCCCCATTGAAGAACGACGAAATGGCAGGGGGTTATGAAAAAGGGTTATAGCGTTCTTATTGTGGATGATGAAGAAGATTTACGCGACATGATGACGTTTCAGTTTAAGGCCCGCGGCTTTGAGGTCTTCACAGCGTCGAATGGGATAGAGGGTTTGGAACGTTTGAAAACGATATCTCCGTCGTTGATCATACTCGATATTAATATGCCCCGCATGGGCGGGATTGAGATGTATGAGCGGCTTTGTGATGCCGAAGGGAACCCGTCGCATCCGGTCCTTATTTTGACGGCCCGTGCCAATACGGAGCAGTTGTTCAAGCGCCTGGCGATCGACGGGTTTATGTCCAAGCCATTTGAAGTGGATGAGCTTATTAATGAGGCGGAAATCATTGTCCGTAAATATGACCGTGAAGCTCCCAAAAAAAAGAGCCGCCCTCAGCTCTTGGAGACCATTTATATTGCTAATGATGACGCGGATGAATCGAACGCCATCGCCTTGGCGTTGCTGCATTCAGGGTATCGTGTGGCGCTTGCCTCCACAGGCGCTTCCGCTCTCGAGATTTTGGCCACAGCGCCTCCTCAGCTGGCCCTAGTCAAGCTTGGACTTGCGGATATTCCTGGTGATGTTCTTGTGCTGAGGGCTTTGCATATGGCCAAGACCAGCGATATCAAGTTTGTTCTCTTTGAGAACCGGGACCCGCGTCATGTCGAGATTGTGCGCAGGCGTCTTTCCGAGAAGTCTGGCGTTTTGGGCATCATTGAATACGCGAAGACCGAAGAACTGGTTGAGGCTGTTGCCAAGGTCATTGAAAAGGGGCGCATGGATGATCAACAAGATTACGAGTCGTTTCAAAGGCATTATGTGAAATTTGTCAAAAACCCCTATTTGTCGCCTTGATAAGGTTTTTTTAAGAAACATATAAATAGATCAATGGATTGTCATGAGGAGGCGTTATGAAGACCGTGCTTGTTGTGGAAGACATGAAAGACTATTCTGATTGCCTGGAGCTTATCCTTTCGCAAAAAGGGTACAAGGTTGTTACGGCGGCCAATGGCGCAGAGGGCCTGGAGAAAGCGAAAAGTGTTAAGCCTGACCTGATCTTGATGGATATTTTTATGCCTGACCAGGATGGGGGAGAAACAGTCTTAAAAATTAAAAGTGATTCATCTCTTAGGAATATTCCGATTATTTTCCTGACGGCATTGGCTTCTGGTTCCGGCTCGGATAGTGATCCGATTGTCGTTGACGGTCAGGAGTATCCTGCGATTTCCAAAATGGCGGATAAAGAGGAAATTATTAAAAAGGTTGGAGAGTATTTACACTCTTAAGGGGAGGGGATATGACCATAACAATGATGTGGATCATTATTATTTTAGTGTTCATTATTTTTTCCGGGATCAGGATCATCCAGCAGTATGAAAACGGGGTTGTTTTCCAGCTGGGGAAATATTCAAGAACTTTACAGCCAGGGTTTAATGTGATCATTCCGTTGATTGAGGCGGCCAGAGTTATTGATATGAGGGTTTTGACCAACGATATTCCCAAACAGCAGGCCATTACCAAGGATAATGTTCCGGTATCCATTAACGGGGTTGTTTATTTTCAAGTCATTGATGCCCAATCAGCGGTTATTAAGGTCCAGAATTATTTGTATGCGGTTTCTCAATATGCGCAGGCGGCGTTAAGGGATGTGGTCGGCGGCATGACCTTTGATGACCTTTTGGCGGAACGGCAGAAGATCGGCGATGAAATTGAAGCCATCATTCAAAAACAGGCGGAAACCTGGGGGATTAAAGTCACGGCCATCAAGCTCCTGGATGTGGATGTGCCTGAAGAGTTGAAAAAGATGATGTCCCGCCAGGCATCTGCGGAAAGAGAAAAAAGGGCGAACATTACCAAGGCCGAGGGCGACAAGCTCGCGGCTGTTAATCTGGCAGAGGCGGCAAGAACCATGACCCAATCTCCGGGGGCCATGCAGTTAAGGACCCTTCAAACCATCGATGGCCTGGGGCCGACAGCATCCAATACGGTCGTGCTTGCAGTTCCTGTTGATTTTATGGATTCGATTAAAGGATTGGCCGCTAAATTTCTAGAGAAGAAACAGGAATAAGACGGCTTTGATTCTTTCCGACGATTTTAAGGGGCGGCAACAGAAAGTATTGACAGTTTTTAGCATAGGATGCCATAATATTCCATGATAAAGTTTGGTATGAGTTTTCTCAAATCAGAGGAGGAAGTTATGGCATTGGTTTACAAAAACATATCAAGATTGCTTTTAATAGTGTTACTGCTTCTCGGACTTCAGGGTGCGGCCAGTTCACAGGTTGTACCGCCGCCGCGCTACGGGGAATTAAACGGCCGAGTGATCAATCAATGGCATCACCCGGTTTATGGAATTACGGTGACATTAAAGCCAACAGCCTATGGATACGGCACCCATGATTTTACAGCCGTGTCGAACATGAATGGCCATTACGACATCAAGAATATCGACAGGTATGTTTACAGCAGCGGGCCTGCCCCCAAATGGGTTTCTTATTATATTTCTGTTTCTGCCCCCGGGTATCTTCCGTATACGAGTTCTACGTTCAACTTTGAGGCTGTGGCTGACATCAAAATGAATGTCACGTTGACAGCCCAAAAAGAACACGGGAAGAAAGATAAATAGTTTTTGCAATTTTAAGCCCCTTTTGGTTAGTGAGTCTGCCTTGAGGGGCTTTTTTTGCAGTAAGATGAGGGTTTAAGTAAAGGTTTTATGGCCATTCTTTTCCCTGTTGCTTCATTCTTGATTTTGAGCTGCCTTTTGAGTAAGTTTGTTTTTCTTTCGCGCCGGGAAGCATGTCTTCTTTCTGCAGTGGCGTGTAGTTTTTGGGTGTGGCTGGCCACTGAGTTTTTTAGCCTTTTTCGGGTTTTGAATGCCACAGCGATTATGCTGGCCTGGCTGGCATTCCTGGCCGGTATTCTGTTTTTGTTTTTCAAACAAATGCAAACTTCCCGAAAGGCCGCTCAATCGCATGTGACGCTGGGTGGTTTGCACGTTACGCCAGTGGGCGTTATTATTGCCGCAGGTATTTTTATTATTCTTTTGGGAACGCTGCTTCTTGCTCTTTTTTCACCGCCTAATACATGGGACACACTGACTTACCACATGAGCCGTGTGGTTCATTGGGCGCAGAATGGCACGCTGGCCCCGTATCCAACACATATTCCACGGCAAGTTTTTTCCAATCCAGGTTTTGAATATTTTGTTTTACATTCCTATCTTCTCGCAGGGGGAGACGCCTGGGCCAATTGTGTGCAGTGGATTGCCATGCTGGGATCTTTGATGGTTGTGACCCTGATTGCCAAACAACTTAGTGCCGGCATACCCGGTCAGCTTCTGGCCCTGGCTGTTGCGGCCACGATCCCTATGGGCATTGTGGAAGCGAGCAGTTTACAGGGGGATTATATGGTCGCTTTTTTTCTATGTGCAGCCCTTTACGCTTTGCTGCGCTGGCGCGCTGATAGTTCCTGGATATGGGCGATGTCTTTGGGGGTGGCGTCAGGTTTAGCGATCTTGACAAAGGGGACGGGAATCTTTTTTATCCTGCCGGTTTTGATTTGGCTGGTGGGCTCTGTTATTTTTGCAGACCCGAGGAGGCGCTGGTCACAGGTCTTAGGGGCATTGTTTCTTGTGGCGGCCATTAATTCAGGATTTATTTTAAGAACCGTGTTGGCTTTTCCCGGTAGGGACTTGTCTGTGGCCACACAGGAGGGCCGGGGGGTACTCAATGAAAGTTTTGGCCCTGACATTTTTTTGATTAATGTTTTACGCCATGCCGGATTGCATGCGGGGACATCATCGGAGCATGTTAATAAGGCCATTACGGCGGGCATACGGTTTTTACCTGCCAAAATTGGTGTTAATATTGATGACCCTCGCGCGACTTATGCCAGTGACCATTTTGAGGTCAATAAACCATCCCGCAATGAGGATTTAACTTCAGCAGGAGTGCATGTCCTTTTGCTGATTGTCTTTTTTTTGCTTGTGGGCTTGTCTCGCAGCGGGACACCGGAGCTTCGGTCCTGTGCGGTGTGCCTTTTAGCCATGGCAGCACTGTTTTGCCTGGCTGTTAAATGGCAACCCTGGTTGACTCGTCTCCAGTTGCCCTTTTTTGTTGTGGCATCGCCAGGTGTTGGCGTCCTTTGGGGAAGGGTGCGTTTTTCTCTTTGGCCTATTGTCATGGTGAGTATTCTTTTTTTGATGGGGATTCCGTATGTTATTAATGCCTATCCTCGTCATCTTTTAGGAAAGAAGAGTATCTTTAAACAAACACGCGAAGAGCAGTATTTCACGATGTCCCAGGACCGTTATGAAAATTACCTGAGGGTTGTAGACCGTTTGGCAGCCTCGGGTTGCCATAATATCGGACTGGTGATAGGAAGTGACGATTGGGAGTATCCGCTTTGGCCGCTTCTTAAAAAGCACGGGATGGGGGATTTTCGTCTGGAGCATGTTGAAGTTGCCGGCCCTTTGGGAAAAATACCTTACCCCCGGGGTGATTTTACGCCATGTGCCCGTGTGGTGGTGGCCGGCCCGACAATTGACGCCGCGATTTTTAAAAAATAAATTAGAAGATGCTGCAATGAAAAACGTGATTCAATATAAATTTTTCCATATCAGAACAGCAATGTTTCTTATCGCCGCGGTTATAGGTGTTTGTTTTTATGCCAGTACGCTTCAGGCGGCAGAATATCCCTGGCAATTGAGAGTTGATAAGCAAGGGATTAAGGTGTATACCCGCAAGGTTGATGCCTCGCCGATCCTTGAGTTTAAGGCTGATGTTGTGGTGGATGCTCCGATAAGCAAGGTGATTCCCCTGTTTGAGGATGTGGAAACGGCGCGGCTATGGTTTTACCAGTGCACTCAATCCAACGTCGTGGCCAGGGAGGGAAGTCAGCAAAAGGCCGTCTATATTATTTTGCGTTTGCCTTGGCCGGTGTCTGCGCGCGATTGTGTCTTTCGCATGAGCAAATCTGTTGATACTGTAACCGGGGCGCTGACATATGCACTTGTTGCCATCCCTGACAGGGTTTCCAGAAAGCCGGGAATTGTTCGTGTGCCTTATTTACGGGCATTCTGGCATTTTCTCTCATTGCCTGATGGCAGGACAAAGATTGATTTTCAACAGCATAGCGATCCCGGAGGATTCATCCCTGCCTTTTTGTCGAATACTATTGTTGTTGACATGCCTTATAATTCACTTAAGAATCTGCGGGCTTTGATCATGGCAAGTAAGACGAGAAAATAACAGTGAACAAAACAGCTTTTATGTTTCTTTTGAAAGAAATCAAAACATGGATCGCCCTTTCCAGGCCGCCATTTCAGGTTGTCGGCGTTCTTCCTTTTATTGTTGGCTCTCTTCTTCCTTTAAAGACGGTTCAAGCCCTTGATGTTCCTGTTTTTTTATGGGGATTGTTTGGAGTCGTCCTTGTGATGTTATCAACCTATTTTAATGGTGAGGTCCATGACATTCAGGAAGATCGGCTTTCAGTTAAACTCGAGAAAAACATTTTTTCTGCAGGCACTCAAGTGTTGGTTCAGGGGTTAATTGCTCCCCAGAAAGTGAAGGGGGCTAGCTATGGGGTTATTGGAACCGCACTTTTAGTGGCGGTAATTCTTCAATTTTGTTACAAAACAGGCCCCTGGACCATTCCGCTTGGGATTTCAGGGATTATAACGGGTTTTTATTATTCCAAACCTCCCTTTCGTTGGGTTCAAAAAGGGCTTGGAGAAATTTTTATTGGGTATAGTTATGGCTGGCTTCCCGTAGCCGCAGGCGCCTATTTACAGACAGGACATATTGATTCAATCGTTCATTGGGTTTCTTTACCCATCATCTGTTCGGTTTTCAATGTTATATTGATTAATGAATTTCCCGACTATCCCGCAGATATCCAGGTTAATAAAAGAAATTTAGTGGTTAGGTTCGGGAAAGAAAGATGCGCGGTTATTTATGCCGTAATGGCGCTGGCAGGAGGGGGAACATTTTTTGTTTCTTTAACTCAAGGGGTGCCCGCCGCCAGTCTTTTTATTTACCTGCCCGTTGGCGTTTTGTCTTGTGCTTCTGCCGGCATGATGCTTGCAAAAAAGTTTAATCATCGAAAGTTGCTCGAAAGAATGTGCCTGATTACATATTTAGTGAATTTAGGGACATGTTTTTCTTATATTGCGGGGTTTGTCATTCCTCGTTGAAATGATCATCATTGGGCGGGGTAAAATTGAAAGGATGTGAACATATAAGCGACTAAAAAACGAAAGCATAAGGAGGGATCATGAAAAATATTCTACGAAAGAATAAATGGGGAGTAGGAATGTTTTTCGTCTTCTTACTGCTGGGAATGGCAACAGTCGCATATGCCTTTGGAAGGAGCTCTTCTTCCTGGGACAGTACCCGAGAACCGCAACAAAAGTCTTCCGTGAGCCTTTACGATCAGGGCATGGCCGCCAACAACAGCGGTGATTATCAAAAAGCCAAAAAACTGTTTGAGCAGGCATTAAGCAGGGACAAAAACAATCCTGATATCTTTAATATGCTTGCGCACACACAGCTTAAGCTCGGGATGATTGATGAGTCTTTGAATAATTACAGGAAGGCGCTGGCCCTTCGTCCCCATTTCCCGGAAGCGAGAGAGTATTTGGGAGAAACTTATATCCAGGCCGCAATGCGTGAAATAGAAACACTTAAAAGTTATGGCGCAAACGGGGCTGAACAGCTGGAAGATTTGGTGAACGAGTTTAAAAAAGCCGCGTCAGGGTTGTAGAGAGGTGCCATGAGGATATTGCTTGTTGAGGATGAAAGAAGGTTGTCTTCATTTATTAAAAGAGGGTTAAAAGAAGCCTGTTATGCCGTGGATACTGCGGATAATGGAGAAGATGCGCTTTTTAAGGCTGAAACCGACTCTTATGATTTGATTGTGCTTGATATTATGATCCCTGGCCGGGACGGCATTGATGTCTGCCGCAGGCTGAGAAAAGGAAAGAGCGAGGTGCCGATTCTGATGCTGACGGCCCGTGATGATGTGGAGGATAAGATTACAGGATTGGATGCCGGCGCCGATGATTATCTGACAAAACCGTTTTCTTTTCCCGAATTTTTGGCCCGTGTGAGGGCGTTATTAAGGAGAAAGGCTCCTGAAAGGACAACGCACCTAAGGGTTGCGGATCTGGAGATTGATCAGGTGGCGCATAAAGTATTTCGGGGAGGGAAAGAGATCGTTCTTACGGCTACGGAGTATGGCTTGTTGGAGTTTCTTATGCTCCATTCAGGGCAGGTGGTGACGAGGACCATGATTTCCGAGCATGTTTGGAAGGGCGATTTTGATGCGTTTTCGAATGTGATTAACGTCTACATTAATTATCTCCGCAGGAAAGTTGATAGCGCGGGGGCTAAAAGACTGATCCACGCCTTGCGCGGTGTCGGATATGTCCTTAAGGAAGAATGATTACCAATTCCATCCGATTCAAGACCAGTATCCTTTATTCAAGCATTTTATTGGTGATTCTCATCTTTTTTAGTACCTACCTTTTTCAGGCTGCCAGGCATATTTTGTACCAGAACATCAATGAGGAGTTGAATATTAAGGCCGACCAGATCGTGGGGACCATCAATGCTTACGGGGAAGTCACGAATGGCAAGCTTCCAGCCATGTCTCTGGTGAGAGAGTTTCTTTCGGATGATGTTAAGGTTCCGGTTGCTCAAGGTGTCATTGATAAGCTTTGGGAAAAGCACCGCTGGCTCTTGGGTGCGCACAATGATTTTTTCCGGATTGTTGATGTTAATGGTGAGGTCATCCTTCAGTCGGAAGACCTGCCGGCCGGTGCAGGTTTTTTGTTGGATCATCTGTTATCAATCCGGGCAGGTGCTGATAATTACGCGACTTTGAACATCAATGGAATTCCTTTTCGGGGAATCCGCTATCCTTTCACTTTTAATTATCGTAAACCCTATGTTCTGCAGTTGGTGGTGCCCCTGACCTCGGTTGAGCACACCATGGCCAAATTGCTGACCGTCATGATCACCGGGATCATTGTTACTCTTTTGCTGTCTCTTTTTATCGGGTCTTTTTTGACCCGAAAGATTCTTAAACCCGTGACTGAGGTCACTCTTACGGCCAGCAATATTTCCCAGAAAAACCTGGGTATCAGAATTAAAGACCAGGCGCTCGATCATGAAATGCTCCTTCTGGTCGATTCTTTCAATCAGATGATCGACCGCCTGGAAAAATCGTTTGCGCATATTAACGAGTTCAGCTCCCATGTGGCGCATGAATTAAAGACGCCCTTGTCCATTATTAAAGGTGAACTGGAGCTTGCTTTATCAGCAGACAACGCCAGGGAAGAGGATCGGCGGGTTATGATGGTGACCTTAGAGGAGATCGACCGGCTGATCAAGATTATTAAGGATCTGTTATTGCTTGCGAAATTTGATTATAAGCTGAATATTTTTAAGATGGAGCGGATGAATTTGACAGAGTTTTTGCATGATGTTTGCCGGCATGCCGGAGTGCTGGCGCAGGAAAAGGGTATCCGTTTTAGCCCGTTAATTCCTGAAGAGGAGCTTTGGATTCAGGGGGATCCGGTTCATTTAAGGAGGTTATTTTTTAATCTGATTCATAATGCTGTCAAATTTACTCCTTCTTGCGGTGAAATCAGCATTATTGTGACGGTTCTGGAGGGCAAGGGGCGGGTTTCTGTGAAGGATACCGGAGAAGGCATTGCCCCTGCCGACCAAAAGAAGATATTTGAGAAGTTCTACCGTGTCCGCAAAGCAGGCCATGAGGAAGTGTCGGGCACCGGATTGGGATTGTGCCTGGCCCAGTCGATTGCCAGGGCGCACGGCGGCGATATTGTTTTTGAGAGCGCACCGCAAAAAGGCTCAACGTTTACTGTCATTTTTCCGCTGTGATTTCTTTCTGTCTCCTCTCGTTTTCGAAAATATGAAAATTTTAATCTTTCTTTAACCATCTTCTTAGTTTGGTTTTGTTAAATATGTTGGCAATGGAGTTTAAAACCAGAATAAGAAAGGTGGTATTTATGAGAAGAACATATATCGACAGGATCGCTGAGCATTATCAATGCCAGGAGGATGATTTGGATTTGATGATGGGGATGTTTAGCAGGAAGGGTCGATGGAGCCGGCATGATGTCGAGGAGAGTCGGGTGTTTGGCAGCGCGTCCTCTCGAAGGTTATTAGTGGTTGATGACGAGGCCAGGATCAGGGATACGTATCAAAAGATTTTTTCAAAAAAAGGGTTTGATGTTTTAACAGCAGCCGACGCGATGAACGCCAAAGACCTTTTGGTCCGCGAGCGGGTCGGGATTGTTTTTCTGGATATCAACATGGCCGAAGTTGATGGCGGGATTTTGTTCGAGCTGGTGAGGGCTTTTCATCCCGGTGTTAAGGTGGTTGTGTCGAGCGTTTATCCTGTCGAGGAGCAAAAAGAACGGATCAGGGGTGCGGATGCTTATTTTGACAAATCTGACGGCAAGTACGCTTTATTGAACCTGGTATCTTCTTTAATGGGGAGAGAAGAGGAAGAACATTATGAATTTCCAGACTGATCTTAAGTAAGAGTGCCACGGTCAAGTTTGTGGTATCGTCGAAAAAGGCGCATTTCCTTAAATATTTTTTATAGGAAATGCGCTTTTTTCTTTATAAATCCAGTATTTTTTTGACCTCAAAATATCTCATTTTCTTATTGTTCAACATATAAAAAACTTCTATTATTAAATTAACATTTCAAACCTATCACTTCATTTATTTTTTGCAGTCGTAAAAGGCGGCGGATGAAAAAACTTTTTCTTCAGGTTATTTTCCTATCAATCCTGTATATTTTCTTTTCTCCTGCAAATCTTTTTGCCCAGATAGTAGTTACCGGCGGAGATGCCACTATTGATATCCCGGATGACACCAGCGGCGGGGTTAACTTTCCTGATGCTGTTAACCGGACAGCAACCGTTGTTGACGGGAAAAATGTCGTTGGAGCGGTAACAACCGGAACCAATAATCAAGGAACAGTCACGGCACAGGGAGACAGCACCTTTTTGGCAAAGGTGGGTGATGTCGGTGCTGCATTAAAAGCGGTTAATGCCGGGGCTGCTGGCAAGGCGGTAACATTTTCAAATGATGTTTATACGCAAAGCCTGAATATCAGCGGAACAGGCACCGTGAATTTAGATGGAACTCTTAATGGGGCGGCATCGTTTAAAGCGGATGGCGTATTAAAAGTTGCGGATGGCCAGGATGTGACAGGGCTTGTCACCACGGTCTTAAATAATAAAGGAACGCTGACGTCTTTAGGGACCAATATGTTTTATGGCCAGGTTGGCGCTTCGGGTTTTGCATTAAAGGCTGTGAATGGCGGCGCGGATACCTCGATATCAACATTTGGCAGTGATGTTTATACAAAAAGTTTAAATGTCACAGGCACAGGCGTTGTGGATTTGCTGGGCAATTTGACCGGAGCTACAAATTTTCAAGATGATGGGACTGTCATGATTGCAGATGGGATGGATATGACAGGCGCTGTCACAACAGATAACACGGGCAAAGGGGCCTTAACGTCGAAGGGCACGAATACGATTTCAGGGCAGATTGGCGCCAGTGCCGCGCAATTAAATACTGTGAATGGCGGGTACATTGGAAAAACCTCAACTTTCTCAGGAGATATTTATGCCCAGACTCTTAACGTGACGCAGACCGGTACGGTTGCGTTAGGAGGGAATTTGAATGGGGCTGCGGTGTTTAATGGTGATGGCACAATAACAGTAGCGGATACCAAACAGATTGCAGGAACCGTGACAACGGCCGCTGATAACACCGGGACTTTGACATCTTTAGGAACGAACACTTTTTCATCAGTTGGCGCGTCAGGCAAGGCTTTAAATGTTGTTAACGGCGGCGCCTCAAGCGCAACATCCACTTTTTCAGGCAATGTTTTTGCAACGACTTTGAATGTTACTGGCACAGGAACCGTGGCCTTAGGCGGGGATTTAAATGGCGCGGCAGCATTTAACGCGGATGGTGTCTTATCCATAGGTGCTGGAACAATTACCGGGGCAGTAACAACAGCGACAACAGATACCGGCACATTAACTTCAACAGGGTCAAGCACGGTTTCAGGCCAGGTGGGCTTATTGGGGACGGTGTTAAAGGCTGTGAATGGCGGTGTGGCCGGGGCAACATCAACTTTTTCAAGTGATATTTATGCCACCAATTTAAATGTGACAGGAACCGGAACCGTGGCCTTGGCTGGGACTTTAAATGGTGCAGCTGTTTTTGGCGGTGATGGAACACTGACAGTGGCAGACTCGAAAGCTATCACTGGTACGGTCACAACAGGCACGAATAATACCGGGACGTTGACATTGTCAGGATCAAATTCATTTGCTGGGCTTGTGGGCGCGGCTAATTTTGCGTTAAAGGCTGTGAACGGCGGTGCGAATACCGCAACAACAACTTTCTTGAGTGATGTGTATGCCCAGAGTTTGAATATTACAGGTACCGGGACCGTGGCTTTGGGAGGGAATTTGACAGGGACTGCGACATTCAACGACGATGGTTTATTGACAGTGGCCGACGCCAAAGACATTTCCGGGGCTGTCACCACAGCGGTGAATAATGACGGGACGCTGACTTTATTGGGCACTAATACTGTTTCAGGGCAGGTGGGGACCGCCACGAACGCTCTTAATGCCGTGAACGCGGGGGTTAATGGGACTGTATCAATATTTTCCGGTGATGTTTACGCGCAGAATTTTAATGTTACGGGCACAGGGAATGTTTGGCTTCACGGAGCTTTGAATGCCCCTCTTGTTTATCAGGGAGACGGCGGCGTGACGCTTGATAACGCGTCGGGCAATGGCCTTACGGCGACTATTGGGCAGGTTGTCAATAGTACAGGGTCAGATACCCAGGGAATTTTAAATTTTTCCGGTGTTCAGAGAACCGGCGGAACGATTGGGATTGTTGGCGGCCAGGACCTGCGGGCGATTAATATAACAAATGGGACATTGTTTTTAGCGCATGATATTGCGGCAGGTGTTATTACAGCAGACCAAAACGCGGGTTTTGTTTTGGTGGGCAACAGGACCATCCAGAGGGGAGATGTTAGCCTTGGCCATGCCTCTGGCGGCGGCGGGATTGCCCTGGAAAATAATTTATTAACCATTTCTAACGGGAATTTGACAGCCGATGCCGGGTCCACTATTTTATTGAATGCCAACAGCAGCTCAGATTACGGCCGAATCAAATTAACGGCGGGTGATGCAAGCATTGCTTCGGGCGCTACAATTAATCTCAATATCGGCGGGTATGTCCGTAATGGCTCGGTGCTCAAGATTGTGGATGGCGTTGCAGGGTCTGGTGTTGCGCCGAATGTCAACGTTGTGGATAACAGTTCAATTTTGCAGTTTATGAGTGACGCCAGTTCAGGCCCTGACCTTAACATTACCGCAACAGCCAATTATGATCCTGTCAATATTGGAGGAAGCACTCAAGCTGCAGGAAAGGCGCTCGCAACAGTTGATGCCCGCGGCCCAAGCGCGGATATGCAAAAAGTTTTTGATTCTTTATATTCATTATCTTCTGCGTCACAGGTTTCAGGCGCGGTCAAACAGATGGTTCCTCTTGAAAAGTCTGTTGTCATGTCCACGACTCATGATTTGGCGTCAGGAGGAATGCAGGCCATAGCATCTCACCTGGTGACAGCCAGGAATGGCGGACAGGCTCCTGTCAATCGAATGGATTTGATTAATTCATCGTTGGATCAGGTTGAAGGCGCTTCCCAGAATTCGGACTCATCAGGATATTCTTCAAATTCAGACTCATCAGGCTTTTCTTCCGGGGAAGCTTCTTCAGACCTCGCGTTATGGGCCAAAGCTTTTGGCACAACGGCTCATCAGGATTCGAGCCAGACTGTGCCGGGTTACAAGGCCCTTGGGTCTGGCGTTATTTTAGGGGCAGATCTTTTGAAAACAGATATTGCTATTATGGGCCTGGCCGCAGGGTATGCCTTTTCTGTGATTGATGCGGAGCAGTCTAATATGCATCCTTTAGATATAAAACATTTCCCTGTGGTCTTATATGCCGAGTTTAATCAGGATGGGCCGTGGCGGGTGGATGCTTCAGTGTCCGGAGCCTTGAACACTTATTCTGAGCGCCGCATGATAGATTTTGGATCCATTCATCGTACGGCAAGGGCCTATTATGATGGCCAGCAGTATAATGCCCATATTGAGGCCGCTTATCCTATGCGTGGGGAAGAGTCTATAACTATGGTTCCGTCAGCCTTTTTGGATTATGGACGGACATATTTTTCAGGATATACTGAGCAGGGAGCAGGGGATTTGGATCTGAACGTCAAAGCCCAGGACTATAGTCAATTCAGGCCGGGCCTGGGGTTAGCCATGTCTTCTTCCTGGAATGCGGATGATGTTGTTGTGACACCCCAGATATACGCCAAATGGAGTTATGATTTGATTGAGCAGGATGTCCAGACAGTCGCGGCTTTTAATGGCACAGGCGTATATTTTAATACTCAGGAAATCAGGATGCCTCGAGAAACCTGGAATGGCGGGTTGTCCTGCGGGTTTAGTTTCCCGAGGAGCACTAGCATTGAGTTGACGTATGATGCTGAAATCAAGAAGGGGTATCTGGCCCATTATGTCAGCGCACTGGTTAAGCGCAGGTTTTAATTCGGTGTTGGGCTTCACAAAAACAAGCCGGACAGTTGTTCTTGTCCGGTTTTTCTTTTTTGTCATTTTCTGTTTTTCTTTTGTCAGGGCCTACTCAGAAGAATTCCCCCGTTATAGTTTTGATCGTTTTGCCCAAAGCCATAAATTGACGCGGATGGTTATCGTGACAAAAGATTTCCCTCTTTTGGCTTATATTCGCGTGAAAGCTCCTGGAGGGATGCTTCGTATTTATATGGAAGGCGACGGCCTGGCGTGGAGGAGCCGGCGGGAGATTTCCGATGACCCGACTCCGCATGATAACATGGTTTTAAGGCTTGCTGCGCTTGACAGCGCGGCCAATGTCGCCTATCTTGCAAGGCCCTGCCAGTTTGTGAAAGGCGCAAAACTTTGCGGCAATAAGGCGTACTGGTCAGACAAAAGGTTTGCGCCTGATGTGATTGAGGCCATGGATGAGGCTGTCACACGGCTTAAAGAAAAGGCTTTGTCGCCGGATATTGAGCTCGTTGGATTTTCCGGAGGTGGCGCTGTCGCCGCATTGGTGGCCCGGCAGCGGGGAGATGTCCTCGCGTTAAGGACCATTGCCGGGAATCTTGACCATGAGGCCTTTAATGAATACCATCACACGAGTTTCCTTAAAGATTCGTTAAATCCTCTGGATTTTGTCCAGGAACTTGTGGAAATTCCCCAAAGGCATTTTTCCTGCCGCAATGACCGTGTTGTCCCGGCGTTGGTTATTAAAAATTTTCTGAAAGCCGAAGGCGATAGCAATTTCCAGGCCTTAACTCTCATCGACCATTGCTCCCATAATAAGGGCTGGGATAAGGTATGGCCGCAGTTATTGTCGTTGCCTCTTTATAATCTTAAGGCTCAAAATCAGAAATAATTATTTTTGGGGCAGGGTGTGAGGGATGAAGGCAACCTTTTTCTCAAGCATGGCTTCCCGTTTTTCCTCGTATTCTTTCTGGTGGCCGGTGTCCAGATACAACTGGGCCAGGGCGCTATTCGCCGTCGGGTTTAATGGATTGATCGTAATGGCTTTTTCATATTCCTGCCGTGCTTTTTCATAATCATTTTTTAAATAATAAATATGCCCAAGCCCGATATGCCCGTAGCAGTGGTTGGGGTCGATTTGCACGGCTTTTGAGTAAAACGTCTGAGCCCCGTTCATATCACCGCTTCGAAAAAGTGTCTGCCCGAGGTTGAAGTTAAGGCCGGCGTCGTTGGGGGACATTGTCAGGGCCTTTTGATAGTCGCCAATGCTTTCCGTAAAACGCTTGTGGTCGCTGTAAAGGTTGGCGCGGTTGGAATAATACTGGGCGTTTTTGGGAGCCATGGCTATGGCCTCGTTGTAGTCGGTTAAGGCCTTGAGGAAATGTTTCTGATCGTGGAAAAAGAATGCCCGTTTTTCATAATTTTCAGGATTGCGGGGATTAAGTTCAATGGCGCGGGTATAGTCGAGAATGGCTTTCTCATATTCTTTTGTTTCGTTATAGGCATCGGCTCTGCTGCGGTAAACATCGTCGGATTTTGGATGGATTTTAAGGAATTTGTTGAGGTCCTTAATGGCCTTGTCATAATCTTTCTGTTGGACATAGAACGCTGCGCGGTTTTGATACGAGCTTGCATACTCAGGGCAGAGGGTGATGGCCTTGTTAAGGTCATCTAAGGCTTTGGCCATGTCATTATGCGCCATATGAATGACCGCGCGGTTGCTCAAGGCCTTGCATTCCCGGGGAGCAATGTCAAGGGCGAGGTTAAGTTCTGTGAGGCAGTTGTCATAATCTTTTTTAAGGCAGTAAGCGCTTCCCAAATTAAGGTGCGGGGAGTGCTTTTCAGGTGATTTTTTGACGACGTCCTGCCAGAGGGCAATGTCTGTTTTCCAAACTTCATTGCGTGCAAAAGTTGTTGCCGCAAGAATAAAAGCCGCAAAGACTGTTGCCGCGGCTTTTAGCCAGGTATTTTTGTTGTTCTGGAAAAGAAGAGCCAGGGCCGACCAATAGATTCCAATACCGGCCAGATAGGCCTTGTGTTCAAAAATAACAAACATCCGCGGCACAAGGTTGGCGCACAGGGTAATAAAAAACCACCAGATGCCGAAAGAAACAAGGATGTTTTTTCGTCGGATTTGAAAAGAGAACCAGAGCAGAAAAGACAAGACCAGGAAACTCAAGAAAGTGGTGATGGGTTCAAACAGGCTTATAGATTTTCGAAAGTCATAATCAATGTTCTGGCCTGCAGGGATAAAAATAAGGCGCAGGAATGTGGCAAAAACCCTGAGCTGTGTCAGAAGGTATTCATGGAAATAAATCATTTCATTCTCGTGGCTTGCAGAGTGGATGGGGTGGCCCAGCCCGAGGATATCAAAAGAGAAGAATGCCGGGACAATTAAAAAAAGGCCTGCAGCCGAAAAGATAAGCAGCCAGGGGATTTTTTTTCTCAAGGAAGGAATCGTACGAAAGAATGCGAATTCAATTACAATAACCATCACAGGCAGCGTAATGACGGTTTCTTTGCTTAACATCCCTGCGATGGCCGAGACAAGCGACCCGGCAAAAAAGATAAAACGCAGGCTGTTTTTTTCACAAAGACGCGCCTGGATAAAAAAGAAGACAGCGCCTACGTAAAACATGGCAGCCATGGATTCAAAACGCTGGGTAATGTAAGTGACGGCCTGGGTGTTCACCGGGTGGATGAAAAAAATAAGGGCTGCCAGGAAAGGCAACAGGAAACGGGTTTCCAGAGAAATGAGGGCATCGTCTTTCAGGCGAGGCGTTTTAAACAGGGAATAACCGGTTGCCCAAACCAGGCATGTTGTTAAAAGGTGGATTAAGAAATTCACAAGGTGATATCCGAAGACATCAAGCCCGTTAAAGTGATAATTTAAGGCAAATGTAAAAAAAGTAAGATACCGGGCATGGGTAGAGATCACACCTTGCCCCATTTCCCAAAGGCTTGAAATTTTTCGAATGCTCGGGTTTTGTACGATAAAAGGGACATCATCCAGATGAAATTCGGAATAAAACGTATGGGAGTAAGCCAGTATTCCCAGAATAACCATTCCCAGCGCTCCCAGGATTACGGTTTGGCGCGAGGGGGTCCATACTGCACGGCCAGGCCTTTTGGAAGAGGCAGGGGCATCAGGTTTGGTTTTCTTTATTGAAGAGTTCTTTTTTGACATGCAAAGTATTATAACAAATGTATAATTGGATAGGATTTCAATCCGGTTTTTTCATCAGAAAAGAAAAAGGCATGGAAAATTTAGAAGCCCAGGAAGTTTTGCTCAGATGGGGTGATCACGGAACCCCTAAGTCTGCGATTTTTGATGACAAGTATTTTTGTGAAGATCAGGGGTATGAAGAAGCGGTTTATGTCTGTTGTGAGGGGAATTCTTTGCAAAAGCGCTTCTCCGGCCTTGATCCACAGAAAAAGGGGACTTTTACTGTTCTGGAAACCGGTTTTGGCACGGGGTTGGATTTTTGCTGTGCCTGGCAGGTTTGGGACGAATATGCACCTGTCTCCTGGAAACTCCATTTTATTTCTGTTGAATTGTACCCGCTTTCTTCGGAGCAGGTAGGCCGGGCCCTGGGCCTTTGGCCGGCATTGTCCGGTTATAAAGACAGCCTTGTGTCGCAGTACCAGTTTTCAATCCATGATATTAAGAATTTTTATTTTAATGACCAGCGGGTTTGCTTAACCATTGCCTTTGACCATGTTGTTTTGGCGCTTTCAAAAATCAAGGAAAAACGCCTTGCACCCCAGGGGGCTGATGCCTTGTTTTTAGACGGGTTTGCGCCTTCCAAGAATCCGGAAATGTGGTCACCCGAGGTTTTTAAAGCCATGGCCGCATTAAGTCATGAAGGAACAACGCTTTCGACATTTACTGTGGCAGGAAACGTGCGCAGGGGGCTTGAGGCCGCAGGATTCACAGTCCAGAGGGTTCCCGGCCATGGAAAAAAACAGCACATATTGACAGGCTTTTTTAACCCGCAGGGCCTTGCGGTTCAATAATGGGAGAATCGGCCATGATTGTTCTTATTGCGATTGTTTTTTTTGCGGTTTTTTCTGTGATGTCGCAGTATAACCGCCAGGTGGCCTTGCGCAGCCGCCTTGAGGAGGCATTAAGCGGAGTGGACGTGCAGCTGAAACGCAGGCACGACCTTATCCCGAATCTTGTTTCGATTGTGAAAGGCTATGCCCGCTATGAAAAAGACCTTTTGGAAGAAGTGACTTTGGCGCGCAGCAAGGCTGTTCAGTGGGACAATACCATCGAACGCGCCAGGGCCGAGGGCCAGCTGGCCTTGGGATTGAGGAGCCTTTTAGCCGTTGCCGAAAGGTATCCTGATTTGAAGGCCAATCAGAGTTTCTTGGGTTTGCAAACATCTCTGGTAAAAGTTGAAGACGAGCTTCAAATGGCGCGGCGCTATTACAACGGGACAGTGCGCGATTACAATGTCTGCATTAAATCTTTTCCCGGAAATGTGGTGGCAGGGATGTACGGTTTTAAACCAGCGCAGTTTTTTGAAATTGAGTACGCCACAGACCGTGCGGTTGTGGATGTCAGCTTTTCACAATCCCTAAAAGGAGAGGGCGCATGAAAAAAGTTTTGACAGCATTGTTTTTCACCTTCTGTTTGGCCGCCTCTTCGCTGGCTTGGGCGACTGAACGGATTTTGTCTTTTCACAGTGATGTTGATGTGCATTATAACGGATCCATGGCTGTCACAGAAACCATCCGCGTGCATGCCGAGGGCCAGAGGATCCGCCACGGGATTTACAGGGATTTTCCGACACATTATCGAGGCCGCGGGGGTGAAAATGTTGTTGTGGATTTTAATCTTGTTTCGGTCTTAAGAGATGGGGTTGGGGAGGATTATCACACCGCGGTTCAGCCTAACGGTATTCGCATTTATATCGGCCGAAAAGACTCTTTTTTGCCTCAAGGCGATTACACATATGTTGTCACTTATTCTACAAATCGTCAGTTAGGATTCTTTAAGGACCACGACGAATTATATTGGAACGTGACTGGAAACGGCTGGGCTTTTGATATTGAACAGGCTTCGGCGACGGTGAATCTTCCTCGTGCCGCTCTGGATAAGGTTAAGTTTGTTGACGCATTTACCGGAGGGTACGGCGCTGTCAAAAAGAATTTCTCAACCCGAAAGGGTGAGAATGGGGAGGTTGTCTTTGAGACAACGCGCGCCTTAAGTCCCAGGGAAGGGCTTACGGTTCTTGTGACCTGGCCCAAAGGATACGTTGAGGAGCCTTCTTCATCTCAAAAATTTGAGCTTTTTGTCAAAGACAATCTTGGTATTATTTTTGGTGTTAGTGGCGTCATTGTTCTTTTTTTATTTTTCTTTTTTGTGTGGAATCAGGTGGGGCGGGACCCGGAAAAAGGGACGATTATTCCGCTTTTTTATCCGCCTGAAGGCCTTTCTCCGGCGGATGTCAGGTATCTGATGAAAATGGGGTATGACCAGAAGATCATTGCCTGTGCGGTCATTAATATGGCAGTCAAAGGGTATTTGACGATTGAAGAGCAGGACAGCGTCAGATATCTTCGCAGGACTGAAAAGAAAGAGGACGTCCTTTTGCCCGAGGAAAAAGACTTGGCGAAATTGTTTTTTAGCAACGGCATGGTGTTAAAGCTTTCCAATGAGAATTATGAAGTTATCGGCGCTGGTGTCAGGCAGTTTCAAAGAACATTGGCCAGAAATTTTGAAAATACTTATTTTGTGACGAACAGAAATTATTTCTTGATCGGGCTTGCGCTGTCTCTGGCCGTTGTCGGAGTTTCGGCGGCGCTGGGCGCCCGCCAGCCGGCAATGGCGGTTTTTATGGGGTTCTGGCTTTCCATCTGGACTGTGGGGACATCAGCCATGTCCGTTGCAATTGCCCAGAAGTGGCAGGGGATCTGGAGCGGCAGGGGAGAGCCGGTGTCTGCGGTATTTTTAACTCTTTTTTCTTTACCTTTTTTTGCCGGGGAAGTATTTGGCCTCTGGCTTTTTGCCGGCGCGGTGTCCATAGGCGTTGTTATGGTTCTCGTGGCCGTTATTGTGATGGACGTGGTTTTTTATCATTTGCTTAAAGCTCCCACCATGCAGGGACGGAAAATTATGGACCAGGTCGAAGGCTTTAAAATGTATCTTTCGGTTGCGGAAAAAGACCGTTTGCAAATGGCAGGCGCGCCCGTTGATTCAAAAGAAATTTTTGAAAAGTATTTGCCGTATGCCCTGGCATTAAATGTGGAACAGCCGTGGTCGGATCGTTTTGCCCGTATTTTGGAGCAGGCAGGAGAAGGTGGCAGGGCCTACCATCCTTCCTGGTATTCGGGTGCTCTTTGGTCGTCAACAGGATGTGCCGGATTTGCCTCGATTTTAGGGGGAACGTTGTCCAATACAATCAGTTCTTCCGCGGTGGCGCCAGGCTCAAGCTCTGGCGGCGGAGGCGGCGGGTTTTCAGGTGGCGGCGGCGGAGGCGGTGGTGGAGGAGGATGGTAATTTTCAAAGGATTCTTTGAAAATTACCCTTAATTAACAAGGAGTCAAACATGTTAAGTCCTAATTTAAAGAAACAATTTTTGAGCGCCCAGAAGAATGAAATAACCGAGCACGTTGTTTACAAACAGTTGGCACGGGTTGTAAAAAATGATGCCAATGCCCAGGTGTTGGAAAAGATTTCCGCAGAAGAGTTGGCGCATTATGAATACTTCAGAGCCATGACAGGCGAAGACGTAAGGCCTGATCATTGGAAGGCCGTATTTTACGCCAATATTTCGAGGATGCTGGGTTTGAATTTCGGATTGAAATTAATGGAAAATGGCGAAGGCCTGGCCCAGGATACTTATAACAATTGGAAAGCGGAATTCCCCAAGATTGATCTTATTATGCAGGAAGAAAAAGAACATGAGGCTGCGCTTTTGAATCTCATTAATGAAGACCGCCTGAATTATGTCAGTTCCGTGATCCTGGGACTCAATGATGCCTTGATTGAGCTCACAGCAACAGTGGCCGGCTTTACCCTGGCGTTGCAAAACACAAAACTGATCGGCATGCTGGGGCTTATTACAGGCATAGCCGCTGCCATGTCCATGGCGGCTTCCGAATATCTGGCCACAAAACATGAGGCAGAGGCCAAGGACCCGTTAAAGGCCAGTATTTATACCGGGCTTTCTTATATCGGGGCTGTGGCAATACTGGTTTTACCGTATTTCTTGTTAAGTAATATTTTTCTATGCCTCATCGTAACAATTTCCTTGTCCCTTATTATTATTTTGATCTTTACCTTTTATACGTCGGTGGCGCAAGGCCTTGATTTTAAGGGCCGTTTTTGGGAAATGGCTATTTTGAGCGTGGGCATTGCAGGAGTAACGTTTTTAATCGGCCTTGCCGCGAGAAAAATTTTTGGCATTACCGTGTAAGGCGTTATTAAAATTTTTAATTTCAGTGATAAGAAAATTCTTTTTTGATGGTATGATATTTTTGTATCATTAATGGAGGAAGATATGATTTTAGTAAGACTTTTTCTTTTGAGCGCATCAATATTATTGTTGGCGCCTTTGGCTGTAAAGGCTGATGTGGGAGTGGACCCCAAGGTTTATCACGAACAGCGCCAGGCTGAGAAAAGGGCACGGCTTGAAGCTTTAGCCGCGCAAAAAAATGCGCCTCGGCCCGTGACTGAAGAGCGACGCAGAGCTTCAACGCCAAAGCCGTCTGTTGTAAAACATAAGGTTGTTCCAGTGGAGAATGCTCCTGAAAATGTTTTGAAAGCCGGTGAGCATGCTCAGGATAAAGAAACAGCTCCTTTGGAGCCGGCGCGCAGTGAGATCCTGACCGTTAATGCCGCGGCAGTCCCGAATGATTTGCCTTCGGAGACAAAGTAATTTTGATAAACATTTTTTCCTTCCTAAAACAATGAAATTCTGCCGAGAGATTTCCTGATATGACGTTTGAAGAGTTATTGTCTGAAGTTAATAAAATCAAATGTGAAGAAAAACGCGGCGAGACGCCGGACTATCTTGAAGTTGTTGTTGGCAAGGCGGAATGGGGAAAGTTGACGGACATTCTTTCTTCCTATTGGGGGCAGGCCTTTAAGCCCGAGGGGGCTTCACCTTCCCGTGAGGCTGATTTATATTCCAAAGACTTTGGGGGCATCCAGAAGAATCAAACAATGTATTTTCGAAAGAATGGCAATGGTTGCGAACTTGCCCTTGTGTGGCCGTGGGGAAGCGGGAATTCTTTAACGGCTAAACTTATCAGAAAATCTTCCTGATCCCGGAATTCAAGTTTCATGAAAAATTTCTATCATCGTTCTAAAACCAACCAGGCACCACGGCGTACGTCTTCTTATGCCAGGCCCCAGCATCCGCATCCAAAGGTCTTTCGCACCACTGATGAGGCGGAAAGCCTGTTTTTGGCTGGTGTTCCTGTGGATCCTTCTCCGCGGATACGTCTTGAGGACGGTTGTCAGGAGCTGACCATGCGCGCCATGGACCTCATTTGCCCTATCGGCATGGGGCAACGCGGGCTTATTGTGGCGCCGCCCGGCTCAGGGAAAACCACAATCCTCAAGCACATTTGTCAGGCTGTGTCCAAGAGCGCTCCTGGCGTAAAAATTTATTGCCTTTTGATTGATGAAAGGCCGGAAGAGGTGACCGATTTTCGTCGCAGCGTTACGGCCGAGGTGAGATGGTCATCGTCAGATCAGAGTTATGACCACCATGTGGCAACCGCAGATGAACTCATGCGCCAGGCCATGCTCGAAGCCGGCAAGGGTGAGAACGTGATGGTTTTAATCGACTCCTTAACAAGGCTGTCGCGCGTGCATAACGCGGAAAGGCGTTCCAGCGGGCGCACGCTTTCCGGAGGGGTTGATGCCCGCGCCCTTGAAGTCCCCCGGCGGATTTTTGGCTCGGCCCGCAAGATTGAAAATGGCGGGTCGCTTTCGATCCTTGCAACCATTCTCATTGAAACCGGGAGCCGGATGGATGAGGTTATTTTTGAGGAATTTAAAGGCACGGGGAACATGGAGGTCGTGCTTTCGCGCGAGATTGCCAATCGAAGAATTTTTCCGGCCATTGATATTTCCAAAAGCGCAACCCGCAAGGAGGAGCTTTTGCTTCTTCCCGACGAGCGTGAACAGATATCAAAGATCCGTCGTGTTTTGGCCGGGCTTAACCCGGTTGAGGCCATGCAGTCTTTGGTTGAGCAACTGGAAAAATATCCCACTAATAATGAGCTTTTGGCTGCTGTCCGCGGCCGGGCTTGACAAAGATGTCTTCTTTTTTGGATTCTACTCCCCAGACCGATTTCGGCCTCCAGCCTTTGGATGAAGTGATGACGCGTTTAGGGCTTTCCAATGCGGATTTAGTCCGGGTTTCAACCCGCCAGCTGACACATAAAACAGTTCAAAAAGGCCGTAAAGGCCGTCGGCTGACCTTAAACGCCAAGAGAAAAATTCTTGAGGCGCTCAACGCCATCAGCGTTGAAGCCAGGTTTCATTTGGAAGAAATTTTCAATTATCCCTCCTAGTTTTTCCTTCATTAAAAGCATTTTTTGGGGAGCCATAACCTCAGAATTGACAAAGGCTCTTCACGTCTTGATTTAGAAGGGCCTTTCCTGTATTCTGTGTTTTGAGGCGCTAATATATCAATTTCAGGAAAGGCATTTATGATCAAGCATATTGTTTTATGGAAGCTTAAAGAAAACGCGGGCGGCCGTGACAAGGCGGCCAATGCCAGGCTTATGAAAGAAAAACTTGAGGCCTTAAACGGAAAGATCCCGGGCATGATCAAATGTGAAGTAGGCCTGGATTTCAGCCAGACCGACAGTTCCGCGGATGTGGTGTTGTATAGCGAGTTTCATACGCGTGAAGCTTTGGATGATTACCAGGATCACCCTGACCATGTGGCTGTTAAAACGTTTATTATGAATATCCGCGAGGAACGGCGTATCGCGGATTATGAGTCCTAAATTCTGATGATAACCCTTCGATTTCTGGAAAGAGGCCTTGTTTTTGTGCTGGGGCTGATTGCCCTGATGCGGCTTTGCGTCTGGAAACTATTTCCCGGCGGAGAAACGTTTATTAAGGAAAATGGCGGTAATCTTTTGGTTGCTGTTGCCATTTTTTCAGCCGGGATTCTTTTTATAGCCTTAAAATTTGCCAAACGCGAGCCTGTGTTTCGCTCGGGGCTTGAAACACCGCTTTGCCTTTTTTTTACCGCCGCCGCAGTGTCGTTGTTTTTTACCTATGATTTTTCGATAACGACCAAACTGGTTTTGGTTTTAGCGGCACATCTCCTTTTTTTTGTCATGCTGGCAGACCTCCTCTCGAGCCAAAAGCGGATTAAGGCATTGTTATATTTTCTTTTGGCGTGTGCGGCGGTAACCGCGTTTTTCGGCATACAGGAATATTTTATGCTTTCGGGCCGTGCGCCATTGCCGTCGGATAAAAGCCTTGCCGTTTATCAAAATAGCCTTTACTACATTTTGACCTCAAAGAGGGTGACTTCGTTTCTGGGGTGGCCCAATGTCCTTGCCGGTTTTTTAATGCTTTTCCTTCCTGTTGTGGCAGGGTTTCTTTTTATGGCAAGGAATTGGTGGTTGCGTTTTTTTTGGCTGGGGTTGGGGCTTCTTTTGCTGGGCTGTTTTTTTCTCACGTTCTCTTTTTTGGGCTGGCTGAGCTTCCTTTTAGCCATCAGTGCCACTGCGCTTCTTTTGCTGCGTTCGCGCTGGAAGATCGAGTTAAGCCCGCGCCAGCGGATTTTTATTTTTGCCGCAGGCATTGTGCTTTTGGGGCTTTTTGTGTTTGTTTTTACGCGCAAAAGTTTTCTAGGCTCGCTTTTGCCGCGTGTTTATTATTACAAGAGCGCGCTGGCCTTGTTAAAAAGCCATCCTTTTTTTGGGGTGGGGTATGGCGCTTTTCGTTATGCCTCAGCACCGCTTATTGAGAACAGGGATGCTTTTAGCGCCTATGTCCATAACAGCTATTTGCAGGCCTGGGTTGAGACCGGGATCGCGGGGTGCGCGGCGCTTGTGTGGCTTTTTATCCTTTTTCTCATAAAATCAAGAGAGGTTTTTTGCAAGGTTTCTGGCGGCAAGCTCAAATATCTTTTTTTAGGCGTAACCGCAGGGGTTGTGGCCTTTTTTATTGATAATTTTTTTAGTTTTACCATACTCAAGCCCAATATTTCCTTATTCGGATGGCTCATGCTTGCGGTATGGGCAGGCTTGGCGCGTCAGATGCTTCCACCATCTCAAAGCGTGGTTGAGAGTCCTCTATGGTCGAGGGTTAAAGGCGTCCTGGCCCTAGGAGTGCTGGTTTTATTTTTCATAGCAGTTTTTCGAATGTCCGAGGCTGTGCTTGTGGCCTACCGGGCCGATCAGGCTTTAGCAGGGGAGGATTTTACAACCGGGATTGCTCTGCTTCAGAAAACGGAGATTTTGGATTCAAGGGATGTTCAATATCCTTTTGCCTTGGGCGTGGCTTTTATCAAGCTTTACCGCCTTGCCCGCAGCCCTGATCTTATTGATCGCGCTGAAAAAGAATTTTTAGAGGCTGTCCGGCGGTCTCCCCATGCTTACGAGAGTTATTTTATTCTTGCCAAGATTTATGAGTATAAGAAAGATTCCCCCAGGGCGCTTGATTTTTCCCGCCGGGCAGCGTTAGCGTCTCCTTTTGAGTATCAGCGCGACGCACAGTTCATTAAAGGCATTTTTTAAGGTTTTTTTGTTGCGCGGAGAAATAATATTGTTAATATACACTGCTTAAAACGGTATCTGTTATGAGTTCTTTTTCTCCAACGGCGCTTGACGGCAAGATCAGTTCTGTTAAGGAAATTTTTCAGAAGCTTGACTGTGACATTGCCCATTTTCGTCGGGTTGCGAAGTTCAGCTGCACTGCGCGTTGCTCTCATTGCTGTGAAAACCATGAGGTCGAGGCTACAGAGCTTGAAATGCTGCCGCTGGCCCGTGAGCTTGTTCGTTTAGGCCAGGCTGAGGAGTGGTACAAAAAAGCCGAGTTGCAGTCTTTTAGCGGTGTATGTGTTTTTTATGATCCCTTAAAAACAGACCCCGGGGCCTGCGCGCAGTATTTGTTTCGGCCGTTGGTTTGCCGGTTGTTTGGATTTGCGGCCAATCCCGACAAATATGGAAAAGCAAGGATGATCGCTTGTTCCTTGATCAAAAAGAATGACGCAAAATATTTTGAAGATGCCGAGGAGTTGATTGCCCGGGGGAAGGCCTATCCGCCCCTCATGTCCGCGTATATGATGCCCCTGGCCCTGATTGACCCTGAAATGACACGGGAACGGCATGTGATCAATAAAGCCTTTAAAAAAGCGAGGGAACGCTTATGGCTTTATGAAAAGTTTGAGTGTTAAAGGAGAAAGATATGCAGTCTTATGATATAAGGGAAAATAAAATTATTTTACGCATCCAGGACCGCGTGTGCGATTCGGCCGAGGAAATTTTATCGAGCGACCTTTTTCGCGGCATTGTTACCGATGGGGTGAACAAGCTTGTTAAGCGCAAATCTGTGCTTTTGGATGTTTTTGGGAAGAAGGATGTCAGCGGCCAGGATATTGACATTTTGATTGAAACGCTCAAATTTTTAACCAAGATGCCGGCCAGCCTTGTGCCTAATGTGGTTCCGGGGGCTGGTGTTCTTTTGAGAAATACGACGTTATTTAACGATTTTATTGAGTATTTATATAATTACTGGCGGAGTTTTGACCGTTTTATTATTTCTTCTGATTCCATGGGCCGCAATTGGGACAAAAGGCCTTACCGCACCTTTAACGAAACCATAGGATTTCTGACCAACCTTATCCGGGGGATGTACCGCGACATTCAGGAAAATGTGACAGGCCAGCATCCGCGCATTTATCGCCAGGTCGCGGCCGGCGCTGAGGTCTCGACCATTGCCGTTGCAAGGGACATGAAACTTCCCGAGGAGTATCGGGAGCTAAACAAGGTTCCTTTAATCCGCCAGATGCTGATTTATCCGCCGCTTATCTTGACGCCGCCCATGAATAAACGCTCCGGCCGTTTTGAGCGCGTCGAAGACAATCCGCTCAAAGGCGTTGATTTTGGCAATGGCGAATGGCTGTGCTATCCGGCAAAAGTGGGAACGCTCATTATTTTGATCTATTTCCATTACAGTTTTGCGGAACTGGGGCACTCGCTGTGTAATTTGTTTCAGCTGGCTGAGGATGAGGATTTGGAGCGCGCTCCTGATGCTGTTTACGCATTTGGCGTTCCTGAAAATGCCTTAAGCCGTTACGAGTGCAAGCAGGTTTTCTTTGACGATGAGAAGAACAATGTTCTTGTCGGGGCGGTTCCCTTAACTGCCGAGTTTGGTTATTTTGGCTACCTTAAGAAGATGGTTTTGACGCTGCATAACATCATTATGATGAAGCGGGGTATTTTGCCGTTTCACGGCGCTTTGGTGCGCCTTATTTTAAAAGGAAATATTGACCGGACAATTCTTTTTATCGGCGATACCGGCGCAGGGAAGTCAGAGACCCTGGAGGCGTTACGCGGATTAGGAGAAGAAATCATCCAGGATTTTATTGTCATTGCCGATGATATGGGGTCTATCCAGATTTCGCCGGAAGGGAAAATTATCGGGTACGGCACGGAAATCGGCGCGTTTTTAAGGCTCGACGATTTACAGCCGGGATATGCCCTGGGCCAGATTGACCGCGCTATTATTATGAACGCCAATCAGGTGAATGCGCGCATTATTCTTCCTGTAACGACGTATGACCAGGTCGTTAAGGGCGAGGAAATTGATTTTATTTTTTATGCCAATAATTATGAGGACATTGATGAAAGTCATCCGATCATCGAGCGTTTTAAGGATGTGGAAAAGGCCTTGAGTGTTTTTGGCGAAGGCACGGCCATGAGCAAAGGGACGACCACCTCCGTAGGGATTGGCCACACTTATTTTGTGAACCCCTTTGGCCCGGCGCAGTATAAGGAATTGCATGATCCCCTGGCCAGGAAATATTTTGAAGCGTTTTTTAAAAATAATGTTTTTGTGGGGCAAATGAGAAGCCGGTTAGGCCTGCCTGGCTGGGAGCGCAAAGGCCCCCAAGAAGCGGCCCGCGAGCTTTTAAAAGTCCTTCATATAAAAAATTGATTGTTGTAATGGGGGTCTTTGCTGCCCGACAAATGAGTGTATGAAAAGAATCATTCTTTGTCTAATGCTCATGGGGTGTGTTATGGTCAATGCCTCTGCCCAGGGGGACGCGAAGAATTTGAAAACTGCCATCTTTGCGGGTGGTTGCTTTTGGTGTATGCAGCCGCCGTATGACAAACTTCCTGGTGTTATATCAACCACAGTCGGCTATACGGGCGGCGCAAAGCCAAACCCTTCTTATGAAGAAGTTTCAAGCGGCAAAACCGGCCACCTTGAAGCGGTTCAGGTTCTTTATGATTCCTCAAAGACATCTTATCGGGACCTTTTAAAGGTTTTTTGGCTGAGTATTGACCCCACTGATCCCAGGGGCCAGTTTGCGGATCAGGGAAGCCAGTATGAAACCGCGATTTTTTATGCTGACGAAGAACAAAAACGCCTGGCTGAAGAATCGAGACAAGAGCTTGCCGCTTCAGGCCGTTTTTCCAAACCCATTGTGACGCAAATTCTTCTAGCCAGGCCTTTTTATCCGGCCGAACAGTATCATCAAAAATATTACCAGAAAAATTCTTTGCACTACAACTTGTACCGGCAAGGCTCCGGGCGCGAAGGTTATCTGGAACGTGTCTGGAAATAAAAACAAGAGCAAAACGTTAGCGCCCACCATCTTTTTTCGTTACAATAATTTTCATGTGGTTACTGTTGTCGTTTCTTACAGCCGTATGCACCTCGGGGCAGGACATTCTTTCCAAGCGGGTGTCAGGGCAAGTCAGCCCTTATGTGACGGCCTGGGCAGTTAGCTTTTTTTCCCTTCCATTTCTAGCGGTCTTCTTTTTATGGGAAAAACCAGTGGTCTTGTCTGCGCAATTCTGGCCGGCGCTTCTTGCGTCTACCGTGATTCTTACGGTTTCTTCCATCTTCTTTTTTAAGTCTATTGAAAATTCCGACCTTTCACTGACCATACCTCTTTTGAGTTTTACGCCGCTTTTGCTTTTACTCACCTCACCGATCATGTTAGGAGAGTTCCCGCGTCCTTGGGGAATTGTGGGCATGGTTTTGATTGTCAGTGGTTCGTACGTTCTTTTTTATCATCCTGAGCAGGAGGATATCCTGGCGCCTTTTCGCCGCCTTTTGAAAGCCCGCGGAAGCCGTTATATGGTTATTGTGGCCATTCTTTATAGTATTGGGGCTAATGTGGATAAGATCGGGATGCGAAATTCTTCTCCCTTGATATGGAGTATTTATTTGAATGCGGCTGTTTCTTTTTTTCTTGGCGTTATTATGTTGAATAAAGTGCCTGATGCCCAAAAACAGGTGCAAAAAAGCTGGCCATGGCTTTTAGGCATTGGGTGTTGTATGGCGCTGGTCATGATGTTTCAGATGTATGCCCTTAAGTTGACGATTGTTCCTTATGTGATTGCCATTAAACGAACCAGTATTATCATGACATCTTTGTGGGGGGTGTGGTTTTTGAAGGAAAAAGGCGATCGCCAAAGGGTTTGGGCTGTAGCACTTATGGTGGTTGGGGTATTTGTGATCTCATTCAGTAATTCCTGAGAAAAATATTTAAAAATGTTTTACTTTAGGATTTCGATGTATAATAACTCTGTTTTTATGATTGAGGTGTGAAGAGAAACCTATTACAAGGAGGGGGAGTATGATAACAGGATGGCATCAGGTAATCATTGAACCGGTCAAGACAATGCTTAATTCTGTTGCGGAATTTATCCCGCAGATGTTAGGTGCGCTCTTGATTCTTTTGGTGGGCTGGATTGTTGCCAAGGTTTTGGCAGGACTGTTCCAGAAAATTCTGGATCAACTTAAGTTTAATGAGTTTGCGGCAAAAATTGGGTTGGCAGACCTTCTTATCAAGGGCAATGTGGGGCCGTCAGCTGCTAACCTTTTAAGCGGACTGCTTTATTGGGCCTTGATGATTGTTGTATTTGCCATTACTGTTGATTCTATTGGCCTTACTGTGGCCGCCAAGCTGCTGGAAAAGGTGACATCTTATATCCCCAATGTTGTTTCTGCGGTCTTTGTGGCGTTGGTGGGTATGTTTTTGGCAAATCTGATTTCCGGTATTATTAAAGCAACAGCAGCTAATGCCAATGTTAATCGTCCCGAATTTTTGGGAAGCATTGCCAAGGGCGCTATTCTGGTTTTTGCGACAGTGATGGCTCTTGATCAGCTGAATATTTCCACTTTCTTTGTGAGCACAACGTTTCAGATTTTCTTTGCTGCTGTTTGTTTTGCTTTGGCCCTCGCTTTTGGCCTTGGCGGGAAAGATTTGGCGGCAAAGCTTCTCTGGGATTTTTATAATAAGCAGAATGTGAATAAATAAATAGTTTGAAAGAGGAAGCAGGTTTTATTAAGAAACGCAGATCTATAGTTTTTAAATCTGCGTTTCTTTTTTTGTAATGATGAAACTTTTTTAAGTCAGGGCGTGTCTAATGGTCATAAGGGCCATAAAGACATTCCTATATCTAAAAATAATAAACAGGAGGTTGTATGAAGAAGTCGGGTTTAGCGTTAGGGGCAGTGATTGTTTTAACAGGGGTTTTTGCTTTGGCGTCCATTCCAAGCGTTTATGCTGCAGAAGCTGCGGTTCAGACGAATAGCGCAGTAGCTGCTTCTGATACCATGGCTCCTACCGTGAAGCCCGCTCATAAGAAGAGTAAGGGGCATAAGAAGTCAGAGAAAAAGCATCACAAAAAGGTGGAAAAGACTTCTGATACAACAACGCCTGTGACGACTAACGCTGTAAAATAGTCGTTTGAAAGAATAATCAGAGCCAGGGATGATGTGGCAGTGAATACTTTTCAAAGTATCCATTTGCTTTTTATTCCTGGCTTTTTTTATTTTTTAAGGATAATAATGTCATGCCTTCTTATTGCGTTTTTGCATTAATATTAGGATTTTCTTCCGCCATCTCGCAGATTTTGATTTTTCGAGAGCTTATTACCTCCCTTTATGGCAATGAATTGATTTTTGCAGGGCTTATGTCGGCGTGGTTTTTAGGCATTGCCCTGGGAAGTTTTTTGTTTAAGGCCTTTTCCGTCTGGCTGAAAGGGCGCGGGGCCGTGTCTGTGCTCATGGCCTTAGCGGGCGTCCTTCTTTTTGCGACACTTCTTGTGGCACGAATCCTCCGCACTGTTTTAGGCTGGCCTGTGGGGCAGGTTTTAGACATTTTTCCGTTGCTGGGAGTTTCTTTCCTTTTGATTCTTCCGTTAACCATGGTGTGGGGCAGCCTTTACGCGGCGCTGGTGCGCTGGGCAGGGGAAAAGTCTTCAGGCGTTTCCGGAAAGATTTACGCATGGGAAGCCCTGGGGTTTGTTTTTGGCGGCGCTGTTATTTGCGTGGCGCTGCCTTTTGTCAAAGCAATGGATATTGCTTTTGCCGTCTTGCTATTGCATGTTTGTGTTGTTTTTCATCGTTGGAGTTTGGGATTGCCGGTTATTCTTTGTGCGGCATTGATTTTTGTTTTTACAGGGGCTGGCGCCAGGATTGACCGCTGGAGCCGCAATGTCCAGTGGCAGGGTTTTGAGGTTGTTGCGGTCAGGGATTCGCTTTATGGCAACCTTGCGGTTGTGGAGCGAAACAAGGAACGGAGCCTGTTTGACAACGGCCTTTTAAGCGGAACCACCCATGATGCCTTAACCAGCGAAGAGAGCGTTCATTATGCCCTTTTGGCTGAGGAGTCTGTACATCAGGTTTTGCTGTTGGGGGGAGGGGCTTCAGGAAGTGTGGCAGAGGTTTTGAAATATCCGGGTGTCTCTCTTGACAGTGTTGAGCGCGATCCTGTGGTGATTCAACTGTTGCCATGGCTTTCACAAGGCCTTAACAATGAGCGCGTCCATTATTGGGCTATGGACGGCCGGCGTTTTGTGCGCTCGACATCAAAAACGTATGATGTGATTATTGTGAATTTATCCGACCCTTTGACGCTTCTGGTGAACCGCTATTTTACAAAAGAGTTTCTTGAGGATGCGCAGCGTATTCTATCTCCTCAGGGCATCCTGGCGCTCAGTGTCACAGGTTCTGAAAATTACGTTAATGGCGAAGGCCGGGCATTTTTATCGTCCATTCGCATGACTTTGGGAAGTGTGTTTAAGGAGGTTCGGGTCATTCCGGGTGAGCGTTATATTTTTCTGGCCGCCTCCACACCGGGAAGCGTTTCGATAGCCCCTGAGATCCTTTCAGCCAGGCTCAAGGCAAGGGGGGTACAAACACAGTATGTCAGGGATTATTATTTTAAATTTCGCCTGGACCCTGAGCGTTTAAAAGAAGCCGAAGGCATTGTGAGCGCTTCTCCCGGTGTTAACAGTGACTCAAAGCCTTTGACATTCCTTTTAGGGTTGGGGTATTGGTCTACGCATTTTAACGGAACATTTTCAAAAATGATTCATGCCTTTGAAAGGTTTTCTTTTTTTCTGCTTTTTTTGCCGCTTTTGCTTTGGATGGCAGGCCGCCTCGGGGCGCGTTCTCCGTCAAAAATCGCAGGGATAGCCCTTTTCAGCGCAGGCTTGACGCAAATGGCGTTGCAAACAGGGATTGTGCTTTTGTTTCAATCTGTTTACGGGTTTGTTTACAGCATGCTTGGGCTTTTGACAGCAGCTTTTATGTTAGGGGTGTTTGGGGCCTGCCGCTGGCATGAGCATGACAACGGTGAGGCCGGAAGATTTTTTTCTTTCACCCAGGCCAGCGCTGTTGTCGTGGCCATTGTTGCGGCCATGGGCAGTATCGGGGTTGAACAATGGAACGGCATGACAGCGGTCCTTTTTTTTATTGTGATGCCGTTTTTAACCGGATGGGTGGGTGGGTGCCAGTTTGCCGCAGCAGCCCGGCTTGTGGGAGATGAACATGCGGCCTGGGTTTACGGCGTTGAGGTTTTGGGCGCGTTTTTCGGGGTTTTTGTTATGGGAATCTTTTTGATTCCTTTGTGGGGAGTTTCCAGCGTCTTTTTATTTTCCGCACTCATGAGTTTTTCAGTCTGGGCCCTGGCACAGATTTATCCGGCCAAATCATCGGCCTGACGGTAAAAACTGGCTTCTTTAAGGCTGTGGTCAAGTTTTTCTCCAAAAGAAAAAAGTTTCGTGACGCGGGCCAAAAAAATCCCGGCAATCCCAAGCGCGCAGAATTTCAAAAAATCACGGCGTTTCATAAACGATCCTTTTATTGTTTTGATTTCTTTGTATCAATGGCGGATAAGTTTTTCCGGCGTCCGTAATACAAAGCAACCATTATCGCCATATTCCCGGTATTTGTGTCCCGCAGTATTCGCATTTTCCGTCAATCACATGATTTTCAGTGACTTCAAAGCCCTGGCGCCCGATCAAAAGTTTTCCATCATTGGGGCAGTAGGTGTTATTGCCGGGATGGCTGGGCACATTTCCCACATAAACGTAATGCAAGCCCTCTTCTTTGGCAATGTCCCAGGCCCTGGTCAGGGTTTCAACCGGTGTCGGCGGTAAATTTTGCAGTTTATGCAAAGGCCAGAAACGCGAAAAATGCAGCGGCATATCTGCTCCGCCATTTTGAAGTATCCAGCGGCAAAGACTTCGGATGTCTTTTTCACTGTCATTCAACGTTGGGACAAGGAGGTTTGTGATTTCAACCCACAGCCCCATTTTTTTCATGGTGACAACGCAATCCAGGACAGGTTTAAGCGTGGCCTCGGACATGTTGCGGTAAAAATCATCACTCATGCTTTTAATGTCCACATTAGCCGCGTGTATGACTTTACATAGTTCCACAAGGGGTTTTTGTTCAATATACCCGGCGGTCACAAGCACATTGAGAAGCCCCTGTTTTTGGGCAAGGCTTGAGGTGTCGTAAGTGTATTCGTAAAAAACAACCGGATCCGAGTAGGTATAGGCAATGGAACGGCAGTTGTGGGCCATGGCCTGGCGCACGACTTCCTCAGGAGGAAGGTCCATATTTTGGGTTTCTTCAGGCGGACGCTGGGAGATTTCCCAGTTCTGGCAGAATTTGCAGTGGAGATTGCATCCGGCCGTGGCAATGGAAAAAGCACTACTTCCCGGGAGGATATGGAAAAATGGTTTTTTTTCAATGGGATCAATATGCACGGCGCAGGGTTTTCCGTAAACCAGAGAATAGAGTTTTCCTCCCACGTTTGTGCGGATACGGCAATTACCCCGGCCGCCTTCTTCAATCCGGCAATGACGGGGACAAAGTTCACATTCAACTTTTTTCATCAGACACCTTCCAGTATTTTCCTTCGTGCAATGGCAGCCCTTTGGATTCAAATTGCTTTTTTATCGCTTCAGAGCGTGACGGCGTTTCAACATCGGCTGATGAAGTTTTGATTTTGTTGGAGGATTGAATATTTTTTAAGATGTTATCGTTGATAATGGCCGCAAGGAAAATAGCGGCAGAGGCTGTCAGGACAAGAAAAAGCGCGTCAGACGAGCGTTTGTTGTTTTGTGTTTGTGCCGGCTTTATGTTTTCTGGGCCCATGGGGTAGCGCGCACACGATAATTTGAGTTTCTTTTCAGGGCAAGCCTGGATGCATTTTCCGCATAAGATGCACTCCGCCTGGTCAATCACAGGGTGTTTCTCTTTATCATGTCCAATAGCCTCCACCGGGCAGGTGCCGGCGCAAATGCCGCAACAGGAACACGGGGGCATGGTTTGGATCTTGAACAAACTGATGCGCGCCGTGAGCCCGGTCAGAGCTCCGACGGGGCAAAGGTATTTGCACCAGAACCGGTAATGAAAAATAGCCAGGATGAAAAGAAGGAAAAGGAATCCCCAGGTTAGTTTTTCGCCGTGGCCGCTAAAAAGAGTCACAAAAGGCTCCATATTGGCGGCCGAGGCGTTGTTGAAAATTATGGAAAGCCCGAGGATAATAAACAGGAACAGGTACTTAAGGAGTCGCGCAGCAGAGTCAGCTCCAGGGCTGATGGTTTTGGCCGGAGGTTTTTTTCTCAGGAAAAGTTTGGCCATGACTTCCTGCGGAAAGGCAAACGGGCAAAGGCTGCCGCAGTAAATACGTCCTATAATCAAAGTTGCGATAAATGCCGGGATAAGGGTTAAGGCCCATAATGGGTTTTTCAGGAAATCAGGGATGTTCAATAAAGACACATTGGACACCTGCACCAAAGAGAGCATGGTGTGGGTGATAAGGCCTAAGTAAATAAAACCACAGATAAGCGCAAGCCAGCGCAGGCGCATATCAACCCAAACAATACCGACGATCGCCGTTAAAAAAAGCAGGAAAGTGATGATAATGGGCGCCCAGGGAAATGGCTGGGGAGGAGAATTCCCTGAAGGGCTTTTTGTGTTCAGGATCTCTTTGGAAAAACGTTCCAGGCTTTCTTTGATGGTGCGCGTTATGGCCTCACTCGAGACGGTTGCACCGGTTATTCCATCGATATCTTTCCCAAGGATCAGGGGATTTTGATGGCTTTTTAAAAGAAACTGCCTTGTAAAAACGTTTAAGTCCCCGGTGTAATCAGGAGTCTCGTTATTTTCCGTGATATCAATATTTTTGATGCGGCCAGCAGTGTCAATGGAGATGACCATTTTGACAGGGCCGCCATAGCCTTTGATATTCGTTGTCAGATCAGATGTCTGGAATATGTAGCCTGTGATGCGGCTTTTGTCTGCGGAGAAAATTTTATAATAAGGGAAGGGGGAGGTTTCAAACTTTGTTGATAGCGGGTTCTCAAGAGTGACGGGGATAGCAAAAGCGTTTTTTTGAGGCGCATGGGCGCGCTGCCAGGACACCTTAAGCCCGCCGAGGAAAATAATCAGGAATAGGAAAAAAAGTATGCGGTATTTCATGGCAAGAACTGTTAACCCTTTGAGCCATATTTTATACATCTGTTTTGTTGATAAGGGAAATATTATTTTGTTTCGTGAGGTTATGTTGTTCGGGGTATCTGTGATATAAATATTATTGAAAATAAAAGAACAGGATTCCCATGGCACAGTTAAAACAAATTTATTTGGCGTATTGGCGGCAGTTAAAGTTTTTTGTGGACGAACAGGGACTTGACTGGAAGTTTTCTTCTTTTGAAGGGGAGGGCGAGGCTGTTGTCAAGATCGGCGATCCTAAACGCAAGATTTGTTTGTCTCTGAACGGCAGTGACGGAAAAAAACCGCAGCCTGTCTTGTCGGCTGGTTTTTGGATACCGGATTCAAGGGAAGAATATATGACGCTCAAAGCCAAAAGGGCTCAAATTGAAGCTGAAATGGGAAAGTCTCTGGTGTGGGACATGCGGCCCGGCAGAAAATCTTCCTGGGTTTGGATAACAATTGGCATGGATCTTTCCAACGAAAAGAACTGGCCCTCCTCTTTTGAGTGGTTTGCCCAAAATGCCCAAAAAATCAGGGATGTCTGCCAACGGCATTTGTCTTAAGAAATTTAAGGTAATGCGCATTTAATTTTTCTTTCCAGGGTGCTTACTGACGATGAACTCCAGGATTTTTCAAAATATTCTTTTATTGGCCGCCTGTTGCGTGATCGGTGTGCTGACATTTGAATGTGTATCATTCTTTTTTATTAAGCAATCCCCCAGAAGCTACGGGCTGTTTTTAAAAAGAGACCTGCCGCCGTTTAAAATAAAATTATTGGACAACCCCAATGCGGAAGATGACAAGGCCATTAATGACGTGGTTGTCAATAATCAAAAGATCACGTGGGGAGACTTGCGGGGTGTGGCGCGGGAAGATGAAATATTAGGTTACGCCCCCATGGAGAACAGGGTTTCTCGGAATGGCTGGTGGCAGTCAAATAATCTCGGCGCCACTTCGAGAGAGGATACAGAAGCGAAGACCCCTCCGGGTAAGAAACGGGTTATTATTTTTGGCGAGTCGTTTGCCAATTGCTGGGGTGTGCCGCTTGAAGAGTCCTGGCCGTTTTTTATGAATAAAAAAAGCGGAAAATGGGAAATCGTTAATTTTGCTGTCAGCGGCTACAGCATGGGGCAATGCCTTTTAAGGTTCGAGAACATCAAACAGAAGCTCGATTATGATAAGGTAATCCTTGCTTTTGTACCGTCGGTTGACCTGTGGCGGGATGTTAATGTGCTCAGGCAGTTGAGAGGCTGGGCCAAAGGGCCGGTCATGCCCAGGTTTATCGTGGACCATGATCAGTTAAAGCTGGTCCAATCTCCTTATAAGACATGGCGCGACGCGCTCGAAGACAATGCCAGCGGAATTTCAGAAACCCTTAAGCGTCATTTACAAGCCTATGACCGGTTTTATTCTTCAAGTCAATATGAGTCGCCGCCTGGGATAGGCGCGCTGGTATCGTATAAGCTTTTGGCAAGTGTTATCCATGATTTTAAAGAGAAATTACTGTTGCGCAACATGGGCAGGCCCGGCTCAGAAGCCAGGGCTGTCACGCAAAGAATCATTGAAAGAATGAACAACGAAACGAAGCGCGCGGGAAAAGAATTTATACTGGTCTATATCCCGACAAAGGAGGATATCGGCTATTATAAAAATAACCGCGCGTTTGCCCGGCAATATGACGAAATGGTCTTATCAACGTCACGCCTGGGCATTACTGCCATTGATTTGATGAAAGACCTCGTAAAGGCGGACCCTCTTCAGATGGATTGTAGTTATGATGGATCACATTACGGCCCTAAGGCTAACAAGATGATCGCGGAATTGCTTTGGCGCTATTTTCTGTTATAATAAAATGAGTTAGGTAAAGTGGAGGGGGCGTAAAAAAAGATTCCATGGCTGTGGAGTTGTGGGGTTTTATAGTCAAGTTTTTCTTGCCACGCATTTGTTTCCTCCTTATAATCTTTTAATCTTCATATTTTTTATTTCACGCGGCTAATCTTTGTAGTCAGTATTCGTCAAATCAGGAGAAATATATGGTCATTGAAACTCTTAGCGAAGATGTCAAAAAATGCGTCGATCGTTGGAAAGATAGAGAGGGCAACCTTATCATGATCCTTCACGACGTGCAGGATCGTTACGGCTATGTGCCTCGCGAAGCTTCTCTCGAAATTTCACGCCAGCTTGATGCGCCTTTGGCCAGAATTTACGAGGTTTTGACTTTTTATAATTATTTCAAGCTCCAGGCTCCTGGTAAGTTTAACCTTTCCGTGTGTTTGGGGACCGCGTGCTATCTTAAGGGAGCCCCCACTCTCATTGATCAGGTTCGCCGCATCCTTCATGTCGAAGAAGGGCAAACAACCAAAGACGGCATGTTTCATTTGCAGATTGTCAGATGCCTGGGCTGCTGCGGCCTGGCTCCGGTCGTGACTGTGGGCGAGAAGGTTTACAGTGCTGTCAAAAGAAGCGATATTGTGGATATTATCGCGGAACACGCAAAGATTTATCAGAAAAATTAAGAGGGGGGTCTCCGATGGGAATGACAAAAGATCAATTACTGGCCATTAAGGATGAGACCTTAAAGAAGCAGCCTGCCAGCTGGATTCGCGTTGGTTATTCGACCTGCGGAGTGGCTGCCGGGGCTAAAGAGGTTTATGAGGTCCTGTGTGAGGAAATCAAGGCCCGCAACCTTACTCTGGAAATCAAAAAATGCGGTTGTGTCGGGCTTTGTTCGGCAGAGCCTTTGGTTGAGGTGAACGTTGAGGGCGCTCCGCGTGTTTTTTACGGTAAGGTCAATAAAGAAATTGCTCATAAGATTATGGATGAGCATGTGTCCCAGAAGAAGCTTGTCGACGGGCATATTTACGATATTTGAAGGAAGTTTTTTTTAAGGATTTACCCTCCCCTCAAAGGGGTTACAACAAAAGGAAAAGGGATATGAAACGAATCCTCATTCAGGATACCAACGGCGAGTTAAAAAAGGTTTTGCGGGAGTTTTCCGTGTCTTTCAAAAGTCAGCTTCAGGACCGCGGTCTGTCTGGGCAGGCTCAGGTTGTAGTTGTGTCTGACATTGGTGTTTATAACAAAGGCATTGTGGCGAAAATTCTCCCTGAAGGCTTTATTTACATCAATTTGGACAACGCTCATATTGCGGACATTATTGAAAAGACGGTTCTTAAAGGCGAAAAGATCGACGCTATTGCTCTTGATAAGAAAAATAAGCAGCTTCGGATTGTTTTACGTAATTGCGGGATCATTGATCCGGAAAGCATTGAAGATTACATTGCCGTTAACGGGTATCAGGGCATTGCCCGCGCCCTTGAGTTGGGGCCGGAAAAGGTTATTGAGGACATGAAAAAGTCAGGCCTGCGCGGCCGCGGCGGCGCCGGATTTCCGACCTGGCTTAAGTGGAACCTGGCCCGTAATGTCAAGGCCGATGAAAAGTTCATTATTTGCAACGGCGATGAAGGTGACCCCGGCGCTTATATGGACCGTTCTGTTCTGGAAGGCGATCCCCATTCGGTTATTGAGGGGCTCATGATCGGCGGATTGGCCACAGGCGCAACGCGCGGCTTTTTTTATATCCGCGCCGAGTACCCCCTGGCCATCCAGCGCATTCAAAAGGCGATTGACGTAGCCTATTCCAAAGGCCTGTTAGGTAAAAATATTTTGGGAAGTAATTTTAATTTTGATGTGGAAATCCGTTTAGGCGCGGGCGCTTTTGTTTGCGGCGAAGAAACTGCGCTCATTGCCTCCATTGAGGGCCTTCGCGGGTATCCCCGGCCTCGCCCGCCTTTTCCGACGACAAAAGGCCTCTGGGGCAAGCCCACGGTCATTAACAATGTCGAAACTCTGGCCAATGTTTCCTATGTGCTTTTCAAAGGCGGAGAAGAGTTTGGAAAAATCGGGACTGAAGGCTCTAAGGGCACCAAGGTTTTCGCATTGACCGGCAAGGTGCGCAATTCCGGGCTGGTGGAAGTCCCCATGGGGATTTCCCTTCGGGAAATTGTGTTTGATATCGGCGGCGGAGTTTTGGATAATCGAAAGATCAAGGCCATCCAGACAGGCGGCCCCTCGGGCGGTGTTATTCCGGAACATTTTTTTGATACTCCGGTCGAATATGAGACCCTTCAGAAGCTGGGGTCTATTATGGGTTCCGGCGGCATGATCGTGATGGATGAAAACGACTGTATGGTCGATATTTCGAAATTTTATTTGGGTTTTTGCGTGGATGAATCCTGCGGTAAATGCGCGCCATGCCGTATCGGGGGCATGGAAATGCTTCTTCTTCTTAAAAAGATTGCCCAGGGCAAGGGCGTTGCTGAGGACCTTACCAAGTTGTCTGAGATCGCCGAGGCCATGCAGAAGGCGTCTTTGTGCGGGCTTGGCCAAACAGCGCCAAACCCGGTTATTTCAACGCTCAAGTATTTTATGGATGAATATAAGGCTCATGTTTTTGACAAAAAGTGCCCGTCAGCAAAATGTGCAAGTTTGGTGACGTATTCTATTAACAAGGAAGAGTGCACGGGCTGCGGGATGTGTTCTCGTGTTTGCCCGGTCATTGCCATTACCGGCAGTCGCCAGGATAAGTATGCGATCGATAAGGTGAAGTGCATCAGTTGCGGCCAGTGTTTTGAAGTGTGTAAATTTAAGTCAGTTGTGCGGCAGTAAGGAAATTTTAAATTGAATAAGAAGAGGTTTTTTGGCATTTTTATGTTTTTAAATAACTCTGGCTTGGACGGAGCCAAGCCAGAGTTATTTAATTCTTTCTGAATTTTTGGGAACAACATTTTTCGCCTGTTCAGGTAAGAAAAATGTTGTTCTATGGAAAATTAAATAAGGAGCTTAGTTATGTCAACGGTCACTATGGTCAAGGCGCTTATTAATGGTATCGAGGTGAAAGTCCCGGCAGGGACAACCATTTTAGATGCCGCCAGAAGCGTCCAGGTTAATATTCCGACTTTGTGCAAACATCCGGACCTGGCAGCCTCTGCAGGCTGCGGCATTTGCATTGTTAAGGCAAAAAACAACCGCAAGATGCTCCGCGCCTGTTGTACGCCGCTTGAAGAGGGCATGGATATCACCACCCATGACCCTGAAATTGTTCAGACCCGCCGCACGGTTTTGGAACTCATTATGGCCAACCACCCTACGGAATGTTTGACGTGCGGGCGCAACAGGGATTGCGAGCTTCAGAAGATTGCAGCGGATTTCGGCATCCGCGAAGACCTTTATGAGCGTGTCCTGCCTGACCTTCCCATTGACAGGTCAACAGGCACGATTGTCATGGAGCCTAAAAAGTGTATTAAATGCGGACGCTGCATTGATGTCTGCCAGAACGTGCAGGATGTCTGGGCGCTTTCATTTATTGACAGGGGATTTAAGACGCGCATTTCTCCGGCGGGGGATATTAAGCTCGCAGAGTCTCCTTGCGTGCGCTGCGGCCAGTGTTCGGCGCATTGCCCGACAGGCGCCATTTTCGAGAACGATGAAACACAAAAGGTATGGTCGCTTTTGCAGGATCCGGACAAGCATTGTGTTGTCCAGATAGCTCCGGCTGTCCGTGTGGCTGTGGGAGAGGGGTTTGGGTATCCTGTGGGCACGAATCTGACCAAGAAACTTTATTCGTTGCTCCGCCGCCTGGGATTCAAGGCTGTGTTTGACACGAATTTCGGCGCTGACCTGACCATTATGGAAGAAGGCACGGAATTTGTGGAACGCTTTGTAAACAAAAATGGCCCGCTTCCGCTCATTACCAGCTGCTGCCCGGCATGGGTGGATTATCTTGAAAAATATTATGGCGACATGATCAGCCTTTTTTCGTCGACAAAAAGCCCGCATGAGATGGTGGGTGCGCTGACCAAGACGTATTACGCCCAGAAAAATAATATTGATCCGGCCAAGATCAAGGTTGTTTCAATCATGCCGTGCACAGCAAAAAAGTATGAGATTTTAAGGTCTGAAGAGATGGCGTCTTCCGGGTATCAGGACGTGGATGTGTCTTTAACCACGCGTGAACTTATCCGCATGATCAAGCAGGCGGGCGTTGACTTTAAACAGCTTCCTGATGAAGATGCCGATCTTATGCTCGGTGATTATGCGGGCGCCGGCACTATTTTCGGCGCCACGGGTGGTGTTATGGAGGCTGCGCTTCGTACGGCTTATTTTGTGATTACAGGCGAGGGTCTCAAAGACGTGAATTTTACCAATGTTCGCGGCCTTCAGGGGGTCAAGGAAACGTCGGTGGATATTAAGGGCACGGAGGTGAAAATCGCCGTGGCGCATGGCCTTAAGAATGTCAAGTTTGTCATGGATAAGGTGCGTGATGCCATCTTAAATAACAAGCCTTTGCCGTACCATTATATCGAGGTCATGGCCTGCCCTGGCGGATGCGTAGGCGGCGGCGGCCAGCCCTATATGGTCACGGATGACATCAGAAAACAGCGCGCCAAGGGGCTTTATGACGAAGATGCCGGGCTGCCGCACCGTTGCGCGCATGAGAACCCGCATGTTCAAGAGCTTTACAGAAACTTTTTAGAGAAACCTTTAAGCCATAAGTCGCACCAGTTGTTGCATACCAAGTACACGGCCAGGCCGTTGTATATCAAATAAAGTTTTGTGGTATAATAATTAAAATCTGAGTTGCCGGGGGTAAAGCCCGGGTAACAAGGAGACAAGAAGTTTAAAGTATCTGAGGGAAGGGCTTACGCCTAACCTGAGGGAAAAGATAAGACAATCTTAACCCCGGTTTTGCGTAAGCGAAACCGGTTTTTTTTTGGAGGAAACATGGACAAACGACTCGGATTTGTTGGCATCATTATTGAAAACCGTTTAAAAGTCGCGCCGTTAGTGAACAAGATTCTTTCAGAGTATGGCGAGGAAATTATTGCCCGCGTCGGTGTCCCTTATAAAGAACGGCATTGCAGTGTTATTACCTTGACAGTTGATATGACCACCGATGAACTGGGGGGCTTGACTGGAAAACTTGGGGCCATTGAGGGCGTGACCGTGCGTTCAGGCCTTGCAAAACAATAGGATCATTTATGGATTTTAGAACAGAGCTCGATATGCTTGGGGAAAAACAAGTTCCGGCCAATGCCTACTGGGGCATTCATACCCAGCGGGCCATTGAGAATTTTTCTTTAAGTTCCCGCCGGGTGCCGTTGGCCCTGATACGGGCTGTAGCCCAGGTCAAGAAAGCCGCGGCCTTGGCCAATGAAGAACTGGGTTTCCTGCCAAAGGACAAAGCGTGTGCGATTGTGGCGGCCTGTGATGATGTCATGGATGGAAGTTTAAGCGATGCCTTTCCTTTGGATGCGCTTCAAGGGGGTGCGGGAACTTCTACCAATATGAATGTGAATGAAGTCGTGGCCAACCGCGCCATTGAAATTTTGGGAGGAAAAAAGGGGGAATATTCGCTGGTGCATCCTTTGGAGCATGTGAATCTTCACCAGTCCACCAATGATGTTTATCCCACGGCCTTAAAGATTGCCCTTATCAGGGAACTTCAGCGGACAAGTGAGGCCGTGGCTGCCTTGCAGGGTGCTTTTCAGCGCAAGGAAAAAGAATTTGCGTCTATCGTCAAGATTGGCCGCAGTGAGCTTCAGGATGCTGTGCCCATGACACTGGGAGCTGAATTTTCAGGATTTAGTGAGGCCATATCACGTGACCGCTGGCGTATTTTTAAATGTGAAGAGCGCCTTCGGGTGTTGAATATCGGTGCGACTGCCATTGGCACAGGCCTGGGGAGCCCGCGGGATTATATTTTTCTGGTGATCGAGAAGTTAAGAGATTTAACGGGCTTAGGGATTAGCCGTGGAGAAAATCCTGTCGGAGAAACAGCCAATGCCGATGTCTTTGTGGAAGTCTCCGGCATTTTGAAAGCTCATGCCGCGAGCCTTGTGAAGATTTCAGGAGACCTCCGCCTTTTGAATTACCTGGGTGAGATCCGTTTGCCGCAGCTTCAGGCCGGCTCATCCATCATGCCGGGGAAGGTGAATCCTGTCATGCTTGAGGCCGCCATCCAGGTGGGGTTACAGGTGATGGCCAATGACGGGCTTGTGACTGAAACGGTTTCCCGGGGAACTCTGCAGATCAATGAATTTTTACCGTTACTGGCGAGCGCGATTCTGGAATCCGTCGAGATTATGACTGCGATTAATTTGTCTTTGACGGAGTATATTGATGGGATCAAGGCTGATGAGGCCAGGTGCCGGTATTATTTTGACCGCAGCCGCACGATTGTGACAGCGTTTTTGCCGGTGATCGGCTATGACAGGGCGAATGGGCTTTTAAAAGAATTTGATGCTGCGGGCTGCGAGGATTTTAGAGCATTTTTGACAGAGAAGCTGGGGGAAGAGGTTGTAGAAAAGATTCTGGCGCCTCATAACTTAATGGCACTAGGGTATCGATAATTTTTTTCATGTTGACAGCTTTGTCTGCTTGTCGCAGACGCTGTCAACATGATTTCGTTAGGGAATAGAGTGATTATGCAAACAACACCAAAATCATTAAGGCTTCATATCGGAATTTTTGGCCGCACCAATGTCGGGAAATCGAGTTTTTTGAACATGCTGGCAGGCCAGGACGTGGCCATTACCTCGCCTGTGGCCGGAACAACGACTGATGTGGTGGAAAAGCCCACGGAGCTTTTGCCTTTGGGGCCTGTGGTTTTTCTGGATACGGCAGGGCTTCTTGACGTATCTCTTTTGGGAGAAAAACGCCTGGAGCGGACCCGTCGGGCGCTTGACCGTTCAGATGTGGCCCTGGTTTTGGCAGAGCCTGGAGTGTGGGAAGAGGCAGAACAGGCGTTGGTCAAGGAGCTTAAAGAAAAAAAGAAGCCGTTTATTGTTATTGTTAACAAATCTGATTTATCGCCTTCAGCCAAAGAATTTTCAGAAACTTTAAAATCAGCGGGCGCACAAACACTTTTGTGTTCAAGCATTATTAAGGATGGCCGGGAAGCTTTTATGAATGACCTGAAGCGTTTGCTGATTCAAATCTGCCCTGAAGATTTTTTAAGGCCGCCGGCCTTGATCGGCGACCTTGTTCCCTCGGGTGGATTGGCCGTCCTGGTGGTCCCTATTGATCTTCAGGCTCCCAAGGGCCGGCTTATTCTGCCGCAGGTGCAGACGATTCGTGACGCGCTGGATAATGACGCGGCTACCCTTGTGGTCAAAGAGCGCGAATACGCCCATGCTTTGCAAAATTTAAAGAATCCGCCGGCTGTTGTGGTGTGCGATTCGCAGGTGATTATGAAAGTCGTGGCTGATACGCCCAAGGATGTGAAGTGTACGACTTTTTCAATCCTTTTTGCGCGGTTTAAGGGTGACCTTGTTGAGCTGGCTCAGGGAGCCGCGCATATTGATGCGCTTAAGCCCCATGATAAAGTGCTTATTGCCGAGAGCTGTTCCCATCATGCGGCGGAAGATGATATTGGCCGCGTCAAGATTCCGCGCTGGCTCAAGCAATATGTAGGAGGAGATTTGAAGGTTGACCATTTTGCCGGCCGGGATTATCCGGCGAACTTAAAAGATTATAAGCTGATTATTCACTGCGGGTCATGCATGTTGACGCGCGGCGAGATGCTTTTTCGGATTCATCAGGCCAGAGAAAAAGGGGTTCCCATTACCAATTACGGAGTGGCCATAGCGTTTGTCCAGGGTGTTTTACCGCGTGCCTTGTCGCCGTTTCCGGCGGCATTGAGCGCGTTTGAAAAAGAGAGGTTATTATGCCGATAGAAACAGTCCCCGGCGCCTGGGTTAATAAGCGCATCAAGGAAGATGAGATCACAAAATACATGGAGCATGGCCGTGATTTTATCCCGGATGATGAGATTGCCTTCAAAATCAAAAATGCGCCGAAAGACCCTGCCCCTCAGCAAGTGCGGGATATTTTGAAAAAATCCATGGCCATAAAAGACCTTACACCAGACGAGGTGGCGATCCTTATTAATGTGAAGGACAAATCCCTTTTGGAAGAAATGCGGGACACGGCCTTTAAGATCAAGGTCAAGATTTATGATAACCGCATTGTGACGTTTGCCCCTTTTTATCTGGGGAACTTTTGCGTGAACAGCTGCGCCTATTGCGGGTTCAGCAAGGATAATGCCACGGCTAAACGCAAGGTCCTTAATGAACAGGAAATCCGAAAGGAAGTCGAGGTTCTGGCCGGGAAGATCGGCCACAAGCGTTTGATTGTTGTTTATGGCGAGCATCCGAAAAATGATGTGGATTATATTGTCGAAAGCCTGAAAACGATTTATGCCGTGAAAGTCAAAACAAAAAACGGGCATGGCTCTATCCGCCGGGTGAATGTGAATGCGCCTGCTTTTTCTGTTGATGATTTGAAGAAAATCAATGAGGCCGGCATCGGCACTTATCAGGTTTTTCAGGAAACTTACCATAAAGAGACTTATGCCCGGATGCATCCGGTCAGCACGCTTAAAGGCAATTACCGTTGGCGGCTTTATTGCATGCACCGGGCCATGGAGGCAGGGATTGATGATGTGGGCATTGGCGCGCTTTTTGGCCTTTACGACTGGCGTTTTGAGTTGATGGCCTTGATTTATCACACCCAGGAGCTTGAAAAAAAGCTGGGGGTTGGGGCGCACACGATTTCTTTTCCGCGGCTTGTGCCGGCCTTGAATTCTGTTATTACCCCGGATTGGCCGTATTTGGTCAATGACGAGGATTTTAAGAAGATCATGATGATTATCCGCCTGGCTGTGCCTTATACCGGGATGATCATTACCGCGCGCGAGAAAGCTTCCATTCGCGATGAAGCCCTGATGCTGGGGGTGACTCAAATGGATGCCTCGAGCCGTATTGCGATCGGCGGATATTCTGATGTCGTGACGGCCCAGGAGAAAAATAAACAGCAATTTATTTTGGGAGATACCCGCAGCCTTGATGAGTTAATCCGTGATTTTGCCCAAAAAGGGATTATCACGTCGTTTTGTACCGCCGGATACCGCTGCGGCAGGACAGGCAAGTGCATCATGGATTTGCTGCGCAGCGGCGCTGAAGGCAAGTTTTGCAAGCTGAACGCTGTTTTGACGTTTCAGGAATGGCTCGATGATTTTGGCAGTGAAGATACTCGCCGGATGGGTCTGCCCCTGATTGAAAAGGAAATTGCTGAGATCAAGGCCAAAAACCCCAAGGCCCTGGATATGTTTTTGCAATACCATGCACGGATTAAGAAGGGGGAAAGGGATTTATATTTGTAAGGGCTGCAAGTGGCGTGATTTGTTGTCTCCTTACATTTTTCTCGCGGACGTTTGGCCGCCCCAGCGTGGCGGCCGGCACTCGACGGTCTCGCTCGCTCTTCGGCATCACATTGTGATGCCGAAACCATGCCCGCTCGCTCGACCGACGCCGCTCGAAAAATTCCAGTCGCCAACATCACGCCCCGCGAAGGCTTAAAGTTATGAGTATTTCTAAAACTAATCTCGAAGTTGTTTTTGCGTTTGAAAGTTTACGGCAGAAGCTTGAGGAAGAATCCGGCGGGCCTGTGCATTTGGTTAAAATTGTGGGGCCCCGCTGGTCGTATGTGGCGGGCACGGTGCCCGAGGAGCTTCCTTGCGTGGTGCCTGAGCGCGTGATTTTGAATGACGACTGGGCGCTTATGTTTTATCCGGCCCATAACCGTGCTGTTGATAGTCAGCGTATCCGTGAGCTTTTTTTAAGAAGCATTTCTTGAGGGGCTGCCATGAGGCGTGATGAGATCATAAAACAGTTAAAGAATCCTGACACGTCTGAACTTTTTCGTGAGGCCGACCGTGTGCGCAAGGAACAGGTGGGCGATGGTGTCCATTTGCGCGGACTTATTGAATTTTCCAATGCCTGCGTACGGGATTGCCTTTATTGCGGGCTTCGCCGGTCTAACCGTGATGTGAAGCGGTATCAGATGAGTATTGATGAGATTTTTGAAACTGTTCAAACCGCGCAAAAGCTTGGCTATAGAAGTGTTGTGCTCCAGTCCGGGGAAAACTGCCAGTATCCGACGGATGCCATGTGCGGGCTTCTTTCGAAGATCAAGAAGGAATTTAACCTCGCCGTGACGTTGTCCATAGGGGAGAAAACGCGGGAAGAGTATGCGGCGTTTAAGGCGGCAGGGGCTGACCGGTATCTGTTGCGTTTTGAGACTTCGGCGGAGAAATTGTTTTCAAAGCTCAAGCCTGACTCGTCGTACGGGCAAAGGATGCTCTGTTTACAGTGGCTGCGCGAGCTGGGGTTTCAGGTCGGCTCCGGCATTATGGTCGGGCTTCCCGGGCAGGCCGAAGAGATGATCGCCGACGACATCCTCCTTATGGAAAAACTTGACCTGGACATGATCGGCATTGGCCCTTTTATTGCCAACCCGCAAACCCCTTTAAATGATGCGCCGTCCGGCACGCTCGACTTGACCCTTAAGACGCTCGCCCTTATCCGGATTGTGACGAAAAACACCCATCTTCCCGCTACAACAGCCATGGGGTCCATGGACCCTCAGGGACGGGAGAAGGCCCTTCAGTGCGGTGCGAATGTCCTGATGCCGAATGTGACGCCCACCATGTATCGGGAGCATTATCAGTTATACCCTAACAAGATCTGCATAAAAGATAAACCCGGCGATTGCTGGATGTGTATCTCCGGCATGGTCCGCATGCTGGGAAGAGTTGTCGCCGAAGACCCGGGCCACAGCCTTAAATTTTCTTCCCGGTTATTCAGGGGTTCTTATTAAATACTCCGACGAATTACGCTGGATTAAACAAGAATTTCGAAAGATTTCCGGCGGGGAAAAAGAGTTGACACGTAAAATTCCCGCAGGTAAGATGCCTACAGTTCTTTCATTTCCCTTATGAATTTTCCTTTCTCGGCGAGAAAAAAATCCAAAAATCTTTTAAAAATGTCTTGACAGTGAAACCCTGGGGAATACCATATGTTGTATAGGATGATTAAAGGGATAACAATATGTAGGTTTTATGGGGCTGCCGGAGTTTAGGCAGCTTTTAACATATTTTACGTGAATCGTATGGTTTCATTGATGGCCCGTCCTCATTTCAAGCACATTTATGGCCCTGTTTATTCCTGGCGTTTAGGAATGTCCTTAGGCATAGACCCCCTCACCACAGACAAGAAATACTGCAGTTTTAATTGTTCCTATTGCCAGCTTGGGGCCAACAGGGATGTTTGCCTTGACCGCAGGGCGTTTGTGCCTGTTGAGGAAGTAGTGGCTGAAGTCAAGGCCCTTGAACCGCATTCTCAGATTGATTATCTTACCTTTTCAGGCCATGGGGAGCCAACCCTGGCCTCTAATCTGGGGGAGATGATCCGCGCAGTCAAGTCTATAAGGAATGACAAGGTTGCCGTAATCACAAACTCTTCCACAGTTATCAGGCCTGATGTCCAGGCTGATCTTAAGCTTGCAGATTTGGTGCTTTTTAAGATTGACGCCGCAGACCAGAAAACATTCGAAGTCCTTGCCCAGCCCGTGCCAGGATTAAAGCTTGAAAATATTGTCCGCGGCATCAAGGATTTTAAAAAAACATTTAAGGGGAAGTTAGCCCTGCAGATGATGTTTGTTGCGGCCAACAAGTCTTGGGCGCCGGAGATGGCGTCACTGGCGCGCGACATTGCGCCTGATGAGGTTCAGATCAATACTCCGCTTCGGCCAGGCAATGAAAAGCCTTTGAGCGAGGCTGAGATGGCCCAGATTAAGAAATGCTTTATTTCCGCCGGGCTGAGCAATGTCCGTTCGGTTTATGAAGAAGAGAAAAAAGAATGTAAGCCTTTTGACGAGCACGCGACAGTTAAACGTCATGGTCGTTATAAAGGCTAGGCTTTAGTTATCATTTATACTCTTTCAACCCAGGGGGTGGCTAGTGTACACAACGGAAATCTTTAGTAAGATTGTCAAAAGGAATGGTGCCGAAGTTGATTTTGAACCTGAAAAAATTACACAGGCATTGTTAAAAGCTGGCCAGGCAACGGGTGAGTTTGCCGAAGATGGCGCCCAGAAGCTGACCATCCGCGTTTTAAACCTCGCGCTTCAGGCCTATTCCAAAAGACTTCCGACGGTTGAAGGCATCCAGGATATTGTTGAAGAAGTTTTGATTACCTCTCCTTATCGAAAAACCGCCAAGGCTTACATCATTTATCGTGACCAGCATTCCCGCAACCGTGAGATCGCCTCCATGTTTAACGTCGATCTTGTGGAAAAGTATCTTTGCCGTCGGGACTGGAAGGTGAATGAAAATTCCAACATGGCTTATTCTCTCCAGGGCCTTAATCATTACGTTTCTTCAGAGATCTCCCAGGCGTATTGGCTGAACAAAGTTTATCCTCTGGAAGTCCGCGAGGCGCATACGAATGGCGATCTGCACATCCATGACCTGGGCAGTATCAGCGTTTACTGCGTTGGCTGGGATTTGTATGATCTTTTGTTGCAGGGGTTCCAGGGCGCGTCGGGAAAGGCAGAATCACTGCCAGCCAAGCATTTTCGTTCTGCCTTGGGCCAGGTCGTTAATTTCTTTTATACCCTGCAGGGTGAGGCCGCAGGCGCGCAGGCCTTTTCCAACTTTGATACCCTTTTGGCCCCGTTTATCCGTTATGACAGCCTTTCTTATAAAGAAGTCCGCCAGGCTCTCCAGGAATTCCTTTTTAATGTCAATGTCCCGACGCGCGTGGGGTTTCAGACGCCTTTTACCAATGTGACGCTGGATGTGCGTGTGCCGTCTTATTACAAGGACAAGGGGGTTCTTATCGGCGGCAAGATTCAGAATGAAACTTACGGCGAGTTCCAGGTGGAAATGGATATGTTTAACAAGGCTTTCCTGGAGGTCATGATTGAAGGCGATGCCAAGGGCCGCGTGTTTACCTTCCCGATCCCGACGTATAACATCACCAAGGATTTTGACTGGGGGAACCCTGAGTTAAAGCCTTTGTGGGATATGGCCGGCAAGTACGGTATCCCGTATTTTACAAATTATATTAACTCAGAAATGAGCCCGGAAGATGCCCGCAGTATGTGCTGCCGCCTGCGCATTGATAACCGCGAGCTTAATTCACGCGGCGGCGGGCTTTTTGGCGCAGCGCCATTGACCGGTTCCATTGGTGTTGTGACAATCAATATGCCGCGTTTGGGGTATGCCTGCAAGAATGAAGAAACATTTTATGCAGACCTTGAGCACCAGATGATCCTTGCCAGAGAGAGCCTTGAGATCAAGCGTAAGGGCCTGGAAGTGCTTACGGACGACAATCTTTATCCGTATATGAAATTTTACCTGCGCAACATGAAGTCCCGTTTTGGCCAGTACTGGAAAAATCATTTCTCGACCATTGGTCTTGTGGGCATGAATGAATGCTGCGTGAATTTCCTGGGCGAGAACATCTCAACCCCCAAGGGCAAGAAGTTTGCCGAAGATGTGCTGGATTTCATGCGCAAGGTTCTCCTTAAGTTCCAGCAGGAGACAGGGAATAATTATAACCTGGAAGCAACTCCGGCCGAGGGGGTCAGCTACCGCCTGGCGCGCATGGACAAGGATATGTTCCCGAACCTGAAACGCGATTGCCCCAACGAAGCCGCGGGCGGGGAACCGTTTTATTCAAATTCCACGCATTTGCCGGTTCATCATACGGATGACATTTTTGAGCTGTTCGACCACCAGGATTCCCTCCAGGCGCGTTACACAGGGGGCACGGTTATCCATGTTTTTGTGGGAGAGCGTATTGAAGATACGGACGCGGTCAAGAATTTTGTCCGCACGGTTTGCGAAAAATACAGCCTGCCGTATTTTACGATCTCGCCGACCTTCAGCGTCTGCCCGAGCTGCGGTTACATTACCGGCGAGCATCAGAATTGTCCCAAATGCTCAAATGAGTGCGAAGTTTATTCCCGTATCGTCGGTTATCTTCGCCCTGTCAAACAATGGAACAAGGGCAAGAAATCCGAGTTCCTTCAGCGAAAGACGTTCAGTGTATGCTCATCGGGGGCTTGCTCAAATTCACACTGATTGATTATCCTGGCAAAGTGGCAGCGGTTGTTTTCACCCAAGGGTGTAACTACCGCTGCCCTTTTTGCCATAATCCCGAACTGGTTCTCCCTGAACTTTTTCAGCCTGCCATTTCCCCTGACGATGTGCTGGCCTTTCTGGATAAACGTAAAAATCAGCTTCAGGCTGTTGTTATCACCGGCGGAGAGCCGACCCTTCAGCATGACCTTCCGGATTTTTTAAAAAAAATCAAGGCGTTGGGGTATTGTGTCAAGGTTGATACCAACGGGTCCAACCCTCAGGTTTTACGCCTTCTTGTTGAGGAAAAGCTCGTGGATTATGTGGCCATGGACATCAAATCGTCTTTGGAGAATTACGGCAAGGCGAGCGGCGTTTCGCCGGACTTGTCCGCAGTCCAGGCGTCGGTCTCCATCATCAAAGCCTCAGGGGTTGACCATGAATTCCGTACCACGGCTTTTAAAAGTATTGTTTCCGAACCTGATATGGCAGGCATCCTTGCGCTCATCGGAACTAATGAGTCCTATAATTTACGAAGAGGTAGTTTGAAAAACAAGGTTTTGGATTTTAATTTCTTTGCCGACAGGCCGGATTATACCGAAGAAGAGTGGACGCACATCAAAGGGCTGTAGGCTAAGGCCAAACAGGTGGTTGTATGAGGGTTCTTGTTATTGAGGATGAGAAAAAGATTGCGAGTTTTATCCAGCGCGGGCTTAAAGAAGAGCATTACGCCGTTGACCTTGCCTATGACGGTGAGCAGGGCATGTATCTGGCGGAAATAAACCCCTATAACCTCATTGTCCTGGACATTATGCTTCCCGGCAAAGACGGCGTTTTTATCTGCCGGGAGCTGCGTAAAAAAAATATCAATACCCCTATCCTTATGCTCACGGCCCGCGATGCCATTGAAGACAAGGTTTCCGGCCTTGACTCCGGCGCTGACGATTACATGACCAAGCCCTTTTCTTTTGAGGAGTTTCTGGCCCGCGTGCGGTCCCTTTTACGGCGAGGGGCAGAGCAAAAATCCAATATCCTTAAAGTGGCTGACCTTGAATTAAACCAGCTGACGCATAAGGTGAAACGCGCCCTCAGGGAAATCACCTTGAGCGCCAAGGAATATTCTTTTCTGGAATTCATGATGCTGCACGCCAACGAAGTTGTGACCCGTACCATGATTTCCGAACAGGTCTGGAATGAGGATTTTGACAGTTTTACCAATGTCATTGATGTTTATGTCAAGCACCTGCGCGACAAGGTTGACAAGAAAACCGACGTGCCGTTAATCCATACCGTGCGCGGGGCAGGATACATGCTTTCCGAGACTCCACCGTGAAATTCAATTCCTTTAAATTCAAAATCAGCGTCCTTTATTCGCTCGTCCTGGGGGTTGTCCTCCTTTTGTACAGTTCCTTTCTTTATTGGGGATTGGCCGCGGCGCTTCACAGCGAACTTGACCGCGATTTAAAAATCAAGGCCCAGGCAACGATCAAGGTGCTGGAACTTTATGTGCGGGCGGCCGGCGACGCCCCCCGCGTTGTGAATTATGTTTTTAACCGGATCAGTTTTCCCGAGGATGTTGATGTCAAACTCGAGCTTATTACAAAGATTGACTTTTATTGGGCGCAGCAATTTGAGAAGCTCAATATGCAAGACGACCTTTTGCTCCTCGCCAAAAGTTCAGCCGAGCCTATCGGCAAAAGCCGAAAGCTTTCCAATGACCTTGCGAAAATATTTCTTAAAAATGTCTCCGAAGTCCCTGGGGATGGAGACATAGACCTGTCCGACGTTTATTACAAGCATAAGGTGCTGAGGCTCTTATCCGAGCGTTGCTACCTGGATGGCAAGGGCCCTTATGTGCTTTTCATTGCCGCGTCACAGCGCCCGATTGTCAAGCTCCTTAAAGACAGGCAGTTTGCCATGATTGTGAGCATCCCGGCTATTTTTATTTTAACCTTTGTTTTAGGGGCTTTTTTTATTAACCAGCTTTTGCGTCCGGTTTTAAAGGTCACGGAGGCGGCGGAAACGATCAGCCATAAACATTTGGGCGCGCGCATTGCGCCTGCGCATGGTGATGAAGAGATGGAGCGCCTTGTGGCGGCTTTTAACAATATGATTGCCCGTCTTGAAAAAGTTTTTAAGCATAGCGAAGAATTCAGTTCTCAGGTTGCCCATGAGCTGCGCACTCCTTTGGCCATCATGAAAGGTGAGTCAGAGTTGGCCTTGCGCAAGGAGCGGGAACCCAAGGAATACCGGCGGGTCATTGGCCTTAACCTTGAGGAGATTGACCGCATGCTGCGTACGATTGACGACTTGCTTCTGATTACCAAAATTGACTACAGCCCCCAGATTTTCAAGAAAGAACCGTTTGAATTCGGCGCTTTTTATCGTGAGGTTTTTGAACAGGCGAAAGTGCTGGGAGAAAAGAAAGGTGTCGCCATTTCTTTTGCTCCGCCTTCTGTGAGTATTCCGGTCGTGGGGGACCGCCTGCACTTAAGAAGGCTTTTTTACAATTTGATTCACAATGCCGTCAAGTTTACCCCTTCGGGAGGTGCGGTTGTCTTAACAGCCAAAGTGAAAGAGGGAATGGTCCTGGCAAGCGTGTCAGACTCCGGCAGCGGGATTGCGGAGGCTGATTTGCCGAAAATTTTTGACCGGTTTTTTCACAGAGACCACCCCCAGAGCGATGAAGAGCCAGGGAGCGGTTTGGGCCTGAGCATAGCGCTGGCCATTGCCAAGTTTCATGGGGGGGATATTAAAGCCGAAAGCTGGGTAGGCAAGGGGTCCACCTTTACTGTTATTTTACCGCAAGGCGGCGCTTAAATTTTTCTTGCATATTTCATTAATTTATTTTAATATTCGTTTCATCTTGTTTTCATAAAAAGACTGTTAAAGTTATTCCCGGTAACAGGATGTATTCTGTTATAACTTAAATAAATTTTGTATTTAAAGAACATTTTTGGAAAGGAGAAAGAAGAGACATGAGAAAAACGTTAATAGCAGTTTTGTTTTTCCTTGGCCTCGTCCTTATCAACATCCCGGTATCGGTTGCTGAGGAAGCGGAGAATGACAAGTTTTCTTTTGGCAAGGTTGTGAATGTGGCCGCGGGCCAGATCACGGTGAAGGAATATGACTTTACCAAGGATGCGGATGTTGAAATGACCTATTCTGTAACGTCAGAGACAGAGCTTGGGAATATTAATGCTGTCACAGATCTTACAGCCAATGATGATGTGGTTATTGACTATGTTGAAAAAGACGGCAAAAGGGTTGTTACAACCCTTGTGAAAGAGGAAAAGGGAGCAGAAACACCTGCGGCGTCAACCGCAGCTGAAGCTCCTAAAGCGCCGGAAGCCGCGCCAGCAGCAGCGGTAGCGGCACCAGCCGCTGAAGCAGCACCGGCAGCAGCTGCACCAGCCGCTGAAGCCGCACCAGCAGCCGCACCGGCGGCAGTCGCGCCAGCCGCTGAAGCCGCGCCAGCAGCAGCGCCAGAAGCACCGGCTCAGAAATAATAAAGAGCTGAAACGAACAAATTCCTCAAAGGTGGGGAATGAAACAATAAACACAGTACTAGAATCAGAAAGAGACTCAAATGGAAAAGGGAAAAGTGAAGTGGTTTGACAGGAAAAAGGGCTATGGTTTCGTAACAATGACCGATGGTAAGGATGTTTACGTTCATTACAGCGGTATCAATGGCGAAGGTTATAAGTACCTCGTTGATGGCGAAGACGTCGAGTTTGACGTCCAGGAGGACACTCGTGGTCCTAAGGCTGTTAACGTTGTTCGTCTGAATCCGCCGGCTGAGAAGCCTTCACGCCGCGGCGAGATGTAAAAACATTACGGTTCTTGTCGTTTTGGACTGTCTTATAAGGGGGTGAAAAAGAAATTCTTCGCCCCCTTTTTATTTATCAAGGAAGGTCTGTTGTTAAGCTTAAGAAAATTCTTTTTGATGATTTCTTTTTGCGTAGCCTGCACCCAGGCATGGGCAGGGCTTTCTAAATTTGATGAAAGCCTTTTGTCTTTTTTCTTCGCGGGCCAGAAAATTGCCGCTATCCAGACTGATATGGATTTTTATTTTGGCTGGCGCAGGCTTGACCGTGATGAGTGGAAGGCGCCTGCCTTGAAAGCTGTGGCTGAACTTGAAAAGATTAAAACAGGCCTGCCGAAAGACTTGCCTGCAGACCTTGAGATCCTGCGTTCCAGTTTTTTGACAGCGGTGAATCATCTGGAAACCCTTTACCATAACGTTGAGTCAAAAAACGACCTTGATTTTGAAAAAGAGCAGGAATTGTTTATTCGCGCCACCGAGCGGTTTAACGGATATCTGGAACGCGTGGCAAGCGTTATGCCAATGACCCCTCTTGCCGATGACTTTGATCCCCTTGATGAAGAAATGAAGGCTTTCCCGCCCAAAGACAGGGACCGTTTCAGGGAGGCTGCGGCAGAAGTTGAGGAAAAAAAATTTGATAAAGCCAGGATAACGATTTTATCTTTACTTAAAGAGTACCAAGGCTCTGTGGCCGAAGGGAGCCTGGTCTTAAGGCTTGCTTTGGCCAGTTTGCCTGATGAAGATGCCGAGGGCAACAACACTGAAATTCTTAAAAAGATCGAGGATTTGTCACAGCTTTTGCATTCCGGACGTTATTACCCGAACCTCGTTGATAGTTATCTGACATGGCGCTCGGCTTATCAGGAATATCGCCATGGCATTTCAGAAACCTCGATTATTCCCAACCATCTGTACGTTGAAACGATTGATATTGTTTGCAGCGCCATAAAAAAGCATCTTGAAACTTCCGGCACTGATGAATGGGCGAGAGTTCAGCTTTTTATGCTGGCTCAACTACCTGTGATTCCCCGCGGCTCATCAGGCAAACCTTCGCCTGGCGTCATTCCCGCCTTGTATGGGGAAGAGTAATTTCTATATTTTTCCGGTTAAATAACGCTGCCGCTGTTTTTGAGGAAATCTTTCAATGGCGTAACGGAGCATGGTGCGCGGCAGGCGGTTGTAGCGGGTTTTTAAGAAATTTTCGAGTGCTTTTGTGTCTCTTTTTCCTGCTTCCCTCAGCATCCATCCAGCAGCTTTGTGCAGTAAATCTTCCCTGTCGTTTTGAAGAATGTCAGCAATAAAAAAAGTATCTGAAAAATCATTGTTTCTGATAAAGGTCAATGTTGAAACAATTGACATGCGCCGTTGCCACATGTTTTTTGAACGGGCAAGTTTGTAAAGGATGCGTCTGCTTTTGTCCTCTAGAAATCGGCCCAGGATTTTGTGCGCAGAAACGTCAATAAGGTCCCAGTTGTTGCAGTAACAGCTGTTATCAAGATAAAGCCTTGTGATGTGTTTTTTGGTTTTTTTGTCACCGGACTCAAACTGTGCAATCAAAATAAGAAGGGCCAGCAGCCTTTCTTCGTGGATGGGTGAGCGTAGCAGCGTTAAGACATGGGGTTTGGAAAGTGGTTTGAATTGCCGGGCCACACGGCGTATGTCGGGGACTTTGACGCCGATAAAAATATCTCCCTCTCCATATTCTCCCGGGCCGGTTTTGAAAAAACCGGAGAGAATTTTGGCTTTGGAGAGTGAAGCGTATTTTTTAAGCTCTGTCCTGGCATTTTGGGCTGTCATAGCAAGGTTCTTTTTATTTCATATAGAGGTTGCTCTGAATTTTCTTAGACGTTATTATAAAATAAGATTTCAATGAAAGCATAAAATTATGGGTAATAAATTCTTTATTGTGGTTGCGGTAGTGGTTGCTTTGAATATTCCTCTGGGGCTGGCTTTGGCCTCTGACCGTTCTGATGAGGGGATTGTTAATGAGGATGAAGTTTTTTTTCTTAAGGATGAGATAAAAACGCTTAAAGCCCGCCTGACCGAGGAATCAGCCCGCCTTGAAAAATCCGAGGCAGATAAAGACCTTCTTGAAAAGAAAGTAGACCAGCTTCAAAAATCTCTTTTGAGGTATGACAAAAGCATTACCGAGCAGATAACCCAGGAAACCCTTAAAGCGCAGGCAGAAGGGTGCCGGAGCGAACTTCAGGCGCAAAAACTTGTTGTGGAAGAGAAAAATGCCAGGATTGACGAGCTGTCCTCTCAAAAGGAGAAACTTGCGCGCGATTTAAACCAGACGGGCAATGAAAAAGTTGTTTTGCGTGAAGAGCTCGCCCTGGTTGACAAAGAGCTCAGCACTTTAAAAGCAAATTTTAACACCAGGGCCCGGGAGGAAAAGGCTCCTTACGAGGATAAAATCAAGGATTTACAAGAGCGCCTGAATGCCGAGCACACGCTTGTTGCTGAAAAAGTAAAGCAGGCGACCCTGGTTTTGGAAGACAAATTACGCACCATGGATTTGCAGCTGCGTGCCAAGGATGCCGCGGCTGATGCAAAAGTTTTCGCGGTTAAGGCCCCTTTGGAGGAGAAAATCAAAGATCTCGGGAACGAATTGTCCTTAACCAAAAACGCCTCGGCCGAGGCTGTAAAAAAGATTCAAGAAGCTGACAAGGCCACGATCAGTAATCTCCTCGCGGAGCTTACAGCCAAAAAAGAAGAACTTAAAAAATGCCTTTCGGATCAAAAAGGCCAGAAACCCTAAAAGAAAACTGCTGCGATGCGCGTCGCGTTTATCGTCGGAAAATTTCCCTCACTCTCAGAAACATTCATCCTTAACCAGATGACCGGGCTTCTTGACCAGGGGCATATGGTGCGCATTTTTGCCGGGGAGCGCTCTTCGGATGTGATGACCCACGAAGACGTTATCCGTTCAGGGTTGCTGCAGCATACCCGCTATTATTGCGATGTCCCGCGTTCGCTTTTTATCCGTTACTTGAGTTTCCCATGGCATTTCTTTCTTAATATCTGGCGGGCTCCGGGGGTGATCTTAAAGTCATTGAATGTTTTTCGCTTTGGAAAAGAGGCGGCATCCCTTGAGCTTTTTTTTAAGGCCCTTGTTTTTCTGGACATCAGAGACTATGACGTGATCCTTTGCCATTTTGGCCACAATGGCCTAGAAGGGCTTCGTATGAAAGAAATCGGCGCCCTTCAGGGAAAATTGGTCACAGCGTTTCATACCAGAGACATTACCTCTTTTATCTGGAAAGACGGCCGGAATACTTATAAAAAACTTTTTGAAGAGAGTGCCATGATTTTGCCGGTAAGCCGTTATGCCAAAGGCAAACTGATTGAATTGGGGTGCCCTGAACAAAAAATCAATATCCATCATATGGGGGTTGACCTAAGCCAGTTTGATATTATAACGCGCCGCAAGTTCGGCAGTTTACCCATGAAATTCTTGTCTGTGGCGTATCTTGTCGAGAAAAAAGGAATCCGCTATGCCCTCGAAGCCCTCGCGCTTCTCATGAAAGAGGGGATTGTTTGGGAATATACAATCATTGGTGATGGGCCTCTTCGCAGTGAACTGGGGAGCCTGACGCGTTCTTTAGGCATTGTGCCGCGTGTCCGTTTTATGGGCTGGCAGGATTCCGGGGCTGTCAGGCGGGCCCTTAAAGATTCTGATGTTTTCCTGGCGCCAAGCATCAAGGCGGAAAATGGGGATGAAGAGGGAATTCCTGTGGTTCTGATGGAAGCCATGGCCACCCGTGTGCCGGTCATTACAACGCCCACAGGCAGTATTCGTGAACTGGTTGAGGACGGAAAGACCGGTTTTTTAGTTCCTGAAAAAAATGCCAAAGCCTTGGCGCAAAAAATTGTTTACCTTTATAAAAACCCCAAAGCCGTTGATATTGTGTCAGCCAGCGGTCGCAGCCTTATTGAACAAGAGTATAATGTGGAAACCCTGAACAAAATCCTTGTCAAAATTCTGAGCTGAGAAATCGTTTCCTTCTTTCCCTTCTTCTGACCTTTTTTTCTATATTTTTATAATATATACTTCTGCTGACGGTTTTGGTGGCCGTCCGATACACATAAATAAGGAAAGTATATGTTCAGGAAATTAACATCAGTATTTTTGATTTTAAGTTTTGTTTTAAGTTGTATTGCCCCTCGCTACAGCTTTTCACAAAACATTACAGCCGTTGGGCTTATGACTGAGCCTGGAACTATGGTAAGCCTGACACCGGCCTTTACACCTGCCTATTTGAAGGGCATGGTCATCAACCCTAATGATCCTTTTAAGTTTGATTTTCTGGTGTTTCGCGGGGATGAGGCGCTTACCGATGCCCAAAAACAGGTTGAATATCCAAACCTTATTAAATATTTTCTAGCAGCCCTGGCTGTCCCTGACACGGACCAGTGGGTAAACCTTTCGCCTTATGAAAAAGACCGGATTATCCCTGATAATTTCGGCCTGACCATCATGGGGCGTGACCTTTTGGCACAGGATTATTTGCTGAAACAGATTTCATCTTCGCTCACTCATCCTGATACTGATTTGGGAAAGAAATTCTGGGACGGCATTTATGCCGAGGCGCATGAGAAGTTTGGCACAACAGACATTCCCACAGATACGTTCAATAAAGTATGGATTGTCCCGGATAAGGCTGTTGTGTATGAAAAAGGGAACACGGTTTATGTCCTTGAGAATCATTTGAAGGTCATGATTGATAAAGATTACCTGGCCATGAAGGAAAATAATGCGGACATCGCTGTGACCGAGGAAAACGGGGTTGCCGATATTTCTCATAAGGTGATGCGCGAAGTGATTATCCCGGCCATTGAAAAAGAGGTGAATGAGGGCAAGAACTTTGCCCCGCTTCGTCAGGTGTATAGCGGCATGCTTTTGGCCACATGGTACAAGCGTGCGCTTAAAGAATCGATTTTAAGCAGGGTTTACGCTGATCAGGGCAAGGTCAAAGGCATTGACCAAGACCCCGCGCGCAACCAGGAGATTTACACCCAGTATGTGTCTGCCTTTAAAAGAGGCGTTTTCAATATGATTAAAGAGGATGTTGACCGGTTTTCCCAGGAAGTCATTCCCAGAAAGTATTTCTCCGGCGGAACAAAAGGCTATGATGCCGCCCAGATCATAAAGGCTGATGAGGCTCTGGGCCAGAAAGATTTTGCTCAGCAGAAAGACCGGCTCGATGATGTGAGCGCTGAAATGAAAAACATGACGCCTGAGGATGTGCTGGCGCTTGATGAAAAAGGCCTGACAGAGTATTTGCAAAGTTTAAAAAGGACTGATGGAACGCCGTTGTTTACTGCTGATCAGGTGGCGCAGGTTGTCAAAGGCAGATTTTCTCCAGTTGAAAAAGGCGGCAGCCAGGACGCAGCCATGTTTAATGATTTTGACAGGTTCAGGGCTTATGTGAAGGCCGTTGATACCTTGAAATTTTCCATAACCCCGGCAGGCCTTGATGAAATATTAGGGCGGTTAGGAAAACTCTTTTCCATGAGAAAAACGCAGTTTGACCAGCTGGTGAATGCGGTCAGGCAAGGTGAAGGCAGGGTGGAAGTCAATAAAAAAAGGGATGGGACATTTATTATAGACTTTGGCCTGGTGCATGCCAACGGCAGTATCCCCAGCGATATTTCAGATGTTATTGCCACGGCCATCAATGGCGCCAGAAAGGCTGTCAGGGCCCGTCCTGATGCCGCCATGAATGTGTCGGGGTTCAGCACTTTTGAGTTCTTTAAGAATGCTGTTCAAAAAAGCAATGTCCAAAATAGCGACGAATTGACAGGTATGGGCGTGCATGAGTATCGTTTCGAGCGGTTGATGGCCCATATTCAGGATCTTTTTAAAGATAAATCAGCGGGCATTAATCAGTTGATAGAAATTATTTCACAAAACCAATTCCTGGATGCCGAGACATTACAACAGGATTTCGGATGGAAGTTTGAGGAGCTTTTTGATGCCGAAGACTTTTTGCCAGGCCTGGTGATTTTAAAGGCCGCTGTGAAGCAGGGGTTGCTCGCCCAGTTTGGCAATACCGAGGATCCTGTAGGGAGAACCTTAGAACCCATTTATTCGGAAAGAGAAGTCGGGATCCCAAAATTTGTTGGCTCTACAGGCGGAATGGTTTTTGAAGATGCTTTAGGAGGGTTGTCCACGTTATCGTTCAACGGATTTATCAGAAGCGTACCTGTCCCCACGATTGTTAAAAAAGCCTTTGATGATGCAGGCCTTGATGGAGAGCAGGTTCTTGTTCAATTGAAGAATGCAGGCATGATTTATTACCGCAACGGAGATTCAACTGCTTTAATACGTGAAGCTAGATTTAAGAGTAACGGCTGGAAAGAAAAAGGCCTGCCCAAGGCCCTTCGCGCAGATGCTGAAAAGATATGGGGTATTTTGGGTCAGCATTTGAGCGTTGATTTGGTTGTGGGTTCCAGCGACGGAAAGAAAGTTTTGACAACAGGCAATGGATGGGTGCAGGTTGTTGGGCTGATGCAGGATAATAGCAATGTCTCGTTATTGCATGACAATGTGGCGAGTATGCCGGTGTTCGGCGCTTTTTCTTTGGACGGAACAAAAGTTTTGACGGTTGGCGGCGACAATAAAACTGTTACGGTTTATATGGAAAAGGATGGGGTCTTTAACAAAACGTCAGAATTTTCAGCAAAAGGTATTGTTTATTCTGCTGTAGTTTCCAATGATGGACAGAGGATTTTTATCCTGGGAGCGGATGGCTTTTCAGCATTGAAAAAAGAGGGCAGTTCTTATGTGACAGAGTCTAATATTTCTGTCAGGGATGATTTTCATTCGCTGGCAATATCGCCTGATAATCAGCGTTTAACCATGTGGGGAGGGGAATATCTCGCCATATGGGAAAGAAATGCTGATGGCTTGCTTAAAGAAAAACCTTTGGCTGACGAAAAAACAATGGGGCTTGTTAAATCCGCGGTTTTTTCTCCTAACGGGCAACATGCTTTCGTTTTAGGAGAAAGAGGGTGGGCCCAGGTTATGACAGCGACTCCGGAAAGGATCATCAGGCAGACTGTGGATAATATTGGCGACGGGATTACCAGCGGTGTATTTTCTAAGGATAATGAACTTATTTTGGCTGGCGAAAAGGGCCTTAAGATATTTGTGGCTCAAGAGGGGATTTTTAGCCCTATTTATGAGGATATATCGAGAGGTTACAGGGCTGTGACAATCTCAGAAGATGCTTTGGTTTCTATCAGGCAAAGTAAAGAAGCTGAAGGACAATGGGATTTGAATGTTTCTGCCATTAAGAAGGTCAAACGCGTTCTTTCTGACCAGTCTGCTGACAATGCCATGAAGGGTGGTATTGACCTTGCCGCGTCGAATCTGGACATGCAAATCAAGCGCGATGGGAGCGGCGTGCCATTACCCATCAGCCAGCAGAACCTGGACAGCATCCGTATCGACGGCCTTGTGCCTGTGATTCTTGACATTAAACCCGCTGCAAGCATCCCTTTATTTAGTGAAACCGCCCCATCGTCTCAGCCAGCGGCGTAAACAGTCTTTTCTAAAAATCCTTTCTGAAATGTCTTTGACAAATAATACTCAAAAGCCTATGATTACAAAACTATGGAAACTCCATGGCAGACGGAGCCGCCCTGGAGTTGTTTGATTTTTCTTGGAATAAGGGGAAAAACATTTTTCACCATACGGGTAGAAAAATGTTTTTCTAATGTATATTAAACAAGGAGGTTTTATGAGGAGTGTTGTAGTCGCACTAGCGATGGTTGCAGGTTTAATGATGTCAGGTTCTTTAGTCAGAGCGGAGGATATGGTGATTACAAAAGGCAAGCTTGTTAAATTTGATTATACTCTGACAGTTGATAATAAAGAGGTTGAGAGCACAAAGGGCAAGCAGCCTTTGGAATATACTCAGGGCCAGAATATGTTGATTCCCGGGCTTGAGAAAGCGCTTGAAGGCGCCAAGGCCGGCGACACCAAGAAAGTGGTTGTGAAGCCTGAAGAAGGTTACGGGAAAGTGAACCCGACTTTGGTTCGTGAATTTGATAAAACAAAATTGCCTAAGGGCATGGAGCCCAAGGTGGGCATGATTCTTGAAGTCCAGGACCCTCAAGGCAACGCTTTTCCCTGCACAGTGACCGAGGTCAAGGATAAGGTGATCATGCTTGATTTTAACCATCCGCTTGCGGGCAAAGAGCTGACGTTTGATGTCAAGGTTGTCTCAGTTGAGAACGCGCCTGTTGCTCCGGCAGCGGTTGCGGCTCCTGCGGCTGCTCCAGCGCCTGCGGCTACGGCTCCTGCGGCCAAAGCGCCTGAAGCAAAGAAGTAATTTTTTTTGATTTTTAAAAAGGCTCATAGAGAAAACTATGAGCCTTTTTTATTTTTTTTAAGGATTTTCCCTGCGCGGTTTTAAGAGTTGCACAAAGCATTCGCATGGAGTTATTTTTACTGCTATATTATGCAAGTATTAATCAGAGAGCTCGACAAATAACTAAATAGCAGAGGTTAATGGTGCATTTGCATGGTAATTTTTTAGATTACTTTGTAGTGTTTTTTTCCGGGATTTTTGTGAGCTTCACTCCCTGCGTTTATCCGCTGATTCCTGTGACCGCAGCGTCTATAGCCGGCGTCAATACCTCCAAAAGCCCGTGGGTGGGGTTTCTCTTATCATTAGTGTATGTTTTGGGCATGACCTTGTCTTACAGCATTCTGGCTGCTATTGCGATTTTGACAGGCAAGGTGTTTGGCGTGATTCAGCAGAGTCCCTGGGTTTCTTTGGGGCTGGGTATTGTATTTGTCCTGTTTGCGCTTATGATGTGGGATGTCTTGCCGTTGCCGGTTTTCAGTTTCGCTCCTCAATCCAGGCCGAAAACGCCCTGGACTGTTTTTTTGCTGGGATTTGCCTGCGGCTTTGTTATTGGCCCGTGCACAGCGCCGATTTTAGGGACATTATTGCTTTTTATAGCATCAAAACAAAACCTGGCCTTTGGGATAAGCCTTCTATTTGTGTTTGCATATGGATTAGGAACGTCCCTGATTTTGGCAGGCACGTTGAGCGGGTTTTTATCAGGCCTGCCAAAGCCAGGGGCCTGGATGGTGTGGATTAAACGGGCAGCAGGCCTTGTTTTTCTTGTTGTTGCCGTTTTTTATTTTATTCGGGTGTGGAGTGTGTTTCATTGAGACTCTGGCTCAGGCAGAGCTTCGCCAGAGTTATTTAATCTTTTCTGGATTTGGGGGAACAATATCTTTCTCCCATTCGGGTAAGAAAGATATTGTTCCATGGTAGATTAAATAAGGAGATCTTCTTATGCAGGTTTTTGTTCGTTCCGTGATTCTTTTTTTTATTGTTGCATTTTCCGTCGCTGGATTTTCAGGAAAAACTTCAGCGCAGGGATTTTTTGACCATCCGTTAAGAGGCAAGGCAGCGCCTAATATTGTGCTTGAAAAGCTTGAGGGAGGGCGCGTCGGTCTTATTGACCAGGTCAAGGGCAAACAAGCGATTGTTTTCTTTTGGGCCACATGGTGCCCGCATTGCCGTGAGCAGATTCAAGCGTTAAATGCCAGGCGATCAGAGCTGGAAAAGGCAGGCATTATGATTGAATTTGTGGATGTGGGGGAGCCAAAAGGACAGGTTAAGGCATTTCTCAAAGACCACCAGATGAGTGATAATGTTTTTCTCGATATTGATACTCAGGCGAGCGAGGCCTATTCGGTTTATGGCATCCCGACGCTATATTTTATCGGCCGTGACGGCATTGTTCATGAGGCCTTAAACGAATTTCCTGATAATTTTGAGAAGATACTGGGGCAAAAGCCCTGACTAATTCTTGATGGAATGCCATGCGGAGTGAACGGGTTGTTTATTGTGTTGTCAGCGGTCTTCTGGCCCTTATCCTTTCTTTCCGGGCTGTGACTTATTTGCCGTATTTTGATCACACAACTTTTCATGGGGCCTCTTTGTGGCTGGATTTTTTTGTTGTGCTTAGTTTTCATGTGATTCTTTTTCTTTTAGCGTATTTTTATGAATTGTTCTACGGAACATTGAGCATACTTTTCTTTTATATCTTTTTTCTTCTCAGTTTATATTTCCTCTCATTGATCAATGCATTAGGGATTCATGCTCAAGAGCGTCTTTGGCTCGGGACGTGTGTCATTGGCTTTTTTATTCCCCTGGTTTCTCAAATAAGAAAGAAATGGGCTTTTAAAATACGCCCTCCTCAATTTTCCTGGGAAGATGGGCTGATTTTTTTATGGGGCATCAATGCGGTTTTCTTATTTTCGCGGCTTAATTTTACTCTCCAGCGCGCGATTTATATGGATGAGGGGTCTTTTTGGTTTGTTGCGGCGCGCGATATGCTGACGCACAGTTTGCAATGGGTCCATACAGCAAGTTATGCCGGGGCAGGGCTGCATCCTTTGGGTGTGCCTTTTTTAGCGGCTTTGCCGGTAAAGTTTTTTGGGTTGCCAGATCCCCGTGCGATTTTTTTCTTTCCGGTCTCGATCATTCTTTGCCTTTTGATTTTTCTCTATCGCATTAAATCCCAATCCTGGACATTTATTTTCTTTTTATGCGCGCTGAGCGGAGTGTTTTATAACAGGTCGTGGCTGGCGTATTTTTTATATGGCTTTGTTTATGGCGAGGGGATAAGTGCCATGATTTTTCTGGTGATGACTTATGAGTGGCTGCGCCTTTTACAAAATAAACTATTGTCAGATGCCGTAACCCTGATTTTTTGTTTGGGTATTGGTCTTATGGCATTAACAAAGTCTCCGCTCGCAAGCATTGTTATTCCTTTTTCTATTCTTTTTTTGTGTTCTGTTTTCTATGCACGCAAGGCTGTCAATCCCAGGGCCTCGTTTAAGTTTTTAGTTTTTGCACTATTATTGGCTTTTTGTCCCATGATTTTGTGGCGAATGACAGTCATGATTTGGCATGTTCCTTTTATAAAGGTTGCTTTTTCTTTCAATGAACTTTTGGGCCGATGCCTTCATCCGCATCTGTGGATGTTCAAAAATATGCTGGGCCTTATGTGGGAGAATTCTAATAATCTTTTTTATTATGGGTTTATGGCGATTTTGAGTTATTTATGTTTTTCCAGAAAAATTCTTTATGGATTTCCGGCGGTCATACTATTTACAGGTGTTTTCTTGTATTATGCTTATTTTTATAATTATGGCACTGATACCGGAGATTTCGGAAGCGCGTTGCGATATTTTATGCCGGTATGGCTTGTATTTTTTTATTTAGGCGGATTAGGTTTTGAAAATATAATGCGGCGCATAGAACAGGGGCAGTGGAAGGTTGGCATTAAAATAGCGGTTCAGTCGATTCTTTGTCTTTTTCTTGTTTGGGGGTTGTTTGAAATAAAAACAGCAGAAAAGATATTGACTGCCACACACATGTGTGGTATAAAAGCGTTATGACAAATGAAACCCTGACAGAGAAACAAAAACAAGTCCTTAAGTTTATTTACGAATGCATCCGCCGGCATCAGTCAGCGCCCACAATTCGTGAGATCGGGGAAAAGTTTGGATTTTCCTCCACAGGAACTGTGCGCGATCATCTGAAGGCCCTGGTCAATAAGGGCTATATTCGGATGCAGGAAGGGAAGTCGCGGGCCATTGAGCTTGTGAAAGAGGCGTTGTTTCAGGTTCCGGTGTTAGGCCGTGTCCAGGCCGGTATGCCGGTTTACGCGGCTGAAGATTTGGTCGGGTATTTGAACCTCGAGGCCTTTGTTTTTCCTGAACCTGATGTCTTTGCCTTGCGTGTCCGGGGTTTAAGCATGCGCGATGCCGGGATCATGGAAGGAGATTTTGTTTTGATCCGTAAACAGGATCATGCCCAGGCCGGTGATATTGTGGTGGCGTTAATAGGAGAAGAGGCCACTGTGAAGCGTTTGGTTAAACGAGGAAGTGAATATTTTCTAGACCCTGCCAACCCTGATTTTAAGCCCATTCCCATGACACCTGAGGCTAGTATTATCGGCAAAGTGCTTCAGGTCGTCCGCGATTACAATTGATTCTCATTCGTCATCGCTGCGAAGCCAAACCTCAAAATGTTTGGCGTAGCAGGATGAAACTTGCCAATATTCCTGCAGGGTTGTATGATATTTGCTTTCAAGGAAATAGCCTATGGCCAAAGCAACAGACGAAACTTTTAACGGTCTTTCGGGAAAAGAATGGACGCTTCTCAGCAAAAATGTCTGGGATGATGTCAGTTCTCCCCGTGAAGCGTATCAGATTGAACATGGCTCAACATTTCCCTTGGCCCTTGCCGAGCGGGTTATCAGGCTTTATTCCAAGGAAGGGGATCTGGTTTTTGACCCCTTTGTGGGGGTGGGTACAACCGTGATTGCCGCGGCCAAGATGGAACGCGACGCGATCGGCATTGAGCTTCAAAAAAAGTTTTGCGATACAGCCAAGCGAATCCTGGATGAAGAAAAAACTGATCTTTTCGGCCAAAAGCGTTCGCGCCAGGCTGTGGTGTGCGATGATTGCCGCAATCTTTTGGAGTATGTTGACCGCGATTCGGTGCAGGTGACATTAACGTCAGCTCCTTATGCCAATTTTTCCCGCCGGGACCGTTCCCGTGTTTACAAAAGGGCTATCAGCCCTGCGAGCGATGCTAATGCCAAGCCAGGGGCGTTCAGTATTTTTTCAGAAGATTTCGGAAACCTCGGATATGAGGAATACACCGAAGAGTTAAAGAAAATCTTTAAAAAAGTTTTTGACGTCACCAAGCCCGGGGGGTATTGTGTATGGGTTGTCAAAGATTACCGTGACACCCAATCCGGAATTCCTTATGTTTCCGTGCATTCGGATATTACCAATTTTGGCGTGTCCGCCGGATGGCTTCATCATGATTTGATTATTTGGGACCAGAACGACCAGAGGCGCTTGATGCTTTTGGGTTTTCCCAATGTGTTTTACAGCAACCAGAACTGCGCGTTCTTAGTCGTATTCAGAAAACCAGAGCGGGTCACCGCTTAGGTGCCGAGTAATAAAACACCGCGGAGGTTTGGTTAGGTTATTTAAATGGTCTAACCTACGCGGTGTGCCGAAAGCAGGGGAATATGCGAATTGTTAAAACAGATAAAGCGCCGGCGGCCGTGGGGCCCTACAGCCAGGCTGTGATTGCCGGGGATTTGGTTTTTTGCGCGGGGCAGATTCCTCTGGACCCTGCCACAGGCAATGTGGTTCCCGGAGGGATTGAGGAGCAGACGCGCCGCGTGTGTGAGAATATCAAGGGAGTTCTTGCCGGGGCAGGCTCTTCGTTGCCTCAGGTGGTGAAGGCTTCTGTTTTTTTAAAAGACATGAATGATTTCGCGGGCATGAACAAGGTTTACAGCGAGTACTTTACATCAGATTTCCCGGCGCGTTCAACGCTCCAGGTTGCCCGCATCCCCAAGGATTGCCTGGTCGAGATTGAAGTCGTGGCTTTAATAAAATAGTTTTTTGAAAGGGGTATCTATGATGTTAGCTTTGGGACTGTTAATGGTGGGAGTTTTGGCTCGCTTTTTGCCGCATGCGCCGAATTTTACGCCGGTTATTGCGATTGCGCTTTTTGGCAGTGTCTATTTAAAACGTTCTCAGGCGATTCTCCTGCCGCTGATCCTCATGATGGTTACTGACCTTTTTTTGGGGCTTTATCCGTCCGTCATGCTGACCTGGGCGGCTATTTTTTGCGTGTCAGCGATTGGTCTTTGGGTGCGTCAGAATAAAAATGTCCACAGGTCGCTCACAGGGGCTTTGTGGTCAGCCATTTTATTTTTTATTGTTTCCAATTTTGGATGCTGGTTAACAGATTATCCTCATACCTGGGCCGGCTTTGTGTCGTGCTATACGCTGGCTGTGCCGTTTTTTAGGATGACCCTGGTGAGCACCCTGCTTTATGCTGTCCTTTTATTCGGCGGGTATGAATTTCTGGCCCAAAGGGTTAAGGCAACAAAGCTGGCAGAAGTTCTTTTAAAGTAAGTTCCTTTTTTCTGTATCAGAACTGGGAAACCGTGTGAAATTCACGGGCAGTCGCGCTACTGTAAGATGAATGAGTTCATCAAGCCAGAATACCGTCTGATATTTAAAGCATCGATGTCGCGCGTAACGACAGTTCGAGGCGTATAGATATTGTCTATGCCCCTTGTCTGGCTTATCGCCGGGCAAGGGGCAATTTATTTTATGGAGAAAAAATGAAAAAATTATTGAATTTGGTTTTGAGTTTAAGTGTGTTGTTGGTGTGTGCCGCTCAAGCGGACACGCTTGACTTGGGGCAGATTGTGGTGACGCCGTATCGCTATGGCGAAGCAATGGAAAGGGCGGCATCTGATGTGACTGTAGTCACTGCCAGCGATATTAAAAGGTCGAATGCCGGCAATGTGATTGATGTTTTAAGGGCAGTCCCTGGACTTATGGTCAGGGATTATTATGGCAATGGCACCAGGGCCACCGTTGATATGGCAGGCTTTGGCGAGCAGGCGCCGTTGAATGTGCTGGTGTTGGTGGATGGCCGGCGCGTGAATGAAATTGATTTAAGCGGTGTGGATTGGAGCCAAATCCCGTTGGACCGCGTTGAGAGGATTGAGGTGATCCAGGGCGGGTCTGGCGCGGCTTTGTACGGGGACAATGCCTCAAGCGGGGTTGTTAATATTATTACAAAAACAGGGGCAGGCAAGCCGCAGGTCAATCTGGAAACGCAATATGGAAGTTATGATACCAATTCTCAAAAAATTCATTTAAATGGCGGGGTTGATAAACTTTCGTATTGGTTGAGTGAAGGGCGGGAATTCAGTAACGGTTATCGCAATAACGGTTTTAACAAGGCCAATGATTTTTCCTCCAAGATCGGCTATGACTTTACCGAGGCATTATCCATGCATTTTGACTCAGGATTCCACTCCTCGACATTTGGAATGCCGGGCGCTCTTTTCCAAAGCAATATTGATGCCAATGGCCCGCGGTATGCCAGGTTTAGCTTTGATCATGCGAATGAAAAAGATTATTACTTTGTCTGGGGCACAAAGGCCAGGGTCTTGGATTCCGGAGACTTTGATATTGATCTTTCTTATCGCAAAAAGGATTCTGATACCTACTCAACGACGCTGGATACGCGAATAAATCACATTGAAACGGTCGGCGTCACCCCTAAGTATACGATTAAAGAAAGCGTGTTGGGGCATGATAACAAGCTGGTTACGGGCTTTGATTTTTATCGGGTTTTATATGTTTCTGATAATTATGACCGGATAAATAAGAGCCTCACCAGTTATACCAATATCAATAAAATTTCCATGGCCGGGTACCTGCAAGATGAGTTTTCAATCTTTAAGGAGCTTGTTTTTGTGAATGGTTACCGCTATGAAAAGGCCCGCTATGCTTTTAATTATCATGATTATGTGTGGGGAAACCCTGACCAGGATACAAAAATAGCCCCTGATATGCAGGCGTTTAACAGCGGACTGGTTTATAACTATAAAGAGGACTCCAGCCTTTTTGTTAACGTGAGTAAAAGTTTTCGTTTTCCTGCGGCGGATGAATTCGGGTATTTTGATGATATGGGTGCGGCCCAGCTTAATACGGGTTTAAAGCCGCAGTCAGCCATCAATTATGAAACAGGCGTCCGCCACAAGTTTTCTGAAAGGTTAAAAGCGGATTTGTCATTGTTCAGAATGAATGTTAACGATGAACTTTATGCGGATTATACGGCTGGAGCCGGCGGGTTCCCTCAGAATGAAAATTATGACAAGACCGTTCACCAGGGACTGCGGTCTTCTTTAGAAGCCAAGTTAAACGACTGGGTAACCTCGTTTGGCAGTTATACGTATACCGACGCTTATTTTGATGGCGGAGAGCATGGCAAAAATGAAATCCCCATGGCGCCGCGGCATAAGGGGAGTGTGGGCTTAAGGCTTCTTTTAACCAGAAATACAACGCTTAATATCACAGATACTTATGTGGGCAATAGCTATGCCCTTAATGATCAGGCCAATGCCCATTCGCGAGTGAATGGCTACATGGTTGCAGATGCCAATTTATCCTGGCGGCACAAGGATTTCAAGGTCACAGGAAGCATTAATAACATTTTTGACAAGCAATATTCCGAGGTCGTGGGGTTTGACCGGACACGCGACAGGTTTTATTATCCAAGCCCTGGGCGGAATTACGCCTTAAAGATGAGTTGCTCGTTTTAGAATTTATTTTTAAAAATATTTTATCAAATATCGGGTCCTGCCACTTCGGCACCCTTTTGTCTGCACGGCTCCCTTTCTTCAAATGCCTTGGCAATAACCCATGCAGAGCAAAAGGGAACCCGCCTTCGTGTCACCCGATATTTGATAAAATATTTCTTTAGAGAAGGATTGGCCCAAGCCAGCGTTTGGCTTCGTCCAGAGAAAGCCCCTTGCGTTTGGCATAGTCTAAAAGCTGGTCATTGGCAATATGCCCGATGGAAAAATAATGGGATTTGGGGCACGCAAAATAATGGCCGCAGACAGAGGCCGCAGGCATCATCATGAGGGATTCTGTCAGGGTTATGCCGGTTACTTCGCTGGCATTCAAGATGTTGAAAAGTTGAAGTTTTTCCGTGTGGTCCGGGCAGGCGGGGTAGCCTGGCGCCGGGCGGATGCCGCGGTAATGCCCGGCAAAAATATCGTCATTGGAAAGCTTTTCATCTGGAGCATATCCCCAGTATTCCCGGCGCACAGTTTCATGCAGCACTTCTGCAAAACCCTCGGCCAGGCGGTCCGCAAGCGTTTTTAAGAGGGTGATTTTATAATCGTCTCCTTTAAAATATTTTTCTGCATTTTCCATCCCTGTTCCGCCGGTTACGGCAAAGGCGCCTAAGTAACTTTTAGCGCCGGTTTCTTTGGGGGCAATAAAGTCTGACAGGCTGTAGTAAGGCTCATCGTCTGTTTTTAAAATCTGCTGGCGGAGCATGTAAAAAGTGGTGAGGATTTTTTTACGCGAGTCATCGGTGTAAACCTCAATGTCATCCCCAACACTGTTAGCAGGAAAGAATCCCACAACACCATGACAGGAAAGAAGCCTTTTGATAGTAATGTCATCGAGCATGGCGTTGGCATCGTTAAAAATTTTAACAGCCTCAGGGCCAAATTTAGGGTCTTTAAGGATTGCCGGGTAACGGCCTTTTAAGCCCCAGGCCAGAAAAAGAAACGACCAGTCAATCCGTTCACGGATGCGGCGGATATCAAAATCCTTAAGCGCCTTGGTTCCCAGAAAAGAGGGTTTTTGAATAGCCGCTTTGCTCCAGTCGAAAGAGGGCTTTAACCGGCGCGCCTCGGAAAGCGGGATGAGCCTGGTGGCAGCCTTGTTGGCCTCAAAATTCTTACGGATTTCTTCCTGTTTAGCCCGGTTAGCGGACACAAAGGCATCGCGTGTTTTTGGGTTGAGCAAATCCCGGCAAATGCCGACTCCCCGCGAGGCATCTTTGACATGCACAACCGCGCCGCTGTAGGCCGGGGCGATTTTTACGGCCGTGTGGTTTTCAGAGGTAGTGGCACCTCCTAGAATAAGAGGAATAGTAAAGCCTTCGTTTTTCATGTCTGAGGCGACCTTGACCATTTCGTCCAGAGACGGCGTAATGAGGCCCGAGAGGGCCACAATATCCACCTTAAGTTCACGGGCTTTTTTTAAGATCACTTCTGACGGTGTCATGACACCGAGATCAATGATTTCAAAATTGTTGCAGGCTAAAACAACACCTGTAATATTTTTTCCGATATCATGAACATCACCTTTGACCGTTGCCATAAGAATCCGGCCCGCGGTTTTGGCAGCGCCAGATTTTTCTTTTTCAATCAGGGGCTGGAGAATGGCCACGGCTTTTTTCATGACGCGGGCGCTTTTGACCACTTGAGGCAAAAACATTTTTCCGGCGCCAAAAAGGTCTCCCACAATGTGCATGCCATCCATTAAAGGGCCTTCAATGATAGTGAGCGGGCGGGGGTATGTTTTTAAAGCCTCTTCAATATCAATGTCAATGAAATCCGTGATGCCTTTGACAAGCGCATGAGCCAGGCGTTTTTCAATGGGCCCAGAGCGCCACGCCTGATCTTCAACAATCGCCTTATCTTTGCCTTTGAGTGTTCCTGCAAAAGAGAGAAGCCTTTCGGTTGCGTCACTTCGACGATTTAAAATGACATCCTCAACCATTTCGAGGAAATCTTTAGGGATTTCATCATAAACCGCGATCATTCCGGCGTTCACAATACCCATGTCCATGCCAGCCTTGATCGCGTGATAAAGAAAAACAGAGTGCATGGCTTCACGAACCTGGTCATTGCCGCGGAAAGAGAAAGACACGTTGCTCACGCCGCCTGATATGCGGCAGTGGGGAAGCTTTTCTTTTATTTCGCGCGTGGCATTAATAAAGTCCAGGGCATAATTATTGTGCGCATCAATCCCCGTGGCCACGGCAAAAATGTTGGGGTCAAAAATAATATCCTCGGCAGGAAATCCAATATCCCGGGTAAGGATTTTATAAGCACGCTGGCAAATTTCAACCTTACGGGTTTGAGTGTCAGCCTGTCCTTGTTCATCAAAGGCCATAACAACTACAGCCGCGCCGTATTTTCTGATTTTACGGGCCTGGGCTTTAAAATTGTCTTCGCCTTCCTTGAGGCTGATGGAGTTCACGATTGATTTGCCCTGCACGCATTTTAACCCGGCCTCAATAACATCCCATTTGGAAGAATCAATCATGACAGGGACGCGCGCAATGTCTGGTTCCGACGCAATCAGATTTAAAAATTTGACCATGGCTGCCTTGGAATCAAGCATGGCCTCATCCATGTTAATGTCAATGGCCTGGGCGCCGGCGTCAACCTGCTGGCGGGCCACGGAAAGGGCCTCATCGTAATGGCCGTCAATAATGAGTTTTGCAAATTTCTTAGAGCCTGTGACATTGGTGCGTTCGCCGATGTTTACAAAATTTATGCCTTCCCGCAACGTCAAAGGCTCAAGCCCGCTGTAGGATGAGCAAGGTTCAAAAGAGGGCACTTTGCGCGGCAGGATTTCTTTAACTGCCTCGGCAATCGCGCGGATGTGGTCGGGAGTTGTGCCGCAGCACCCGCCAAGGATATTGACAAGCCCGCTTTGGGCAAATTCTTTAACAAAGGTGGTCATTTCTTCGGGGGTTTGGTCATATTGGCCAAATTGGTTCGGCAGCCCTGCGTTAGGATAAGCGCTGACAAAAGTATTGGCCAGGCGCGCAAGGTCGAGAATATGCGGCCGCATGTCTTTGGCGCCCAGCGCACAGTTAAATCCGACAGCCAGAGGTTGGGCATGTTTCACGGAAATCCAGAAAGCCTCTGCGGTCTGGCCTGAAAGGGTGCGGCCAGAGGCGTCGGTAATTGTGCCGGAAATGATGATAGGAATGGGATGCTTTGCCGACTCATTATAGGAAAGTGCGGCATAAATTGCGGCCTTGGCGTTCAGGGTGTCGAAAATTGTTTCGATCAAAAGAACGTCAACGTTTCCCTCGCCAAGGCCCGTTATTTGTTCGCCATAGGCTTCGACCAATTTATCAAAATTGATCGCACGGTAAGAGGGGTCGTTCACGTCAGGAGAAATGGACGCTGTTCTGTTGGTGGGGCCGATAGAGCCAGCCACAAAACGCGGCTTTAATGGATTTTTTTTTGTAAATTCGTCGCAAGCCGCACGCGCGAGTTTGGCAGAGGCGAGGTTCAGCTCATACACCAAAGACTCCATGTGGTAATCCACCATGCTGATGCGATTCGCGTTAAAGGTATTGGTTTCAATGATATCTGCGCCAGCATCAAGGTAAAGCTTATGGATATTGGCAATAATGTCCGGTCGGGTGAGGGATAAAAGGTCATTATTTCCTTTTAGGTCATGGCTCCAGTCTTTAAAGCGTTCGCCCCGGTAATCTTTTTCCGTAAGGTTGCGGCGCTGAACCATGGTGCCCATGGCGCCATCCAAAATAAGGATGCGTTCTTTAAGGAGCTTTTCGATAGGTGAAGGAGTATTCTTATTCATGGATTAAACAATAATTGAAAGGTATATTATTGTCAATTGGTAAACATTTTCTAAAATATAGACACCGCGGAGGTGATTTTCAAAGGATTCTTTGAAAATCATCCCGAAGACTGCCAGAGCCACCAATAGTGGCTCGGAGGCTTCGGGGTGGTGAAAAGTATAAATGGTCTAACCTACGCGGTGTGCCAAAGGCGGCAATAAGATGTTTAAAAATAAACTTTTTCTAACTATTTTAATAATTGGCGCAATCCTTGGCCTCTCTTATTTTATTCCATTGTTAGGCCCTTTTCGCCATGTCTTTGGTTCTTTGTTTAAGCTGATGTGGTGGGCGCTTGGTTTGGGCTTGTTTATCGGCGGGTTTATTGATTATTATGTGCCCAGAGAGTATGTGTCGCAAATTTTGGCGCAGCCTAAAAAACGCACAATTTTTTATTCTGTCTTTTTAGGTTTTCTTATGGCGGTTTGCAATCACGGTGTTTTGGCGATTGCCATCCAGTTTTATAAAAAGGGAGCGTCCACTTCATCGGTTGTGGCATTTCTTTTGGCCAGTCCCTGGGCCAATTTCCCTTTGACATTAATGATGATCGGTTTTTTTGGGCTTATGAAGGGTTTGTTTCTGATTTTTACCGCCATTTTGATCGCAATTATTGTGGGGCTCATTTATCAGGCTTTTGAAAGAAACGGTGTAGTTGAAAAGAATCCTTATGTTCCACCTCATGATGCCGCCTTTGATTTACGAAAAGATATCTTTGCCAGGATGGCTGCTTACCGCTTCACTCCAGAGCAGTTGATGGCAGATGCAAAAGGCGTTGTGAAAGGCATAAAAGACCTTTCCAACATGACGCTTTGGTGGCTTTTGATCGGTTTGACGCTTGCTTCTTTTGCGGCCGCTTATATCCCGGAGCATTTTTTCCATCATTACATGGGCAAATCGTTTGGCGGCATGACCTTCACGCTTGTGGCTGCCACTTTTATGGAAACCTGTTCCACAGGCATGTCGCCTTTGGCTTTTGAAATTTACCGCCAGACCGGTGCCTTAGGGAACGCCCTGGTGTTTCTTATGGCTGGGGTAGCCACCAATTACACGGCGATCGGGCTTTTGTGGGTCAATGCCGGACGCCGCACTGCGCTCTGGCTTCCGGTTGTAAGCGTTCCTCTGGTGCTTTTTTTTGGTTTTCTAGCTAATAAATTATTTTAATTTTGCCCTTCCTTCCATAACTTTCCTGCCAAGATAATATTCAAAAAAAGGCAAGCTGAGCCGATTTTATTAATTTATAATATCAATACTATGATTGATAAAAATCGTTACCGGACGATTGTTTTTATTTTACTGGGTATTCTGGTGTTTTTTGTTTACGGGTATCATTTTTACCTTCCGAGGGAACCCTACTTTGATGAGATTCTTTATGTGAACTTCATGCGAAGCTTGGGAGCCGGGGAGTACAGCATAACGCTTTCCGCTCATCCACCGTTGTGGAATTTTTTAATGGCTGGATGTGTTCGTGTTTTTGGCGATTATTCCTGGTCATGGCGGCTGGTATCGCTTTTGGCAGGAGTTGGGGTTTTGATTGTTTTATATTTTTTGGTCAAACAAATTACGCAAGATGTAACCACGTCTTTGCTGGCTGTCTTTTTTATGCTTTTTGACTGCCTTTCCTTGACGCAAGCCCGTGCGGCCATGATGAATGCTTTTCTTTTGTTGTGGATGCTTTTATCCATGTTGTTTTTCTTTTATGCTTTGGAGGGAAAAGCCTCTTTTAACCGAAAATACCTTTTATTATCTGGAATATTTTTAGGCCTGGCCTTGGCCACCAAAATACTGGTGTTCAATATGGTTTTCTTTTTCGGGCCTTTTGTCCTCATTTATGCCTGGCAGAGAAAGGCCGAGCGCGGTAAGTTTCTCATGTGGAGCGCGGTATGTTTTATCCTGATTCCGGTGGTCATGTTTTTCTGTGTTTATGTGCCGGTCATGTTCTTTAAGGATCATCAAGCAGTCGATATATGGGCGATTCCATTGTTTCATCTGCAATACCACTTTTCAACAAAGCAAACACATCCGTATGTTTCTGACTGGTGGACGTGGCCGGCCATGGCGCGTCCGGTCTGGATGTATTTTCAGACAGCCTATTACGGCACTCCTGGCGCAACGGTTGAGGGGATTGTTTGCATAGGCAATCCTGCTCTGTTCTGGATGATGCCGGTTGCCATAGGGTATATGTTGTGGGAAGGCTTAAAAAACAAGTCGCGCGTGGCTGGTATCATTTTGGCAGGGTTTGCATCGCAATGGCTTTGTTATATTTTTGTCAGCCGCATGAAGTTTCTTCATTATATGTATCCTGTGATGCCTTTTTTAGCCATGGCCTTTGCGGTGATGGGTGTGAAACTATGGAATAAAGGCAAAATTGGCCGTGCGGTGGTCATATATTATCTGGTCCTGACCGCAGGGATGTTTGTTTTCTGGTATCCGCTTCTGACAGGGCTGCCAGTGAGCGCCAGCTTTTACAGCCATCATATCTGGTTCCGGTCATGGGTTTAAGGAACTTGAGCATTGTTAGACGGAAAAATTACAGGCCATTGCCTTGACAGGCCTTCTTTATATGTTATATTTTTGTTATATAGGGTAATATTAACAAAAGTTAATATTGCAAAGATCTGGTTCAAGCACAGGCTTAACCAAGATGTGGTTTTTTTGACAATCGCCAGAGATGTTTGGCTTTATTATTAAGGAGTGCAAGACAATGAAAAAGATTAAAAAACCATGTCTTAGATTTCTTAAAAGCGTTGTCGTAGTTGTTTCCAGTCTTGCCCTTATCGCCCAATCTTTGCTTTTTGCCTCACCCTCTTATGCCCAAACTTCTCCCAGAATTTTAACAGGACTGGTCCCTGCATGGGTTCAGAAAAATTTTCCCGCTTACAAGACTGCCAATAATCCAGCCTCGGATAGCATGGTTATTGACACCAGGGTTGTTTTGCCTTTAGCTCCGGATGCGCAAACCAAACTCAATGCCTTGCTTTTAAGCTTATATAGTCCTGAAGATGTTAATTTTGAATCTTTTATCACTCCTGCTGTATTTAATCAGTCATACCGGGCTTCGGATGCCGATATTGCGGCTGTAAAAAGTTTTCTTACGGGTTATGGCCTTAGTGTAACAGCACAGTCTCTTAACGGGACAGTATTATCAGTGCGCGGTCCGGTTTCGGCTTATAATAAAGCATTTTTTGGCGGCGCTTCAGCCATACAAATGTTTCCAGGATGGGGGACTGCCCAACACTATGCGCCTAATCGCAATGCCACAGTGCCATCAGGAGTTAATATCCTGGAGGTCGCTGGCCTGGATGATTGCCCAAGGTATAATCCACATGCTCTTCCTGGTCCGCAAATCGTATCTCCTGCAATAGGTCATGCCCCGAACGGGGCTTTAGCGCCCGCAGATGTCAAGGCAGCGTATAATTTCCAGTCATTTCCCGCTCCAACTTCGACAACAGAAGTCACTCCGCCGCTCATTACACAGCAGCCAACGGATGTAACGGTTATAACTCCGGCATCGGCAACTTTTACAGTGGCAGCCGCAGGCTCACCTGCGCCGGCATATCAATGGATGAAAATGCCAAACGGCAGCACGGCTTATGCACCTGTTCTCGGGGCAATAAGCGCAACTTATTCCATAGGAGCGACAACAGTTGCTGACAGCGGAACGTATCAATGCGTGATTACAAATGATGCCGGCAGCGTCACCAGTAATCCGGTAAAATTAACAGTGAGCCCTGTAACGGCAACCCTTACGATTGTAAAAGCGCCGTCTTCTCAGTCCGTTATGGCAGGGGACGCGGCGACTTTTTCAGTATTAGCCAGCGGACCTGCTCCAATAACATATCAATGGATGGTCAAACCACCTGCTGGCACTATGAGCAATATTCCTGGAGCCACGGGCCCTGCCTATACCACTGGTTCGACAACTCTTGATATGGCCAGAACAGTTTATTATTGTCTTGTGGGAGGCTCTATTTATGTCTCGGCCCCCTTATTGGTGAGGCCAGCGGTAGCTCCGACTATCACAGTTCAACCAAAAAGCCAAACAGTGACGCCATTGAGCCCTGTAACCATGACTGTAGCGGCCACAGGTTTTCCTGCGCCAAAATATCAGTGGGTGAAAAAGCCTATAGGCGCTGGCCTTATTAATGGCATTAGTGCCGACTATTTGCCCATTCCCGGAGCCACAGGCTCCACATTTACTCTTAATACAACAACACTGGTGCAAAGCGGCGCATACGCTGTTACTGTTACCAATTCTGCCGGGAGCGTGACCAGCAGTCCGGCGACAGTCACAGTTACCTCTGCGATTCCGAGCTATGCAGGGAAAACTAATATTGCCCTTTTGGAGTTTGATGGGTATCAGTCTGCGGATATCGCAACCTTTGAAAAAGAATTTGCGCTTTCGCATGTGCCTTTGATTAATGTTCCTGTTAACCGGTTTATTCCGCCCCTTGATTATACTGTTACAGGAGGAGCCAGCCAGGCAACACTTGATGTTGAGTCTCTGGAAGCCTATGCGCTTGGGACAAAAGCGATTTATGTTTATCAGGCGAGCAATACCGCCAATGGCCTGATAGATGCCTTGGGGCAAATGGTTAATGCCGCAACAGCCGCCGGAAAGCCGCAGAATAATGTTATCAGCCTTACCTGGGGCGCTCCTGAGCACCAGACCGTCACAGCCAATTTTTATAATCAGATGGCCCAGCAGGCCGCGGCCCAGGGGATAAGTGTTCTGGCTGCTTCAGGGGATAATGGTGCTTATGATGACCCGTTAAACCCTCAAATAGCATCCGTGGATTTACCTGCCAGTTTGCCTTATGTCACGGCGGTTGGAAGCACAAGTCTTGCAGCCAAAAATGGAACATATGCTGAATCAGCCTCAATGCTGGGCGGCGGCGGTGTAAGCCGGCTTTGGCCTATTCCATTTTATCAGGTTCCCATTGTTACCCCCGGCGCAGCAAGGACTGCAAAACTGTCACCAAGCTATCGTAATCTGCCGGATACAGCCCTTAATGCAGATCAATCAACCCCATATGCATTTCGTATTAATGGAGCTTGGGGGGGGTATTCTGGTACAGCCATAGCAACGAATATTGTGGCATCGTTGGTGGGGCTCGTGGACCAGGGGCTCAGTCAATTAACCAGAGATACGATACCTTCCATAGGGCTTATTAACCCTATGTTTTATAATTTTGCGCAGGATCCTGTAAATTATCCTGGAAATTTCAAGGATGTTATTTCTGGCAGTAACGGTTATTTTACAGCCGTGAAAGGTTTTGACGCTGTCACGGGATTTGGATCCGTTGATTTTTTTAAAGGATATCTGAATCTTGTGAAAAGTGCGTTATTTATAAAATTTGAGACCAATGGTTTTCTTGTTGGAAACTGCGCGGTGAATATCGCTGATCCCGCAAATCCGTGTCCGATTGGTCAAGATCAATACAACCTTTCTGGCACAAGGTATTTCGCCTGTTGCGCTAATCCTCCTCAGGGGAAAACGGTTTTTGCTCAACCTGCAACGATAATCGCCCTGAAACAAAAAGTAGCCAGTCCCATGTTTGCAGCATGGGCAGGACCAAGCGGAGAAGATGTGCTTGGTGGTGCAATAATAGGTATAGCATTTGTTATTATAGTTTTTTCCATATTCGGCTCAGTTGCGCCAATTGTTATTGCTGCCGTTGTTATTGGCGCTGCGATAGGCGGAGCGGTTAAATATGCGACAGGAGATGATCATTTAAATCCTCCGAAGCCAACTCCGACCCCAACGCCAACTCCGACGCCAACACCAACGCCGACACCGACACCAACGCCAACGCCGTGTCCTTCTGCCCAGCCGACAAGGTGCAACGGGACGTGCACCAATACCAGCACAGATGCCAGTAACTGTGGTGGTTGTGGGAACGTATGCTCAGCTACGGGACAAACATGTCAGAGCGGGAGCTGTAAGTGTCCTGGTACGCAGGTCGTTTGTGCAGGGGCTTGCACGGACACACAGACAAGCAATAGTAACTGCGGCGGCTGCGGGATTACATGTTCAGGCGGAGAAAGCTGCCAGAGCGGAGCTTGCAAGTGCCCCAATGGTGGCAAAGTGGGAGACAACAATAATTGCGGTGCCTGCGGGACTCAATGCACAAATGGAGAAACCTGCCAGAGCGGCGCGTGCAAGTGTCCTAGCGGTTACCTAGGAGACAACGATAATTGCGGTACCTGCGGGCATGCATGTACTGCTCCAGATTCATGCGTAAATGGGCAATGTGTTTGTCAGCCTCGGACATGCTCTTTTTATAATGCCGATTATCATGCCAATGACAATGCCTGTGGAGTTTTTGATGACGGGTGTGGCAAGACAATTGATTGTACAACATGCGCCGCTCCTAAGGTTTGTTCGGGGCCTCCTCTTACTATCCCGCCTCCTCCGATGTGGCAGGGAGTTTGCCAGGACCCCTGTTGCACTCAGACAAGTGCCGTGACGATTACATTAGGGGGGCAGCCATCAAGCGTCTTGGCTGTTCAAAAAACACCGACAGTAATAGCCAATGTTGTGGGGTGTATTTGCACAACGCCAACAGCATCGACAATAACGTTTTATAAATATTTAACAGGCTCTAACAAATAAAGGATATTTTTTCTTAAAAACAGGAGTAAAAATAAAAAAGCCTCAGTCGGAAACGGTTGAGGCTTTTTTGGCCGTGCTTAAGTCCATTCCTGTTGCCATGCCAAGACAACAATGGGGCTTAAGGTGTTAACCAATATCAAGCCTTGGAAGGATGCGTTGTTATGAAAAAAGATAATATTAAAGGCGCATTTGGTTTGCATCGGATTTTCTTGATATTGGCAGGTGCGTTAGTTGTTGTGCTTTGCTTGGGGATTGTTTCTTACGCAGATCCCGTAACAGTAAAAACAGCAAAGCCTCCGGCGTTGGCCACAACAGCAACGTCCATACCGGTAGCAATATCAACGCAAACACCGGTAACAATATCAACTTTCACCCCGATAACAACATTAATGCCTGTCGTGAATGTTCCCGTCAGGTTGACTCAACCGTTAAATAATACTGTTTATCCGGCTGGGGCCAATATGTTTTTTGAGGCCAAGGTGTTAAATCCCATGACGGTTCGGGTTGATTTTTATAACGGCACAACATTATTAAAAACAGTGCCCTGGAAGCCTTACACCTATACGTGGAAGAATGTGGCTCCTGGCAGCTACCACATAACAGCTGTGGCTACAGATTTCAGGGGTGTGAAAAACACCTCTGCTGCAGTGAATGTGACAGTAGGGCCTTCACCGGTAGCGGGATTAACAGCCTTTGCCGTTAATCCTTCTGCCACAGCCCCGTTAAATTTTATTCTGGCGGCGTGGGCGACATCGGCCAAAGGCCCCATCACTCAAATTGCTTTTTACAATGGTTCAACATTATTAGAAACTGTGACTGCCGCGGATTCAAAGGTTGACTCGTGGTATAGTGAGGCGACTGCCACCTGGAGTAGTGTTGCCTTGGGTTCTTTGTTGAATGTGCCTGCCGGCAGTTATAACTTAAGCGCTATAGCCACAGACAGCACAGGGGCTATGTCCACAGCTTACTATGCGGTAAGTAATACAGTTGTTGCTGCCACTAACGCAAGCTTTATAATTTTTGCCCAGATCCCTATTGACGGCCCTGCAAAATTTTGTACCAGACCAGAATTAGCTGACAGGGAAGAATGTATTTTTTCCACTTGGTTAAGAATTCGCTACTGGCTGGGGGATATATTCGACCCTGTCGAAGATCCGCCACCCCCAGTGTTGTGCCCTGAATTACCGGCAACGCCTGGTAATGTTTCAGCAATCTACAATCCCGCTACAGGAACATGTAACGTGACCTGGAACAATTCCCAAGATGGTGTGGTTTATTCTGCTTCTTGCTATGTTCCGGGAAGTGATTCGCAAGGTCATCCTAAAATACCACCTGACACATCTGGTGAGACCAAAACGCCACCGCCACCAGTAACATCAGGTTGCGATGTTATACCTCACCCAGGTAATATGGAATCACTAGAGGGAGCTAAGTGTGTAGTTTATGCAAAAAATCCGAGTGGAGGAGACGCTTGTTTCAGTTGGTCTCAAACAGTAACGTGTGTAGATCCAAGGCATCCGATCGCTCAATAATGTTTTTTGATTAGAAATCCAAAAGGCAGCTTAACGATATAAATCGAAGCTGCCTTTTTTATTGGACGTTTGAGGCTCTGCGCATATAATAGGGGAATAAAATTTATTTTTAAACCCAGAGGATATTATGGATCAGATCAAAGTTTTTTTAGATGAAAAAGACATGCCCAAGAAATGGTATAACCTGGCAGCGGATTTGCCAACACCCATGCTTCCGCCATTAGCGCCTGACGGCACTCCGGTCAAGCCGGAAATGCTGGAGGCCGTGTTCCCGAAGAATTTAATCGAGCAGGAAATGAGCCAGAAGCGCTGGATAGACATCCCCGAGGAAGTTCAGCAGATTTTATACCAGTGGAGGCCCTCGCCCTTGCGCCGAGCCCTTCGCCTGGAGCAGTACCTTAAAACTCCGGCCAAGATTTATTATAAGGATGAGAGCGTTTCTCCTGCCGGGAGCCATAAAACCAATACTGCCGTGCCTCAGGCCTGGTATAACAAGCAGTTTGGCGTCAAAAAGATCACCACAGAAACCGGTGCCGGGCAGTGGGGAACCGCGCTTTCTTTTGCCTGCCATGTTTTTGGCCTGGAGTGCAAGGTGTTCATGGTGCGTGTAAGTTTTGAGCAGAAACCTTTACGAAAGATTATGATGGGGCTGTGGGGTGCTAATTGCATTGCAAGCCCGTCTACAGAAACCAATGCCGGACGCGCTGTGCTTAAGGAAATGCCCCATACGCCTGGCAGCCTTGGCATTGCCATCAGTGAGGCTGTGGAAGCGGCGGTGACCGACAAATCCGGCCAGACGCGCTATGCTTTGGGAAGCGTTTTAAACCATGTTCTTTTACATCAGACGATCATCGGCCTTGAGGCTAAAAAACAGCTTAAGAAAATTGGCGTTAAAAAGCCGGATATTGTGATCGCTTGCGCGGGCGGGGGCAGTAATTTTGCGGGAATCGCGTTTCCTTTTACGTGCGATAAAATCAACGGCGAGAAAATTGAGATTATTCCTGTGGAATCTGCGGCGTCTCCCAAAATGACCAAAGGCAAATTTGCCTATGACCATGGCGATGTCGCCGGCATGACCCCG